>NZ_JBIAWQ010000007.1:309774-419172 GCF_042895815.1 Streptomyces sp. NPDC001373
GACCCCCCCCCCCCGCCCCCCCCCCCCCCCCCCCCCCCCCCCCCCCCCCCCCCGGGCCCCCCCCCCCGGGGGGGGGCCCCCCCCCGGGGCCCCCCCCCCCCGCTCCGGGACCGCGGTTCAGCTGCCGGACGACAGGTTCCCGGACAGGACCGGGATGTTGGAGGCGATGTGCGAGAGGGTCTCGTCGCCCTTGGCCTGCGTGGAGTTCTCGGCGCACTGCTGGTTCTGCGGGTTGGACGCGATCGGGATGTCCTGGACGCCGACGTTGACGAGGGCCAGGACCGACTGGACGTTGACCTTGGCCGGCAGGCCGACGCAGAGCTTGTTCAGCGAGCCCTGGACCGCGCTGAGCTGCGGGCTCATCGCACCCGCGGTCTCCTGGTTGCCGTAGATCTGCTGCGCGCCGTTGCCGTTGACGGTGTTGACGCCGTTGTCGTTGCCGATCGCCATCGCCGGGGAGGCCGCGAGGGCGCCCGTGCCCAGGATGGAGGCGGTGACCGCGGCGGTGGCCATGAACTTCTTGAGCATCGTGGAGATCCTTCTGTCGCATGAGCTGTCCCCGGCGGGACGTCTGGATCAACTGCGCCCGGCAGCAGGGGTTATCGCCCGTCACCCGGGCGGCTCAACGATCCGTCCGCGGCGGCCGCTCAGGCGGGTGGGGAGGGGGCCTCGGCCCCGCCTCCGGAGCGGATCGCCCGCAGGGCCGCGGAGTGGAGCGCCTGCGGGTCCCCGTGCGCCGCCGGGCTGCCGGTGAGGGTGTACCACTCGTCCGCGTCGGTGTACTGCACCTCGAAGCGGACCCTCCCGTCCGGCCCGCCGGTGGTGCGCAGCGTCAGCGGGCCGGTGATGACGCCGACCTCGTCGGTCATGGCCCCGCCGGGGCCGGCCAGGACCTCGTCCTGCCACTGGTACCGCCGGGGCCCGGTCATGCGGCGCAGGTGTCGATCATGGTGGTGAGCATGGCCCTCTCGGCTTCGGTGACGGTCAGTCCGTAGTGGGACTTGACGGTGGTCCAGGCGCGCCCGTACTGGCACCAGCTCGACTTGTCCGGCGGCTGCCACAGGTCGGGGCTCTGGTCGCCCTTGGAGCGGTTGGACGCGGCGGAGACCGCCAGCAGCTGCGGCCGCACCAGGTCGTTGGCGAAGGCCTTCCGCTTCGCGGCGTCCCATCCGGAGGCACCGGAGCGCCAGGCCTCGGCGAGCGGGACCATGTGGTCGATGTCCAGCTTCGAGGCCTCGTTGACGACGGCCCCGTCGTACAGGCTCTTCCAGCTGCCCGACACGGCCCGGCACTCGGAGTCCTGGGCGACGTCCTTGCCGTCGCGCCTGAGGACCACCTCGCGGGTGTCGCACTTGGCGCCCTGCTCGGCCCAGTGCGTGAACTTGTCGCGGCTGTACCCGGCCATCGTGCCGGGCCTGCCGGTCGTCAGCGCCGCCAGCTGCGCGCGCGCCGCGGCCGCGCCGACCATGCCCGGCAGCACGTCCCCGGAGGCCGGCTTCGCGTCGCCGCCCGGGGACGCGGCGGCGGGCGCCGGTGCGGAGGGCGCGCGGCTCGCGCTCGCGGCCGGACCGCCCGGGGGCTTCCCGTCCCCGGACTTTCCGGAGCCGCCGCATCCGCTCAACCCGAGCAGCAGCGCCGCGGCCACCGCCCCGGCACGTGTCCCTGTCCGACGACCCACGACAACCCCACCCCGTCCTGACGGAACTCGGCACACCGACCCGGGAAGACTACCCATAACCGGACAAGTAACCCCGCACCGGCCCTCGGCGGGGCTCCGCGTCCGCGCGGCGCGCCTTTCAGGACGTCATGATCCGTGCCAGATCCTCCGGTACGCCTCCCGGTAGCCCTGCGGGTCCCAGGAGGTGGCCCCGCCGCTGTTCTCGGCCGTCACCACGTGCACGGGGGCCACGTAGCCGCTGGCGGGCCGCCCGGCGAAGGCGCGGTTGAACTCGTCGACGATCTGCCAGCCCTGCTGGTTCAGCGGCTCGGGGACCGTGGCCGCCTGGAAGCCGCGGCTGTTGACGCGCTGGAAGGCGGACGGGTCCCCGTCGCCCGCACCGATGTTGAAGGGCGGGCCGCCGCCGGGCCGCCCGGCGGCGCGCAGGGCCGGGGCCGCGTCGGCGAAGTAGAGGTCGTTGATGGCGACGGAGTCGGTCCAGCGGTCCCCGAAGCGGGCGAGGAGCGAGGAGACCTCCTGGGGGGTGCGCTGACCGGCGTCCGGGATGGGGATGTTCTCGCTGGCGAGCAGGGCGACGCCGGGGCATTCGGCGAGGCGCCGCCGGATCAGCTCCGCCTTGGTGCGGGCGAACGGGATGGAGTCGTCGGTGAAGACCACCGCCCCGCCGGACCCGCCGGAGCGGGCGACGACCCAGTCCGCGCTGATCCCCGCCACCTCCTCCAGCCTCGTGGTGATGTTGGTGAAGAGCCGGGGGTCCGTGCTCGGGCCGGGGGAGCCGACGGCGTGCCAGCCGATCAGGGGGATGCCCTCGGCCTGCGCGCGCGCCGTCTCCCGCTCCGTCAGCCGCGGGTCGAACCCGCCGATGACGATGCCGTCGGGCCTGAGGGTGACCGCCTGGCCCAGCGCGGCCTGGATCCCGGCCGGGGTGCCCTCCCCGTCGATCACCCGGACGTTCCAGCCGATGTCCGCCGCGGCCTCCCGCACCCCCTCGGCGACCTTGGCGACCCCGGGGTTGGTCATCGTCTGGGCGACGTAGACCAGGGTCTTGCCGGGGACCGCGGCCGGGCCGGTGGTGGGGCCCTTCCAGGCGGCGTCGGTCCGCCCGGCCCGCGCCACGGCCGCCCGGGCCTTCGCGAGCGCGGCCGCGCAGCCGGTCGCCGAGGGCGGGGCCGGGGTGGGCGCGGAGTGGCCGGCCCCGCAGCCCGGGGCGAGGGCGGAGGCGGTCACCCACAGGGCGGCGGCCGCGAGGAGGCGCTTGCGGGTCGGGTACACGGTGCTCCTGATCAGGGGTGCGCGGGCGGCTGGTGCGCGGGTGGCCGGGGCGGGGCGCCGCCGGTGGGGGAGGGCGGCCCGTCCTCCGCGGCCCGAGGGCGCAGCCGCCGCCGCGCCGCGTAGCCGGCCAGGCCGACGGCCACCAGCAGCGTGCAGCCGTTGAACAGCGGGGTGGCCCAGAACGCAGCGCCGAGCTGGCCGATCCCGGCGAGCCCGACGGCGAGCACGCCGACGGCCACCAGGGTCCCGGGGGCGTTGGCCCGTCCCGGTGTGACGGTGGTGGAGCCCAGCAGCGCCCCGACGAACGCGGGCAGCAGGTACTCCAGGCCGACGCTGGGGTTCCCGATCTGCTGCTGCGCGGCCAGCAGCACCCCGGCGACACCGGTGACCAGGCCTGACATGGCGAAGGCGTAGACCGAGTGCCGGCGGGTGGGGATGCCGAGGACGGCGGCGGCGCGGGGGCTGGAGCCGGCGACGTACAGGCAGCGGCCGAGGGGCAGCCGCTCCAGCACCACCCACAGGACCAGGGCGACCGCGAGGACGTAGAAGGCCGGCAGCGGCAGGCCCAGGAACACGGCGTCGTACAGGGCGGTGAAGGAGGACGGCAGCCCCTCCGGCCCCGGCACGATCCGGCTGCCCTCGGTGAGCCAGCCGGTGAGGGCGTACATGATGCTGCCGGTGCCGAGCGTGGCGATGAAGGAGTCGATGCGGGCGAACTCGACCACGATCCCGTTCACAGCGCCGGCCAGGCCCCCGCCCACGACCACGGCGAGGCAGGCGAGCGGCCAGGGCGTCCCCCCGTTCACGATCAGGTGGATCACCAGGACGTGGGCCAGGCCCAGGCCGTAGCCGAGCGACAGGTCGAACTTGCCGGCGGCGATGGGCACCGTCGCCCCGAGCGCGAGCAGGGCGGGGATGGACTGGTCGGACAGGATCGCGGACACGTTGTCGCGGGTGGGGAAGGTGTCCGGCAGGGCGAGGGAGAACGCCGCGAAGAGCAGCACGGCCAGGGCCGGCAGGCCGTAGCTTCCGACGAGGTGCCCGTGCGGGGGCCGGTGGGTCACGGAGCCCCCGTGCTGCCGGTGATCGGGGGCATGGCCGAGGCGGTGCGGGTGAGTTCGGCCGGGGTCAGGCGGGCCCCCGACAGCTCCGCCGCCACCGCTCCGCGGACGAAGACCAGCGCGCGGTGGCACAGGTCCGCGACCTCCTCGAAGTCGGTGGACACCAGCAGGATCCCCGTTCCCTCGGCTGCCGCCCCGTCGAGCATCCGGTGGACCGCCGCCTTGGCGCCGACGTCCACGCTCGCGGTCGGCTCCTCCAGGACCAGCAGCCGTGGGCGCCCGCGCAGCCACCGGCCCAGGACCACCTTCTGCTGGTTGCCGCCCGACAGGGTCGCGACGGGCGCCTCGGTGTCCCGGGGCCGCACCGCGAACCGGTCGAGGAGGGCGGCCGCCTCGCGCCGCTCGCGCCGGGGCCCGAGCCAGCGCCATGCCGGAACCCCGGCGGCCCGCGGGTTGGCCAGGAGGTTCTCCCGGACCGTCAGATCGGGGGCGCACCCCTCCTCCTGGCGGTCGGCGGCCACGAACCCGACGCCGCGGCCCACGGCTGCGGCCGCGCCGCGCGGCCGGTACGGCCGGCCGTCGAGCAGCACCCGCCCGCCGCGCAGCGGCAGTACACCGGCGAGGGCGCGCCCCAGGTGCGCGTGGCCGGCGCCGGTCAGCCCGACCATGCCCAGGATCTCCCCGGGCGCCAGCTCCAGGCTGACGGGCCCGCTGCGGTCGGTCGTCACGGCGTCGAGGCGCAGGACGGGGGGCCGCCCGGGCGCCGGCCCTCCGCCGGCCGTCGGCCCGCGCCCCGTCGGCCCGCGCCCCGCCGGTTCGCCGCCCGTGATGTCCCGGACGAGCCGGCCGGGGTCGTAGCCGGGGAGGGCGCCCTCGGTGACCAGGCGGCCGTCGCGCAGCACGGCGAAGGCGTCGGCGACCCGGTACACCTCGTCGAGTCGGTGGCTGACGTAGAGGATGGCGTGACCCCGGTCGCGCAGCGCGTGCAGGACGTCGAAGAGCCGGGCGCAGTCGGCGGCGGGGAGGGTGGCGGTGGGCTCGTCGAGGACGAGGAGCCGGGTGTGCCGGGCGAGGCCGCGGGCGACGGCCACCAGGGAGCGCTCGGCGGGTGCGAGGTCGGCGAGGCGGGCGTCGGCGTCGAGGTGGCCGGCGACGGCGGCCAGGGCCTCGGAGCACCGCTCCCGGGTGCGCCGCCAGGAGATCAGGCCGTGGCGGCGCGGGTAGCCGGTGCCCAGGGCGATGTTCTCGGCGACGGTCATCCAGTCGACGAGGCCCGGGTCCTGGTGGATGAAGGACATCGCCGCGGAGGCGGCCTCGGAGCCGAGCGGGTGCCCGGCCACGGTGACCTCGCCCGTGTCGGCCCGGTGGACCCCGGCGAGCACCTTGATGAGCGTGGACTTGCCGGCGCCGTTGGGGCCGAGGAGGGCGAGGACGCTGCCGCCGTGCAGGTCGAGGTCCACCCCGTCCAGGGCGACGGTGCCGCCGAACCGCTTGCCGAGACCCCGGATCCGCACGAGCGGCTCCGCGCCCGCAGTGCGGGGCGGGCGGCCCGGTGGGGCGTCGTTCTCGTCATGGGCGTCGTGCACGGACGTCTCCGGGGCCGGCCTCGGATCCCGCGGGAGGGCGGGACAGGGGGATGTTACCGGCCGTCGGAGCCCGTGTCCGGACAAGACGGCTGTTATGCCGCGTTCAGGGCGCATTCGGCCCAGATCACCTTGCCCCGCGGGGTGTAGCGGGTGCCCCAGGCCTGGGCGAGCTGCGCGACGAGGAACAGGCCGCGGCCCCCCTCGTCCGTGCTGGCCGCCCGCCGCAGGTGGGGGGCGGTGCTGCTGCCGTCCGAGACCTCGCAGATCAGGGCGCGGTCGTGGATGAGGCGGACCTGTATGGGCTCGCCCCCGTAGCGGATGGCGTTGGTGACCAGCTCGCTCAGCAGCAGCTCGGCGGCGAACGCGAGCTCCTCCAGCCCCCAGTCGGCCAGCCGCCGGGTGGCGGCGGCGCGGATGTCGCCGACCTTCGAGGGGTCGGCCGGCAGGTCCCACGCGGCGATCCGGTCCGGGGGCAGGGTGTGGGCGCGGGCGACCAGGAGGGCGATGTCGTCGTCGGGGTGCTCGGGGGCCATGGCGTCCATCACGGCCTCGCAGGTCTCCTCGGGGCCCCGGTCCGGGTGGGCCAGGACGCCGCGCAGCCGGTCGAAGGCGATGTCGATGTCGCGGTGGCGGTCCTCGACGAGCCCGTCGGTGTAGAGGACCAGCGTGCTGTTCTCCGGCAGCTCGATCTCGGCCGTCTCGAAGGGCAGGCCGCCCAGTCCCAATGGGGGTCCGGCGGGCAGCTCGGGGAAGGTGACGCGGCCGTCGGGGTGGACCAGGGCGGGCGGAAGGTGGCCGGCCCGGGCCATGGTGCACTGCCGGGTGGTGGGGTCGTAGACCGCGTACAGGCAGGTGGCGCCGACGATGCCGGTGCTGCCCGGGGCCTCGTCGCCGCCCTCCTCCCGGTCGAGGCGGACCATGAGGTTGTCGAGGTGGGTGAGGAGCTCGTCGGGGGCGAGTTCCAGTTCGGCGAAGTTGCGCGCGGCGGTCCGCAGCCGGCCCATGGTGGCGGCGGCGTGCAGCCCGTGGCCCACGACGTCGCCGACGAGGAGGGCGACGCGGGTGCCGGACAGGGGGATGACGTCGAACCAGTCGCCGCCGACCCCGGACTCGGCGGGCAGGTAGCGGTGGGCGACCTCGACGGCGCCCTGTTCGGGCAGTCCGCGCGGCAGCAGGCTGCGCTGGAGGGCCAGGGCCAGGTTGTGCTCCCGGGTGTAGCGGCGGGCGTTGTCGATGGACAGCGCGGCGCGGGCGGCGAGCTCCCGGGCCAGCCGGATGTCGTCGTCGCCGAAGGGGGCGGGGTCCTGGGAGCGGTAGAAGCTCGCGATGCCCAGGAGTACGCCGCGCGCGAGCAGCGGGACGACGATCAGGGAGTGCACGCCGTGGTCGAGCAGGTTGCGGGCCCGTCCGGGGTTCTGCGCGATCCAGCCCGCCGCGGAGGCCAGTTCGGGCTCCAGGACGGCGTGCCCGCTGGTCAGGCAGCGCATGTGGGGGGTACCGGCGAGCAGCTCCACGTTCTGTCCGGCCGGGTAGAAGGGGCAGTCGTCGCGGACCCCGTGGACCACAGTGCGGTGCAGTTCGGCTCCGGGGGCGGCGGACTCGTCGCCGCGCAGCACCGATTCGGGCAGGTCGACGGTGACGTAGTCGGCCAGGCGCGGGACCGCCGTCTCGGCGAGCTCCCGGGCGGTACGGCCGACGTCCAGGGTGGTGCCGATGAGGGTGCTGGCCTCGGCCAGCAGCTCCAGTCGCCGCCGGGCCTCGACGGCGTACCGGCCCACCTCGGGCTCGCCGACCAGCACCAGGCCCCGGACCGAGCCGGCGGGCCGTTCCGGCGGCGGGCCGTCGCCGCCGATCACGGCCTCGACGACCATGCCGTCCACCCCGGTGCCGCTGGTGAGGGGGCGGCTGAGCAGGGTGGCCTCGCCGCCGCGGGGGAGGGACACGCCGAAGGCGCCGGGGCGGCCCGAGGAGATCAGCTCCGTGGCCCGCTCCCTGAGGACCGCCCGGTCGTGCGGGTCCAGTCCGGGGCCGGCCGGACCGAGGAGCCCGTCCGGCACGTCCGTCCCGTCGGGCTGCGGCGTCCCGTCGGGCCCGGCCGCGGCCGGGTGGGCGCGCCGTTCGGCGTCGAGATAGGCGTGCAGCAGCCCGCGCTCGCGCGCCGAGCTCTGGGCCATCAGCCGCCGCTCTATCGTCCCGACCGCGCGGCCGAGCACGCCGGCCAGGTCCGGGTGCTCGTAGGCGTACGGGTACCCGAAGCAGAGCACGCCGACGATGTGCCCGCTGAGCTGGTCGCGGATGGGGGCGGCGCAGCAGGCGTTCGACTGGGCCCGCTCGGCGAAGTGCTCGGCGCGGTAGACCCGGACGGGGCGCCGCTCGGCCAGCGCGAGACCGATGCCGTTGGTCCCGCCGTACCGCTCGGCGAAGACGAAGCCGGGCACGGTCTGGATGGGGGCGAGGCTGCGGGCCAGGGCGGGGTCGCCGAAGCGGCGTTGCAGTACCATCCCGTCCGCGTCGGCGACCGAGATGTTCATCCGGCTGCCGGAGAACCGGTTCCGCAGCTGGTCGAGGACCGGTCCGGCGGCCCGTACGAGCCGGCTGTCGGGGTCGAAGTCGTCCCGGTAGGGCAGCTCGGCCTGGTCGGGGGAGAGGCCCAGCAGGCGGCAGCGCAGCCAGGAGTTCAGGATGGGCCCGCGCACCCCCGTTTCGACCGGGCCGCCCTCGAGGAAGCGCTCACGGGAGCGTGCGGGGCCGGTCTCGTCTCCCGTGAGCCCCATCTGCATCACTTCCCCTTGCCGGTGTGGACCGGCTCCGTCGGGATGATCGCCGTGGCCCGTGGCCCGTGGCCCGTGGCCCCTGGCTGCGCCGTGAAAGTTGAATAGGTGCTTTTTTGAGTATATTCCGGGTGTTTTGCAGCTTCACAGGACGGCGACCGGATTGACCGGAGACCCCGTCCCGCCGGGGACGTCGAGGGGCGTCACGACGAGCAGGAACTCGTGGCGTCCGGCCGCGGCGCACGCCGCGGACAGTCCCTCCAGGTCCAGGTTGTCCAGCAGGGGCACCCCCATGGCCGTGATGGCCAGGGCGTGGACGGGGGAGTGCAGGCCCTCGACCGGCGAGGGGCGCAGGTCGCCGTCCCCGTCGGAGCCGAGCAGGGCGATCCCCCGCTCGGCCAGCAGGGGCACCGCGTCCACGTGGAAGCCCGCGCTCGCGGTGTCGAGGTCCCAGGGGCCCAGCTCCCGGCGGCGCCGGAACCGGCCGGTGCGCAGCAGGACGGCGCAGCCCTCGTCGATGCGGGCGCCCAGCTCCCGCTCCGCGGCCAGGACGTCACCGGCCCGCACCGCCCGCCCGGGCTCCAGCCAGCCCGTCCCGAGGACGGCCGGCAGGTCCAGGAGCACCCCCCGGGTGACGAGCGGGCCCAGGGCGGCCACCGAGCCGAAGCGGACGCCGCCCGCCCCGACGGCGTCGCGGGCCGGCACACCCCCGTAGAGCTCCCCCCGGTAGGCGAGGTGCGACAGCGCGTCGAGGTGGCTGACGGCCTTGCCGTGGTAGTCGGCGCCGAGGAAGTCCTTGTGCGCGGAGGGCTCGGGGGGCTCCACGTCGCCCAGGTCGGTCATGTGGTGCAGGGCGGGCCGGGGGTTGTCGGGGCCGGGCCGGGTGTCCCACGGCCGGCCGAGGGCGACTGGCCGGCCGTCGCGGACCAGGGCGGCCGCCCGGCGCACGTGGCGGGCGGTGACCCGGTTCCAGGCCCCCCGGTCGGCCGGGTCCCAGCGGCCCCAGGTGCGGACCGCGGTGAAGAGGGCGTCGAACTCCCGGCGGGAGACCCGGGGGACGTCCGCGGGGTCGGTGCTCATGGGGCGCTCCAGGGTCGCGGGGCCGGCCGACGGGCCGCTCCCGCATCCCTACCCGGTCCGTCCGGTCCCCGGGCGGCGGCCGGGGGCGACGCGCCGGACGAAGTGGCGGCCGTACACCCGGGCGAGGCAGGCTGTACTCATGAGAGCGCTCTTGCGCTCGCCCCCGGGAGCGGGAGACGGCGGCCGCCACCAGGTCCTCTTCGTCCTCGCGGAGGCCCTGCCCTTCGCGATCGCCCTCGTGGTGCTCCTCGTCGAGTTCAGCCCCGCGCACGTCATCTACACCGGCCCGCTGCTGGTCGCCACGCCCGCCCTGGCGGCCGTGACCATGGGCCCCGCGGGCACGCTCGCGGCGGCCGGACTGGCCCTGTGCGTCAGCATCGCCACCGCCACCTACAACCACGCCTGGGGCAGCCAGCAGGTCTACACGAACTTCCTGGCCCTCTTCCTGGTGTCCGCCGCGAGCCTCATGACCAGCCGCGCCGTCCGCACCCGCCGGGACATCGAGCTGGGCCAGGTCCGCCGGATCGCCGAGGCCGCCCAGGAGGTGCTGCTGCGGCCCGTCCCGGCCCGCCTGGGCCCCGTACGGGCGGCCAGCATGTACCTGGCGGCCGAGACGGGAGCGCAGATCGGCGGGGACCTGTACGACGCGGTCCAGACCCGGTACGGGGTGCGGCTCATCGTCGGGGACGTCCGCGGCAAGGGGCTGCCCGCCGTGCGGGCCGCCGCCGTCGTCCTGGGCGCCTTCCGGGAGTCCGTGCACTACGAGCGCGACCTGGTGGAGGTCATCGACCACTGCGGAGCGGCCCTGCGGCGGGACGCGGCCACCGCGAGCGCGGGCCTGGCCGACGGCGACGACGTGCTCCTGGAGGGGTTCGTGACCGCGCTCGTGGCACAGATCCCCGACAGCCTCGACGTCCAGGTCGTCAACCGGGGCCACCCGCCCCCGCTGCTGCTGCACCGCGGCTGTGTCGGGCCCCTGATGCCCACGGTCCCGCTGCCCCCGCTCGGCCTGGAGGAGTTCATCAGCGGCCCGCCGGGGAGGACGGACAGCTATCCGTTCGCGCCGGGGGACCGGCTGCTGCTGCACACCGACGGGGTCATCGAGGCCCGCGACGAAGACAACGCCTTCTTCGACCTCGCCGCGGCCGCCGAGACCCTGCGCGACCGCACCGGGCAGTCCTTCCTGGAGGGCCTGCGCCAGGCCCTGCTGCGCCATGCGCGGGGCCGTCTGGCCGACGACGTGGCGGTCGTCCTCGTCGACCGGGTCGGCTGAGAGCCGGCTTTTATCCGCCGTCCGAGGTGCTGTCAAGTCCCGACTTTCCGGAACGTGACCCCTCCATGCCCGCTGGGGCTTACTTGAGGTGCGGAAAGGAAACGAGGAAACAGGAAAGAGAAGGAAATCCTCACCGAGGAATTCCCGCTCGATCCCCCTCACCGCACCGTCCCGAAATTCCGGGGCACCTCGATAAATCCCATGCACAGTCAGGAGAAAGTCATGAACCGCAAGTTTGACACCACCGCCATTCGTCCGCAGCGCCGGGGCTTCCGCCTCGCGACTCTCGCCGCCGCGGCGGCCATCGTCACCGGAGGCGTCGTCCTCCCGGCCTCGGCGGCCATGGCGGCCCCCGCTCCGGCCCACGTGGTCACCGCCCTCCCGGACGGCGGCGGCAAGGGCGGAGACGGCGGTGCGGGCGGCGGCGGTCTCGTCGGCGGCGGCGGTGGCTCCGGCGGCTCCGGCGGCGGCAGCGTCTTCGGCGTCGGTGGAGACGGTGGCAAGGGCGGCAACGGCGGCAACGGCGTCCTCTCGGGTGGCGGCGGCGGTGGCGGCGGTGGCGGCGGTGACGGCGTCATCGGCGGCAACGGCGGCGGCGGCGGCAAGGGCGGCTCGGGCCTCTTCGGCGGGACCGGTGGCGGCGGCGGTGGCGGCGGCGACGGCATCCTCAAGGGCGGCAACGGCGGCAAGGGCGGCGGCGGCGGGTTCGGCGTCTTCCAGGGCGGCGACGGAGGCAAGGGCGGCATCGGCGGCCTCGGCATCTTCGGCGGCTCCGGCGGTGGCGGCGGCGAGGGCGGCGGCAGCATCTTCTGACCGCGGTCCGACGTGACGGGGCGGAGGCCTCCGGGCCTCCGCCCCACCCCCCTCAACCGCATCCACACCTTCGAAACGAACGTTCTCTGAAACGGAGAAACCCCCATGTTCACGATCCCCTTCCAACGTCCGCTCATCCTGGCCGCGGCCTCCCTGGCCCTCGTCACCGGTACCGCCTGCGCCGCGCAGGCCGCGGTGTCCCACGCCCCGGCGGCCACCAGCGCCTCGGTCCCGGGCCTCCAGGCCACGAACTGCGCGGCGGGCGGCGCGGGTGGCGAAGGCGGCAAGGGCGGCGAGGGCGGCAAGGGCGGTCAGCCCGGTCAGCCGGGCGAGCCCGGGAAGCCCGGCGGAACGGCCTGCCTCGGCTTCGCGGATCTGCCCGACAAGCCCAAGTCGGAGCTGACGGTGGTGGACAGGGTGCGCATCGCGCTCACGGTGATCGCCGACGACTCGAAGGAGCTGAAGGACAAGATCGCCGACAAGTACAAGATCACCCCCGAGCAGATCGACACCTGGAAGAAGCAGTACATGGACGGCGACTGGTTCGGCCTGATGAACGACTCCGTCTCCTGATCCGGCGAGGCGGCGAGCGGAGACGGAAAGGCTCCCGGGCGCCCCGGCCCGAAAAGAGGCCGGGGCGCCCCCGCACATCCGACCGGAAAAGGATTTCCCGCCCGTACCGGAAACCATTCCCCAGCAAGGAAGAAATGCCATGCGTGTACGTTCTCGGAAGCTGCGTCTCGGTCTCGTCGTCTCGACCACCCTGCTCGGTGCGGGCGCCCTCGCGCCCGTCGCCTCCGCCGCCCCGGCCGCCCCGGCCGGCCACGCGGCACAGGTCCTCACCGGACATCACGGCTCCGGTTCCGGCTCCGGCAGCCGGATCGGAAAACTCCTCGGCAGCGGATCCGGCCTCAGCACCGGCGGAGTGAACATCGGCAACGGAAGCGTCCGCGTCGGCGACAGCGTCTGCGCCGGCCGCTGCAACGGAACGGTCAACGGCACCAACGGCGGCAACGGCGGTGTCTGCGCCGGCCTCTGCAACGGCAGCGCCAACGGCGGCAACGGCACCGACGGCACGCGCGGCGGCAACGGCAGCAACGGCGGCAAGGGCGGTGTCTGCGCCGGCGTCTGCAGCGGCAGCGCCAACGGCGGCAACGGCGGCAACGGCGGGGCCGCGCCGGCCGGGGGCGACGGCGGCGACGGAGGCCGGGGCGGCGACGGCGGCATCTGCGTCGGCGTCGGCTGCGAGACCGGCGGAGGCGGCGGACGCGGTGGCGACGGCGGCTCCGACTGACCCCCGCCGGCCACCCCTCGGACGCCCTCCGGAGCACCCCGCCCCGGAGGGCGCCGCGCGTGTCCGGACCGCCGTCGCCGACAAGCGGCATCCGTATCGATCACTGGATAGACTTTCGATGAGCGAAGAGCGGCCCGCCGCACCCCCTGTGCGTCCGCGGCGGCCGGGTGAGGGCGGCGCCTGATGGGCACGGCATCCAATCTGCACCTGTACGCGGGCCGGGCCTCCGGGCTCATCGGCCGGCAGATCGCGGGATACCTGGTCGAGCGCATGATCGGCCGCGGCGGCATGGCCGTCGTCTACCAGGCCAGGGACCTGCGGCTGGACCGTGCGGTCGCGCTCAAGCTGATCGCCCCCGAACGAGCCCGCGACGAGACCTTCCGGCGCCGCTTCACCCACGAATCACGGGTGGCCGCCTCCATCGACCACCCCCACATCGTGCCGGTGTTCGAAGCGGGGGAGACCGACGGGGTCCTCTACATCGCCATGCGCTACGTCTCCGGCCTGGACCTGCGGGCCCTGCTGGACCGGGAGGGCCCGCTCCCCGTCACCACTGCCCTGCGCATCGCCGGCCAGGTGGCCTCCGCGCTGGACGCGGCCCACGACCACGACCTCGTCCACCGGGACGTCAAGCCCGGCAACATCCTGGTCGCCGCGGGCACCGACAGCGACCACCCCGAGCACATCTACCTCACCGACTTCGGGCTCACGAAGAAGAGGCTGGCCCCCACCGGGTTCACCACCGCCGGGGAGTTCGTCGGCACGGTCGACTACATGGCGCCCGAGCAGATCTCCGGCCGCCCGGTGGACGGCAGGTGCGACCTCTACAGCCTCGCCTGCGTGGTCTACGAGACCCTCGCGGGCGGGCCGCCCTTCGGGCGCGACGCCGATCCGACCGCCCTGCTGTGGGCGCACCAGTACGACCGTCCGCCCCCCCTCACCGGGAAGCGGCCGGACATCGCCCCGGCCGTCTCCGAGGTGCTGGCCAAGGGCCTGGCCAAGGTGCCCGAGGACCGGTACGCCACCTGCCTGGAGTTCGTCGCCGCCCTGCGCGCCGCGACCGGGACGCCCGGCCGGCGCGTGGACCCGGAACCCGGGGACGGCCGCCCGCGGACCGGGGGCGACCACCCGGCCACCGAGGTCTCGGCGATCCCCGAGCCGCCCCAGGCGCCCCCCGCATGGGCCCTGCCCGTCTTCCGGACACGGCAGGACGGCCCGTACGGCGGGATGCCGTACGGGCCGTAGGGCCGGGTCGCGGGGTTCGGGTCCCGGGGCCGGGGCCTCCGTGTCAGAGGCCCATCGAGATGGCGAGGCGGGTCAGCTCCGCCGTGCTGTTGACACCGAACTTGGCGCGGATGCGGCGCAGGTAGGCGTCGACCGTGTGCTTGGAGAGGCCCATGTTGCGGGCGGCCTGGAGGTAGGTGCAGCCGGCGGCGATGTGGCGCAGTGCCTCCTGCTCGCGCGGGGCCAGAGAGGCGGTGGTCGAGGGGGCTTCGACGTGCTCCATGACGAGGGTGAGGCTCATGGGATTTCCTCCGCCGTGTCGGCTCGGTCATCGCTGCTGCTCACACCCTTGGAAGCAGGGGGACATGTATCGGAATGTCGCTGTATGTCCCTGATAAAGAGCCTGAAGGTGCCACTTCATGGAGTTGTCCGTCGACTGTCACAGGCGCGTCACAGGGGGCCGGACGGGGGAACCCGGCGCCCGCGCCCCGGGCCTCAGAACCCCACGAGGGACTGCTCGGCCCAGATGGTCTTGCCGGTGGGGGCGTGCCGGGTGCCCCAGCGCTGCGCCAGCTGCGCCACCAGCAGCAGGCCCCGCCCGCCCTCGTCGAAGGTCCGGGCGCGCCGCATGTGCGGGGCGGTGCTGCTGGCGTCGGAGACCTCGCAGATCAGCGTGTTGTTCTCGTGGATCAGCCGCAGCTGGATGGGCGGCCGGCCGTAGCGGATGGCGTTCGTGACCAGTTCGCTGACCACCAGCTCCGCGACGAACGAGGCGTCGTCCAGCTCCCACGCCGTCAGCTGCTCCGTGGTGTACCGGCGGGCGTCGGCGACGACCGAGGGGTCGGACGGCAGGTCCCAGACCACCACCTTGTCCGCGTGCAGGGCCCGTGTCCGGGCGATCAGCAGCGCCACGTCGTCGTCGGGACGGTGGGTCAGCAGGGCCGTCAGCACCCGGTCGCAGACCGTGTCCAGGGTCGAGGCGGGCCGGGTCAGGGCACCGAACAGCGTGTCCAGGGCCTCGTCCAGGTCGTGCTCGCGGGCCTGGAGCAGACCGTCGGTGTACAGGGCCAGGAGGCTGCCCTCGGGCAGTTCCGCCTCCACCGTCTCGAACGGCAGGCCCCCCAGGCCCAGCGGCGGGCCCGCCGGCACGTCGAGCAGGTACACCGAGCCCTCCGGCGACACCACCGCCGGCGGTGGATGCCCCGCCCGCGCCACCGTGCAGCGGCGGGTGACCGGGTCGTAGACCACGTACAGGCAGGTCGTGCCGATGCCCCCGGCGGACTCCTCGGGCACCTCCGGGTCGGCCTCGTCGGCCGACAGATGGATGATCAGGTCGTCGAGGTGGGTGAGCAGCTCGTCGGGCGGCAGGTCGACGTCCGCCAGGGTGCGTACGGCGGTGCGCAGCCGGCCCATGGTCGCCGAGGCGCGGATGCCGTGCCCGACGACGTCGCCCACCACCAGCGCCACCCGCGCCCCGGACAGCGGGATCACGTCGAACCAGTCGCCGCCCACGCCCGCCTCGCCGCCGGCGGGCAGGTAGCGGGAGGCGATCTCCAGCGCCCCCTGCTCGGGCAGCGTGTGCGGGAGCAGGCTCCGTTGCAGTGTCATGGTGGTGGTGTGCTCGCGCTGCTCCCGGCCGTGCGGCTGCGCCTCCGCGGCGTCCTGCGCGGGCCCGGCCGTGAGCTCCTGGGCCAGCCGCAGGTGCTCCGGGTGCGGGGCGCCCTCGGCCCCGCCGCGGTCGTGCGCGGCCAGGCACACGGCCCGCAACCTGCCGTCCCGGTCGCGCAGCGGGGCCAGCGAGGTCTCCCAGGCCTGCTCCCGGTCCTCGCCCGCCGGGGGGACGAACGCGGTCAGCCTCTGGGGCTCGCCGGTCTCCACCACGAGCCGCATCCTGCGCTCCGTCTCGTCGCTCACGGGGTCCGGGGCGATTTCCGGCAGGCGCAGCCCGCGCATCTGGTCCTCCGTGAAGGACAGCGTGCGCTGCATGCCGGCGTTCGCCCGCAGCAGCCGCAGGTCCGCGTCGAAGACGGCCAGGAAACAGGGCGACTGGGCGAAGGCCCACTCGTCCAGCGGAGCGTCCCAGGGCGCGTCGGCCGGACCCGCCACGGCGGACACCACGCTCCACTTCACGGTCCCGCGCGTGGACGTCCAGCGGTGCGCCAGCAGCGGTACCTCGACGCGCCGGCCGTCCCGGTGCCGCAGCGCCACCGTGCCGCTCCACCGGTCCTGCCCCGGCCCGATCCCCTGCCCGGCCCCGCCCCCCTCGGCCAGCAGCCGGGCGGCGGGCCGTCCCACGACCTCCGAGGGCGCGTAGCCGAGGAGCCGGGCGGCGCCCTCGCCCCAGTCGGTCACGACGCCGTCGTCACCGATCGTGGCCGTGGCGGTGTACGCCGCCCCGCCCGGGGCGCTCGTCTCCTGCGGCCCCTCACCGGGAAAGGTGGGAAGTTGCGCCATCGCCGCTCATCTCGCCCTCGCTAGTCCGGCCAGGGTGCTCCACTGACAAGCATGATCCGGCCGGGCGGGGAGCACCAACGCAGTGCCGCCCGCCGCGTCACGGGTGCGCGAGGACGAGGGCCACGACCGCGTCCCCGGCCCGCCAGGCCATCGCCCGGCGCGGTCCGCCGAGTGCGGGGGGCCGCAGCCCCAGGAGCGGGATCCGGCGCGGGGCTTCGCCGAAGACCCCGCTGCGGTCGGCCTTGACGGCGGCCTCCTTCAGCGCCCAGGCCCCGGCCAGGGCCTCGTCGTGGTCCGTGCCGATGAGGGAGAGCTCCCCCAGGGAGAAGGCGTGGCCGGCGACCCGGCGCACGGTGTCCGCGGAGGCCGTCTCGCACAGGTCCACGCCCACCGGCTCCGGTGCCAGCGCCGCGGCGGCGTGGCCGGGGGTGTGGCTGATGGAGACGTGCAGGGAGGGCAGCGGAAGCCCGCCGACCAGCAGGTGCGGGCTGCCGTCCTCCCGGGGGAGAACCTCCACCTCCCGCGCCGGCGCCCCGACGAGCTCCCCGGCCAGGCGCTTGGCGAGCAGCCGGCCGGCCATCCACTCGGACCGCCGCCAGGCCGGGAGGGCGTGGGCCACCCGCTGTTCGGCGGCCGAGAGGCACAGCGGCAGGTGGGTGAGGTCGGGGCGGCGGGCCACGAGGAGCCCGGCGCCGCCCCAGTGGTGGACGCTGCCCGGTACGAGCGGACGGAAGACGGTGTCCATGGCGGGCCCCCGGTCAGGCGGCGGCCGGAGCCGCGTCGGGGGCGTCGGGGGCGTCCGGTGCGCCGGCGCCGGCCGTGTCCGGCCGGCGCAGCTCCTGCGCCAGCGCGGTCACCGCCCGGTGGATCTGGTCGGGCGTGTGGTCGCGGGTGACGAAGAACCGCAGCCGGGCCAGCTCCTCCGGAACGGCCGGATGGAGGATGGGGTTGACGCTGATGCCCCGCCGGAACAGGGCCTGCGCCAGGCGCAGGGTCTTCAACGAGTCCCCGACGATGCACGGGACGACGGGCGTGTCGTGGCTCTCCCCGATGTCGACGCCCGCGTCGCGCGCAAGGCGGGCGAAGAGGGAGGCGTTCGCCGCGAGCCGGGCCACGCGCTGCGGCTCGGCCCGCAGCAGGCGCAGCGCGGCCAGGGCGGCGGCGGTGTCCGCCGGGGTCATGCCGGCGCTGTAGACGAACCCCGGAACGGTGTAGCGCAGGTAGTCGACCACCCGCCGGCTCCCCGCCACGTAGCCGCCGCAGCTGCCCAGCGCCTTGGACAGGGTGCCCGCCCAGAGGTCGACGTCCTCGCGGTCGACGCCGTGGTACTCGCCGATGCCGCCGCCCGCCGGGCCGATCGTGCCGACGCTGTGGGCCTCGTCGACCATCAGCAGGGCACCGTGCCGCCGCTTGACCGCGATGAGGGCGGGCAGGTCGGCGATGTCGCCATCCATGCTGTAGACGCCCTCGACGACCACGAGCACCCGCCGGTACCGGTGGCGGACCTGCCCGAGGAAGGCGTCCAGGGCGGCCGCGTCGTCGTGCGGGAACGGCCGCCGCGTGGCGCCGGAGAGGCGGCAGCCCTGGAGGATGCTGTCGTGGGCGAGGGCGTCGTGGACCACGAGGTCCCCGGGGCCGACGAGGTGCCCGATGGTCGTGACGTTCGTGGCGTGACCGTTGGCCAGGGTGAGGGAGGCCGCGCAGCCGAGCAGGCCGGCCAGTTCCGCCTCCAGTTCCAGGTGGAGGGGGCGGCTGCCGGAGAGCAGCCGGCTGGCGGACACGGAGGTGCCGAAGCGCTCCACGGCCTCCCGGGCGGCCGCCGTGACCCGCGGGTCCGTTGCCATGCCGAGGTAGTTGTAGCCGGAGAAGGAGAGGAGCTCCCGGCCCCCGACCACGGTGGTGTCGGTCATGCCGCCCTCGTGGACGAGGGAGTACGGGTTGGCCAGCCCCGTCCGGGCGAGCAGGGCGAAGCGCTCGTTGTGGCCGACGACCTCCGGGAAGCACTCGATCCGCGTGTGCTCCTCGGGCACCGGGCCGGGGTCCGGGGCCGGGGCCGCCTCGGCGGCCGGGCGTACGGGGGCGGGTGCCGGTACGGGGACCGTGTCCGCCTCGGGTACGGGGACCGGGGAGGCGTCCGCGACCAGCGCGGCGAGGCCGGCGACGGTCGGCCGGTCCGCGGCCGTCTCGTCGAACGCCCACTGCGGCCACTCCCCGGCGAGGGCGGTGAACAGGTCGGTCAGCATCAGCGAGTCGAAGCCGAGGTCGTCGACCAGCAGCTGGTCCCCGCGCAGGTGCTCGACGGGGAAGGCGCTGATCCGGGCCACGTGCGCGAGCACGGACGCGGTGGCCGCGTCGACCCCGCCGGCCGGTGCGGACGTTTCGGACGGGTCGACGGGCCGCGCCGGGGCAGGTACGGGCTCCGCCCGGACCGGTTCCGGGGCGGGGGCCGCGGGCGGGTCGGAGGGGGCCGCTGGTGCGGGACCGGCCGCGGCCGGGGCGTCCGGCGCCGGGGCGTCCCGGGTCGGGGCCGGGGTGTCCGGCGCGGGGGCCGGCGAGGGTGTCGCCGCAGGGGTGGCCGCCGCCCGCCCCGACGGAGCCCCGGGGGCCGGTGCGGGGTCGGCCGGAGCCGGGGCGGGGCCGGTCGCGGCCCGGGGCTCCGGGGCGGGGAGGGCGCCGGTGAGATGGGTCAGGAGGGCGACCTGCTGCCGGATCAGCCCGAGGAGCTCGTACGGGGTGTCGTCCGCCGGCCTCCCCCCGGCGGGAGCGGGCCGCGGCGGCGGGACGGAGGCCCCGGCGCGGCCGTCCTCGACGGGTGCTCCGGGCACCCAGTAGGACCGGGTGTCCAGACCGGCCGGGGGCAGGTCCAGCAGACGGCGGTCCTCGGCGGGGACCAGGCCCCGCGGGTCGACCGGGACGCCCAGGACCGCGAGCCGGGCCAGGGTGCGCACGAAGCCGCGCCCGTCGCCCCCCGCCGCCGCCTCATCGGCGGCGAGGACGTGGACGTCGTCGTGGTGGTAGAGCGTGCGGCGGACCGGGGTGAGCAGCGAGCCGCCGCCGTTCACCTGGAGGAAGACGCGGGCGCCCCGGTCGTAGGCGGTGCGGACGGCGTCGGTGAAGCGGACCGGCGCCGAGGCGTGCCGGGCCCACAGCCCGCGCAGAACGGCGGGGTCCGTGCAGGGCTCCCCGTCCACCGTCGACACGAACGTCAGGGCGGGAGCGCCGACCCGCAGCCCGGCGAGGGCCGTGCGCACCTCCTCCTCGGCCGGGGCCACCAGCGGGGAGTGGAAGGCCCCCGCCACCTCCAGTGCCGCCGTGACCACTCCGGCCCCGGCGCAGGCCCACCGCAGGGAGGTCAGGCCCTCCGCGGTGCCGCTGACCACGGTCTGCCGCTGCTCGTTGAAGCAGGCGAGCCACACGCCGTCGATGCCGTCGGCCAGCCGCCGGCAGGTCTCCTCGTCCGTCTGCACGGCGATCATCCCGCCCGGCGGACCGCTCTGCGCGGCCCGCCGCAGGGCCGCGCCCCGGGCCGCCAGCAGCCGTACGGTGTCCTCGCCGGTCAGGGCCCCGGCCGCGGCGGCCGCCGCGAACTCCCCGGCGCTGTGTCCCAGGGTGAGGTCGGGGGTCACGCCGCAGTCGGCGAGGAGGCGGGTGGCGGCGAGCTGGACGGTGCCCAGCACCGGCTGGCAGACGTCGGTGGCGGTGAGCCGCCGCGCGGCCTCCCCGGCCCCGCCGCGGGCGCCGGCTGGCCCGTACAGCAGGGCGGCCGCGTCGGGTCCGGCCACGGTGCCCAGGGCGTCGACGGCCGCGCGGAACCCGGCGTACCCCTCGTAGAGGCCCCGCATCATGCCGGGCCGCTGGCTGCCCTGGCCCGGGTAGAGGAGGGCGATCCGGCGCCGGGCCGCCGGCAGCGGGGCCCCGGCGGCGAAGGCGTCGTCGCCGAGGTCGCCGAGCGCGCCGTCCTCCAGCTGCCGGCGGGCCCGGCGCAGGCGCTCCGTGAACTCCTCCGTGTCGGCGGCCACGATCGCGAGCCGGGCCCTGAGCGGCTCCCGCGCGCCCAGGGTGTGGGCCAGCGCCCCGAGCGGGGGCCGGTCCGCAGGATCGAGCGCCTCCAGGGTGTCGAGCACGTCGCCGATGTGCCGGTCCAGCAGCCGCAGGCTGCCGGCCGACAGCAGGACGAGCTGGGGCGCCGGGTCCGCGGCCCGCACGGACGGGCGGACCGGAGCCGGCCCGGGCCGCTCCTCCAGCACCACGTGGACGTTGGTGCCGCCGAAGCCGAACGAGCTGACAGCGGCCCGGCGCGGGACCTCCCCGTCCGCCCACGGCAGGGCGGTTCCCGCGAAGCGCAGCCCGGTCGCGGCGACCCCCAGGTCCGGGTGCGCTGCGGTGCGCGGCTGCGGGACGATGGTGCGGTGGTGGACGACGAGGGCCGTCTTGATCAGGCCCGCGATGCCCGCCGCCGACAGGGAGTGCCCGATGAGGGCCTTGCCCGAACCGAGGTAGCACAGGCCGGGGTCGTCGTCCGGCCACTCGGTGCGCAGCCGCCGCAGAGCCTCGATCTCCGCCCGGTCCCCGGCGGCGGTGCCGGTGCCGTGCGCCTCCAGGAAGCCCACCGCGGACGGGGGGAGCCCCGCGTCCTCGTAGGCCCGGCGCATGGCGCGCAGCTGGCCCTCGGCGGTGGGGACGAGCGGCCCGGGGGAGGCCCCGTCGTTGGCGGAGCCGATGCCCCTGATCACGGCGTAGACCCGGTCCCCGGCGGCGAGCGCGTCGGCGAGAGGCCGCACGACGACCGTCCCGGCGCCCTCGCCGAGGACGAAGCCGTCGGCCTCCGCGTCGAACGGGCGGCACACCCCGGAGGCGGACAGCGCCCGCAGCCGGGAGAAGCCGACCAGGCTGTCGGGCGTGAGGTTGAGGTACACGCCGCCGACGACGGCGATCCGGCAGGTGCCCCGGTGCAGCTGGGCGATCGCCTGGTCGAGGGCGACCAGCGAGCCGGAGCAGGCCGCGTCGACGGCGAGACTGGGCCCGCCCAGGTCGAACTGCCGGCTCACCGTCCCGGACGCCATGTTGAGCAGGCTCCCGGGGAGGCTGAAGGGCTGCACCGCGCCGGACCGCCGCACCCGCCCCTCCCCGGCCGGGGAGGCGGCCCTCAGGGGCGCGGCCATCAGGTCCTTGTAGTCGGAGACCGAGATGCCGAAGAAAACCCCGGTGTTCTCCCGGTCGAAGTCGCCGCGCCCCATCCCCGCGTCGTCGAGGGCCTCGCGGGTGACGTCGAGCATCAGCCGGTGCTGCGGGTCCATGGCCCGGGCGCGTGCGGGGGGCACCCCGTAGTGGAGGGCGTCGAAGCGGTCCACCCCGTCCAGGAAGGCGACCTGGTCGGTGTACGCGGCGTGGGGGGCGGAGCGGTCGCCGGGCTCGTGGAAGTCCCGGTGGTCCCAGCGTTCCGCGGGGACGGTGGAGAACTGGCGTTCGCCGCTGATCAGGAGCTTCCAGTAGGCGCGGGCGTCCCGGGCGCCCGGGAATCGGCAGCCGAGTCCGGTGATGGCGATGTCGGTCATGACGGTCTTCCTTCGGTCTTCCGTGTCGTGGTCACGGGGCGGGGTGTGCGGGGGGCGGGGTCAGGGTGGGCCGCAGGGGCGCGGCCAGGAGCGCCCGGGTGGGGCACCGGCGGGCCGTCGGTGGCGGCCGCGGTGGGGGACGGGACGCCGGCCGCGCCGCGGTGACGGGCCAGGGCGCCCACCAGTTCCAGGTGCCCGCCAGCCGCATCAGGGCCGGTACGAGGACGCCCCGCACGAGGGTGGCGTCGAGGAGGACGCCGAGGCCGGCGCCGATCCCGAAGAACTGGAGGAGGGAGACCCGCGAGGTGCCGAAGCCGAGCAGGGTGAAGGCGAGCAGGGCGCCGGCGGTGGTGACGATGCCGCCGGTGCGGGCGATGCCCGAGACGATCGAGGCGGAGTTCCCCTCCCCGGCCTCGTGCGCCTCCTTGATGCGCGCGAGGACGAACACCTCGTAGTCCACCGAGAGTCCGAAGACGATGCAGAACAGCAGCACCGGCATCGTGGTGCTGAGCGGACCGGGGGTGAAGCCGAGCAGGCTCCGCAGATGGCCCGACTGGAAGACCCACACCATCGCGCCGAGGACGGCCGCGAGGCTCAGGGCGTTCAGTGCGATCGCCTTCAGCGGCAGGAGCAGGCTGCGCGTGAAGCCGAGCAGCAGGGCGAAGGTGGTGAGCGAGATCAGGTAGAGCGCGAGCGGGAGTCGGGCCTCCACCGTGGCCTTGGCGTCGACCAGGACCGCGCTCGGCCCGCCCACGAGGACGGAGGCGCCCGCCGGGGCCGGAGTGGCGCGGACGTCGTGCACGAGCCGCTGGGCGGCGCTCGAGCGGGGGTCGGACAGCGGCACCACGGAGAGCCGCTCCGGGCCCCCGCCGACGGCGACGGCCCCGCCGGACCCGGAGGCCGACCGGGACGCCGGCCCGGGAACGGGCCCGGAGGCGCCCCCGGGAGCCGGTTCCGGCAGGCCCTGCCGGAACCCGCCCCAGGGCCCCACCACCCGGGCCGCCTGCGGCAGCCGCGACAGCCTCAGCGCGTAGTCGGCACGCTCCGACGGGGACACCGCGCCCGTCAGCACCACCGTCAGCGCGCTCGCGCCCTGCGGGTCGAACCCGTCGCGCACCAGGTCGCCGGTCTGCCGGGCCGGCGAGCCCGCCGGCAGCGCCCGGTCGTCCGGAGTGGCGAAGCCCGCGTGCGCGAAGGGCGCGGCGAGCACCAGCAGCAGGCCGATCACCGGCAGCGCCGCCAGCAGCGGCCGGCGTACGACGACCCGCGCCAGCCCCTCCCACAGGCGCGAGCGCGAGCCGGAGCGCACCCGGCGGCGCCAGGGCACGGGCCAGGCGTTGACCCGCCCGCCGAGCAGCGTGAGCAGCGCCGGCAGCACCGTCACGGCACTGACGGCCGCGATCGCCACCACGGCTATGCCCGCGTACGCGAAGGAGCGCAGGAAGTACGGCGGGAAGACCAGCAGGGTCGCGAGCGCGGCCGCGACCGTCGCCGCACTGAAGCCGATGGTGTGCCCGGCCGTCCGCACCGTCCGCACGGCCGCCTCGCGCGGGGCGTGTCCGGCGGCCAGCTCCTCGCGGAACCGGGAGACGACCAGCAGCCCGTAGTCGATGCCCAGCCCCAGGCCGAGCGCCGTGGTGAGGTTCAGCGCGAACACGGACACGTCGGTGACCGCCCCCAGCAGGCCCAGTACGAGCAGCGTCCCCGCGATCGCCAGTACCCCGATCAGCAGGGGCAGGGCCGCGGCCACCACACTGCCGAACACCAGCACCAGCAGGACCAGCGTTCCCGGCAGGACGACGGCCTCGGCCCGCTTCAGGTCGGACTCCGAGACGTCCTGGAGCTCGGCGTCCACGAGGGCCGCACCGCCGACACGGACCGTCAGGGGTGATTTGGCCCCGCCGGGGCGGGTGCCCAGCTCCCCGGCCAGCCTCCGGGCGCGCTCCCCGAGCCGCTCCCCCTCACCGTCCAGGTGCGCCACCAGCATGGCCGCCCGGCCGTCCCGGCCGCGCAGCTCCGGCGCCCCCGCGGACCGGGACCAGTACGAGGACACGCCGCTCACATGGGGCTCGGCTGCGAGCCGCGCCGTCAGCGCCTCGCCGGCGCTGCGGGCCGCGGCGTCGTCGACGGAGCCGGAGGCGGCCCGCGCGACGAGGACCAGGTTCGGGGCGGCTCCCGCGTGCCCGGCCGCCACCCGGGCGGCACGGCTGGACTCGGAGTGCGGGTCGTCGTACCCCTGGCTCTTGAGCCCGACGGCCGCTCCCGCGCCGAACACGGCGGACAGGACGAGGAAGACCAGCGCGGCGAGGAGGACGAGTCGGGGACGGCGGGTCACGCGGTCCCCAGCACGACGGAACATGATGCCTCCGGTCCGGACGGTCGCTCCGGCACCCGCGGGTGCTCGGGGCGGTGGATTTCCACCGTGCCCGGGGGAGGAACGGGGCCGTAGCCCCGGCTGTTCGTTACTTGACAGGCCCGCGGAGGTAGGTCTCCAGCGCCGCGGCCCCCGCCAGCAGGGCCCGTCCGCGCGCCGACAGCCGGGCGCGCCAGTCGCCCAGCGCGGCCTCCAGCGGCTCCAGTCCGCCGGCCCCCCGCACCCGTTCGACCAGCGGCGCGATCTGCTCCAGCGGGTAGCCGCCCCGCCGGAGCTGGCGCGCGAGCCGGGCGTCCCGCACGGCGGCCCCGTCGTAGACGCGGTACCCGGTCAGCGGGTCGCGGCCGGGGCGCACCAGCCCCGCGGCCTCCCACGCGCGTAGCGTCGCGGGCCGGATCCCGAGCTCCCGGGCCAGCGGCCCGATGAACCGGCCGCCCGCCGCGTCCGCCCCACCCGCCCCGTCCGCCGTGGTGCCGCCCGCCGTGTCCGCCGCCGCGCCCGGTGCGGACGCCAGATCGCGTACGGCCCGCTCCACGGTCTCGAGGGTGCTGCGGTCCTCCAGCAGCCGGGCGTGGCTCTGGTCGATGAGGCGCAACGCCTCGTCGACCGCCTGCCGGTTCACCGCCCGCATCACCGCCGACGCCGTCGCGTGGCCGTGGCCGGGGACCAGCGCCAGGAACGCGGACAGGGCCAGGGCGTGCACCGGGGTGTAGGCGCGGTAGCCGGCGGGGGTGCGGGCGGCGGACGGGAGGACCCCGGCCTCCTCGTAGTTCCTGACGGCCTGGGTGGACAGACCGTGCGCCCGCGCCAGATCGACCGGCCTGAGCTTCCTGCCCGTTTGAAGGTTTTCTTCCACACCATCGAAAATAGCGCGGCCACGAGCGGAAAAAGTCTCCACCGAAGCTTCAACGATAGCGTTGAAGGCATGGCAAACGGCATCAAGGACACGACGTACCCCGTCGGGGCCGCCGCCCTCCTGCGGCGGCTCGGCACCCGACCCCGGCTGCTCGCCCTGGGCGAGCCCACCCACGGCGAGGACGCCCTCCTCGACCTGCGCAACGACCTCTTCCGGCAGCTCGTCGAAGAGGAGGGCTACCGGACGGTCGCGATCGAGAGCGACTGCCTGAAGGGCCTGGCCGTCGACGCGTACGTCACCGGGGGCACCGGCACCCTCGACGAGGTCATGGAACGCGGCTTCAGCCACGGGTTCGGGGCCTCCGCCGCCAACCGCGAGCTCGTGCGCCGGATGCGGGAGTACAACGAGGGCCGCCGCGCCCGCGACCAGGTCCGCTTCGCCGGGTTCGACGGCCCGCTGGAGATCACCGGCGCCGCGAGCCCGCGGGAGGCCCTCACCGCGCTTCACGGCTTCCTCGCGGCCTCGGTGGACCCCTCGCTGCTCCCCTGTACGGCCGGTGCGCTCGACCGCCTGCTCGGGTCCGACGACCGCTGGACCGACGAGGGCGTGATGGGGGACCCGGCGCTGTCCGTGGGGCGGTCGTCCGAGGCCCGGGAGCTGCGGCTGCTCGCCGACGACCTGGTGGAGCTGCTCGACGAACAGACCCCGCACCTGATCGCGGCCACCTCGCGGGACGACTGGGAGCGGGCCCGGCTGCACGGGCGCACCGCCACCGGCCTCCTGCGCTACCACCACGCCATGGCCGACGGGTCGCCGGCCCGGATGACCCGGCTGCTGGGCGCGCGCGGCCGGATGATGGCCGGCAACCTCCTGGCACTCGCCGACCGGGGCCCGGTCCTGGCCTTCGCGCACAACGCCCACCTCCAGCGGGAGAAGAGCACGATGAGGATGGGCGGCGCGCCGCTGGAGTGGTGGAGCGCCGGCGCGCTGGTGAGTGCCCGTCTCGGCGGGGAGTACGCCTTCGTGGCCACGGCCGTCGGCACGATCCGCGGGCACGGGGTGGACGTTCCGGCGCCGGACACCGTCGAGGGTCTCCTCTACGCGCTCCCCGGGGACCGCTGCCTGGTGGACGCCCGCCGGCTGGCCGCCGCCCTCGACGGTACGCCGGTCGCACCGCGCGTCTCGCCCTGGTTCGGCTACGCCCCGCTGGACCCGGCCCGTCTGGCCGGGATCGACGGGCTCGCGTTCGTCAGGGACCTCCCGCCGGAGGCGGGGCCGCGGCGGGAGGGCTGAAGGCCGGGCTAGTAGCCGTTCTGGTTCTGGTTGTTCTGGTTCTGCCGGTTGTTCTGGTTCTGGTCGTGCTGCTCGTTCTGGTTCTGGTCAGGGGCGGGCGGCTGGGTCGCAGGCGCCGGGGCCTGGGTCTGCGGGGCTTCCGTGGCGGGCGGAGGAGTGGGGGGTGCCTGGGTCGGCGCCGGTGCCTGCGTCGTGGGCTGTTCCGTCGCCGGCGGCCGGGTGGCCGGAGGCTGGGTGGTGGGCGGCTCGGTGGCCGAGGGCACCGGGGCGGGGGCGGTCGGGGTCGGCTTCAGGGCCGGGGTCTCGGTCGCCGGGGTCGGCGTCGGGGCCGGCGTCTCCTTGGTCCCGGTGGTCGGGGTGGGAGTGGCCGGGGTCTCGGTCGCCGGCGAGGGGCCCGTGGGCGTCGGCGTGGCCGTCGGCGGCTTCACGCCGGGCGTCTGCGTCGACGGGGGCTCGGTGGTCGGCGGCTTGGTCGACGGCGGCTTCGTGCCGGGGGACTGCGTGCCGGGGGACTGCGTGGTCGGCGGCCTGGTTCCCGGGGACTGGGTTCCGGGCGTCTGCGTTCCCGGCGTCCGCGTTCCGGGCGGGTACGTCGTCGGCGGGGGCGGCGGGGTCGTCGGCCAGTGCCGGGGCGGGGGAGGCGCCGGCTTGTCGTGGTGGACCTGGTCACCCGTGTACCGGTGGACCCACTGCTTCTGCTTCTGGTCGTAGAGGACGAAGACGTTGACCGGCCGGGGCGCGCGGTTGACGACCACGACGTTCTGCGGCTGGTACCCCGCCCAGCGGTGCCCCGTCTGCCGCGGTGTGCCCGGCTGCGGAACGACCCGGCTCAGCGGGTTCCCGCAGGCGCACCGCACCTTCGGCTCCCCGTACTTGTCCACCAGCACGGCCGTCCCGGCCTGGAGCACGGCCTGGTAGCTGGTGGCGACGCCGTCGCGGTAGCCGTGGTTGGTGACCCGGGTGTCCGAACGCAGCTGCACGGGAGTCAGCGACCGCAGGTAGCTCGGTACCGCGGACTCCTGCACCCCCACGACGGAGGCGAAGCTGCGGTTCTTGGCCGGGTCGGCCGACAGGTAGCGGATCTGCTTCTCCACGTCACAGGCCGCCGTGTTGCGGGTGCCGCCGTAGAGTCCGGGCTCCGAACCCGCCACGCTCGCGATGGCGTCCTTCCTGGCGGGAGCCGTACTGGGCGCCGCCGCCGGCATGGACGCGGTCGTGTTCGCCGTGGACGGGGTGTACGGGTCCACACCCGCGTCGTCCGTGGGCTGGAGGATGACCTCGCCGGCGCTCGCCGGCTGGCCGCCCGGGCGGCCCAGGACGACGGCCAGGACCACGGCGACGACCACGGCGGCGGTGATCGCCGCGATCCGCGGCACGGAACGCCACCAGGGGCCGTGGCCGCCCCCGCCGGAGGAGGGAGTCGGGCCGCCGCCCCCGCCCCCGCCCCCGCCGGAGCCGGACGGGGGACCCTCCGGGCCGGACGGAATCTCCCCGCCGGTCGTGGGCGGGGGCGGCTGGGGGCCCGCCTGGTCGCCGGATTGACGGCCGGACAGGGGGCCGGAAGGCGGACCGGTGGGACGCTCTGACAGCGGTTCGGAACTCACATTCCCCTCCCACCGGGCGGGTGCAGGAATCAGGAAAGGTGAAACCCGAATGATCTGCATGGTTTATGCAATTTCATCCGGTTTTCACACCGTTAGCGCCCATTGTGCCCTTCGGTCCCGTGGAGTCCGCAAGCCGAACGGCCTACACCCAGGACCCGGCCACCAGGGACCGCCGCGCCGCCGTCAGGTGCGTCGAGGCCGCCAGCCAGGCCCAGGCGTACCCGTCGGCCGAGGGGTCGGTGAGCCGGCCGAAGGCGTCCCGGGGCCGCCGCTGCGCCTCGGCCACCAGGTCGGCGGCCAGATCGGCCGCCGCCGTGAACCCGGCCCGGCGCAGCGGTGCGTACGCGCCCGCCGACTCGGGTGACCGCGCCGACTCCGCCACTGCTCGGCGCCCGCCCGCGACCCCCGCCTCCAGCAGCCGCCCCACCCGCCACAGGGGCGAGTCGGCGAGTAGGTCGGGACCCGGCTCGACGGAGCCGACCACGGGTGCGGGGGCGTCGGTGACGTGGCCGCCCTGGAGGCGGTCGTAGCCGAGGTCGGCCCGGTCCCGCCACTCGGACGGCAGCCGCAGTGTGTACGCCGCCCCCGGGACCGGCCCCACGGCGAGCGGCAGCAGCGTGGCCGTCCGGTCCGGGTCCGGACGGCCCACGACCCGCAGGGCCAGCCCCGGCCGGTCGGCCAGGCGGCGCAGGTTGGCGGTGTGCGCCAGCTCCGGGTGCGGGTGCGCCGGGCGCAGCCGCAGCAGCGGTGCGCCCGCCCGTACCGTGCCGTCGGGCGACAGCTCCCGTACCAGGAGGTGGTCGCCGGCCGCGCCCGCGACCTGCACGGCGCAGCCCAGCAGGCCCGGTTCGGCGTCCCGTGCGAGCAGTGCGGCCACGGCCTCGGCCGCCGGACGGGAGAACAGCGCGGCGAGCGGCTCGCCGTCCCAGGAGGCACCCGGGACCGGTGTGGCCCGGACCCCGCGTCCGGAACCGAGCCGCCCGTCGGCGGAGACCGTCGCCCCGGCGATGCGCAGGCCCCCGCGCGCGAGCCCGGCATGGTCGAGGGCGCCCCCGCCCAGGGCCACGGAGGCGGACCCCGCCCCCTTGGCGCGGGCGAGCCCGCCGGGGCGGACGTCCGACAGCGTGTAGGGGAGGCCGTCCGCGCCGAGGAGGTGGGTGACCACGCCCCCGTAGCCGGTCGCGGTCAGCACGGGCTCCCGGCACAGGCCGTGGACCCTCAGGGAGCCCCCCGACGCGTAGCCGCGGCGGCCGCTCCCCGTCACCCCGGGGCCGCCCCTACCAGCCGCCAGCAGGGCGGCGGTGCGCAGCAGCGTCTCGAAGGCCGCGGCCAGGTCGGCCAGCCGCTGCCCGGCCGCGCGCTCGCGCGCGGCCCGCAGCCCCCGCACCACCCGCAGGGCACCGGCCTCGGCGGCGGGCAGCCCGGCGACCCGTGCGGTGTGCGCGGCCCGCAGCAGCTCGGCCTGCACCACGGCACCCCCGGCGGCGACTCCGGCGGCCAGTGCCTCGGCCCCGACGGCCCACAGCGCGGCCCCGGCCCGTACCTGGGCGGCCGTGGGTGCCACGGAGCCCCCGGCCGCGCCGCCGGCGGGCCCCGCGACACCGCCACCGGATCCGGCCGGGCCACCGGATCCGGCCGCGGCGGTCCCCTCGGCGGTGACCGGCGCTCCCGGCCCGCCGGTCACACCGCCCCGGCCGGGACCCGCTCCGGGCGCGGTTCCCCGCCCGGGACCCCGCCCGGAGGCCGGCGTGCCGGGCTGCTCGGCGGGGTCTGCCGGTGAGGCGTCCTCCGGCCCGGCACCCGACGGGGCGTGCGGACCGGTACCGGCGGCCCGGCCCGGCTCTTCTCCGTCCCCCTCGCCCTCGCCCGCACCGGGCCAGGGCAGCGGGTCCGCCACCGGGGCCGCCGTCAGGACCGCCGCGCGGTGCAGGCAGCGCGGGGACAGCAGGCAGGTGCAGGCGGCCTGGGCGGCTTCCGCGACCGCCCCCGAGGCACCCGGCCGCAGCGTCACCACCGCGTCCTCGCCGAACCGGACGGTGACGCTCCCGTCCGCACCGGCCTGCGCGCGCTCCCCGCAGCCCTCCACGGCGGTGTCGAGCTTCTTGCGCAGCCGGGCGGTCAGGGTCTCGACGGCCTCCGCCGTCACCTCGGCGGCGACGGGCGGCAACAGCGGGCCGGTCATCAGGTCTCCCCACGGAGTCGGTCGCCCACCCAGTGGGCGAGGGCGAGAGGGCTGAGCGCGGCCACCGGCATCCCGGCCGCGACGAGCTGCCGCGCCACCGGGACGGAGTACCGGGGCGCGCCGGAATCGTCGAGCGCGGCGCAGCCCAGCAGGTGGGCGCCGGACGAGGCCAGTGCGCGGACCTCCCCGAGCAGGCCGCCGACCGGGCCGCCCTCCTCGAAGTCGCTGACCACGACGACCAGGGTGCGGCTCGGCACCGTGATCAGGGTCCGGGCGTGCGCGAGGCCCGCCGCGATGTGCGTACCGCCGCCGACCCGGACCTCCAGCAGCAGCGAGAGCGGGTCGGCGACGCGGCCGGTGAGGTCCACGACCTGGGTGGAGAAGGCCAGGAAGTGCGTGGACAGGGTCGGCACCCCGCCCAGCACGGCCGCCGTCAGCGCGGACCAGATCACCGACGCCTCCATGGAGCCGGAGACGTCCACCACGAGGATCAGCCGCCAGTCCGCCTCGCGGGACGCGCGGGTGCGGAACACCGGGCGCTCCGGGACCACCACCACCCGCCCGTCGCTGTGGCGGCGGGTGTGCGCCAGGTTGGCCCGCAGGGTGCGCGCCAGGTCGAGCCGGCCGCCGGGGCGGCGGGTCGGGCGCGGGGTGGACAGGCCGGACAGGGCCGGGCGCATCCGGTTGGCCAGCTGCGCCGTCAGTTCGTCGACCAGCCGTTTGACCAGCGGCCGCAGCCGGGCGAGCTGCTGCTCGGGCATGCCGCCGGCCAGCGAGAGCACGGAGCTCAGCAGGTCCACGGAGGGCCGCACGGACGCCGGGTCGAGCTGGGCCAGTACGTCGGTACGGCCCGCCCCCGCAGCGTCCGCGAGCACCTCCTCCCGGACGTCGGAGCCGAACAGCGACTCCAGCTCCTGCGACCACTCCCGGGCCGTCGGGAAGGACGCCCCGTCGCCGCCGCCGGAACCGGACCGGCCCACGTCGCCCGAGCCCTCGCCGCGCCCCGCGCCGTACAGCTCGTCGAGGGCGCGGGCGTAGCGGAGCGCCCCGGCCGGCAGCCGGTCGCGCCGGCGGCCCAGCAGCAGCCGCCACCGGTCGGCGGCGGCCAGACGCGGCGCGTCGTCCGGCTCGGCCCGCACCGCCTCGACGGCGGCCTGCCGCTGCGGTTGCGCGGGCACCGTGGCTCCGGCGGCCGCGCCCGTGAGCTGGTGCGGCGGGTCCGTGGACGGGCCGGCTCCGGCCGCCGACGGCGTCTGCCGCACCCGGCCGGCGGACGCCGCCGCGTCGGCGGCCGGCTCCGTCGTGCGCGCGGGCAACGGGAGTTCCTTGAGCGCGCCCAGGCCGGCCGCGTCGGCGGCGGCCCAGAGGGCGAGCAGGGCGGGCGGGGCGTCGAGCGTGAGGTCGAGCCGGTCGCCGAGCCGCTCGGTCACCGTGTCCAGCAGCCGGTCCCGCGCCGCCGGGGAGAGCGCCTCGAGCCCGGCGCGCAGTGCCGGCAGCCGCTCCAGGAACGCCGCGTCGGGCAGGCCGTCCACCCGGTCCAGCAGCGGGGTCAGCGCGGCGGGAGAGGTCTCCAGCAGCGGTCCGGCGGCGGTGAGCAGCCCGGTGAGGCGGCGGGCCAGCGCCCGCCGGCCGTCGGCCGTGGCGGCCCCGTCCACCCAGGCGGCCGCGCGGGCACCGATCCCGGCCGCCTCGTCGAGGTCCAGCAGCACCCGTACGGCCAGGGCCGCACCGCGCATCAACGGGCTCCCGTCCGCGGCCAGTTCCGCCAGGGCGGTGTCCATCCGCAGCCCCAGCCGACGGGCGGCGGCCCGGTCGGCGAGGGCCACCAGGGCGGCCGCGTCGGCGGGGTCGTCGCTCCCGGCGAGGCCGGGCAGCGAACGGACCGCTGTGTCCAGCAGATCACCGCCCAGGGCCTCGGCGACCGCCCGTGAGGCGGCGGAGGTACCGGGCAGGTGGCCGCGCCGCAGCCCCTCCAACAGGTCGACGGCCTCCAGGAGTTCCGCCACCCCGGCGGTCTGCGGCAGTACGGCGGCCGCCTCCTCCAGTCGTACGTCGACCAGTTCGGGCAGGTCGCAGCGCGCGGCGGCGGCGAGCCCGGCCAGAACCTGCGCCGCCGTCGGGCCGCCCTCGGCGGCCTGGCGGCGTGCGAGGTCGCGCAGCGTTCCCGCGGCCGCCTGGGCGGCGGTGACGCCGCGGACCCCCGCCAGGTCCAGGCGGGCCGGGACCGAAGGGGTCCAGGACAGCCGCCACTTGCTCCCCAGGGCGGTGCCGTCGCCGGTACCGGCCACGTCCACGGGCTCACCGTACGAGGCCCCGCACACCAGCAGGCGCCGGAGCAGCACCTCGCGGCGCCCGTCGAGCTCGGAGCGCAGCGGGTCGAGGCGTACCTCGCGCGGGGCCGGGTCCTGCGGGGACGGAAGCCGCAGCGACGCCAGCTCCGCCTCCACGGACGGACCGAGCCCGGAACGCGGGGCGTGCGGGGTGGTCCGGCCGCGGGCCGCGCCGACGAACACGGCCTCCAGGGCGCGGGCCAGCGCCCGCCCCCGGCCCAGGGGTTCGCCCTGCCCGAGCACCGTGGTGACGGCCTCCAGCAGCTCTCCCCGGCCGGGTGCGGGCAGCCCGCGCAGCGCGGCCAGGTCGCAGGCGAGCCGCAGGGTCTCGGCGGCCTCGCCGGTCCCGGCGGTGTGCCCGTCCCGGCGCAGCTCCCGGCACAGCCGCGTGACGGCGGCCGAGGCCGCCTCCCGCAGCCGCTCCGGATCCCCGCCCGCCTCGAAGACGGCCTGCTGCCACAGCGGATCCCGGATCCCGGCGGGATACCCGGAGCGGGAGTCGAGCAGATCGTGGGAGTACGCGACGAACGAGGTCACGACCCCCTCCCCGGCTTCCTCGCCGACGGCCCGGGCCGGGGGCCCGCCGCAGGCCGGTGATCCGGCCCCGGTCCGCCCCCCGGACCCGCCGGCGACAGCGGCGGTCCCGGCCCCGGCCTCGGCCTCGGCTTCGGAGGTGGCAGCGTCCTGGGTGCCGGTCCGGCCCTCGGACCCGTCGGCGACGGCGGTGGTCCGGGTCCCGGCTTCGGCTTCGGAGGTGGCAGCGTCCTGGGTGCCGTTCCTGCCCCCGGGCCCGCCGTCGCCGGGGGCGGTGCCGGCCCCGGCTTCGGCTTCGGCGCCGGCCACGGCACCCCCGCCAGGCCCCGGAACCCGGGTGCCCGTGAGGAGGGCCGGCGCGTGGAAGGCGCCGATCACGGCCGCCACCCGGCGGCCGCCCTCGGCCGCCGCCGTGAGGACGCGGCGCATGTGGGCCTCCCGCGCCAGGTCCGTCGCCGGGACGGTGCCGACGTCCGTGCGCAGGGCCCAGCCGACGCCCAGGGCGGCGCGGCGGACGGCCTCCGGGGAGCAGCCCGGAGCCAGGACCTCCACGGCCCGGTCCCACAGGTCGTCCCCGTCCCGCCCGGTGCCGGACGCGGCGAGCGCGTCCGCATAGGACCGCCGCCCGACGGCGTGCCCGGGCGCGGCACCGTCCCGGCCGGCCGGCGCGTCCGCCGGGGCGTGCCCCGGCCGGGGCGTGTCGGCGGCTCCGGAGACGTCGGAGCCCGGCCCATCGCCAGGTTCCGCCCCGAGCCCGGAGGCCGCCTCGGCGGGTTCGCGGGTGTGGTCCGGAGCGGTTCCGGCGGCGTCGGCGGCGTCGGCGGGTCCGCCGGTACGGTCCGCAGCGGCTCCAGCGGCTCCAGCGGCTCCAGCGGCTCCAGCGGCTCCAGCGGCTCCAGCGGCTCCAGCGGCCCCGGCGGTGTGGTCCGCAGCGGGTCCGGCGGCTTCGCCCAGCCGGTCGGCAGGCTCTGCCCCGGGCCACGCCGCAGCCGCAGCCGTCCCGTCGGTGCCGTCAGGGCCGGTCCCGGACGGGCCGGTGCGGGACCAGCCCGTGTCCGTGAGCGGGAGGTCGCAGCAGCGCACCTCCACACCGCGCTCGCGCGCCCAGCGGAGCGCCGCGAGTTCCGGGGAGAAGTCAGCGAACGGGTAGAAGGCCAGCCGGCCCTCGTGCCCCAGCCCCGCCAGGGCCACCGGGGCGACCGTCTCCGGGTCGGCCAGGTGGGTCAGCCACGGCTGGAAGTCGGCCGGCAGCTCCACGCAGACCACCTCCGGGTCCGCGGCGTCCAGCAGCGCCGGCACCACCGCGGCCAGCGCGGGACTGTGGTGCCGTACGCCCAGCAGGTACGGCGTGCGCGAGGCGGCCAGGGCCTCCACGGCCTCCCGCGGGCCGGCGGCGGGCGTCAACGCAGGCTCCCGCGCAGGTCCCAGAGCCGGCGCCACATCGCCGAGCCGTCCTCGGCCCGGCGGCGCACCGGGCCGTCCCAGTAGCCCAGCAGCCGCCCGTGGTCGGCCGGGTCGTCCTTGCGGACCACGCCCAGCAGATGGCCCGGCAGCAGGTCCAGCACGTCACCGCCCGGCAGGTACGCGGCCGCGACCCCCAGCGAGGCCGCCACCTGCACGGCCTCCGCCGTGGACATGACCGTACCGGGCCGCTCCACGTCCCAGCCCTCCGCGCTGCGCCCTGAGCGCAGGTCGCGGAAGACGGTGACGAGCGCGTCGAGCACGCTGTCGTCCACCCCGAAGGCCGCCCCGGCCCGCTCCACGGCGGCGACGGCCTGCCGGCGGATCAGCGCGGCCTCCGCGTCCGGGTCCGCGATCGGACCGACGGTCTCGAAGTTGAAGCGCCGCTTGAGCGCCGCCGACATCTCCGAGACGCCCCGGTCGCGCAGGTTGGCGGTGGCGATCACCGTGAAACCGGGGGCCGCCGAGACCACCGAGTCCTCGGTCGCCGTCAGCTCCGGCACGCTCACCCGCCGGTCGGACAGGATCGACACCAGCGCGTCCTGCACCTCGGGCAGGCAGCGCGTGATCTCCTCGACCCGCACCACCCGCCCGGTGCGCATCGCCGCGAGCACGGGGGAGTCGACCAGGGCCTGCCGGGTCGGGCCCTGGGCCAGGAGCAGCGCGTAGTTCCAGCCGTACCGGAAGGCGTCCTCCGTGGTGCCCGCCGTGCCCTGCACGGTGAGCGCGCCGGTGCCGCACACGGCGGCGGACAGCAGCTCGGACAGCATCGACTTGGCGGTGCCCGGCTCGCCCGTGAGCAGCAGCCCGCGTTCCCCGGCCAGGGTCACCACGCAGCGCTCCACCAGGGCGCGTTCGCCGACGAACTTCGGCGCGATCACCAGCTTGGACGGCAGTCCGGCGCGCCGCTTGGGCAGGGCCAGCTCCTCGCCGCCGCTGCCGCACACGAAGGTCACCACCGCGCGCGGGGTGAGCACCCACCCCGGCGGGCGGGGACCGGTGTCCTGGGCGGCGAGGAAGGCCAGTTCGGCGGCGTACCGCTCCTCGGCGGGCACGACCTGCCGTGCGGGGGCGGACGGTTCGGTGACGGTCATCGGGAAGTCCTCGTGTTCCGGAGAGCCGTACGGAAGGAAGAGAGCCGTACGGAAAGAAGAAGGGGGGCGGACGGCGGCGGGCGCGGCCTCGCGGCACGCGCCCCCGCCGGGCCGGGTCACGGCGGGCGGCTCAGCGCCGCCGGCCCGCGGTGCGCTTGACCTTGAGCTCCTCGAAGCGCGGTACGTCGCCCTCGCGGACCCGCGCCCACGCACGGCGGTACAGGTCTGCCGCCGGTTCGCCGGGCACCAGCACGCCCAGCACAGGGCCGCCGCCCGGCGCCAGGGCGTACATCGGCAGCTTCCACTGCTCGACGGGCAGCGCGGGCGACCCCGGCTCGGCCCAGGGGCCGGGCAGGAACAGGGAGCGTCCGGCCCGGGTGCGGGTGGCCGACACCACCAGGTCGGTGGCGGCCAGCTCCGCCCGGGCGGCCTTCAGCCGGGCCGGCTTCCAGCCCGTCCAGCGGGCCGTGTTGCGGTCGGTCGGGTCGGGCATGGCGAGCAGCGCCAGGTACAGGACGGCCGCGTCCGGGCCGAGCCCGTACTCCGCGGACACCTCCGCCACCAGCTCCGGCACACTGCGACCCGGGTCCTGCGGCCACCAGGTGCCCTCCTCGTCCACCTCGCCCGCCACCGGGGCCCCCGGGTCGGCGAGCAGCGCGGCGAACACCGGGTCGTGGGCCAGGCGCAGCGCCGTCTCGGCCGCGGAGGGCCGCTGCTCGGTGCCGCGCAGCAGCGGCAGGTACGGGTCGGACCCGGTCGAGTCCAGCAGTGCGGTGCGCAGCGCGGGGAGGGGGCGGCCGTCGTGCGTGGCCAGCACCACCGCGCCGTACCGCTCGTACCCCTCGGCGGTCTCGGTCGGGGTGCCGGCGGCCTTCCGGAAGGCGGCCCGGTCGACGTAGTGCCCGATGCCGAGCAGCAGTTCCGGCGAGGCCAGCCGCTGCCGTACGGCGGTCAGCGCCGGGGGCAGGCAGGACCGTACGGGGTGCCCGGCGGGCAGCCGGTGCGCGAGCCAGGCCGCGAAGCCCACCGCCCCCGTGAGCACGGCGGTGTCGAACGGCCGCCCGCCCGGGACCACCGGCTCCGCGCGGTCCCCCTTGACCGCCCAGGCTGTGTCGTGGGACAGCACCGGGGAGGCCGCCGCGTCCAGCAGCGCGGGCAGCGCACGGTGCGCCCCCCAGGCCCCGCGGACCTCCTTGGCGGCGTCGGCGAGCAGCCACTCGGGCACCGGCGTACGGCGGCCCGCGCGCAGGTTCCACACCCGCGCGGCGGCCTCCGCGTCCGGGCCGTCCGTCCACAGCCGCGCCGGGTCGGCCGGCAGCAGCGCCGCGACCAGCTCGCGCCGCACCTCCGGTGAGAGGTCCCGCAGGTCGTTGCGGGCGTGCGCGGCCTCGGTGGCCTTGACGCCGAGGACCTGGCGCAGGTCTGCGGGCAGGAACCCGCTCTCGTGCGACTCCAGGTGCGGCAGACCCGCCAGCACCAGGCGGGCCACGGCCGCCGACACCCCGGTCAGCCGGCCGAACTCCTCGGCCGCCTCCGGGAACCAGGGCGCCGGGCCGCGCTCGGCGGCCTCCTTCAGGAACGCCGCCAGCCAGCCGGCCCCGCGCCCGCGGTCGCCGACGGTCACCGCCTCCCGGGCGCCGGTGTACGGGGCGGGCACCGCGAAGGCACCCGACGGGTCGTGGAGCAGCGCGTCGAACTCCCGGCCCCGCTCGTACTCCCGGACCTGCTCGTTCAGCGCGAGCACCGCCCCGCCGCCGAGTGGCACCACCGCGCGGTGGCGGCCGCCGCGGCCCCGCTCCCGGCCGTCGGCGCCCAGCAGACGGCCCGTGTCGATCCGTACCGACAGGCGCCGCCAGCGGGCGGCGGAGGTCTCGGCCGAAGCCAGGCCCAGGGCGTCCACCTCGGACAGCGCCCGGCACAGGACGGCCCGTTGTTCCTCGGTGGTGCCGGTGACGACCGCGCGGTAGGCGACCGAGGCGGGCGTCTCCAGGAACAGCGCCGCCCAGGGGAACGAGGACTGGGCCAGCTTCGGCACGTCCACGTGCAGGCGTCCGGGCACCGCTTCGGCGGAGGTGTCGGCGACGGCCGCCCCGAGGCGCCGCAGGAAGGCGAAGGTGGCGTCGGCCTCACCGCCGTAGGAGTGGTAGGAGGGGGCGCCCGTCAGCCCGTGCAGGGCGCCGGCCAGCAGCTGGTCGGAGGGCCCCCGGTCCACGGCCTGCTCGGGCCGGGCCGTCCGGCGGGCGGTCAGGGACTCGGCCACCCGGGCCAGGGCCTTGCGCTGGACCAGCGCGGCGCGGACCGTGTCGACGACCCCGGCGATCAGCACGGGCGCACCGACCGCGGGCAGGGCCGCGCGGACCAGCGCGGGCAGCTCCTCGCGCTTCTGCGCCTCGGCGGCCGCCTTCAGGAGCGTTCCGGCGGTCTCGGCGTCCAGTGCGCGCAGGGCCGCCGAGCCCTCGGGGTCGCGGGGGCGCAGGCAGTACCAGTAGGCGAGGGGCGGGAGTTCCGCGTCGCCGGCCGCGTGCGGGCCACCGTGGTGGTGGGAGGTGGTCCGGGCGGTGACGGCCCCCTCGGGGTCGCTGAGGGAGAGCGTCCGCCAGTCGCTGGTCAGGGCGCGGGGCCGCTCGTCGCCGGGCAGGCGGACCGCCGCGCGCGGCTGGGCGCCGCCCTCGGGGACGGTGACCCGGGCGCCGGAGGTGTCGGAGCCGTACCAGCCCCGGCCCGGCACGCGCACGGCGCGCCAGCCCAGCAGCCCGTCCGCGGGGGCGCCCAGCACCGAGCCCTCGACGGTGGGCGCGGGCCGCAGCCAGTTCTGGCCCACGTTGTCGGGCAGGGTGCTGCCGTCCGGGTGGCCGTGCAGGGCGTCGGCGAGGAAGCCGGGCATCGAACGCCGTCCCGTCGCCCCGGTCGCCGGGTCGTACTCGGCCCAGCCCGGGCCGCCGGAGCCGGCGTCGGTGTCCCACGCCCAGTAGGAGGTCCCGTCGCAGATGACGGCCCGCTCGGCCGGGACCAGGCTGTCGCCGCGGCGCAGAACGCCGTGTCCGGTGGTGCGGCCGCCGCCGGGCAGCGGCAGGGAGGCGTGCCCGGAGCGGATCGACCAGTAGGTGGCCGAGGAGTCCAGGGTGAGGACGTCGTCGGGGGCGCTCAGCCAGTAGCCCTCGACGGGGCCGTTGTAGGTGGCCCAGAAGACGAGCAGGTCCCCGTCGGTGTAGTGGAAGCCGATCTGCCGGTTGTGGCCGGCGGGGGTCCGCAGGTCGTGTGTGAGCACGGTGGAGTCGGCGTCGATGACCCGTACCTGCGTGGAGTTGGCGACGATGATGTACGGCCAGGCGTCCATCACGGTCAGGTGGCCGCGGCCCCGGCCGGGCGTCAGTTCGCGGACGGCGCTCTCCCAGGCGGGCCAGACCAGTTCCTCGAACAGGCCGCCGCGCAGGGTGCGGGCGAGGACCTCGTTCAGATCGGCGGCGGCCGCCCGCGCCACCTCCTCGGGCGCCAGTGCCAGGGCCTCGGAGGGGAGCCAGGTCAGCCTGCGGATCGCCTCGGGCAGGTCGGGCAGGGCCGAGGCCGTGGACTCGGCGGCCACCGTGCGGACCCAGTCGGCGACCAGGGGGCTGCTGCCGGTGGTGACGGCGAGCCGCCGTACGGCCTCCCGGCTCCCCGACATGTGGCTGTTGAACCGGTCCAGGGTGCGCAGGAAGGCCGGGCGCAGCCGCTCGTCCGCGCACAGGGCCCGCAGGTCGCGCGGCTCCTCGCAGCGGCTCCACTCCTCCAGGCCCAGGACGGTGTTGCTCTCCTTCCCGGGGGCGGCCACCGGCAGGTCCAGGGAGAGCAGCAGGTCGAGCAGGTTCACGTCCTGGAGGCCCAGGCGGAGCCCCTGTTCGCGGCCCGGCAGGGCGAGTTCGGCGCGCAGCCGGTCGGCGCAGCGGGCGACGAGCGCGAGCAGGGCCGGCGCGGCGGGCGGGGTGCCCCAGCCGGCGTACCGGGCGGTGTGGAACCGCTCCAGCCAGCCGGCGGTGCCGTCGGGGGAGCGTTCGGTCTCGGGCAGGCCGCCGTCGGCCAGTCCGGCGGTGGCGCCGGACTCCTCCAGGACCTCCAGCCACAGTCCGGCCAGTTCGCCGGCCGCGCCGGTGCCGCCGGGCACCATGCCGAGCAGGGTGCCCCGTACGGACGGGACCCGCCGGGCGAGGGCGATGAGCGCGGCGCGGTGGGACTTCCACCAGCCGGCCGCCGCCCGCAGGGTGGCGGGCAGCGGCAGCAGTTCGGCCAGGTACTCCTGCTCGGGCAGGCCGCCGCCCAGCCCGGCCGCGCGGGCCAGGCGGCGCAGCTCGGTCGTGGCCTGCGCGGACGGCGGGAGTCCGCCCGCGGTGCGGCGCACGCACAGGCGGCGGAAGCGGGTGAAGGCCTCGGCGGGGGAGACGCGCTGGGCGAGTTCCCTGCCGTAGCCGGTGAGCACCTTCACCGGCAGGGCGCCGGCCAGGGCGAACTCCAGGAAGACGGCGTCGAGGCGGTCCTCGTCGACGGCGAGGCCGTAGCGGGCCTCGGCGGCGCGGGCCCGGCCGAACAGCTGGGCGGCGTAGGTGGTGTTCTCGACGGCGAGGAAGACCCGGGCGGCCTGTTCGAGGAAGACGGGCAGGAAGTGCGGGAGGGAGGCGGCGAGCCGCTCGGCCAGCTCCGTGCAGGCGTCGAGGGCGGCCTTGGGCTTGGTCTTCGCCTGCCGGGCCAGCCGGTCCAGCTCCGGGACCAGGGCGAGGGCGTGGTGGCCGTCCTCGGGGTGGTGCACGAGCACCCACTCGGGGAAGCCGAGGGCCTGGCGGCGGCCGAGGCCGACGACGGCGGGCTCGGCGTCCGGCACCAGGCCCAGGAAGCCGGCCGCGAGGTCCTCGGCGGCCCCCAGTTCGGCCGCGGCGAGCCGGACGACGACCCGCCCGTCCCCGAGGGCCGGGTGACGGTACGTCCGCGCGGTCAGCGGGACGGCCCCGGGGCCGGCGTCGGCGGTGCCGGCGGGCAGGACCGCGCCGGCGGAGAGCAGTTCCGCGTTCGCCGTCCGAGCGGCGGTGCCGCCGTCGGTGTCCGTACCGGCCCGGGCCGTGGTGGTTCCGGTGCTCATGCGTTCCCGCCCTCCTCGATCTTGCGCCCGGCGTACAGCGCCGCGGCCATCCGCATTCCCTCGGACCAGGCCACCGGTCCGACCTCGCCGAGCCGTACGGCCCGGCCCTCCTCGTCGTGCCAGCTCAGGGCGCCGGTCTCCGACTCGTCCTCCCAGTAGGGCTCGCCGATCCACACGGCCGCCTCCACCGTCCGGCCGCCGTCGCGGACCCGGGAGGTGGCGTAGCCGCCGGAGACCCGGTAGCCGAGGCCGGTGGCGCGGGCCGCGAGGCTGAAGCGGGAGGGGAACTTCCCGCCCGCGTAGTCCCGTACCTCGGTGGCGGCGGCCTTGACGTCCTCGGGCCTGGTCCAGGTCGCCCGGTGGATCTGCTCCACGCGCTGGGTGATGTCCAGCTCGGCCGCGAACTCCCGTACGTCGTCCAGGTCGGGCAGCAGCACGGGGTGCGGCAGGGTCACGGTGCGGGGGGAGAGGCGTACGGTCTCGCCGTCGAGGTTGACCACCTTGAGCTCGCCCGCGTCGGTTGCGTCGCGCAGGAAGCCCACCTCGTCGGGGTCGCCGTCGCCCACGACGGCCAGGTCGCGCAGGGCGGTCTGCCAGGCCTCGTCGCGCCAGACCCGGGCGAGGAGCGCGGTGGGGACCGGCAGCGAGGAGACCATCCAGGCGTCCACCTGGGCCACGCAGGCCGCCTCGTGCCGGTCGAGCCACTCGGCGAGCCGGCGCAGCCGGTCGACCTCGGGATGGTCGCGCAGCGCCTTCGGGACCGTCTTCAACTGCCGTCCCGCGGGCCGCCGTACCGCGACCCGCCCCTCCACGAGGGAGACCTCGTACCCCTCGTCCAACGCCAGCCACGCCATCAGCAGTGCCCCTCCGCCTGTCCGAAAACCGTCTTGCGCAGCCCGAAGGAAGGCTTCAACACCTGCTGGGCTGCGGTATGTCGGGAGACTAGCGAGCCCCACTGACAACGCCGGGTGCGGGGCCGTCCGGGGCCGGGAAACACCGCCGCCCCCGGTCCGTGGGACCGGGGGCGGCAGGGGGAACGTACGGGCGCGTACGGGGATCAGCGGGCGGCGGCGGTGTCCGCGGCCTTCTCCGGCGCGGCGCTCGGGGCGGCCGCCTGGACGACGCGCGGGCCGTGGCCGGAACGCAGTCCGAGCCAGCTGATGAGGGCGACCAGGGCGAACGCGCCGGCGCCGATCCAGAAGGTGAGGGTGAATCCGGACTCGGCGGGCAGGGGCGGCACGCCCGGGGGGAGGTGTTCGATCGTCCTGGACGCCAGGATCGTGGTGACGATGGCGCTGCCGATCGCGCTGCCGGTGGAGCGGGAGATCGAGTTGATGCCGTTGGCGATGCCGCTCTGGTGGTGCGGGACGCTGGACATGATCACGGCGGGCATGGCCGCGTAGCCGAAGCTGACGGCCGCGCCGACGACGACGCCCGCGCCGATGACCGAGGCGGTGTGGCCGTGGTCGAGCGCCAGCCAGCCGAAGCCGGCGGCGCCGAGCGCGGCAGCGACGGCGAGGGCCAGCCGCGGGCCGCGGTGGCGCACCAGCTGGCCGCCGACGGGGGAGGCGAGCAGGGAGACGATGGCGCCGGGCAGCAGGAACTGGACGGAGGCGCGCAGGATGGAGGCGTCGAAGCCGTAGCCGGTGAGCTTCTCCGGCATCTGGACCAGGTAGGAGACGCCGAGGAAGTTCGCGAACATGCCGAACCCGACGAGGATGCCGGCCAGGTTGGCCATCAGGACCGGGCGGTGCACGAACATCTTCATGTCGACGAGCGGTTCGGCGACCTTGCGCTCGACCAGCACCCAGACGGCCGTCATGACGGCGGCGCCGGCGAAGCTGCCGAGGGTGCGGGCGGAGGACCAGCCCCACTCGTGACCCTGGGAGATGGGCAGCAGGAGCAGCAGCAGGGCGATGCCCAGGGTCAGCGCGCCGAGGAAGTCGGTGCGGCCGCCGGTCTTGTGACGGGTCGCCGGGACCAGGAAGAGCACGGCGAGCAGGGCCAGCGTGGCGAAGCCGGTGGCCATCCAGAAGGCGTTGCGGTAGTCGGCGCCCTCACCGGAGGTCAGGAGGCCGGTGGCGACCAGCGCCAGCCCGCTGCCGAAGGCGAGCGTGCCGCTGACCAGCGCCATCGCGCCGGGGAGCTTCTGCGGGCGGACCTCCTCGCGCAGCACCGACAGGGCCAGCGGGAAGATCGCCGTGGCGGAGCCCTGGAGCACCCGGCCCAGGATGAGCAGCGGCAGCGAGCTTGCGAGCGCCGCGACCACGGATCCCGCGACCATCACACCGAGGACGGCCACCAGGGTGGGCTTCTTGCCGTGCTGGTCGCCGAAGCGGCCGAGCAGCGGGGTGAAGACGGCGGCGGACAGCAGGGTGGCGGTGGTCACCCAGCTCACGTTGGCGGTGGAGGTGCCGAGGTCGTTGCGGATCAGGCCCAGGATCGGTACGGGCAGGGTCTGCATCATCGACACGACCATGGCGGCGAGGCTCAGGGCGAAGACGATGACCGTCTCGTTCCCCTTCCTGCCTTCTGCGGGGACGGATGCGGCGGAGCTCATGGGTGGAGGGACCTTCTCAGTGCTTCGGAGTCCTGCGTCGGAGTGCTTGAGGACGCAGATGTTTTATGTCATCAAGTACTTTCCGAAGGTAGTCGGAGATACTTAAAGTGGTCAAGTAAAAGGTTGATAATGTCAACGATTCTCGAGTAGGGTCCGAGGCATGAGCACCGCCGCGCCGCACCGCCCCACCAAGCTGGAACTGCTGGAACTGCTCGCCGCCATCGGCACCGCCCAGTGGCGGGACTTCGCCGCCGCGGCCGCCCGGTACGGGCTGACCTCCACCCAGGCCAAGGTCCTGGCCCAGCTCGGGGGCCCGGTTCCGATGCGCGGCCTGGCCTCCCTGCTGGCCTGCGACGCCTCCAACGTGACCGGGATCGTGGACCGGCTGGAGGCGCGCGGGCTGGTGCGGCGTGAGCCGGAGCCGAGGGACCGCCGGGTCAAGAACGTCGTGGCGACCGCCGAGGGCCGCGAGACCATGCGGCGGGTGCGCGAGGAGATGCAGGCCACGCACGGCGCGCTGGACACCCTGGACGAGGCCGAGGGTGCGACGCTCCACGCCCTGCTGGAGCGCCTGCGCCCGGCGATGGAGCGCCGGCCGGAGGTCTGAGGTCCGGAACCGGGTTCCGGGTCAGTCCCGCCCGACGGAGTCGACCGCCGCGTCGAGGGCGGCGGTCAGGCGGCCCAGGCGCTCCTGGAGCTCGCGGATCTCGGCCAGCTCGAAGCCGGTGGCGCGTGCGATCCGCCGCGGCACCTCCACCGCGCGCTCCCGCAGTGCGGCGCCCTCTTCCGTGAGTGCCGCGTGCACGGACCGTTCGTCCTCGGTGCTGCGCTCGCGGCGGATCAGGCCGCCCGCCTCCAGCCGCTTGAGCAGGGGCGAGAGGGTGCCCGAGTCGAGCCGCAGGTGCTGCCCGAGCTGCTTGACCGGCATCGTCCCGTGCTCCCAGAGGACCAGCATCACCAGGTACTGGGGGTAGGTCAGCCCCAGGTCCTTGAGGACGACCCGGTAGAGCCCGCCGAAGGCGCGGTTCGCGGCGCCCAGCGCGAAGCAGATCTGCCCGTCGAGGCGGAGGAAGTCCTGGTCGCGGGGGGTATCGCCGGGCAGCTCGGTCATGGGGGTCAGTCTACCCGAACCGACTTGCAAGCCATTGAGTTGTGCACAACTGAATTGTGTGCTCTATTTATGTCGAGGGTCGGCCACCGGCCGCCCCGCCCCTCCGAAAGGACCTTCCGATGGACGCGCTGTACACCGCCGTCGCCACCGCCAACGGCCGCGAGGGCCGCGCCGTCAGCTCCGACGGTCAGATCGACCTCGCGCTGGCCATGCCCCCGGCGCTCGGCGGCAACGGCCAGGGCACCAACCCCGAGCAGCTCTTCGCCGCCGGCTACGCCGCCTGCTTCGCCAGCGCCCTCGGCCTGGTCGGCCGCCAGGCCAAGGTCGACACCGGCGACATCTCCGTCACCGCCGAGACCTCCATCGGCCAGGACGCGAGCGGCTTCGGCCTCGCCGTGACCCTGCGCATCGAGCTGCCCGAGTCCCTGGAGGGGGAGACCGGCGCCCTGCTCGTCAAGCAGGCGCACGAGGTGTGCCCGTACTCCAAGGCCACCCGGGGCAACATCCCCGTCGAGCTCGTCATCGAGTAGTCCGGCAGGGCCCCGCCGCTCAGGCGGTGCGCCGCGCGGCCACCACCGCGCAGGCCACCGCCAGCGGCAGCTCCGCACAGGCCGCCAGCAGCAGCGCCAGACCCTGCCCGCCCGTGCCCGTCGAGGTGGTCACGTCGAACCAGGCGTCCATCGCGAGCAGCGCCGCCGTCGCCGCCGCCACCGGAGCCACCCGCGGATCGCCCTTGCGCAGCAGCAGCCCCGTCCCCGCGAGCCCGGCGGCCAGCGCCGCGTCGAGGCCTGTCCAGGCGGCGGCCCAGTGGGACACCTCGGCCGTTTGCGGCATCGTCCCCGCCAGCACGGCCATCCACGGCAGCAGCGCCAGCCCGCACCCGGTGAGCACCGTCGCGAGCCGGGGGAGGCGCAGACCCGCCCGCAGGGACCCCGGCCGACCGGCCGCCGTGCGCACGGCGGCGGTGTCACGGCGGGCCTGGAACTGCGGGGCGGCGAGGGCCATGGCTGAGGGTCTCCTTCCGGGCCGGCGGTCCGTCCGCCGGGCACATCACCACTCTGTCCGCCCGCGCGGCCGGGATCAGTAACCCCACCGACCGAACCGGGGGTGGTGCCAGGTGCACCCCCCACCGGGCACCAGGGTGGTGGCGGCCCCCCTGACCTGTCCGATTACCGTACGGGTATGGCAACTTGGGGCGCGCTGAAGCGCTCGTACACCTGGACCGCGGCGCACACCCCGTGGTCGGCCTGGGCCTGGCGCAACACGGCCTTCAGCACTGCGGCGATCCCGCCCGCGCTGCCGCTGGCCACCGGCTTCCTCCTGCTCACCGCGACCCCCGGCCGCAGCAGCCTGCCGCTGCTGCTCTTCCCGCTGCTCGCCCCGCTCCTGACGAAGCTCCAGCGCAGCCGCTTCCGGACGCTGCTCGGCCTCGACCTGCCGCCCGTCGCCCACGCCCACCCCTGGCGGACCGCACGCGGCCTGGCCGAACGGCTGCGCTCCGAGGCCACCCGGCGGCAGTACGCCTACCACCTCGCCGTCAGCCCGCTCGCCGCCCTCGGAGCCGTCCTCCTGGTCCTCACCTGGACCGGCGGCCTCGTCGGCGCCTGCGCCTACGGCTGGGTCTGGCTGCTCCCCTCCGACGACGGAATCCCCGACCCCGGCTGGACCGGCCAGTACGACCTCCTCACCGTCGGCGGCGTCCTCATGCTGCTCGCCGCGCCCTGGCTGGCCGCCGCCCTGACCCGGCTCGACGCCCACGCCGCCGCCTCCCTCCTCGGCCCCAACCGGGCCAGCGAACTCCAACGCCGCGTCGAGGACCTCGCCGAGAGCCGCGCCGGCGTCCTGGACGCGGCCGACATCGAACGCCGCCGCATCGAACGCGACCTGCACGACGGCGCCCAGCAGCGCCTCGTCTCCCTCGCCATGAACCTCGGCATCGCCCGCGCCACCCTCACCGGCCTCCCGCCCGAGGCCAAGGCCGTCATCGACGAGGCCCACCGCGAGGCGAAGGAGGCCATCGAGGAACTCAGCAACCTCGTACGGGGCCTGCACCCGGCCGTCCTGGAGGACCGCGGCCTCGACGCCGCCCTCTCCGGGATCGCCGCCCGCGCCCCGCTGCCCGTCGAACTCACCGTGGACCTCGCCGAACGGCCCGGCCCCACCGTCGAGGCCGTCGCCTACTTCGTCGTCTCCGAGGCCCTCGCCAACGTCGCCAAACACGCCCGCGCCCGCCGCTGTTCGGTCACCGTCGCCCGGGTCCCGGGCGGCCCCCGCGGCGAGGTGCTGCGCGTCGTCGTCACCGACGACGGGGCCGGCGGCGCCGATCCGGCCGGCGGCACCGGCCTGACCGGCCTGCGCAAACGCGTAGGGTCGGTCGACGGAACCATCCTGATCAACAGCCCTCTCGGGGGCCCGACCGTCGTCACCGTGGAGCTGCCGTGCGGGCTGTGATCGCGGAGGACTCCGTCCTCCTGCGCATAGGTCTTGTCAAAGTCCTGGAAATGGCCGGATTCGAGGTGGCCGCCGAGACCGGCGACGCCGAGGGGCTGCTCGCCGCCGTCGAGGAGCACCGGCCCGACCTGGCCCTGGTCGACGTCCGGATGCCGCCCGGATTCACCGATGAGGGTGTCCGGGCCGCCCTGATGATCCGCAGCCAGAGCCCGCAGACGGCCGTGCTGCTGCTCTCCCAGTACGTCGAGGAGCGCTACGCGGCCGACCTGCTGTCCTCCCAGAGCGGCGCCGGCATCGGCTACCTGCTCAAGCAGCGCGTCGCCGACGTCGAGGAGTTCATCGACGCCCTGCGCCGCGTCGCTGCCGGCGGTACCGCCCTCGACCCCCAGGTCGTCGCCCAGTTGCTGCTGCGCCGCGGCGGCCCCGACCCCCTGGAGCGGCTCACCCCGCGCGAGCGTGAGGTCCTGGCCCTGATGGCCGAGGGCCGCTCCAACGCGGGCATCGCGGACGGACTCGTCGTGAGCGAGAGCGCCGTGGCCAAGCACATCAACAACATCTTCACCAAGCTCGACCTGCCCCCGGCCGCCGAGGCCCACCGGCGCGTCCTAGCGGTCCTGCGGTTCCTGGACGGCGCCTCGTGAGCGGTTCGGCCGCACCGGCCGGACGCGCCCCGCGGCTCGCCTGGTACACGGCCGCGGTGCTGAGCGCCGTCCTCGTCGTGGCGGCGGCCGGCTGGCAGGTGGGGGTGAACACCGGGGCGCAGACCTCCACGGTGGTCCGCGACAGCGCCGGCCGGTCCGTGACCGCGCTGGAGGTCGACGGCGGCGAGGCGGACGTGACCATCACCCCGGGCGGGGACCGGACGGTCGGCTACCGGGCCGATCTGACCTGGTCCTTGCGGAAGCCGGACATCGAGGAGAGCTGGCTCGGCGATACCCTCAGGCTGGCCCCGCGCTGCCCCGGCACCGAGATCGGGATCACCGGTGGCATCGGGTGCTCCGTCAGCCTCCAGGTGACCGTCCCCGCGGGGATCCCCGTCAAGGTCTCCGGCGGCTCCGGCCGGGTCACCGTCAGCGGTCTGGACGGGGCCGTGGACGCCGACATGGGATCGGGCGGCCTGGTCCTGGCCGATCTGCGCGGCCCCCTGCGGGCGCGCGTCGGATCCGGCACCCTGCGCGCCACCGGCCTCACCGCCCCGCAGGCCGACGTCCGGGCCGACGCCGGGAGTGCGGACGTCGCCTTCGCCGCCCCGCCGGACCGGGTCACCGGCCGCGTCGGCGCAGGCCGCCTGGAGATCACCCTCCCCACGGCCACCCGCTACCGCGTCACCTGCCGGGCGGGCGCGGGCCGTTGCGACACGGAGGACGCCCTGCGCGACCCTGCGGCCACCCGCACCCTGGACCTGGAGGCGGGCGCGGGCCGGGCCGGCGCCGGCTTCCGGGCCCCCGGCCCCTGACCCGGGCGGCCAGGACGACGGGCCACCCGCCGCCGGCCGCGAGCACCTCCCCGTGGCGCTAGCGCCGTTCCAGCAGCCCCCGGACGTAGGCCGCCTGGCCCGCGTGCTGGAGGTCGTCGGCGAGGACACTGACCAGTCGGACCCCCAGGGTGACCGGGGGGTCCCAGCGTTCGTCGACGATCCGCTCCAGGTCGGCCGCCGCCAGGCCGCGGACGAAGCGCAGGGACTGTTCGTGCACGGCGTCGTGGTACCCGAGCAGGAGGTCGGCCGAGTCGACGCGGACGCTTCCGGCCTGCTCGGCCGTGTGCCCGTAGCCGTGGTCGGCGGCGGGCAGCGGCAGAGCGAAGCGGTCGGCCCAGCCGGCGGACCGCCAGACCTGCTCCTGTCCGGCGACGTCGGCCACGTGGTCGTCCTGGATCCGGGTCAGGTGCCACACCAGCCAGGAGATCGAGTTGGCCTCCGGGTCGGGCCGGGCGTTGAGTTGTTCGGCGGAGAGCCCGCCGACCGCCTCGTGGACCGCCTCCCGGATCCGCCCGAAGCCGTCCGCGAGTACCTCCGTTGCCTTCATGAGCCGTCCCCAGCCGTAGTCCGTGGCGGTGCGAGGTGTTCCGCCGCCCGGAACCACCATGCAGGGCCCCGCCCCGCCGGGCGGGGCGACACTCCGTCAGCGGTGGCGGCGGACCCGGCGCAGGAGGATGCCGGCGGCCGCGCCCAGCAGGGCGATACCCGCCACGCCGGCGGTCGTCCACCAGCCGGTGCCGCTGCTCCCCCCGGCCGGGTCCGCCGAGGCGGTGGAGGAGGGGGGTACGGAAGAGGCGGGAGGGGCCGTCGCGCCGACCGGGGCCGGAGCGGCTGGGGAGGCCGGAGCGGGGGAGGCCGGCGGCGGGGAAGCCGGAGCGGGGGAGGCGGCCGGGTCGGCCGGGTCAGCCACGGGTACGCCGACCTCCTTGCGGGCGTGCCCGAGCGAGGGGAAGCCCGCCTCCACGGTCACCGTCCAGGTTCCGGCCGGGAGCGTCTCGGCGGTGGTCCAGCCCGCGGCCCGGCCGGGGTCGCGCACCAGCTTCCAGGGGCCCTCCGTGCGGGTGCCGTCGGCGCTGACGGCGTTCACGGTGGCGGCCACGGCCTCGTCGACGGCGTCGCCGTCGTTCTCCCAGGTGACGTCGGCGGTGACATGCCCGGCCCGCTGGCCGGTGATCACCACGTTCAGGTTGTCGCCATGGGCGTGGGCGGGGCCGGCGAGGGCGACGCCCATCACGGTGAGGGCCAGCGCGGTCAGGGGAGGCAGGGCGGCGCCTCGGATGCGGGCCGGCGCGGTGCTCGGAGTGCTCACGGTGCTCCAGATGAGGTGGAGTGCGGGAGGGAGGGGCGAAAGGAGGGCGGGCGGCCCCAGGGGAGTGGGGCCGCCCGCCGGTCACCAGGGGTCAGGCGGCCTTGCGGGCCGTCCAGACCTGCGCCGGACGGCCGTCCGCGCGCTGGAGTTCGAGCAGCCAGTCGCCGTAGTAGGGCCGGCTGCTCACCGCGAGGGCGAACCCGCCGCTCGGGTCGGAGACGGTCACCGCGCCGTCGCGTGAGGACACCTTCCACTGCTGGGCGGCCGAGCCGCCGCAGGGCTGCTGCGCGATCCACATGCCCGCGGCCGGGGCGCCGCCGGGCTGGAGGCACTTGCCGGAGACCGCCGAGCGGATCCGCACGAGGCCGTTGCCCGCGTCGTCGAAGTACCACTGCTGCTGCGCGTAGCCGTTGGAGCGGCCGGCGACGAGGACGGTCCCGTCGGCCGTGCGGCCGCCCCACAGCTCGGCGGCCATGCCGCTGCTGCCGTTGCCGAGCACGTAGCGGGTGCCCGGGGTGGTCGTGGCGCCGCCGCCGGAGCCGGCCGTGCGGAAGGACGCGGCCGTGCCGGGACCGCTGTCGCGGCCGGAGGTGTCGCGGACCGAGACGGCCGCCGTGTAGGCCGTGCCGGGACGGAGGTTGTAGACGCGCAGGGAGGTGGACTGGACCCAGGTCAGGTGCTTGTCGTTGAGCAGCACCTGGTACCAGGCGGCGCCCTCGACCTTGGGCCAGCTGAGCACCACCGAGTCCGACTGGATCTGGCCGGCCGTCACCGCCGGGGCCCCCGAGGGCTTCTTGGTGGGCGAGGGCGTCGGCTTCGGGGAGGGGTTCGGGTTCGGGTCGGTTCCGCCGCCGCCCTCCGTGCGCATCAGGAACTGGTTGTCCGCGATGTTCCAGTGCGTGGCCAGGTAGCTGCCGGCCTGGGGGTTGGTGTGGAAGTAGTCGTCGTGGTTGCAGTCGAGGATGTTCTCCTTCGCCTGGTTGTTGCAGACGTAGCGCATCTGCGGGTAGTACGGCGTGTCCGAGTAGCACATGACGTCGTACTCGTCCGTGCAGTGCGCGCCCCGGCTGGTGTTGGGCGCGCTGTTGTTGACCGCGCCCAGGTTGTGGCCGAGTTCGTGCGCGGCGGTGTGGCCGCCCCAGCAGCCGGAGTCGGTGCGCCCGTAGGAGGGACCGAAGTTGCTCAGGTTGTCCTGGCCGTGGCGCTCGTCGCCGTTGAAGGTGCCGATGCCGCAGTAGACCTGGGCGTCCGCGAAGATCATGTACTTGCGGTCGCGGCGGTTGAGCCCCTTGCCCGCCAGCGCGTTGTTGGTGGCGCTGAACTCGGAGAGCGCGGAGTCGGGGAGCTCGACGTTGAGCACCGAGGGGGTGCAGTCGGCGGCCGTCACGTAGCGGATGTGGCGGATGCCGCCGGTCTCCTTGGCGCTGGCCGCGTAGATCATGTCGGCGTCGACGGCCCACTTGCGGAACGAGGCCGCGTACTCGGCGTAGCGGTCGCGGCCCGGGCCGTGCACGTACACGACCTGGACGCGGTTGCCGGTGCTGCCGTCGCCGTCGCACTGGACGGTCTGTCCGGCCGGGCCTGTGGCGACGGCCTGGCCGCCGGAGGGTGGGGCCGGGGCCTTCGCGCTCGCGGCGACGCTGCGGGCGTCGGCGGCGGGCGCGTCCTGAGGGCGCCCGCCGCCTTCCGTGGCGGCCGGGTCGGCGGAGGCGGGGGCGGCGGGGTCGGCCGCCGCGGCCTTGGTCTTCACCACGGGCTGGACGTCGGCCTTGATGTCGATGTCCTTGGGCGGGGCGTCGGGGCCGTGGGTGCAGAGTCCGGCCTGCGTGCGGTAGACGCCGGCGCAGCGGTCGCCCTTGGGGGCCGTGTCGAGGCCGTCGTAGACCATGCCCTTGGCGTCCTCGTTCGAGGGCTTCTTCGCGAGCGGGGCCGGCTCCTCGTCCCGGGCCGGCGCGGCGGCCGGTTCGGCGGCGGCGGCCGGTGCCCCGGCCAGTGCGGGCGTTCCCGCCGCGGCGTCGGGACCGAGGCGGGAGTAGGCGAATCCGCCCGCGAGCAGCGCCGCCGACGCCGCCGCGGCGGTCAGGAGTATCAGTTTCCGCGGTGTGCGTCGCTGGTCGGTCCGGCGGCGCCGGCCCATGGGTCGTGCTGTCATGCGCACCTCAAGTCCTGGTCAGGGGAGTGGGTGCGCAGAAGCGTGCCAGATGAGCGCCGTGGAGAATTCGGACAAACGGGAGCCGGGCGCGGGAAATCTATCCGTTACCTTCGGCCATGATTTGATGAACTGTCAATTTACCGCGAAATCAAGGGAGTTACGCGCGTCGCACGACAAAGGTCCAGGCCTTTAAAGGGAGGTCGTTATCAAATCGAGATAAGAGGCGGAACCTTGTTGACGGGAATTCAGTCAGGTATTCATTCAAAAACTACCTGCCGAATTCCTTCCGTCACTGGCCGTGGGTGCCCAGGCCGTCCGGCGGTGCGGCGCAGGCTTGGGCACCCGTACGGACTACCGGGCGGCGTCCCGCTCCCAGACGTAGAACCGCTGGGCCATCGCGTCCTTGGGGCTGCGCCAGGTCTCCGGGTCGTGCGGGCTGACGTACGCCTGGAGCCGGTCGCTCAGCTCGCGGAACTCCGGGTGCCCGACGACCTTGGCGATGGCCGGTCCCGGGTCCGTGTCGCACTCGACCAGGTGCATGTACACCTCCCCGAACTGGAAGAGGCTGCGGCGCCGGACCCCGACCAGGCGCGGCAGTTCGCCGGCGTCCGAAGCGGCGAACAGGCCGGCGATGTCGGGCGCGGAACCGGGTGCCATCCGGGCCACGATGAGGGCTTGGTGCATCGGGAGTCGCCTTTCGGGTGGGGCGGGGGAGGGGAGGGGGTCAGCGCCGGCCCGCCGGGGACTTGGCCTTCGCCCGGTGCGCGCGCTCGATCTTGTCCCGGATCAGCTCCATCTGGATCCTGGAGTTGTGGTTGATGCGGTCGGTCATCCCCGCGTCGTCGATCGGGGCGTCCGGCTTCATCGCGAAGTCCTGCACCCACCGCATCCGGGTGCCGCCCGGAACCTCGCCGTACTCCCAGTGGATGTCCATGTGCGCGAACGGGCCGGTCTCCACCCGCCGCGCCTTCACCGTGAGGCCCGCGCGGTCCACGGTCCGCTCCGAGACCCAGCTCCACACCACCCCGTTCTCGTCGGGGTGCATGGCCAGGCGGAACCGGGTGGTGTTCCCGGCCTGCTCCAGGATCTCGATCGACGCGTACTCGCTGAACAGCTCGGGCCAGTTCGGCAGGTCGTTCGTGACGTCCCAGACGACGTCCACGGGCGCCTTGACGGTGATCTCGTTGTCGGTGTGGCCGGCCATCTCAGGCTCCTGTCATGAGGCTGTTGTTGACGAGGTCGACGAACTCGCGCGGGCTCTTGCAGCGGTCGGCGTCCGTGGGCAGCGACCGGCCGCGCCGGTTCTCCAGCTCTCCCACGATCCCGAGCAGGCCCAGCGAGTCGAGGCCGTAGTCGTCGAACCGCGCGTCCGGACGGCTCGTCAGCTCGGCGGGGTCGACGGTGATGCCGGCGCTCTTCATGAGCGTCGCCAGCTCTTCCATGGTCAGTCGTTCGGACATGGTGCCTTCTCTCTCTCCTGCTTCCGGGGGCCGGCCGGTCTCCCGCACGGCCCTGACGGACGGGGGTCGGATCCCTACGCGCCGGACTCGGGTCCCTTGCGCAGGACGAGTGCCGCGTTCGACCCCATCCGGCCGCGGCTCAGGACGAGCGCGGTCCGCAGGGGGGCGACGCGGGCGCTGCCGGTGACCACCTCGAGGTCGTGGCAGACGTCGAAGACGTTCGGCGTGGGCGGCAGGACACCGTGCTCCAGCGCCAGTACGGCGGCGGCCGCGTCGAGGGCGCCGGCAGCGCAGTACGCCCGCCCTGTACCGGACTTGGGCGCCGTCACCGGCACCTTCGACCCGTACGCGCCGAGCGCCTCCCGCAGCGCCGCCGCCTCGGCCGCGTCCGCCTCGGGCGTGCCCAGGGCGTCGGCGAAGACCACGTCCACCTCCTCCGGCGCGCAGCCGGCCTCCCGCAGGGCCCCGCGGATGGCGTGCGCCAGCCCCTCGGAGTCCCGCGGCCGCCCCGGCGGCGTGAAGGTGGCGCTGTGCCCGGCCAGCAGGGCCCGGACGGGCGCGCCCCGCCGCGCGGCCCCGGCAGCGTCCTCGACGGTGAACATGGCGCCGCCCTCCGCCGGGACGAACCCGCAGGCCTTCGCGGTGAAGGGGCGGTAGGCGCGCTCCGGGTCGTCCCCGGTGCTCAGCCCCTCGTACCCCACCTGGCAGACCACCGAGTACGGTGCGAGCGGGGCCTCCGTCGCGCCGACGAGCATGGCCCGGCTGCCCTGCCGGATCGCGCGGGCGGCGTGCGCGAAGGCGTCCAGCCCGCCCGCCTCGTCGCTCGCCACCACACCGCACGGGCCCTTGAACCCGCGCCGGATGGAGATCTGGCCGGTGCTCGCCGCGTAGAACCAGGCGATCGACTGGTACGGGCCGACGTAGCGGGGGCCCTGCCCCCACAACCGCTGGAGCTCGCGCTGCCCGAACTCGCCGCCGCCCGAGCCGGCCGCCGTCACCACGCCCACCGCGTACGGGTCGTCCGCGTAGTCGGCGCGGCCCAGCCGGGCGTGCTCCAGCGCCAGGTCGGCCGCGGCCAGCGCGTAGTGGCTGAAGCGGTCCGTCTGGACGAGGAACCGGTCCTCGACCAGAGTGCCCGGGTCGAAGCCCCGCACCTCGCCCGCCACCCGCACGGGAAGGTGCTCGCAGCCCTGCCGGGTCACCCGGTCCAGGACGCTGTCGCCGGCCTGGGTCGCCTTCCAGAAGGCCTCCGCGCCGATCCCGTTCGGCGCGACGACACCGATACCGGTGACGGCCGCCACGGGGCCGGCAGTGGGTCTCTTCACGCGCGTACCTCCTTGGGCTGGGTCAGGACCACGGCGGACTGGAAGCCGCCGAAGCCGCTCCCGACCGACAGCACGTTGCGCAGGGTGTGCCCGCGGGCGGTGCGCGGCACGTAGTCCAGGTCGCATTCCGGGTCGGGGGTCTCGTAGTTCGCGGTCGGCGGGACCACCTGGTGGGTCATCGCCAGGACGCAGGCCGCGAGCTCGATCGCCCCGATGGCGCCGAGCGAGTGCCCCACCATGGACTTGATGGAGGTCATCGGCGTCCTGTAGGCGTGGTCACCGAGGACCCGCTTGACGGCCGCCGTCTCATGGCGGTCGTTCTGCTTGGTGCCGGAGCCGTGCGCGTTGACGTAGTCGATCTCCCGGGCGTCGACCCGGGCCTGGGCCAGCGCGGTCTCGATCGCCCGCGCCATCTCCAGGCCCTCGGCGGTCAGCCCGGTCATGTGGTGGGCGTTGCCGAAGGTGGCGTAGCCGCCGATCTCGCAGTAGATCCGCGCGCCGCGGGCCCGCGCCCGCTCCAGCTCCTCCAGGACCAGGACGGCGCCGCCCTCGCCGAGGACGAACCCGTCCCGGTCGGCGTCGAAGGGCCGGGAGGCGTGCGCCGGGTCCTCGTTGTTCGCCGAGGTCGCCTTGATGGCGTCGAAGCAGGCCACGGTGATGGGGGAGACCGGGGAGTCGGAGGCGCCCGCGATGCAGACGTCCATCCGGCCCTCCTGGATGGAGTGCACCGCGTACCCGACGGCGTCGAGCCCGGAGGTGCAGCCGGTGGACACGGTCTGTACGGGACCGCGCGCCCCCGTCTGCTCCGCCACAGCCGAGGCGAGGGTGGCGGGGGTGAAGGCCCGGTGCAGGAAGGGGGAGGAGAGGCGGTGGTCCACGTCCCACCACGTGCCCCGCTGGCTGACGTCCACGTAGTCGTGTTCCAGCCGGGTGGTGCCGCCGACCGCCGTGCCCAGGGAGACGCCGGTGCGCCAGGCGCTCTCGCCGTCGAGCTCCAGGCCGGCGTCGGCCACCGCCTCGCGGGCGGCCACGAGGGCGAACTGGATGTACCGGTCCGCCCGCGCCGCCTCGTCCTCGGTGAAGCCGTGCTCGGAGGGGTCGAAGTCGACCTCGGCGGCTATCCGGGAGCGGAACCCGTCCGGGTCGAAGAGGGTGATGCCCCTGGTCGCCGTACGGCCGTTGGACAGCAGGTCCCAGAAGGCGGTGACCCCGATACCGCCGGGGGCCACGACCCCCACCCCCGTGACGGCCACCCGCCGGCCGGTCACGAGACCGCCCCCGTGCGCTCCGGCGGCCGCTCCGCCCAGGCGGTGGCGTCCGGGTTCCCTGCCTCCTCGGTGTCCACGTGCCCCAGTTCCGGGCGGGGGGCGAGCGGGCCGAGGTGGAAGACCATCCGGGCTTCGGTGTCACCGACGTTGCGGAACCGGTGGCGCATGTTCAGCGGGACCAGCAGCCCCTGGTCGGTGCGCAGCGGATGGGTTTCGCCGTCGAGGTCGACCTCCAGCGTGCCGGCGACCACGTACACGAACTCCTCGGAGTACGGGTGGTAGTGCTCGGCGATCGACTCGCCCGGAGCCATCACCGCCAGGCCCATGAATCCGCTGGTCGAGCCCACCGAGGTCGGGGTGAGGACCGCGCGCAGATCACCTCCGCGCCTGCGGTTGGGCTGGGTCTCGCTGAGGTCGACGATGCGCGGGTGATGTCTGGTCATGACGGACTTCCTCCTGGCGGACGGGAGCCTTCTCATGGGCTGCCGGTGGGAGTGGGGGTGGGGTGGTACGGGCCGGGGGCGGGCACCCTCGCGGGTGCCGCTCCCGTCCGGGTCAGGGCTGTTCCGGAGCCCGGCGGTCGGTGATCGGTTCCATGGGGTGCGGGGCCTGCGGGGCCCCGGCCAGCAGCCGGTCCAGCACCGCCGCCCGACGCGTGCCGTCCAGGCCGAAGCCGCCCGCGAAGCGGCCGTCGGCCGGCCCGGTGACGTCGAGCAGGCGGACCACCACGTCGTCGCGCTGGAAGATGCTGCTGCTCAGCACGGGACTGGTGGGGATCTTCGCGGCCGCCTCGTCCTGCTGGGCGAGGAACCGGGCGACCATCGGGCCGCAGCCCGGCTTGGCCGGGTAGAACAGCGCGTGCCGGGTCACCCGGTCCGGCTGCGGGCCGTGCGCTTCGACGTGGTGGACCGCCGGGAGGCCCGCGCGCATGAAGAACATCCGGGCGGACTCCGGGTCGGACAGGTCCCGGTCCTGTTCCAGGTAGGGGTTGATGGCGTGCTCCACGGCCCGTACCTCGGGCTGCTCGGACACGTGCCGCAGGGCCGCCGTCAGGTCGCCCTGGACCTCGACGGCCCGCACCACCCGGTTGCCGTGCATGAACAGGGAGGTGCGCAGGAGCCGGGTGTGGTCGTCGACGCGGGCGGCCGGGGAGTCGTACGAGGACAGGATCTCGGCGACCTTCCCCTCGCTGCCCGGCTTGACCGTGAAGGTCAGCGCGTGCCGGACGATCCCCTCACCGAGCCGGGGCGCCTCCTGGAGCCGCGCACCGAACCGCCCCTGCGACGCGTCGTAGCGCCGGCCGGTCTCGCGCAGCACCGTGAACTTCAGCGGGCGCATCGAGCGGGCGCAGGCGCCCAGCGGCTTGACCTGTTCGGCGTGCGCCTCGCTGTTGACCCAGGCGAGGTACTGCGGCGCGCTCTCCCACTCGCTCGTGATCAGCCACTGCGCGGGGTTCTCGAAGGACTGGCAGAGCTGGTCGCCCAGGTGCCCGGGCACCGAGGCGATGTCGTGCCGCAGCCGCTCGTAGGCCTCGAAGAACTCCTGCTGGGCACCCTCGTGGAGGTCCATCAGCAGGACGACCCGGAGCATGGAGCCGTCGAACGCGGACTGCGACACCCGTTCGGACAGGGTGGTGGTCATCTGTTCACTCCTTCGTGAGGGCGCGGACGCCGGCGCGTACGCGCTCCCCTGCGTCGTCCGGCGGCAACGGCCCGGGCATGCGGGCCCCGTGGCCCCCGGTCACCGGACGCGGGCGGTCCGGTCGGGAGGGGCCGCCGCTGTCGCTCATCGTCATCCGCCCGGGTGCGGATCGCGACATCTCCGGATCAAGCGGGTGACAAGACGCGACTCGCCCGGACAAGAAGGCTGATCGGGGGCATAAGCCGTCCACTGCCCCTGCACAGCCCCCACACGAAACAGGAGCCCGCAGCCGATGGAAGAGCATGCCGATGTCCGCGTACCGGTCCTCGTCGTGGGCGGTTCCCTCGTGGGCCTCTCCACCTCGCTGTTCCTGAGCCGCCACGGCATCAGGCACATGGTGGTCGAGAAGCACGCCGGAACCTCCGTCCACCCGCGCGGACGGGGGATCAACGCCCGCACGATGGAGCTGTTCCGGGCGGCGGGCGTCGAACCCGCCATCCGCAAGGAGGCCTCCGCCCTCGAGGCCAACCAGGGCATCCTGCAGACGCAGGCGCTCATCGGCGGCGAGCACAAGTGGCTCATCAAGGCCGTCGACCCCACCGGGGCGCTGGCCCGCTTCAGCCCCACCGGCTGGTGCCTGTGCAGCCAGAACAACATCGAGCCGGTACTGGCCGCGCAGAGCCGCGCCCAGGGCGCCGACGTGCGCTTCTCCACGGAGCTGATGAGCTTCGAACAGGACGCCCACGGCGTCAGCGCCCTCGTGAAGAACCGGGACACCGGCGAGCACCTCACCGTCCGCGCCGACTACCTGATCGCCGCCGACGGACCGCGCAGCCCCGTCCGCGAGGCCCTGGGCATCCGCCAGGCCGGCAGCGGCGAGCTGTTCCACAACGTCAGCATCGTCTTCCGCTCCGAACGCCTCGCCGAGCTCCTGGGCGACCTGCGCTTCATCGTCTGCTACTTGATGCGCCCGGGAGCCGACGGGGCGCTGCTGCCGGTGGACAACGAGACCCAGTGGGTCTTCCACGCCCCCTGGCACCCGGAGACGGGCGAGACGCTGGAGGACTTCACCGAGGAGCGCTGCACCGCCCAGATCCGCAACGCCATCGGCGTGCCCGACCTGGACGTGGAGATCGGCGGCAAGGCCCCCTGGCACGCCGCCGAGCGCGTGGCACAGCAGTACTCGGTCGGCCGGGTCTTCGTCGTCGGCGACGCCGCCCACGAGATGTCCCCGACCGGCGCATTCGGCTCGAACACCGGCATCCAGGACGCGCACAACCTGGCCTGGAAGATCGCCGCCGTGCTCGGCGGCTCCGCCGGACCCGGTCTGCTGCACACCTACGAGGACGAGCGGCTGCCCGTGGCCCGTGCCACCAGCGAGCGCGCCTCCGCCCGTTCGGCCGAACACAGCCACCCCGGATACGTGCCGCCCCCCACCATGGGCGGCGGCCCCGGCAGCGGCGTCCTGACCACGGCCATGGGCTACTGCTACCCCCGGGGCGCCGTCATCGGCGGCGATCCCGGCCGGCCGATCATCCCCGAGACCATGAGGCTCAAGGGCGATGTCGGCACCCGCGCCCCGCACATGTGGCTGATGCGGGCCGGGCAGCGGATCTCCCTGCTGGACCTGTACGAGACCTCCTTCGTGCTGCTCAGCTCCCCGGGCACGCCCTGGAAGGAGGCCGCCGGGCAGGTCGCGCGGGAGCTGGGGGCGCGCCTGGACGCCTACACCGTCGGCTCCGCCCCGGACGCCGACCTGGTCCAGCCGGACGGCGCGGACTGGGCCGAGCTCCACGAACTGCCCGCCGGCGGAGCGGTCCTCGTACGCCCGGACGGGTTCGTCGCCTGGCGCTCCGAGGGCGGCACGGCCGACCCGCGCGGGGCGCTCCTGGACGCGATGACGCGGCTGCTGCGGCGCGTCTAGCGGCTGAGGCCGGGTTCCGGCTCAGCGGCAGGCCCAGCACCCCGCCCAGCATCCGTGGCCCCCGGGCCGACGATGTGGGCGGCGGTGCGCCGGGGCATGTCCCGGGGCGGGGCCGGGGGAGGCGGCCGGCCGGCCGGTGCGGCCCGCGAGGCAGGCCACCACCACCGTGATCGCGGCCAGTTCCTCGGGGCGGGCGGTGCCCCGGTGGACCCGCAGCAGGCTGGATATCGCGTCGTCGCTTCGCATCGTCACGGCCTCTCAGCAGGAGGTCTCCCCCTCGCCCGACCGGGCCCGCCGGACCGTCGGCCCGACGCTGACGACGCTACGGGGCCGTCCGTGGGAGTGTCGCGCGGGGGAGCGGTCGTCCACGGCCGTCCGGGTGACGGGGCCGGGGCGCTCCGGGCCGCCGGGGGCGGGGTCGCCCTACCGGTGCCCCAGCTTCACCCACTTGGCGGTGCTGGGCACTCCCCGCCCGTCCAGGAGGAACAGCATGTAGTAGCCGGGCGGGGCGTCCGCCGCGCTCGGCGGGGTGCGCAGGGTGAGCGCGTCGCCCCGTACGGCCGTGATGGCGAGTTCCAGGTGCCGCTGGCTGGTGTTGACCGCGTGGGTGACCGTCGTCGGCGCCAGCAGGACGGCCCGCCGGACGGCGGAGGCGGTCCGGCTGCGGACCTCGAAGAGGGCGTCGTGGGCGAGTTCGCCCGCCGGTACCCGGTCCAGGGCGGGCCGGGTGCCGCCCTGGTGGAGGTAGGCGGGCTCGTAGATCTCGATGCTGCCGTCCATCGCGTCCCGGATGTCGGGGTCGTTGGCGATCTGCTGGAGTTCGTCGCCGGTCACCATCACCCGGCCGTCCGGCATCACCAGGGCGTTGGAGTGGTAGCCGCGGGGCAGGCGCTGGGCCGGGCCGAGCCGCCAGTGGCCGCGGGCGTCGCGAAGCTCCGTCTGCCGGTACTTGAGGTCGGCCTGCGGGTTGAACGGGCCGTGGCCGTAGTCGCGGGTGCTCAGGGCGCCGTTGACGGTGAGCAGGGTGGCGTCCGGCAGGATCAGGGTGTCGTCCTGGGTGCGGCCGAAGGCCCGGGGCTCCTCGGCGGTCCACCGCCGGCCCGAAAGCCGGTAGGTGTTCGGGTCGTGCGGGTCGCCGCCCAGGACCAGGACCGAGTCCGGTCCGCGCAGCCCCGCCGGGAGCGGCACGGCCGATCCGTAGCCCCGGAAGTCCGCCGGGCGCCGGGGCAGGCCGGTCCGGGTCTCCTTCACCGGGTCGAACAGCCACTGCTGGTCGGCGTCGCGGCCCAGCCCGTAGATCATGCCGTCGCGCAGTGAGAAGAGGTGCGGGTAGTCGTTGCGGAACGGGGCGTCCGCCCGGAACCGATCCACGGCCATGCCCGCCGGGATGTCGAACGTCCGCCACGGCACGGGCAGCCCCTTCGCGGGGAAGCGCTCCACCACCGGGGTGGGGGTGCCCGTACCGCGCTCGGACTGGCCGGACATGATCGTCTGACGGCCGTCGGCCCCGGTGACCACGGAGGGGTACCAGCGCCCCACGGACATGTCCCGGTTGCGGAACCAGGTCTCGGTCCACGGGTCGAACACGAAGGACAGCTTCGCCCCGCTGCCGCCCCTGCCGCCGGCGTTGCCGCCGAAGACCGCCAGCATCCCGTTGGGCAGGAAGGCGTGCCCGGCACAGAAGAACGGCGCGGGGCGCGGGACGTACGTGCCGTCCGGCATCAGCACGGTCGGCGGCCGGACCTCCTTGAAGGCCCGCGCCGCCGTGCCCCTGGCCGGATCCCAGAGGAAGGCCCGGCCCGCGTTGGTCCGGCCGATGCGGTCGGTGGGGCCGGTCTCCTTGGTGGGGTTCACCTCGACGCGTTCGAAGGAGAACAGCAGCACCTTGCCGGTGGGCAGCTGGGCGAGGTGGACCCCGAAGTCGGGTGAGGGGAAGAACTCCGCGAACCGGCCGTCGCGGGCGGCGGTGAACGCCTTGTTGGCCGCGGCCTGGGACTTCGTCAGCGCGGCCAGGCTCGCGGTGCGGGTGGCCTGCGGGTACTCGGCGGCGCCCGCGGCGGCGCTGCGCCGCTCGGCGTGGGCCCGGGCGTGGTCGGCGCCGATGGCGGCCGCCTCGGCGTCGGCGTGCTCGTGCTCCTGGTCGGTGCCGTGGGCTCGGGCGGCCGGTGCGCAGAGGAGGGAGCTCGCGGCCAGTGCGGCGGCCAGCAGGGCCGTCAGGGCGGCGGACGCGGCGGACCGGTGAGCTGTTCGGGGCATGCGGCGCGCTCCTCGGTGAGCGACGGCCGGGGCGGGAGGGCCGGCCGGGCGGGAGGGGTCGGGAGGGTCGCCATGTTAGAAGATCACGCGCATATCGCCTCATATGACGCGAACGCACTGCCTCATACGGGTGCCCCCAGGAACGGCCCGTGCGGCCTGCCTGCGGACGTACGGAAAACGCCCTGGACGAATTGACGTCCGGGGCGTGCATTTGCGTATATTCGATGATTCACGCCTAGAATGAAAAGAGGGCGTGACGAAGCTTTGCAGGGACATCGTATCGCGCAGGGAGCGAAATTGTCAAACAAGGAATTCCAGAGCGAGCAGCAATTCATCGACATGCTCTACGCGCGCCTCGAAGACCTGCGGGACAAGGCCGAACGCGCCGTCAAGGGTGCCCTCGCCGAGAACGGCAACGGATTCCAGGCGCGGCTGGAACGCGATGTGATGGTCGCCGAGCAGTCCGGGCTGCTTTCCACTCTGAACGCCTCCGAGCACGGCCTCTGTTTCGGCCGCCTCGAGTTCTCCGACGGCCGTGACCACCACATCGGCCGCATCGGAATCAGGCGCGACGACGCCGAGCGCACGCCGCTCGTCCTCGACTGGCGCGCCGACGCCGCCCGGCCCTTCTACCTCGCGACCGGCCATGTCCCGATGGGCCTGCGCCGCCGGCGCCACATCACCACCCGGGGCCGCCAGGTCACCGCCCTGCACGACGAGATCCTCGACCTCACCGACCCGGAGCGCACCGGCCACGAGGGCGCCGACGCCGACGCCGTGCTGCTCGCCGCCCTCGACGCCGCCCGCACCGGCCGCATGCACGACATCGTGCGCACCATCCAGGCCGAGCAGGACCGCGTCATCCGCTCCCCCCACCAGGGGGTCCTGGTCGTCGAGGGCGGCCCCGGCACCGGGAAGACCGCGGTCGCCCTGCACCGCGCCGCCTACCTCCTCTACGCCCAGCGCGAGCTCCTCGGCAAACGCGGCGTGCTGATCGTCGGCCCCAACCCCGCCTTCCTCGGCTACATCGGGGAGGTGCTGCCCTCCCTCGGCGAGACCGGGGTGCTCCTGGCCGCGCCCGGCGACCTGTTCCCCGGGATCCGTGCCACCGGAACCGACCGCCCCGGAGCCGCCGAGGTCAAGGGCCGCGCCGCCATGGCCGAGGTGCTCGCCCGGGTGGTCGCCGACCGGCAGACCCTGCCCGAGGGCGTCCCCGCCGGCAGCGGCGAGGACAACGACCTGGTCCCCGAGCCCGCCCTGGAGATCGACCACGACGACTACGGGACCCTGCTGCTGGACCGCACCATGGCCCACGCCGCCCGCGACCGGGCCCGCACCACCGGCCTGCCCCACAACCTGGCTCGCCCCTACTTCGCCTTCTCCGTCATCGACGCCCTCACCGAGCAGCTCGCCGACCGGCTCGGCGCCGACCCCTACGGCGGCCCCAACCTCCTCGGCCCCGACGACGTCGCCCAGCTCGGCAAGGAGATCGCCACCAGCGCCGACGTGCACGCCGCCATCGACACCCTCTGGCCGCACCTGACCCCCCGGCAGCTGGTCTCCGAGTTCCTCGCCGACCCCACCCACCTCTCCGAGGAGGACGCCGCGCTGATCCGGCGCCCCGCCGCCGGCGCGGACGGCTGGACCCCCGCCGACGTCCCGCTGCTCGACGAGGCCGCCGAGCTCCTCGGCGTCGACGACAGCGCCGAACGCGCCGCCGCCGAACGCGACCGGCTGGAGCGCGTCGCCTACGCGCAGGGCGTTCTGGACCTCTCCCTCGGCTCGGAGTCCTACGAGTTCGAGGACATGGAGAAGGAGTACCTCGCCGCCCACGACGTCATCGACGCCGAGCGGATGGCCGAGCGGCACGAGGAGGACGACCACCGCACCACGGCCGAACGCGCCGCCGCCGACCGGACCTGGGCCTTCGGGCACGTCATCGTCGACGAGGCCCAGGAGCTGTCCGAGATGGCCTGGCGGCTGCTGATGCGCCGCTGCCCCACCCGCTCCATGACCCTCGTCGGCGACCCGGCGCAGACCGGCGACGAGGCGGGCTGCGGCTCCTGGAAGCGGATCCTCGACCCCTACGTGGGCGACCGCTACGAGCGCGTACGGCTCGGCGTCAACTACCGCACGCCCGCCGAGATCATGGAGGTGGCCGCCGCCGTGCTGCGCGCCCACCACCCCGGCTTCGAACCGCCCCGCTCCGTGCGCTCCACCGGCGCCCGGCCCTGGGTGCGCTCCGCCGGCAACCTCGCGGCGGCCGTCGCCGAGGGCGTGCGCGCCGGCGCCCCCGCCGAGGGGCGGCTCGCCGTCATCGCCCCGCGCCCCCTGCACCCGGCGCTGGCCGCCGCGCTGCCCGGCGTACGGGCCGGAGAGCAGCCGGACCTCACCCGGCCCGTCGTCCTGCTGGACCCGCGCCAGGCCAAGGGGCTGGAGTTCGACACCGTGATCGTGGCCGAGCCCGCGCAGTTCGCGCCGAGCGATCTCTACGTCGCCCTCACCCGCGCCACCCAGCACCTGGGCGTCGTCCACACCGGCCGTCTCCCGGCCGGGCTCGTGGACCGGGAGGGCTGACCGGTCAGGACCGGCCAATCACGCGGGTGAGTGGCCGGATTCGCGTGGGCGGAGCGGGAGTTGGCCGTCGTAGTGTGGCGAGATGCCCGTATCCGACATCGTTCCCCTCAGCCCGGACTTCGACGCCGACCCCCACTCCTTCTTCGCGAAGCTGCGTGCGGCGGGGCCGGTCCATTTGGTCAGTGCCCCGAACACCCGCCTGTCCGAGCCGTACTGGCTCGTCGTCGGCTACGAGGAGGCCCGCGCCGCGCTGACACACCCGGGCCTGCGCAAGGACTGGCACGCCACGGACTTGTTCCCGGAGTTCGAGCCCACCGCCGCCAACGCGAACATGCTCGAATCCGACCCGCCCCACCACACCAGGCTGCGCCGGCTGGTGGCCCGGGAGTTCACCGCCCGTCGGGTGGAGGCGATGCGGCCGCGCGTCCAGCAGATCACCGACGAGCTGCTGGACGCGATGGCCGCCCGCCCCGAACGGTCGGCCGACCTGATCCGGGACCTGGCCTTCCCGCTGCCGATGACGGTCATCTGCGAACTGCTCGGCGTGCCCGACCTCGACCGCGAGCGCTTCCGGGAGTGGTCCAACGGCGTCGTCGCCCCCAAGCCCGGCGCCCTGGACAACACCGCCCACCGGCAGCTCAGCGCCTATCTCGTGGACCTCGTCGCGGCCAAGGCCCAGACCCCGGGGGACGACCTGCTCAGCGCGCTGATCCGCACCCGCGCCGAGGACGGCGACCAGCTCTCCCCCGACGAACTGATCGGCATGGCCTTCCTGCTGCTGGTCGCCGGGCACGAGACCACCGTCAACCTCATCTCCAACGGCGTACGGGCCCTCCTCGCGCACCCCGAGCAGCTGGCCGACCTGCGCGCCGACTACGACGGGCTGCTGGGCGGGGCCGTGGAGGAGATGCTCCGCTACGACGGCCCCGTGCAGAACTCCACCTACCGCTACACCGCCGAGGACGTGGAGATCGGTGGGGTGGTCATTCCGGCCGGCCAGGCCGTCCTGGTCTCGCTGGCCGGAGCCGACCGCGACCCCGAACGCTTCGCCGAGCCCGACGTGTTCGACATCCGCCGCCCCTCCGGCGGCCACCTCGCCTTCGGGCACGGCCTGCACTTCTGCATCGGCGCCCCGCTCGCCCGGATGGAGGGCCGCATCGCCGTCCGCGGCCTGCTGGAACGCTTTCCGGACCTGGCGCTGGATCCGGCCGGCGGCCCCCTGGAGTGGCTCCCGGGAGCACTGATGCACGGGGTGAGCCGCCTGCCCGTCCGCTGGTAGTCCCTCCGCCGGGAAGACGCCCCGGCCCGGCCGCACCGGCCGGGCCGGGGCGGATCCCGGTCACCGAACACGGTTTGGACTGCCCACCGGATCCTCAATACGATCCGGCGATGATCACAAGAAATCGGCTGGCGGCCGGGGCCTGCGGCCTGTTCGTCGCCTTGACCGCGGGACTCTTCCCGCAGACCGCCGCCGCTGCCGACGGCCCGGCGAAGGAACCGCCCAAGGTCGAGCTCGTGCTCGACGTCAGCGGCTCCATGCGCGCCAACGACATCGACGGCCAGTCCCGTATGGCCGCGGCCAAGCAGGCCTTCAACGAGGTCCTGGACGCGGTGCCCGACGAAGTCCGCCTGGGCATAAGGACTCTGGGCGCCACCTACCCGGGCGAGGACCGGGCACTGGGCTGCAAGGACACCAAGCAGCTCTACCCCGTCGGCACGGTCAACCGCACCGAGGCCAAGACCGCCGTCGCCACCCTCGCCCCCACCGGCTGGACGCCCATCGGCCCCGCCCTCCAGGCGGCCGCCCAGGACCTCGACGGGGGCAACGCCACCCGCCGGATCGTGCTCATCACCGATGGCGAGGACACCTGCGCCCCGCTCGACCCCTGCGAAGTGGCCCGCGACATCGCCGCCAAGGGTATCCACCTCGTCGTGGACACGCTGGGACTCGTCCCCGACGCCAAGACCCGGGCCCAGCTGACCTGCATCGCGGAGGCCACCGGAGGCACCTACACCTCCGTGGCGCACACCGCCGAACTCTCCGGCAGGGTCAGACAACTCGTCCACCGGGCCGCCGACCCGGTCGCCACCCCCGTGGCCGCCGAGGGAGCCAAGAGCTGCGAGGCCGCCCCGGCCCTCAAGTCCGGCCTCTACAGCGACCGCGAGACCTTCGGCGAGCACCGCTGGTACAAGGTCGACGTCCGCCCCGGCCAGGAGCTGCGCGCCTCGGTCAGCATCGGCGCCGACCGGGCCGTCAACAACGACTACGGGATCCTGCTGCGCGCGACCACCGTGCACGGGCGGGAGATCGTCCGCGGCTCGGAGGCCGGGGACGGCCGCACCGACGTGATCTCCACCGGCCTGCGCTACCCGAAGGCGGAGGCGGACGGGGACGAGGACGCGAAGCCGGAGACCGTCTGCCTCCAGGTCGGCAACTCCTTCTCCGCCGGCCCGGCCGTCAAGACCGCCCCCGGTATGCCCGTCGAGCTGACCGTCGACCTGGTCGACGGCCCGGACGAGGGCTCCGACGTGGCCTCCTTCGGCCTCGGCCGCGGCTGGTGGCTGATCGGCCTGCTGGTCCTGACCGGCCTGCTGGCCGGGCTGGTCTGGGGCTGGATCTCGCGCTGGCGCATCTCCGTCTGGAGGACCAACTGATGCGTACCGTACGCACCCTCGCCGCGGCCCTGCTCGCCGGCGCCGCCCTGCTCGTCCCGGCGGCCGCCGCCGTCGCGGCCCCGAGCCCGGTCCCCAGCGCGGGCGGGGGCACCGGCAAGGACGGCGCCGCGCCCACCGAGGCCGGCACCGGCTTCCGTACCGCGGCCCTGTTCCGGCCGGGCCAGAAGGCCACCGCCTCGGCGTCCACCGGCGACTACCTGTACTGGGCGGTGCCCGCCGACACCGGCCAGCGGCTCACCGTGCGCGCCGCGGTCACCCTCCCCGAGTCCGCCGCCCGGCACGGCGCGCAGACCTGGCAGCTCGACGTGTACGACGGCCTGCGCCGCCGGCAGCCCTGCACGTACGGCAACCAGCACGTGGCGGTGGCCAGGGAAGCCCCCACCGTGGAACTCTCCTGCACGCTGCGGACGGTCCGCTCCGGCGCCGAGACGTGGTCGAACGACCCGCTGCCGGGCAGCTACTACGTCCGTCTGACCGTCGTCGGCGTCCCCGAGGACGACCACGGCCTGCCCTTCAAGGCGCAGGTCGAGGCCGACGTGAAGGAGACCGGCGGGGCGCAGGCGGTCGACGCGGCCCTGGCCGAGCCGCTGGTCCCGGGCATCGAGGGCGCCTCGGAGCAGCAGCGCGAGGCGCGCGCGCCGGAGAGCGGCTGGTCCGGCGGCTGGTGGTCCGACCGCTGGCTGTGGACCGCCGCGGGCGGGGTGCTCGCGGCCCTGGCGGGGCTCTACGGGTACTCCCTGACCAGGGGTTCGGGCCGCCCGGCCCGACCGCGGGGCTGAGTGTGCGCCGCACCGGTACGCGGTACCGGTGCGGCGCACCCGCGCGGGACCCCGTACCGCGCCGGACGATCAGCCGGCCACGGAGCGTGGGCTATGTTGGAGGCAGAGTGACGTGAGAAGGAGGCCGCCGGTGTCATCGGGGCAGCAGGCACGCGCGCAGGCGGCCGCGATCACGCCGAGCCAGAGTCCGCCGCAGGAGCAGGAGAGGCCGCCGGCCGACCGGCTCCTGGCGCTCTTCGACGGCCGCCGGCTCTCCCCGGGCCAGCGGCGGATCGCCCAGTACCTGGTCGACCACCTCACCGAGGCCGCGTTCCTGTCCATCACCGAACTCGCGGAGCGGGTCGGGGTGAGCCAGCCCTCGGTGACCCGGTTCGCCGCCTCCCTCGGGTTCAGCGGCTATCCGGCCCTGCGCGAGGTGCTCCAGCCGCTGGCGCTGAGCGCCGTGGCCCGCGGCACCCCCGACACCCGGGAGCAGATCCGCCACAACGAGCTCCAGGCCGCCGTCGACGCAGAGATCGAGAACCTGGAGAGCGTGCGGCGCCTGCTCGCCGACACCAACCAGGTGCTCGGCATCGGCCGCGAGCTGGCCCGCTCGGTCCCGCTGACCGTGCTGGGCCTGCGGATCTCCGTCTCCCTCGCCGAGTACTTCGCGTACGCGGCCCGCCGCATCCACCCCGACGTGCGCCTGGTGACGCGGGGCGGCAGCGTGGCCTACGACGCCCTGCTCCAGTCGCGGGCGGCGGGCGGCAGCTGGGTGCTGGCCTTCGCGATGCCCCGGCACGCCAACGAGACCCTGGCCGCGCTGCGGGCGGCCCGCAGTACCGGGCTGAGTGTGGTCCTGATCACGGACCCCACGGTGGGCCCGCTGGTGGAGGAGGCCGACGTGGTGCTGACCGCCGGCACCGGATCACGGCTGGTCTTCGACTCCTACGCGGCCCCCGGCATGCTCTCCGCGGCCCTGCTCCAGGCGATGGCGGACGCGGACCCCGAGCGGACCCAGGCGCGGCTCGAACAGTACGAGCAGGCCGCCGACCAGCACGGTTTCTTCCTGTAGGGGTGGATTTCACCTGGCGTGAACCGGAGATATTCACGCCCGGGGTATGCATGAAATTTTTCATACCCTTGCTTACTCGACGGTATATATGTTTACTGACGCAGGCGCTCCGGATCCCTCAGACGCCAAGGCGGACGTTCCCCACGTCCACCTCGAACGGACACCCAGTACGCCGATCCTCCTCACGGCGGGACCGGGTGTCGGGTCAGGGCCAACGGATCCCCCGGAGGAGCGCCCCGGCGGCCTCGGTCAACCCCTGGACCGAGGCCGCCCCCCTTCAAGAAGTCTCTCGATCAGAGTTCCACACCCCTCGGAAGTGACGAGAATGCTCCAGACGGCCACCCTCACGCGCAGCCCGGACTGGCCCCTCCAGGTCAAGGCCCCCGGCACGCACGACTGGGAACGCACCGCCACGCGGTGGCTGCGGGACCTCCTCCCGGCCCGCTACGGCAGCTACCTGACGCTGACCCGTCACCACGCCCTCCTCGCCCGGCACGTCCAGCTCCAGCTCCAGCACGAGATGCGCGCGGTCCGCGTGGCCCTGCAGACCAGCCGGGCCGAGCTGCCGACGATGGGCGTCGCCGAGACGGTGATCGAGAACACGATCAGGATGTACGCCATCGAGCTCGAACAGCTCAGCCGGCTGGCGCGGGGTGCGCGGCTGGTCTCCGAGGCGCTCCTGGGGGCGGCCGCCGCCCCGGGCCAGCGCAGGCGCTGACCCGAGGCGACGGGGGACGGGCCGTCAGGCCTGGCAGAGGCCGCGCGCGTAGTCGTACGTCGCGGTCGCCTGCGAGTACTTCCACTGCGGCGCCAGCAGCGAGTCGGCCAGCTGGCGCGCGGCGGACGGGCTCTCGATGACGTAGCCGAAGTCCTGGAGCCAGGACGGGTACAGGTTCTTCGAACCGATGTAGAAGGCCGCGTCGTCCACCGAGACCAGCTTGTGGTGCTGGGCGTACGGCTTGCCGTCGGCCCACGTCGGCGCGTCGGCGGCGCGGGCGGTCGCCAGCTGGAGGTTCTGGCACATCGCCGTCTTCGACTTGCGCTCGTCGCCGGTCAGCACCGTCAGGCGGCCGCGCAGCGCGTCGCTCACCTCGTTCAGCGACTTGATCTGCGAGTAGCCGCCGCTGCCGACCGCGCCGCGGTTGGCCGGGTCGCTCACGACGATGCGCACCTTGACCCCGGCCGCCAGCTTCGCGGCGAGGGTGTCGTAGAGGCGGACGTCGTAGCGGGGCAGCGGCGGGCAGGTCGCGTGGACGTCCTGCTGGGAGATCTCGACGTGGTCCCTGGCGCTGGCGGCCAGCGCGCGCAGGGCGCTCTCCTCCGGGTTGACCGTGTCGTAGTCCCGGTCGGCGTTGGTGTAGTCGTGCACCCCGACGCCGCACTTGGTGTCGGACGCCGTCGGCAGGACCGGGTTGAACGCCGAGGCCGGGTCGCTCTGGCGGATGCCGACGCCGAGGCCGCCGACCGCGAGGGCGGGGACGTCGCCGCCGCCGGCCGGGGCGGCGGGCCGGGGCAGGGTCGGCAGGCAGCCGGTGTTGTCGGTGGAGGCGAACCAGACGCTGGCCCAGCTGCTCTTGTTGCGGCAGGTCCAGTCCCACAGGGTGTCGAGGTAGCGGCCGGCGGAGCCCGCCGCCGGACCCGACAGCGCCAGGTCGACGTCGTTCACCGGGTGCGCGGTGTCGAGGTAGTCGTCCTTCCAGCTGTTGATGCCGCCGGTGATCACCGTGCCGCCGTCGACGACCACCAGCTTGGAGTGGTTCCAGGAGAAGCCGGTCTTCGAGGTCGTCATCGAGGCCACGTTGAGGGTGACGTTCGCCGCGGCCGGGCCCAGCTTGGAGACCAGCTCGTCGCGGTAGGAGGACGGGATCACGTTGGCGTGGTAGATCGGCGCGGCGCCGACCAGGACGCGCACCTGGAGGCGGTTGCCCTGGCGCACCGACTCCTTCAGGCCGGCCACGATCGCGTCCTGGAAGGCCCCGTTGGGGAACGGCGCCAGCGTGGATATGTCCACGCTCTGCCTGGCCTTCGAGATGTCCTCGCGCATCTTGTCGAGCAGCCGGCGCGAGCCCGGGCGGTCCGTGCAGGAGGGGTCGCCCCAGCAGCCGGGCGTCTGGAGCAGCCAGTCGGAGCCGCCCGGCGCGGAGGCGCCGAGGCGGTTGCCCGAGGTGCGCTCCCAGACCGAGCCCTCCAGCCCGGGGGAGACCTGGCGCACGGCCTGCTCGACGGAGTCCAGGTGCGGGGTGGGGGAGTCGGCGAAGGCCGGGGCGGCGGGGAGCAGGGCGAAGGAGAGCGTGAGCGAGAGGGCCGTCGTGCGGACGGTGCGTGCCAATGTGGTTCCTTGCAGATGGGGGTGGCTCGGGCCGGGCGGCACCGGGAGGGAGCCGTGCTCCGGCCTTGATCAACTCGCGCAAGTTACCAGCCCGTAAGGTGCTGTTCATCCAGGCTGGTCGGCTTCCGGCCACGTCCCCCGGCCGCCGCCCGCTCCCCGCAGGGCGGCCCGCCGCCGGCCGGCGGGACCCGGGTGGCTGGATCCCGCCGGTGGAATGTGCTCGTCCGCTGCGGGGCCGTCAGGGCCGGGGGATCTGCGCGGCGGAGTGGTGGTAGGAGTGAAACCCCGAGTTCCGCGCGCCGCGCGAGGACTCCGGGCCCGTGCCCTCACTGGAGAAACCGACTCCGGGACGACGAACTCCCAGACCACGCCATCTTCCGGCGTCACGTCGAAGAGTCGTCCGAAGGAGCCCTCCGGGAGGAAGGTGTTCCCGTCGGGCAGTCGCTGCGCGCTGGGCGTGTACGGGCTGTAGAAGTTCTGCGGCGGGTTGTCCTCGTACGGCCAGACCTCCTTGCCGGTGGCCGGATCCAGCTCCTGCACCCGCGAGTACGGCACCGAGGCCGTGTTCCGATGCGTCCCGTCGTCGACCACGAGGACGGTACCGCCCGGCAGTTCGTGCGGGTGGTGCTGCCGGGTCGGCCCCGGTGCCCGCACGGACGCGGGCACCGGGGCTGGATCGCCCGGGGCGTCAGGAGAGACGGGTGACCCGGGTGCCGAACGACGGCTCCCTGAGCTTCGTGCCCACCGCCACCGGGACGGTCTTCGCGCCCGGACCGTCGCCCACGGTCAGCACGCCCACCTCCGTGCCTGCCTTGGCCTCGTGCGGGACGGGCTTCCCGCCGGCCGTACCGAGCGCGAGCCGCAGCCGCTGGCCGGGGACGCCGATCACCGGGAGGTCCCTGGCCGCGACGAGCGGGGTCCGGCCGCCGAGACCGTCGGAGACGTAGCCGACCGTCTGCCCCTTGCGGATCGCGGGGGCGGTGGCGAGGGCCGTCCGTACCGCCTCGATGACCTTGCGGCTGTTCTCCAGCACCAGGGCGAGGCTGTCACGCGCGTCGGGGTCCGGGCCCCCCGCGTGCTGGTCCATCATCGTGCCGAGGATCAGCGGGGTCTCACCGTCCACCGTCTTGTACGCGGCCCACATCAGGGTGCCGCCGGCGGGGGTGCTGGACCCCGTCTTGATGCCCTTGTTGCTCAGACCGCGGGCCGAGAGCAGGGTGTTGTTGTTGATGATCGGGTCGGGCAGCCCCTCGATCCTGGTGTCGGGTGTCGCCACGATCGCCCGGAACGCCTCCTCCTGCATCACCGCCTCCGCCAGCCTGAGCTGGTCGACGGCGGTGCTGACGGTGCCGGAGTGCAGGCCGCTCGGGTCCGTGTAGGCGGTGTCCCGCATCCCGAGTTCCTTCGCGGCGGCGTTCATCTTCGCGACGAAGGCCGCCTCGCTCCCGCTGTCCCAACGGGCCAGCAGGCGGGCTATGTTGTTGGCGGACGGGATCATCATCATCTTCAGCATGTCCTGCTCGCTGAACTTCTGCCCGACGGTGAGGCTCTTGATCCGCGACTCGTTCTCCGAGTTGCCCTCGGCGGCAGCCTGCGCGTCGACCTCGATACGGGGGCCCGGGTCGTTCTTGCGCAGCGGGTGGTTCTTCAGGATGACGTACGCCGTCATCACCTTGCCCACGCTGGCGGTCGGCACCGGCTTCTGCTCGCCGAACGTGCCGATGTCGCCCGAACCCGGGACGCGGACGGCCGCCTGGCCCTTGGCCGGCCAGGGGATGGAGGTCGTGCCGTCCAGGGTGAGCGAGTCCTGCGCGGCGACGAGCCGAGGGGCGGGCAGCGGGCGCAGCATCTGGCCCCCGGCGACGGCGGCGCCGAGCAGCAGCACGATCGGGGTCCACACCTTGACGCGCCGCGTGAGGGTGCGGCGCGGGGTCTCCGGCGGGGGAGCGGTGTTGGTGAGCTCGGCGAGCAGATCGAGGGGCGGACGCGGGGTCTCACGGGTGGGTTCGAGGGCCGGCGGTGCGGGAGTGCGGGCTGGGGTGGGCGTGGGCTTCGGCCCGACGGCGTCGGGGTCCTTGAGCGCGACGAACTCGCTGGTGCGCTCGGGGTCGTGAGGCGGCGCCGCTGCCGCGCGGGTGGTCTCCGCGCCGCCCTTCGGGTCCCGCCGGGCGGGAGCCGCGCCGGCGGCCGGCTTCCGGCCGCCGGCACCGGTCCCCGGCCGGCCTGCCGCCTTCGGTGCGTCCGCCCCGGCCTCGGGAGCCGGGGCGGCGACCTCGGCCGTCGGCCGGTCCCCGGATCCCGTGTCCGTCCCGTCGTCCTCGGGCTCCTCCCGGGAGGTGGGTACACCGGACGGACCGGCGTCGTCCGGGGCCTGCCCGGCGGCCGGGGTTCCGTCGTCCTTCTGTGGCTCGTCGCCGCCTTTCGCCCAGGAGGGGCGCCGCTCGGCCGCGTCCTCGTCGGCGGTCGCCGGCTCCGTGCCCCCCTTGCCCGTGGCCGCGGTTGACCCACCGCCGCCGGAACGTTTCCGCGCAGCGTCGTCGTCCGTGGGCCGTCCCCAGGCCGAGGTGCGGGGGTCGGCGGCGGCACGCGCCGGGGCCTCGTCCGCCTGCGTACGGTCGTCCCGCTTCGCCCAGGAGGGACGGCGTGCGGGTGCGGTGCCCGGGCCGGCGGCGGGGGAGGCCGGCGCAGCCGGCTGCGCCGCGTCGGCCCCGCCGGTTCGCTGCGGGCCCGGGACGCCGGCGCGCCCGACGCGGTCGCCGGGGTCCGTGCCCTGCTGACCGGCCTCGGCCGGGTTCTCCCCGTCGCGGGTGCGGGGCCGCGCGGTGGAGGACTCGTCCTCTGCGGCGGAGTCCGCGCCTGCGGCGGCTGCCCCGGGCACGGGGCGCGCCGGGCTCTCCCGGCCGGGGGTGCCGGACCGGGCGGCCCGGGGTTCCGGCGCCGCGGAGGTGCGCCGCTCCGCAGCCCCGGGCCCGGGGTCGCCAGGGGTTCCCTCGCCGGTGGTGCCGTCCTGCGTGTGACGCAGGCGGTCCTGCGCGGACGCGCGCCCGCCGGCCGCGTTCCGGCCGGGGGTGCCGGACCGGGCGGAGTCCCCCGGTGCGGGGGAGGGCGCCCCGGCCGCGGCCTCCGCGTCAGCGGGTTCAGGCGTGTCGGGGGCTTCACCGTCGAGAGTGTCCGCCTCCGCGGCGGTGTCCGCCTCCTCGGAGTCGTCCGCGTCGTCCTGCTCCGGCTCGGCCGGGGTTCCGGCCCCGGCGGTGTCGGCCCCGGCGGCCGGGGAGCCCTTCGCGGCGTCCTCGTTCCCGTCCCCGTCCCCGTCCGCGACGCCGGGCCGGGGCTCCTCCGTCCGGGGCCGGGTCTCGACCGGCCCGGTGGCGGCGGCTTCCGGAGCGGTTCCGGGGGCGGACATGTCGGCCCGGGGGGACCGGGAGCCCTCCGTCACGGCCCCGTTCCCGTCATGGGCGTCGGTGCGCACCGAGCCGGGCTCGTCCCGTGTGGTGCGGTCCTTGCCGGAGGTGGTGTCCGGGTCCGGGTCGTCCTGGGACTCCCGTGCCGCGGCGGTGTCCTCGGCCGGGCCGGCGGTCGACGTCGTGGCCTTCCGGTCGCCGCCGGCCGCCCGCTCTCCCCCGGAAGCGGTGTGCGACCCCGCCTCCGCTCCCGCCGGCTCCCGCCCGTCGGTGTCGCTCCGCCCGCGCCCGGCCAGGGCGGCGGCCCGTTCGCGCCCGGTCAGGGCGAGGGTGTCGCCCGTTCCGCCGCCGTCCGCCACCGATTCCGCCTTCATCCACGCCCACCTTGCTGTTCGCACCCGGCTCCGCCGGTCTCGCCGTCATGTCGGCGCGGGCGCTTCCGGCCCGCTGATCACCTAGATGTCCAACCCGGCCGCCGCGTTCCGCGCCCGGACGGCTGTGACCGTTCGGTCATACTCCGCAATCCGTCCGCCACCGCCGCCCCCCCCCGCAACGGGTTTGACGATCACTCACATTCGCTGCACTATTCCACTAACATGTTAGTGGAATAGTGCAGGAAGGGGAGTATGGAGTTCCGCGTGGACCGGCGCAGCGGCGTCGCCACCTATCTGCAACTCGTCAACCAGGTCGAACAGGCCCTGCGCCTGGGCGTGCTGGAGCCGGGCGACCGCCTGCCGACGGCCCGTGAGGTGGTCGCGGCCACCGCGATCAACCCCAACACCGTCCTCAAGGCGTACCGGGAACTGGAGCGTGAGGGCCTCGTCGAACCCCGCCCGGGCGCCGGCACGTTCGTACGGCGCTCGCTCTCCCACCCCCAGACGGCGGCGGACTCGCCGCTGCGCACCGCGCTCGCCGACTGGATGGTCCGGGCCCGCGAGGCCGGCCTGGGCCGCGAGGACGTCACGGCGCTCATCGCGGCCGTCGTGGACGAAAGCTTCACCCCCTCCGGGCCCGGGCCCGGACCGTCAAGAGAGGACACGTCGACCTCGCGGCCCGGCACGGGCTGAAGGCCCGGTTCATGGACGACTGGGAGACCCTCGGCCACGGCCAGTCCAAGATCCGCGTCACCGCCCGCTGACCGGCCCGGAACGCTGCCCTGTCCGGGGGAGAGGCAAACGCCGATTCCCGGACAGGGTGCCCGTGGTACGGAAAATGCTCGAAGCTGCGTGAGCACGCATCATTTCGAGCAAGTTCCTTCACCAACTCCGCCGGGGTCGCTATCTTTCCGGGTGCATGCCACAGCGGTTGTCCGCCCTCCGGACCGCACGAGGAGCTGCCCCATGAGTCAGACGCCTCCGCCGAGCACGACGAGACCGACCACGAGGCACGAGCGCCCCCGCACCCGGCACCACCCCCCGCACCCCCCGACCCCGGCCCGCAGCCGCCTCGCGGCCCTCCTCGCCGGAACCCTCGCCGTCGCGGGCCTCGCGGCCGCCGGCCCGGCCACCGCCCGGGCGGCCACCGCCCCGGCCGCCCCGTCCACGACCGCCGGCTCGGCCACCGCCCTGTCCCAGTCGGGCGGCACCTTCACGGTGAGCACCACCAGCGGCGCCAAGGCCCGGGTGACGGTCGCCCGCGCCGACATCTTCCGGCTCTGGCTCTCCCCGGACGGCTCCTTCACCGACGACCCGGCCGGATCCGACCTCGCCCCCACCACCGACTTCGGCCCGGTGGCCGCGCGCTACACGGACGCGGGCACGTACTACCGGATCACCACCGGCTCGCTCTCCATCCGGGTCAACAAGTCGCCCCTGATGTTCTCCGTCTACCGCGCGGACGACTCCACCCCCGTCTGGCAGGAGACCCAGCCCACGAAATGGGGCGGAGGCAAGACCGTCCAGACCCTGGCCCGCGGCGCCGACGAGCAGTTCTACGGCACCGGCCTGCGCCTGGGCGAATGGGCGCTGCGCGGGAAGACCGTGCCCGTGGCCGTCGACAACAAGTGGCGGGAGAACAACAACGCGAGCCCCGCCCCCTTCTACATGTCCACCAACGACTACGGCGTCATGCGCAACACCTGGGCCCCCGGCTCGTACGCCTTCAACGCCCCCACCACCCTCACCCACGACGAGAACCGCTTCGACGCCTGGTACTTCACGGGCGACTCCCTCAAGTCCGTCCTCGACGCGTACACCGACGTCAGCGGCAAACCCTTCCTGGCGCCGATGTGGGGCATGGAACTCGGCAACGCCGACTGCTTCAACGCCTCCAACCCCGCCTACCAGGGCGACCACGACCGCCTGCGTCACCAGACCACCCCGGACGTGGTCGGCTACGCCGCCGACGCCCGCGCCGCCGACATGCCCTCGGGCTGGTTCCTGCCCAACGACGGCTACGGCTGCGGTTACACCGCGCCCCTGAAGTCCACGGTCGACGCCCTCAGGGCGAAGGGCTTCCAGACCGGCCTGTGGACCTCCACCGGCCTCGGCTCCATCGCCGACGAGGTGGGCACGGCCGGCACGCGCGGGGTCAAGACCGACGTGGCCTGGATCGGCGGCGGCTACAAGTCCGCCTTCCAGGGCGTCCAGCAGGCCGTCGACGGCATCGAGAAGAACTCCGACGCCCGCCGCTACGTCTGGACCGTCGACGGCTGGGCCGGCACCCAGCGCAACGCCGTCGTCTGGACCGGGGACACCTACGGCACCTGGGACGACATGCGCTGGCACGTCCCGGCCATCGCAGGAGCCGGCCTCTCCGGCCTCAACTACGCCTCCGGGGACGTCGACGGCATCTTCGGCGGCAGCCCCAGGACATACGCCCGCGACCTCCAGTGGAAGGCCTTCACCCCCGCCTTCATGACCATGTCGGGCTGGGGCGCCGTCAACCCGTCGGCCGGCTACCAGGACAAGCAGCCCTGGCGCTTCGCCGAGCCGTACCTCTCCGTCAACCGCAAGTACCTCCAGCTGAAGATGCGGCTGATGCCGTACCTGTACACGATGAGCCGCGTCGCCCACGACACCGGCGTCCCCAGCACGCGCGCCATGGTCCTCGAGTACCCCGACGACCCGGTGGCCCGCGGCAACCTCACCAGCGGCCAGTTCATGGCCGGGGACTCCTTCCTCGTCGCGCCCGTCGTCTCCGACACCTCCGTCCGCGACGGCATCTACCTGCCCGCCGGCACCTGGACGGACTACTGGACGGGCAGGACGTACGCCGGGCCCGGCTGGCTGAACGGCTACCAGGCCCCCCTCGACACCCTGCCGCTCTTCGTCAAGGGCGGTGCCGTCGTGCCGATGTGGCCGCAGATGAACCACACGGGGGAGAAGCCCCTCTCCACCCTCACCTACGACATCCACCCGCGCGGCACGTCCTCCTTCAGCCTCTACGAGGACGACGGCCGCACCCGTGCCTACGCCTCCGGGGCCTACGCCCGCCAGCGCGTCGACGTCACCGCCCCGGAGAGCGGCTCCGGCACGGTCACCGTCTCCGTCGGCGCCCCCACCGGCAGCTATGCCGGACAGCAGGCCGCCCGCGGCTACGAGCTCACCCTTCACGTGGCCGCCGCCCCCGCGGCCCTCACCGCGGACGGCACGGCCCTGACGCGCCTCGCGAGCAAGAGCGCCTACGACTCCGCCGCCACCGGCTGGTTCTTCGACCCGGCCGACCGGGGCGGCGTCCTCTGGATCAAGACCGGCCAGAAGACGACCGCCTTCACCGTCACAGCCACCGGCACCACGATCCCCACCGCCGGCCCGATCCCGGCCACCTCGTCCCCCATCTCCCAGTCCGCCTGGACCCTGGTCTCCGCCGACAGCCAGGAGACGGCCGCCGAGAACGGCGCCGCCGTCAACGCCTTCGACGGCGACCCCGCCACCCTCTGGCACACCGCCTGGTCCTCGAACAAGCCGGCCGCCCTGCCGCACGAGATCCGGATCGACCTCGGCGCCCGCTACACCGTCGACGGCCTCGGCTACCTGCCCCGCCAGGACGGCGGCGTCAACGGCCGGATCGGCGGCTACGAGGTCTACGTCTCCGACACCACCGCCGACTGGGGCACCCCGGCCGCCACCGGCACCTTCCCCGACACCGCAGCCGCAAAAACCGTCCCCCTCACCCCCCGCACGGGGCGCTACCTGCGACTACGAGCCCTGACCGAGGCGGGCGGCCGCGGCCCCTGGACCAGCGCCGCGGAAATCACCCTGACCGGCCGCCCCGCACCCCTCCCCGCCCGCGCGGCCCCCACCCCCTGACCCCACCGCCCCGGCCCGGCCCGACGCCGGGCCGGGCCACCACCGCCCGGAGCCGCGCCCCACCCGCCCACAGACGATTCCGCGGGCACCGTCCACCAGCCGGGAGCAGACGGTGCCACTCCGCTTCCGGTCCGCGAAATCGCTGGTGCGCGGAGCGCCGAGCGGGAGATCATCCCCGGATGACCACAGAAACGATCACCGCGGCCGCCTCGGGCACCTGGACCCTGGGGGACATGACGGTCAACCGCATCGGCTTCGGGGCGATGCGCATACCCCAGGACGGCCCCGCCCTCCAGGCCGACTCCGTGCCGGGCGACCGCGCGCGGGCGACGGCCGTGCTGCGCCGCGCCGTCGAACTCGGCGTGAACCACATCGACACCGCCGCCTTCTACTTCTCCCCGCTGCGCTCCGCCAACGAGCTGATCAACAGCGCCCTGGGCGGCCGCTACCCCGACGACCTGGTCATCGCCACCAAGGTCGGCCCCCGCCGCGACTCCTCCGGGGAATGGGCCGAGCACGCCCGCACCCCGCGCGAGCTGCGCGGCCAGGTCGAGGAGAACCTCCGCCAGCTCGGCCGCGACCACCTCGACCTGGTGAACCTGCGCGTCCTCGGCACCGACTCCGTCGCCGACCGCTTCGGCGCGCTCGCCGAACTCCGTGACGCCGGGCTGATCCGCCACCTCGGCGTCTCCAACGTCACCCCCGAGCAACTCGCCCAGGCCCGGGCGATCGCCCCGGTCGTCTGCGTGCAGAACATGTACGGCATCGGCGTACGCCCCGAGCAGGACGAGTTCGTCCGCTTCTGCGGCGAGCAGGGCATCGCCTTCGTGCCCTTCTACTCGATCGCCGCCGCCGGACGCGAGCACGGCGCCGGCGCCGCGGAGAGCGAGGAGCTGGCGGCCGTCGCCCGGGCCCACGGGGCGAGCACCGCACAGGTCCGCCTTGCCTGGACCCTGCACCGCGGCCCCCACGTCCTGGCCATTCCCGGCACCGGCAACCCCCGCCACCTCGACGCCAACGTGGCCGCGGGCGCCCTGCGTCTGACCGAGGACGACCTGGCCCGCCTGGACGCCCTCCACCACGCGGAGGCCTGAACGCTCGCCGGGGCGGGCGGGCGACGGCCCGTCCTCCCGGCGGCGTCCGGCACAATCGGCGGATGAGCGATGAAGCCCCCCGCGACCCCGTGCCCGGATCCCCCGACGACCCCTATCTCTGGCTGGAGGACGTGACCGGCGAGGCCGCCCTCTCCTGGGTGCGGGAGCGCAACGCCGAGACGGTCGCCGCACTGACCGCCGACCCCGCGTTCAAGGTCCTGGAGCGCGAGGTGCGCGAGGTCCTCGACGACGACGGACGGATCCCCTACGTCGTCCGGCGCGGCCCCCACCTCTACAACTTCTGGCAGGACGCGGACCACCTGCGCGGCGTCTGGCGCCGCACCGGCCTGGAGGAGTACCGCACCGACCACCCGGACTGGGAGACCGTCCTCGACCTGGACGCGCTCGCCGGGGCCGAGGGCGAGAAATGGGCCTGGGCCGGCAGCAGCGTCCTGGCCCCCGGCCACCGCCACGCCCTCGTCATGCTCTCGCGGGACGGCGCCGACGCCTGTGTGGTGCGCGAGTTCGACCTGGAGACGCTGGAGTTCGTCGAGGACGGCTTCACCGTCGAGGAGGCCAAGACCCGGGTCGGGTGGATCGACCGCGACCACCTCTGGATCGGCACCGATTTCGGCCCCGGCACCCTGTCCGCCTCCGGTTACCCCCTCCAGGTCCGCCGCTGGCGCCGCGGCACCCCCCTGCACGAGGCCGAGCTCGTCCACGAGGGCCGCCCCACGGACCTCTCCGCCACCGGCTGGCGCGACCACACCCCGGGCTTCGAACGGGACTTCGCCGTCCGCAGCATCGACTTCTGGAACCAGGAGCTGTTCCTCCTCCCCGAGGACCCCGCCGCCCCGCCGGAGAAGATCGACGTACCGGACGACGCCGTCACCGACGTCCACCGCGAGTGGCTCCTGGTCAACCCCCGCTCGCCCTGGCTCGGACACCCCGCCGGCAGCCTCCTCGCCTTCGGCTTCGACGCCTACCGGGCGGGGGACAGGAGCCCGCAGGTCCTGTTCACCCCGGACGAGCGCACCGCCCTCGCCGGCCACAGCTGGACGCGCAACCACCTCATCCTGCGCACCCGCGCCGACGTCTCCTCCCGCCTGGAACTCCTCACCCCCGGACCCGGCGGCTGGACCCGGGCGCCCCTGGGCGGCGTACCGCCCCTGTCGACGGCCACCGTGACCTGCACCGACCCGGACGAGAGCGACGAGTACCTCCTCGACGTCACCGGCTACCTCCAGCCCTCCACCCTCTACCGCGGCGAGGCCGGGACCGACGGCAGCGAGATCCTCAAGCAGGCCGCCGCCCTCTTCGACACCGCCGGACTCACCGTGAGCCGGTACTTCGCCACCTCGCCCGACGGCACCCGCGTGCCCTACTTCGTCATCGGGCCCGAGGACCGCCCCGGCCCTGGCCCCGCCCTGCTCTACGGGTACGGCGGCTTCGAGATCTCGATGGTCCCCCACTACAGCGCCGTCACCGGCCGCGCCTGGCTCGCGCGCGGCGGCACGTACGTCGTCGCCGGGATCCGGGGCGGACGCGAGTACGGGCCCGCCTGGCACCAGGCCGCCCTCGGCGCGAACCGGGTCCGGGCCTACGAGGACTTCGCCGCCGTCGCCCGCGACCTCACCGCCCGGGGCATCACCACCCCCGCCCAGCTCGGCATCGAGGGCGGCAGCAACGGCGGCCTCCTCATGGGCGCGATGCTCACCCGCGAGCCCGAGCTCTTCGGCGCGGTCGTCGCCCACGTCCCCCTGCTCGACATGCTCCGCTTCCACAAGCTCCTCGCCGGAGCCAGCTGGACCGCCGAGTACGGCGATCCCGACGACCCCGCGGACCGGCCCCACCTCGAAGCCCTCTCCCCCTACCACCGGATCCGCACCGACGGCCCCCCGTACCCGCCGCTGCTCCTGCTCACCTCCACCCGCGACGACCGCGTCCATCCCGGACACGCCCGCAAGATGGCCGCCCGGCTGCGGGAGGCGGGGCACCCCGTCCTCTTCCACGAACACCTCGGCGGCGGCCACTCCGGAGCCACCGACCACCAGCAGACCGCCTTCAACGAGGCACTCGTGCACACCTTCCTCCGGGAGCACCTGACCCCGCCGAGGTGACCGCCCGGCGCGCTGCCCCGTCCGCCGCGCCCGGCCTGGTGGAATGGACCGGCCGACGGCACGCACCGGGCCGCCGGCCGGGCGCGGAAGCGGAGGACACGTGTCGGAACGCGACGGCCACCCGGCCGGCCGGGCCCCGTACCGGGCGCCGTCGCCGGCCGAGACCCTGGAGGCGATCGGCACGGGCGACGACGAGGCGGCCACCTGCCGGGAGCTGGCCGCGCTCCTCCTGGGCACCCTGTGCGACGCGGCGGCCGTCGACCTCAACACCGAGGGCCGCACCGAGCGCGTCGCCGCGGCGGGAGACCTCCGCCTGCTCCGCGCCCCCGTACGGGGGCCGTCCGGACGGCCCGCCGTCCGCGCGGTCGACGAGGGCCACCCCCTGCGCAGCTGGACCCTCGGCCCGCACGGCGCCCCGGTGCACGGCCTCTCCACGGCGCTGGCCCGGCACGGCACCTCGTACGGGACCCTGATCGCGGTGCGCACCGGCGCCGCCTTCACCGACCGCGAGGCCGCCGCCGTGCACTTCGCGGCGCGCGTCGCGGCCGTGCACCTGCGCCACGCCCGCCGGCTCGCCGCCACCGAGCGCGTCGCGCTCGACCTCCAGCGGGCCCTCGTCGCCGACCCGGGCCGGCCCCACCCGAACCTGCTGATCGCCGGCCGCTACCTGCCGGTCGGCACCAGCGCCCTGGTCGGCGGGGACTGGTTCGAGACGGTCCGGCTGCACTTCGGACGGACCCTGCTGGTGGTCGGCGACGTGATGGGCCACGGCCTGGACGCCGCCGTGGACATGAACGCCTACCGCTCCACGCTGCGCGAGGTGGCCGCCACCGAGCTCGCCCCGCACCGGGTGCTGCGCCAGCTCGACACCCTCGTCGCCGACGACGCGGCCCGCCGCCCCGCGACCTGCCTGCTCGTGCGCGTCGACCCGGCGCGTGGCACCGCCCTCTTCGCGAGTGCCGGCCACCTGCCGCCCGCGGTGTTCGCCGCCGACGGCACCGGCCGGCTGCTGGACGTACCGGTCGGCCCGCCGCTGGGCACGGGCCTGGGCGGGTACGAGTCCGTGGCGCACCCCTTCACGGAGCCGGAGACGCTGGTCCTCTACACCGACGGGCTCGTCGAGCGGCGCGGCGAGGACATCGACGCCTCCCTGGCCCGGCTGACGGCCCTGCGCCTGCCGGCCTGCGCCGGAGCGGCGGAGGCGGCGGACGCGGTCGTGGCGGGCCTCGACGCCCGCCACGCCGAGGACGACGTCGCGGTCCTCGCGGCCCGCATCCGCGCCCGGCCGGCGCACCCGTGAGGCGGCCTACGCGCGGGCGCGGGCGATGAGCAGGGCGACGTCGTCGTGCGTGTCGGGGCGGCGCAGGGCGGACAGCAGCAGGTCGCAGGTCTCCTCGATCGGGCGGTGCGGGCCCGCCAGCAGGTCGGTCAGGGTCAGCAGCCGGGTGTCGATGTCCTGGTCGCGGGTCTCGACCAGCCCGTCGGTGTAGAGGACCAGCTCGTCGCCCTGCTCCAGGGTGAAGGCGGTGGTGTGGAAGGGGATCCCGCCGACGCCCAGGGGTACGGCCGTCGTCAGCTGGAGCAGCCTCGGATGGCGTCCGTTGCGCAGGTGCACGGGCGGCAGGTGGCCGGCTGTGGCGATGTGGCACAGCCGCGAGTGCGGGTCGTACACGGCGTAGACGCAGGTGGCCATGGCCTCGCCGAGGTCGGCGGTCGCGGCGTCGAGGTGGGTGAGGACCGTCGCCGGATCGAGGCCGAGGCGGCCCAGCGCCCGGGCCGTGGCGCGCAGCTGTCCCATGGTGGCGGCGGCGTTGATGCCGCTGCCCATCACGTCGCCGACGACCAGCGCGGTCCGGTCGCCGGTGAGCGGGATGACATCGAACCAGTCGCCGCCGGTCTCGTCGGCCGCCCGGGCCGGCTGGTAGCGGTAGGCGATGTCCAGTCCGGGGGCGTCCGGCGGGTGCTGCGGCAGCAGGTGGCGCTGGAGGGCGAGGGCGGCGTGGCGCTGGCGCTGGTACCAGCGGGCGTTGTCGATGGACACCGCGGCGTGGGCGGCCAGTTCGGAGGCGAGCAGGACGTCGTCCTGGCCGAACGGCGCGGGGTTGCGGGCGCGCTTGAGGTCGAGGGTGCCCAGCACCTGGCTGCGGGCGATCAGCGGGACCGCGAGGTACGAGTGGACCCCCGCCTCACCCAGCAGCCGGGCGGCCTCCTCGTCGCGGGCGATCCGCGGCAGGTCCTCCGGCGTGACGTGCGGTACGAGGACGGGCCGGGCGGTCTGGGCGCAGCGGGTCACCAGCCGGTCGGTGCGGTACAACGACACGTCCCCGACGGGGTCGGCGGCGTCCTCGGCGGGGGTGCGGTAGCCGGCCTTCACCGCCAGAGCCCGGAAGCGTACGGCCCGCTCGTCCGGTCCGTCGCCCGGCCGGCCGCCGGTCAGCACGGTGTCGAGGACGTCGACGGCGGCGATGTCGGCGATCTCCGGCACGGCGACGTCGGCCAGCTCCCGGGCGGTGATGTCCAGGTCGAGGGTGGTGCCGATGCGCACCGAGGCGTCCGCGATCAGCGACAGGCGGCGCCGGGCGTGGGCGGCCGAGACGGCGGCCCGGTGCTGCTCGGTGACGTCCACGACCGACACGGCGACGCCGATCACCCGGGAGGCCTGGTCCTCCAGCCGGTAGATCGACACCAGCCAGGCGCGCTCGCGCGTGTCCCCGGAGACCCGGCCGGTGGTGAAGTCGTCCAGGACCGGCACGCCCGTCTCCATGACCTCGTGCATCCGGGCCTCGACCGCGGGCCCGTCCAGGAAGGGCAGTATGTCGCCGATACGCTGCCCGAGGTGCCGTTCGGACGGCACTCCGTTGAGCCGTTCCAGGGCCGGGTTGACCAGGACGTAGCGCAGGTCGACGTCGAACACGGCCAGCCCGATGGGGGACTGGTCGACCATCCGGAGGGAGAGCGCCAGGTCGCGCTCGACCCGGCGCAGGGTGGCCTGCTCGGAGGCGAGCCCGAGCGCGTACGTCCCGCCGTGGTCGGCCTGGAGCCGCATGTTGCGGAACTCGACGACGACCGTGTGCCCGTCGCGGTGCCGCATCGGGAAGGACCCCGCCCAGGCGCCCTCGCCCGCCATCACCCGGGCGAACAGTCCGAGGACCTCGTCGCGGTTTTCCTCCTCCACCAGCAGCGTCGCCGCGAACCGGCCCAGCGCCTCCTCGGCCGGATAGCCGAACAGGGCGGCGGCCTGCGGGCTCCACAGGCGGATGCGGCCCTCCGAGTCCAGAACCACCGCGGCCACCCCGAGGACGTCCAGCAGGCCGCCCGCCGAGGGGGTCCCGGCCGGCGGGGACGGAGCGGGCCGGGGGGCAGGGGGCTGCTCCCCGGGGCCTTCGGCCGGCGGAGCGGGCTTCGCATCGGCCATCACCGGCCTCCTCACCCGGACGGTGCTCCTTCCATGCTGAGCCCCCGCATCCGGCCCGGCGACCCGGCGGGGGCCATCGGGGCCGCCGGTGAGGGGCCGGGGCACCGCCGCGCCGTGCGGTGTCCCGGCCGGCCGGTCAGTGGAAGAGCATGGAGGCGCCCCCGGCCGCCGTGGTGACGGAGCCCGGGCACAGGAAGCTGCCCGAGACCTTGGTGGCGGTGAAGGCGCGGTTGACGTACTTCCCGGTGGTCCCGTCGCGGTCCCACACGAGGTTCGAGGCCTTGTAGCGGCAGGAGACGAAGCTCTGCTGCCCGGTGATGTCGATCAGGTCCGTCCGGGCGGTGGCGGCCGCGTCGTCGAACGTGAAGGCCGGGTTGTTGTTGAGGGTGGCGGTGATCCCGCCGTTGCAGGCGAGGTTCCCTCCGGGCTTGTTGATGCTGGTGCGGTCGACGGTGAGGGCGGTGGGGGGATTGGCGCTGGTACGGGCGTTGGTCCAGGTGCAGGTGTTGCCCGAGACCACGATGACGCCGTCAAGCAGCTGACCGGCGGCGGGGCCCAGGGCGGCGGCGCTCGTCACACTGCCGACGGTGGCCGCGAGGGCCAGGGCCGCTACGGCGAGTTTCGCGCGGTGCATCATGTCGCTCCTCCGTGACACGTCCTTGTGGGGGTGTGGTGCGAGGGCGGTACCGAGTGCGCCAGGGAGCGTCCCACAGGGTCCTCGAGAAGTCATGAGCGATGTCATGCCCGTGTCAAGCATGGCCGGAATGCGGCGGTCCATGATGCGGGGCCGCGGAGTGGGTCAGGGAATGTCCGTGTCCGCCGGTTCGGCCTCGTAGGCGTGCGGCGCGTCGCCCTGCCACTCGATCAGGGCCGGGGTGCCGCCGAGGACCACCTCGTCGGGGTCCGGCACCTCGGCGCGGCGCAGGAACTCGATGACGTCGGGGTCCGAGTGCGCGACGCCCAGGACCGTCTCGCGGCCTCCGGCGCGCAGGCTCACCCGGCGGCCGCCCGACGGGGAGACGCGGTGGACGACGATCGGCGCGTGCTCCATCCCTCCACCCTGGATCCGGCCAGGGGCGACCGCATCCGGACGCGCCGCCGTCTGACTGCCCGCCGGCCCCTCCGCCTGCCCGCCCGTCCCGGGCGGCGGCCCGGCCGCTCCCCGGACGCCGTCCGGTGTGACGCCCCGAGGAAAGATCATGGGATAGTCGGAGTGCCGCGCCGGCCGTCCGGCGCGGAGATCCGGCCGTGCGGTCCGACCAGGGGGAGACAGACAGTGGGGACGACGGGAGCCGTGGAGATCACCTCCGAGGCCGAACTGAGGGACCTGCTCGGCCCGGTGGAGCCGGTGGCCGCCGCGAAGGCGCGGCCGTCCCTGCACGAGCACCACCGGCAGTGGATCGCCCGGTCTCCGCTCTGCCTGCTCGCCACCTCGGCCGCCGACGGCAGCTGCGACGTCTCCCCGAAGGGCGACCCGCCCGGCTTCGCCCAGGTCCTCGACGACACCACCCTCGTGATCCCGGACCGCCCCGGCAACCGCCGCGCCGACAGCTACCGCAACATCCTGGCCAACCCGCGGGTCGGCCTGCTCTTCCTGGTCCCCGGCCGGGGCGACACCCTCCGCGTCAACGGCCGCGCCCGGCTGCTGCGCGACGCGCCGTTCTTCGACACGATGACAGTCAAGGGCCACCGGCCCTCGATCGCTCTCCTCGTGGAGACCGAGGAGATCTACTTCCACTGCTCCCGGGCCTTCCTGCGCTCCGGGCTGTGGCGGACGGAGACCTGGGACCCCGATGCGGCGCCCTCCCGCGCGAGGATCTCCAAGAGCCTGGAGAAGACCGACCGGCCGCTGGAGGAACTGGAGGCCTACTACGGCCCCCGGTACGCCCAGAACGACCTGTACGCCTGACACCGCCCCCGCGCCCGTGCCCGGGGGCGGGGCCGCGTGGCAGGCTGGAGCCATGTGCGGCCGTTACGTCTCCACCCGCAGCCCCGAAGACCTGACGGGCCTCTTCGGCGCCCTCCCGCCCGGCCCGGACCTGGTCCTCCCGCCGAGCTGGAACGTCGCCCCCACCGACACGGTCTGGGCCGTGCTGGAGCGCGCCGACCGCGAGAGCGGGCTCCTGGAGCGGCGGCTGCGGCCCCTGCGCTGGGGGCTGGTGCCCTCCTGGTCGAAGACCGCGGACGGCGGCGCCAGGATGATCAACGCCCGGGTCGAGACGGTGGGGGAGAAGCCCGCCTACCGCCGGGCCTTCGCCAAGCGCCGCTGCCTGCTGCCCGCCGACGGCTTCTACGAGTGGGAGGCAGTCCCGGCCACCGCGACTGCGAAGGCCTACAAGCAGCCGTACTTCATCAGCCCGCAGGACGGCGCGGTGATGGCCATGGCGGGCCTGTACGAGTTCTGGCGCGACCCCTCCGTCGCCGACCCGGACGACCCGGCCGCCTGGTGGGCGACCTGCACCGTCATCACCACCGAGGCCACCGACGCCGCGGGCCGCGTCCACCCCCGCATGCCCCTGGCCCTCTCCCCGGCCCGCTACGACGCCTGGCTGGACCCCGCCCACGAGGACCCGGCCTCTCTCCGCGCCCTCCTCACCACCCCGGCCGACGGACTCCTGGAGGCCCGCGCGGTCACCACGGCCGTCAACAGCGTCCGCAACAACGGCCCCCACCTCCTCACCGACGCCCCCGCCCCGCCGGGCGCGTAGCCGTTCCGGGCGCCCGGCGGGTTTCAGGAGAGGCCGAGTGCCTCGCGCAGGGCGGACGCCGAGGTGAAGACGTGGCCGTGCAGGCCGAGGGCGCGGGCGGCGCGGACGTTCTCCTCGCGGTCGTCGACGAACAGGACTGCGTCGCCCGCGACGTCGAGCTCGCGCAGGCACCACTCGTAGGCGGCCGGGTCGGGCTTGGCCCGGCCGATGCGGCAGGACAGGGCGCGCACCCGGAAGTGCGCGAGCCAGGGGTGGTGGCGCTCGTAGTGCCTGGCCAGCTCCTCCGGGATGTTCGACAGCAGGGCGACCGTGCGCCCGGACGCGGCCAGTTCCCCGATCAGCGCCACCATCTCCTCGTCCACCGCGCTCCAGCTCGCGACGTCGGCCTCGACGAGCGCGGCCGTCCGGGCCACGTCGAAGCGGGTGCCGAGCGCATGGGCGACCAGGCCCCAGTAGCCGGGGCCGGTCACCCGGCCGGCGTCGTAGGGCGGCCGCAGGGACCAGTAGGCCTCCCAGAACGGCGCCTCGGGCACGGCGGCCGTCTCGACGAGCCGGGTCTTCCCCGCCGGGGACTGCACCCGGGCGATGACGCCGAACAGGTCGAAGAGCAGGGTCCCGGGGGTCCCGTCCGTCTCGCTCATCCCGTCACACCTTCCGTACGGTCACGCCGGCCGCCGCCAGCGAGTCGGTCGCGTCCCGAGGGGCCGCCTCGTCGGTGACGACGGCGTGCAGCGCGGAGGCCGGCAGGACATGGGCGAGGGCGGTGCGCGAGAGCTTCTGCGACTCGGCGACCGCGACGACCCGGCGGGCCGAGGCGATCGCCGCCCGCTTGACGGCGGCGTCGGCCAGGTCGTAGGCGGTGAGCCCGTCGGCCGCAGTCAGACCGCAGCAGCCGATGACGGCCGTGTCGAAGCGCAGCGCCGCCAGGGAGGCCTCCGTCAGCGGACCGGTCAGAGCCAGCTCGCCGCGCCGCGGCGCCCCGCCCGGCAGCAGCAGCGTCAGCCGGGGCGCGTCGGCCAGGGCGTTGGCGGCGTGCAGCGACAGCGGCATGACCGTCATTCTGCGCGGGTGCAGCGCACGGGCCACCTCCAGGCAGGTGGTCCCGCTGTCCAGGACGACCGACTCCCCGTCCGCCAGCAGGGCGGCGACCTCGGCGGCGAGGCGCCGTTTCACCTCCAGGCCGTCGCGGGCGCGCAGCGGGAAGGGGACCTCCTCGCCGCGCAGCAGAAGGCTGCGGGCTCCGCCCCGGTAGCGCTCCAGCACCCCCTGTTCGGCCAGGGCCTCCAGGTCGCGCCGAATCGTCATCTCGGAGGCGCCGGTGAGCTCCGCGAGCTCGGCGACGCTACGGCTGCCACTGGCGCGCACGGCGTCGGTGATCTGCCTCAGGCGGTCTGCACTCATACCCCGATTGAACATTCAGAGTGTTTGAAAAGCAAGTTTCGAACATGCAAGGTGTTTGTTATGTTCGAAACCATGAAGATCGGGAAAGCCGCACCGACGGCCGCACTTAGGAGGGCGCGGGGGGCCACCACCGCCTGCTTCGCCCTCAACGGATTCGTCATGGGGATGTGGATCGTCCACATCCCCGCGGTGGAACGGCGCACCGGCGTCGGACACGCCCTGCTGGGCTGGCTCCTGCTGCTCCTCGGCGCCGGGGCCTTCGCCGGGATGCGGCTCGCGGGCCCGCTCGCCGACCGCCTCGGTGCCCGCCTGGTCGTCCCCGCCGGCGCGGGGCTGTGCAGCGCCGCGGTGGTCCTGCCCGCCCTGGCCGCCGGCGCCCCGGCCCTGGGCGGGGCCCTGCTGCTGCTCGGCTTCGGCAACGGCTGCCTGGACGTCGCCATGAACACCCACGCCGTCCAGGTCGAACGCGGATACGGGCGGCCCGTCATGTCCGCCTTCCACGCCGTGTTCTCCGTCGGCGGCGTGCTCGCCGCCCTGGCCGGAGCCCTCGCGCTCGGCGCCGGCCTGCCCACCGCCGTCACCCTGGGCGCCACCGCGCTCGCCGGAGTCCTCCTCGCGCTCCTCCTCGCCCCCGCCCTCCTGCCGAAGGAGCCCGCGGCCACGCCCGCGCCGACGTCCGCCCGGACCCGTCGCCGTACGCCGCCGCGCATCCGGACGCTCGCCGTGCTGGCCTTCGTCCTGATGCTCTGCGAGGGCGTCGCCAACGACTGGAGCGTGCTCCACCTGCGGGACTCCTTCGATGCGGCTCCCCCCACCGCCGCGCTCGCCTATGGCGCCTTCGCCACCGCCATGACCGCCGGCCGCCTCCTCGCCGACCGCGTCGCCGCCCGGATCGGCCCGGTCGCCGTCCTGCGGCGCGGCGCCGCACTCGCCGGGAGCGGGCTGGCCCTGGCCGTCGCCGCGCCCGCCGTCCCCGTCGCCCTCGCCGGCTGGACCCTCTTCGGCGCCGGCCTCTCCGGCTGCGTCCCGCAGCTGTTCAGCGCCGCCGGCCACGCCGATCCGGACGCCGCCGGCGCCAACGTCTCGCGCGTCGCGGGACTCGGCTACCTGGGCATGCTCGCGGGCCCGGCCGTCATCGGCCCGCTCACCCGCCTCGTCCCGCTCGGCCCGGCCCTCCTGCTCCCCGTGGCCTGCTGTGCCTTCGCAGCCCTGGCCGCGCCCGCACTCCGCCCGACCCCAGGCTCGAACGCCTGTGTGTCACGCAATAGTTTGACTTGAGAGTCGTTTCGACGAAAGTCGGACAATCATGTGGCCGGTATGGGAGGGTGCTGCACGCGGCGGCGCACCATCGAGCGCGGCCGTCACTGGGGAGGTCACATGCCTGGATCACTGCTGCGTAAGTCCCGTTCCGTGCTGGCGGGCTCGCTCATGGCACTGGGGGTCGTCGGCCTCGGTGCCGCCCCGGCCAGCGCCTGGTCGGGCGGGAACGTCTGGGTCAACTTCGGCAGCTGGAACTGCCCGGCCGGCGGGTCGGTCGTCGGCGTCTACTGGGCCGTCGACACCTATTCGAGCGGGCCGGCCGGCGGGGACTGGGGCGACAACGTCATCTACCCGCGCGTGCGCGTGGGTTCGGGCGCGTTCAACACCCTGAGCTACCAGACGATGTGCAAGAAGTGGGGCTGGTACACCTACCGCGGCGTGGTGTCCCAGCGCACCCTGACCCCGTACAAGTCGGGCCTGAGCTACACCTACTGACGCGGGGGCCTCAAGGCCGGCGGCGTCCCCTGTCCGAGGAGGGGGCGCCGCCCTGCCGTTCGGCGCCGGGGTCCGGGTCACCCCGGAGGCGGGGCGGCGGCTGCGGGGGGCGGCTCGGCGGACGGGTAGTTCTCGCCGAGCACCGTGTCGAACAGGGTGCTCACGTCGCGGGCGGTCAGACCCTGTTCGCGCGCCTCCCGTATCCACTCCCCGAGCCGGGTCCGCAGCGGCGACTCCGGAGCGGTCTGCGGGCTGGCGAGGGAGCGGGTGATGAACGTGCCCGATCCCTGGCGCACCTCGACCAGGCCGGAGCGCTCCAGCTCCCGGTAGGCCTTGAGGGTGGTGTTGGGGTTGACCTTCGTGGTGGCGGCGACCTGCGCCGCGGTGGGCAGCTTGTCCCCCTCGGCCAGCGCCCCCATGCGCAGCGCCTGTTCCACCTGCCGGACGATCTGGAGGTAGGCGGGCAGGCCGCTGCGGCGTTCGATGCGAAACACGACCACGGTGCCGCCTCCTTGATCATCGGGGATTCCGGTCCAGCCTAGGGGGTGTCCGGGCGGTGTTCAGTGCCCGCTCCGGCTCACAGGGCGCCCTTGCGGCTCCACCCCAGGAACGCCCCCACGAGGACCGCGGCGAGCCCCAGCAGGATCCCGGCGGCGGTCCACTGCATGCCCGCCATCTGGTCCTGGCCGAAGTACTCCGCCACCTGGTTGACGATCCCGAGTGACGCCCGGCAGCTGTCGGGCGAGGCGTCGTGGACGCAGGTGCTCCATCCGTAGAGCCGTCCGGAGGCGGTTCCGACCCACTGGTCCACCTGCACCACGTCCCACGTCCTCGGCGGCGGCCCGCCGATCGGGGTGACCAGCCGGCGCGGCGTGGCGAGCCCGTCCTTGAGGACGTCGCACGCGAAGAGGGCCATGCCCGAGAGGAGGAAGGTGAGGGCCATGGCGGGCACGGCCCGGCGCAGCAGCGCCCCGACGGCGATGCCCAGCGAGGTGGTGAACAGGGCCGTCGCCACCAGGACGGGACCGCTGGAGGCGAAGAGTCCGCCGTTCAGCCAGTCGGCGGCAGCGAGCGGTCCGGCCGACCGCCACCACCAGCCGTACACCAGGCCGAGGACCCCCGTCGTCACCGCCGCCAGCGCCAGCGCGAAGCCCAGCTTCCACCGCAGCCAGCGGCCCCGGGGGACGGACTGCGTGGTGACGAGCCGGGCGGTCCCCTCCTCGCGGTCGGCGGCGATGAGCGGGGCGCCGAGGAAGACGCCGAAGAGCAGCGGCAGGTACGCCAGGGCGTTGCCGAAGGAGTTCAGCTCCTCGGCCGCCCGGTTGCGGACGAGCGGGTCGATGCTGTCGCCCGGCACGGCGGGCCAGTGGGCGGCGTGCAGGACGTCCAGCATGACGGCCCGCTGGTAGAGCATCCAGGCCGAGCCGAGGACGGTCGCGGCGGCGCAGAGGACCAGCGCGGTGCGGTGCCGACGGGCCAGGAGCCAGGCGAGGCCGCGCAGCCGGCGCGGGCGGCCGGGCGCGGCGGCCGGCCGGGTCGCGGCCGGGGCGGGGGAGGACGTGGTCATGCGGAGGCATCCTTCCGGTGGCAGGGGACGGCGGTGGGGGAGAGGAGCGCGGGTGCGTCCGGGGAGCGGAGATAGGCGAGCAGGACCTCCTCCGTGCTCGGCTCCGACAGCTGCCACGCGGGGTCCAGTGGCCCCTCGCGCCGCACGAGGGCGGAGAAGTGGCGCCCGGAGGTGCGTACTTCGACGACGGTGTGCGCGTCCAGGGCGGCGGGCGGGCCGTCGTCCGCCGCCACCCCGCTGACCAGGGTGTGCATCGGCACCAGTTCGTCGGTCTCGCCCGCCATCCGCATGCGGCCGCCGTCGAGCACGAGGACGTAGTCGCACATGTCCTCGATCTCGGTCAGCAGGTGGGAGGACATCAGCACGGTCGTCCCGTGCCGGGCGGCCTCCGACAGCAGCAGCGCGCCCAGGTCCTCCCGGGCGACCGGGTCGAGGTCGGCCATCGGCTCGTCCAGCAGGAGCAGTTCCGGCCGCTTCCCGAAGGCCAGCGCGAACGCCACCCGGGTCCGCTGGCCGCCCGAAAGGTCCCCGGCGCGGGCCCGGAGCGGAACCTGCCCGGAGAGGACGATCCGCTCGGCCGCCTCCTGGTCCCAGCCCGGGTTGAGCTCCTGGCCCATCCGCAGGTGCTCCGCGACGGTGAACCGCTTGAACAGCGGTTTGTCCTGCCCGAGGTAGGCCCACCGGGCCATGGTCGCCGGCTCGGTGACGGGGGCCCCGAAGACCCGCACCTCACCGGCCGAGGGCTCCAGAAGGCCGGCCGCCAGGGCCAGCAGAGTGCTCTTGCCGGCTCCGTTGGGCCCCACCAGGGCGGCGACCCGGCCCGCCGGGATCCGGAAGGAACAGTCCTTCAGAGCCCAGTCGCGCCGGTACCTCCGGCCCAGCCCGCGGGCCTCGAGGGCCCAGCGGGTTCCTGCCGCGGCGGATGCGGTCGTATCGCACACGGCTCCCCCTTTCCGTGAATCCACTAGGGAACTAATGGAATCATGGACTCATGGTGCGGCCCTGTCAAACAGCGGCCGGGCCGCCGCGTGTTGTGGCGGGAGCTCAGGAGGACGCGGGCCCCGGGGGCTGCGGGACGGACACCTGGTGCAGGCGCAGGGCGAGCTGGAGCTCCAGGGCGCGGTCGGGCGACTGCCAGTCGGGGCCGAGGAGGCGGCCGATCCGCTCCAGGCGCTGCACCACGGTGTTCACGTGGACGTGCAGCGCCTCCTTGGCCCGGGCCTGGCTCATGCCCGAGGCGAAGTAGACCCGCAGCGTGTGGAGCAGGTCGCTGCCGCGCCGGGCGTCGTAGTCCAGCACGGGCCCGAGCGCCGCCCGCACATACCCGGACAGGTCCGGCCGGTCGCCCAGGAGCACGCCGAGGAACCCGAGCTCGGAGAGGGTGCTGCCGTCTCCGGTCCGGCCCAGTGCGCACAGCGTCGTCAGGCAGCGCAGGGCCTCCGCGTGGGCGGCGGGCAGTGCGGCGGGTCCGTCCTCCGCCTGCGCCGCGCCCACCGTCACCGGTGCCCCCACGGCCCGGCCCAGCGCCGCCGCCAGCCCGGCGGCGTCCGCGCCCGGGGCCTGCGAGGGGGCCAGCAGTACGGCGTGGTCGTGGTGCACCCCCGCCAGCCCCCGGCGCTCCCGCGCCTGGTGCGCGGCGGCCGCGAGCAGCCGGGGGCGCGGGGCGGTGTCGCTGTGCAGGACGAACAGGGCGTGCGGGCGGGCCAGGTCGACCCCCAGCCGGCGGGCGCGTTCGGCCAGCCCGGCCGGATCCCCGGACGGGCCGAGGAGGTCTCCGAGCAGCTCCCCGCGGATCCGGTCCTCGGTCTGCGCGACCGAACGCCGCAGGAGCAGCAGCAGGGCGGTGACCATCGCGGCCCGTTCGAACAGCCGCCGCCCGGCCTCGTCCAGCCCGGGCCGGCCGGTCAGCGTGACGCTGCCCAGGAGCTCGGGACCGGCCAGCACGGCGCACACCCAGGCACCGTCCTCCGCGACCGCCCGCCCGCTGGTCCGGGAGGCGGTCACGGCGCGGGCCGGCGGCGCCGCGGGACGGGTCCGCGAGCGGGCCAGCTCCGTCCCGTCGGCGTCGTGGACGAGGGTGCCCCCGTCGAGGAGCGCGCCGATGGCCGCGGCCACCTCGCCGAGGTCACCGCCGCGCAGGACCAGGCCCGTGAGCCGGTCGTGCGCCTCCTCCGCCCGGCGCAGCGCGTCGCTGCTCTCCTGGATGGTGCGGGAGGCGACGCCCAGTTCGGCCAGTGCCCGGCGGGTCTCCTCCAGCAGCCGGGCCCCGTCGATGGCGATGGCGGCGTGATCGGCGAGTGAGGACAGCAGTGCCACCTCCCGCGGGCTGAACTCGCGCGGGCTGCGGTCGGCGGCGAACAGCACCCCGATCACCTTCGCGCCCAGGCGCAGCGGCACGCCCAGGATGGCGTGCAGGTCCTCCTCGCCGACCGCGCTGTCGATGGGACCGGTGTGCCGGAACCGGGGGTCGCGCTGGTAGTCGCCCGTGGCGTACGGGCGGGCGGTCTGCGCGACCAGCCCGCCGAGCCCCTCGCCCATGCCGAGCCGCAGCTGCTGGAACGCCGCCGAGACCGAGCCGTCGGTGACCCGCATGAAGGTGTCGCCGGCGGCCTCGTCGTTGAGGGAGAGGTAGGTGACGTCGGTGTGCAGCAGCTGCTTGGCCCGGTGGGTGATGGCCCGCAGCACCGCGTCCAGGTCCCGCAGCGCCGCGAGGTCGCCCGCCGTGTCGAACAGCGCGGTCAGCTCGGCCTCGCGCGTCCGGTGCTGGGCCAGCGTCCGGTGGACCTCCAGGGCCACCCCGGTGGCCTCCTCCAGGGCGGCCAGCTCGGCGGCGGAGGCGCCCGCCGCGCGCGCGGACGCCGCCGGCCGGGAGAACTCCTCGGCCGGCGCGCCCTGGGCCAGCAGCCCGAGCAGCTCCCGCAGCCCCGCCTCGCTCACGCCGCCGAGCATACGGGCCCGCCGCTCAACGCCCGACGGAGGAGCCCGCCGTGGCCGCCGCAACGGCCGCGCGGGACCCGGTGAGGCTGCGGCCCCTCGTCTCACGGGCGGCGACCGCGGCGATCGTCGTGACCAGCGCCGCCGCGCACAGGTACACGGAGACCGGGACGGACGACCCGTACGACTTGAGCAGCTCGACGGCGACGATCGGCGCCAGAGCCCCGCCGAGGAGCGAGGCGAGCTGGGAGCCCATCGAGGCGCCGGAGTACCGCACTCGGGTGTCGAACATCTCCGAGATGAACGCCGCCTGCGGCCCGTACATCGCCCCGTGCAGCAGCAGCCCGGCCGTCACGGCGACGGCGATCACGGCGAAGGACCGCGAGTCGAGCAGGGCGAAGAAGGCGAACGCCCACACGGCCATCCCGGCCGACCCCACCAGGGTCACCGCCCGCCGCCCGATCCGGTCCGACAGCGCCCCCCACAGCGGGATGGTCACGAAGTGCACGGCCGAGCCGATCAGCACGGCGTTGAGGGCGTCCGACTTGGGCAGGTGCAGGTGGACGGTGACGTACACGAGCAGGAACGCGGTGAGGACGTAGTAGGAGACGTTCTCCCCCAGCCGGACCCCGATGGCGGTGACCACGTCGCGCCCATGGGACCGGAACACCTCGACCACCGGCGTCCGCTGCCGCCGCCCCGCCGCCTCCTCGGCCTCGGCCCGGGCCCGCGCCTCCAGGAACGCCGGTGACTCGGACACCGAGACTCGGATCCACAGCCCCACCACCACCAGCACCCCGGACAGCAGGAACGGAACCCGCCACCCCCAGGCGAGGAACGCCTCGTCCGACTGCACGGCGGCCAGCAGCGCCAGCACCCCGGTGGCCAGCAGGTTCCCGCCGGGCGCCCCGGCCTGCGGCCACGAGGCCCAGAACCCGCGGCTGCGGTCGTCCCCGTGTTCGGCGACGAGCAGCACGGCCCCGCCCCACTCCCCGCCCAGCGCGAACCCCTGCACCAGCCGCAGCACGGTCAGCAGCACGGGCGCGGCCCCGCCGACGCTCGCATGGGTGGGCAGCAGCCCTATGGCGAAGGTGGCCCCGCCCATCATGAGCAGGCTCACCACCAGCAGCCTCTTGCGCCCGATCCGGTCCCCGAAGTGCCCGAACACGACCCCGCCCAGCGGCCGCGCGGCGAACCCGACGGCGTAGGTCAGGAACGCCAGCAGGGTTCCGACGAGGGGGTCGCTGGCGGGGAAGAACAGGGTGTTGAAGACGAGGGCGGCGGCGGATCCGTAGAGGAAGAAGTCGTACCACTCGATGGTGGTCCCGATGAGACTCGCGGCGACGATCCTGCGTATGCCGGACGGACTCGTTCTGCTCGCTGCGGGGGAGACCATGTGCACCACTTCCAGGGGGTCTGCGGGGACGTCGGGTGTCGCCACAACGTAGAAGTCCCCAGGTCAGCGGCATATGTGGCGGACCATCATAATCGGCCGCCGTCTTGTGTGCGCCGCCCCCACGTAACCCTCGATGGCCGATTCCCGCCGGAACCAGACCCTCCGTATCGCGTCGGATTTGCAGAATTCCGCCCGTCTTGGAGGGCCGGTGCTGACTCCCGTGCTGGTTCGGTGCTGACCTTAAACCCCACGTCATCACCCCTCATCTCCGCACCCGTGCTGGTTCGGTGCTGGTTACGCAGCGTTGAGCGAGGCGCGTGTGGCGGCAGAGGGGCGCAAATGGGAAGCCGGGCCGGAACCGTAGCCCGCTGCCGCTCGGCGGCTCATCCCGGCACGGATCCCGCTCCCCGATGGTGACGGTGCTGAGCGTGGCGATCGGGGGCCCGGAGGTGAGAGGACCCCTGACGGGCGCCCGCTGGGGACGGTGACCGCGTACTGCGTGGGTCAGACCGTCTGCCCAGACTGGGTCAACGACCTGTGACGACCCGCACTGGCCACTGGACGAGATCGCGGAGGGCGCACCCGTGGATGACCACTTCACCGAGGTCCTTCTGGTACTGCGCCGGTTCGTCGGCGTCCCCGTTCCGGCCACCGACTGGCGCATCCGCGCGCTGGTGCGGCCGGACGGGGAGCGCATCCGCGTCCGTCTCGCCGACACCGCCGGGCGGAACGTCCTTGTGGACCTGCCGACGAGCTTCGGCCGGGAGCGCGGTAGTTGGTGGTATGTCGGCGCTTTGCGCCGTACGGCGGGGGGACTCGCCGGGGGAACGGTGTCTGTTGCCGCCGAACGGCAGGGGATTCCGTACGTCGACGTGGCCGAGTTGGTCGGCTCGGTCGTTCCCGAAGCGGCCGAGATTACCCTGGACGACGGCATCGACTACCTCGTCGCCGACCTCGCCGGCGACCCGCTCTGGCACGGCGCGACGCCCTCCGCGGCCCCCGAGCTGTATGTCCTGGCAGGCTTCGACCACCACCACCCCGGCGTCGTCCGTGTCTACCTCGACCATGAGGGCCGCACCATCGGCGTCGACCTTCCCCTGACGGATCACGGAACCCTGCCACCGGTCCAGTGGTGGGCCTCGACCAAGCTCATCGCCCTCCTGCACCCGGAGGAACCCGCGACCCTGGCCGCTCACCGAACCCACGACGCCCTCGACCCCTTCTGCGAAGCCGTCTACGACCTGACCAACTGGGCCTGACGGCTACGTGTCCGCCGCATCACTACGGGGTGGCCGTGCTGGTGGCTGTCGTGGCGCTGCTGTGAGCCGCTCCGGCCGGCGCCCCGCTCGAGTCCTGGGACACGACGGAGAGGTGCGTGCAGACGGATTGGGACAGCCGTCGCGTCCCCACGCGGACGGGAAACTCCGAGCTCGGGTGGCAGCACTTCTCCCGGTCGCACGGCATCACGAGCTGCAGGCTGATCAACGCCGCTCTCAAGGGCAAGCCCGACAAGCTGTCCGATCAGCAGCGCAACCTTGAGTACTGGGGATCGGCCATCAAGAACGGCCGCCAGGCCGACTTCGTGGTCAAGGTCCGCTACGCCAAGACCACGGACGACGGCAGGTACGAAGCACCTGGGGCGAAGGGGAAGGCCGGATTCATCACGGCCTATTGCCGGGGATGCGGAAATGTCCGTCATGGGTCAACTAACCTGCTCCGAGGACTGCCTCGTGCTGACTTTCACCTTCAAAATCCCGAAGCCGGCCCCGCCAAAAGTGCCTGATTTGATGTGAAATCCGATATTCGGGGTCGATCGAGACCCTGGCTTCACCGCTTGAGGACAACCGACAGGTGTGCCAGGGGAAGTGTCAGCATGGTGCCGGCTCGCTGGAAGCAGTGCTGACGTGTGCTGTGCGGCGCCGGGTTGTCAGGGGGCGGTGAGACGCTTGAGCCTCGGCGCTGTCCGCCGCCACCGATGACGGAGGTATTCGGGCGGGGGGGGGGTGTGTCCCTGGGTGTCGGTCGCATGCAATTCCGGTCGCAGGCGCCGTCCATGCGGAAGGCGGTGTTCTGGCCGTCAGAGGTCGGACAGCCGGGCTTCCTCCAGGTCCAGCGACCGCTGGAGACGGCGGCGGGTGGTGTCGCTGATGAGGTGGTCGTCGTAGAGGCGCTGGAGTTCGACGGTCTCCCTGCCGATCAGGTCGCGGCGCAGCTGGCGGTAGACCTGGTCGGCGGACTCGTGCGGTGCGTCGTCCTCGCCGAGCCGGTCCTGGGCGTGGTCGCGGCGGGCCTGCAGGGCGCGCCGGAGGCGTTCGAGCACCGCCTCGGGCGCGGCTTCGAGTCCGGACAGCTCGTCCAGGCGGCGTAGCCCCGCTGCGGCGAGGCAGAGCCGTGCGCCGGTCTCCTCGCGCTCGGTGTGGTCAGGTTCGAGGGCGATCCCCGAGCGGCGTACGACCGGGGCGAGGGTGAAGCCCTGGACGACGAGCGTGAGGACCACGACGGAGGAGGTCAGCACCAGGACCAGGGGGCGCTGCGCCAGGGGAGTGCCGTCGGCGGCGGCGACGGGTATGGACAGGGCGGCGGCCAGCGGCATCACGCCCCGCGTGCCCGCCCAGGACAGGACGGCCGGCACCCGCCAGTCGGTCTTCTCCCGTCCTCCCTTCCGCTGGAGCAGGGCGGACAGCGGGAAGACCCACAGCACGCGGACGGCGACGAGCGTGCAGGCCAGGGCGAGCGCGTAGAGGGGCCAGAGCCGGTTGTCGGCGCCCAGCTCGCGAATCAGGCCGGGCAGGGACAGCCCGATCAGGCTGAACACGACGCTTTCGAGGAGGAAGACCACCGTGCCGTAGACGGCGTGCAGTTGGAGGCGTATGCGCGCACTGCTGAGACGGTCCCCGCTGCCGCCCATGACGACGCCCGCCACGACCACGGAAGTGACGCCGGAGGTGTGGGCCGTCTCGGCCAGCACGTAGGCGGCGTACGGGGTGACCAGCGCGATCACGGTCTCCAGGACCGGGTCCTGTGTGCGGCGCCGGATCAGCACCACCACGCCCGCCACGGATCCCCCGATCAGGGTTCCACCCCCGGCGAGCAGGCCGAACTCGCCGCCTGCGCCGCCCCAGGAGACAGCGGAGGAGGCGACCGCGACGCCCACGGCCACTCGGAACAGGACGAGGGAGGTGGCGTCGTTGAACAGGCTCTCGGCCTGGACCATCACCTGGACCCTGGGCGGCAGCGCGAGGCGCCGGCCGAGGGCGGTGACCGCTACCGGGTCGGTGCTCGCGAGGACTGCCCCGAGCACCAGCGCCATCTGCCAGGACAGCGGGGTCAGCACGGAGGCCACGTACCCGACCACGGCGGCCGAGGCCAGGACGAGTCCCACCGCGAGGACCGACACCGGCTTCCACACGGCGCGCAGCTCGCGCCAGGACATCTCCTCCGCGCTGGCGTACAGCAGGGGAGGCAGCACGACGAGCCCGATGAGTTCGGGGGTGACGTGGATCTGCGGGGCGCCGGGCAGCAGGGCGACGGCGAGGCCCGCGACGACAAGCAGCGAGGGCGCGGGGATGCGCCAGCGGCGCGCCCCGGTCGCCACGAGCGTCGCGAGGACAACGAGAAACAAGACCGTACCGACGCTGCGCATGCCGCCCCTTGGACCCCAGGATTCGAGATCGGGGTCGTGCGACCCGTCACGCCGACCAGACTTCCCGGCACACCGCCTTCACCTTATCGCGCATGGACCGTGTCAGGGCTGCGTCAATGTCTTCGTACTCTGCCCTGATCCGGTCGATTTCCCCCCGATGATGATCGTCAGCAGCACTTGTGTGCCTCTGCCGGCCAGGGAAGCCCTCTGCGCGGATCGGGGCGGTGCCGGCGTGAGGAGGCGCGTGTCGTGGCGGAGGCGGTTGCCAGGCCCGGAAGGCTGAAGGTCTTTCTCGGGTCGGCCCCCGGTGTGGGCAAGACGTACCGGATGCTCGACGAGGGGCGGCGCCGGGCCGACCGGGGGACCGACGTCGTCGTCGCCTTCGTGGAGTGCCACGGCCGGCGCCACACCGAGGAGAAGCTGGCCGGCCTGGAGGTCCTGCCGCGCACCGAGCGCACCTACCGGGGGAGCCGGTTCCCCGAAATGGACCTGGCGGCGGTCCTGGAGCGGCGGCCCGAGGTGGCTCTCGTCGACGAACTGGCCCACTCCGTCGTCCCCGGCGGCAGCCCCGCCAAGCGCTGGCAGGAGGTGGAGACGCTCCTCGCGGCCGGGATCGACGTCGTGACCGCCGTCAACATCCAGCACCTGGAATCCCTCAACGACGTCGTCGAGAAGATCACCAGGGTGCCGCAGCACGAGACCGTGCCGGACGAGGTCGTACGCCGCGCCCATGAGATCGAGCTGGTCGACCTGCCGCCGGAAGCACTGCGACGGCGCATGGCCCACGGGAACATCTACACCCCGGAGAAGGTCGACGCGGCGCTGTCCAACTACTTCCGGGTGGGCAACCTCACCGCACTGCGCGAGCTGGCCCTGCTGTGGCTGGCCGGACGGGTGGACGAGGCACTCCAGAAGTACCGTGCCGAGCACGGCATAGGGGGAGTGTGGGAGACCCGGGAACGGGTGGTCGTCGCGATCACGGGCGGTCCCGAGGGCGAGACACTCATCCGGCGGGCGGCCAGGATCGCCGCCCGTTCGGCGGGAGGTGACCTCCTCGCCGTGCACATAGCGCGCAGCAACGGCCTGGCGGCAGGAGCCTCGGCCGCCGCACTCGTCCGTCAGCGGGCGCTCGTCGAAAGCCTCGGCGGCAGCTACCACTCGCTCGTCGGTGACGACGTGGCCACCGCGCTCATCGAGTTCGCCCGCTCGCAGAACGCCACCCAGCTGGTCCTTGGTACCAGCCGGCGCGGGCGCGTGGAGCGCTTCCTCACCGGCCGGGGTACGGGCGAGACGATCGTCGGGCTGTCCGAGGACATCGACGTCCACATGGTCACGCACGAACGGGCCGGCAGCGGCAGGCTGTTGCCGTCGAGACGGCGGACCCTGCCGACCTCCCGGCGCATCGCCGGACCGGTCCTCGGGCTCGTCCTACCGATCGCGCTCACCTTCCTCCTCGACCACACCAGGGGCAGCCTCAACCTCACCAGTGAGGCCCTCCTGTTCCTGGTGACGGTGGTCGGGGTGGCGTGCGTGGGCGGTGTGCTGTCGGCTCTGGTCGCTTCCCTGACGGCCTCCCTCCTGCTGAACTACTGGTTCATCCCGCCGGTCGGCGAGTTCACCATCGCCGAACCCAACAACATCCTCGCGCTGGTGGTGTTCGCGGTGGTCGCGGGGACCGTCGCCGCGGCCGTCGACCGGTCGCTGCGACTGTCGCGCAGGGCGGCCCGGGCCACGGCCGAGGCGGAGACGCTCTCCTCGCTCGCCGGCTCCATCGTGCGGGGGGACCAGGCCGTACCCGCGCTCCTCGAACGCGCGAGGGAGACCTTCGGGATGGACGCGGTCGAGCTCACCGGCGAAGCGGTCGCGGACGACGCCTCCGCCGTACGGGTCCCGGTGGGACAGGACACACATCTGGTCCTGCGGGGGCGTCCGCTGCCCAGCTCCGACCGACGGGTCCTGTCCGCCTTCGCCGCGCACGTCGCCGTCGCGGTCGAGCGGGCCCGGCTTGCCGAGGCGGCCGCCGAGATCGAACCCGTGAAGGCGGCCGACCGGATGCGCACCGCGCTGCTCGCCGCCGTCAGCCACGATCTGCGGACCCCGCTCGCCGCCGGCTGGGCCGCCATCGAATCGCTGCGCGCCAGCGACGTGGAGTTCAGCGAGGAGGACCGCGATGCCCTCCTCGCCACCGCGGACGAGTCGATGGCCCGGCTCAACCGCCTCGTCGAGAACCTCCTGGACATGAGCCGGCTCCAGGCCGGAGCCCTCAAACTGGAGCTGCGGCCCACCGACCTGATGGAGGTGGTGCCCGCCGCGCTGGACGGACTCCCCGCCGACGCCCCCGCCGTCGACACCCGGAGCCTTGAGCGGGCCCCGGCCGTCCTGGCGGATCCGCCGCTGCTCGAACGCGTGGTGGCCAACCTGCTCAACAACGCGGTCCGGCACACCCCGCCCGGACGGCAGGTCCTGCTGACGGCGAGCGCGCTCGACGACCGCGTCGAGATCCGGGTCGCCGACCGGGGGCCGGGCATCCCGGAAGCGGACCGGGAGAACGCCTTCGTGCCGTTCCAGCGCCTCGGCGACACCGACAACACCACGGGCGTCGGCCTCGGACTTGCGCTCTCCCGGGGCCTCGCCGAGGCGATGGGCGGCACCCTGACCCCCGAGGACACTCCGGGCGGCGGCCTGACCATGACCCTGTCGCTCCCGGCCGCTCCCGAGGTCCGCCCCGTTTTCCCTACGCAATATTGACGGGCGAACTCCCGTTCGGGTGCAACGGTGTCGCCTCGGTCGCTGTCTGATCGGATGTGACTTCAACCCTCCCCCCTATGCCGCATGTTGCTCCACGCTCCCAGCACATGGTGATCTGCGGGGACGACGGTCTCGCCCGTCGGCTCGCGGTCGAGCTCGACGCGGTCTGCGGTGAGACCGTCACGGTCGTACTGCCGTCCCGGCGCGACGAGCACGGCGGGGAGATCGACGCACTCCACCACAACCCGGACTCACCCGTCGAGCTGATCATTTCGGCCCGCCCCGACGACCAGACCCTGCGGGCGGCGGGAGTGGAACGAGCCGCCGCGCTCGCCCTCACATACGGCGACGACCAGACCAACATGATGGCCGCGCTCCTCGCCCGGAGCATCAACCCGTCGATCCGGCTGGTCGTCCGGATGTTTCACCGCGAGCGGGGGCGCCACCTCGAACAGCTCCTGGACCGGGCGGTGGCCGCGCGTTCCACGGATGCGGAGGAAGGCTTCCTCGACGCCTCCACCACCGTGCTGTCCGATGCGGACACGGCGGTACCCGAGCTGGTGGCCGCCGCCGCCCTCGGCCAGGGCCATACCCTCCAGGTCGACGGCAAGGTGTTCCGCGGAGCGGTGCGCCCGGCGGGGGAGGCCCCGCACGCCTCCGACCTCGCCACGCTGGCAGTCCTCTCCGGAGCCGACCGCGACGACCCGCGCAGCCAGGACAGCGCGGAGACCCCCGGTGCCGACGGCACCCAGCTCCTCCCGGACACGGTCACCTCGTACCACCGCCAGTTCACGCACGGCCGGCTGATGCTGGAGGAGGTCACCCAAGCCCAGGCCCCCGAGACGCCGGCCGAGGCGCGGACACCGGGAAGCTGGATCCGCGGCCGCCTCGCGCACCTGCCCTGGAAGGTCTTCGTCTCGCGGGAGGTCATGTCCGTCTTCGGACTGCTGGCCGCGGTCGTGGTGCTGCTGTCGATCGCCACGCTCCTGCTCGTCGACGCGATACCGCTGTGGAAAGCGGTCTACCTGCCGATGCTGGACATCTTCACGATGGGCGACCCCGCGACCGACGAGGGGCCGGCGCGCCGGGTGCTCCAGCTCATCGCGGGATTCGTCGGGCTGGCGGTACTACCGCTCGTCGTGGCCGCGACCCTGAACGCCAGCGAGGCGTTCAGGACGGCCTCGGGGACACACCCACCCACCGAGGACCTCGGGGACCACATCGTGCTCGTGGGCCTGGGCAAGGTCGGCACCCGGGTTCTCGGCCGCCTGCGCACCACCCGTCACAAGGTGGTCGTCATCGAAAAGGACCCGCACGCACGCGGCGTCGCCGCCGCCCGCGAATTGGGCGTGCCGCTGCTCCTGGACGACGCCACGGACGCGCGGGTCCTCGATCTGGCGAGGATAGGCCGGGCGAGATCGCTTCTCGTGCTCAGCAGGGACGACAGCGCCAATCTGGACATCGTGATGGCCGCCCGGGAAGCCAACCCGGACATCAGGGTGGTCATGCGCCTCTACGACGACGACTTCGCGGCCACCGTCTCGCACACGCTCCGCGCCTCCTACCCGCACGCGGCGACGCGCAGCCGCAGCGTGTCGGCCCTCGCGGCGCCCTCGTTCGCGGCGGCGATGATGGGCCGCCACGTCCTCGGCGTGATGCCGGTCGAGCGAGGGGTGCTGCTGTTCACGGTGGTCGATGTGGCCGGGCACCCGGCACTGGAGGGTTTCTCGATTCACGAGGCGTTCAAGCAGAACGAGTGGCGCGTCCTCGCGGTCGGTTCCTCGGGTGATTCGGCGGCGTACCAGGCCACCTCGGACACCCTGGGCGGCCTCTACCTTCCGCGCGCGACGGGCTTCGACTGGCGCGCACCCCATGGCCGCGTCCTACGGGCCGGTGACCGGGTGGTGCTCGCCACGACCCGGCGGGGCCTGGACGTCCTGATGACAGGAGTCCAGCCCCACCGGGAGCCCCGGGCTCCGGCACCTCCGTCCGCCACGGACCGTGGTGGCCGCTGAGCGGGGCCGGCGGGAGTCATGTCGTGGCGTCGGCCGGGATTTCCGCGGGGGCCGGGGGGGCGCCTCCGGCGATGGGCAGGGTGAGGACCATGGTCAGGCCGCCACCGGGGGTGTCCTCGGCGGTGAGGGTGCCCTCCATCGCTTCCAGGAATCCCCGGGCGACCGCCAGCCCGAGACCCACGCCGGCGCCTGCGGGGGCGTCCCCGTGTCGCTGGAAGGGTTCGAATATGCGGTCCTTGGCCTCGTCGGGCACGCCCGGTCCCTGGTCGACGACGCGCAGTTCGAGGCGGTCGGCGAGGGCGCTGGCGGAGACGTGCACGGGCCTCCCGTCGGGGCTGTACTTCACGGCGTTCTCGACGATGTTGGCGACGGCCCGTTCCAGGAGGCCGCGGTCGACGGCGACCATGGGCAGGGTCTCGGGGATGTCGAGTTCGACGCTGTCGTCCGGGACTCCGGCCAGGGCCACCGGGACGACCTCGTCGAGGTCGGTCACGCGGATGATCGGGAGGACGGTGCCGGTCTGGAGGCGGGACATGTCGAGGAGGTTGCCGATCAGGTGGTCGAGGCGGTCGGCGCCGTCCTCGATGCCTTCCAGGAGGCAGGCCCGGTCCTCCTCGGACCACTCGATGTCGTCGGAGCGCAGTGAGGTGACGGAGGCCTTGATTCCGGCGAGTGGGGTGCGCAGGTCGTGGCTGACGGCTGCCAGCAGGGCGGTGCGGATCCGGTTGTCCTCGATCAGGCGGCGGGCCTCCTCGGCCTCACCGACCAGGCGCTGGCGGTCGAGTACGACGGCGGCCTGGGCGGCGAAGGCGCCGAGCACGCGCCGGTCCTCGGCCGGCAGGACCCGGCCTGTGAGGGCCAGGGCCATGTTCTCGCCGATGGGCATGTCGACGTCGGCGTCCTCGGGGCGGGTGGCCGGGTTGCGGCCGGTGCTGCCGGCCATGGTCCAGGGCTCGACGTCGGCACCACGTTCCAGCAGGGAGACGGAGTCCATGGAGAAGGTTTCGCGGACCCGTTCCAGGAGTGCGTCGAGAGCGGTCTCGCCGCGCAGGACGCTGCCGGCGAGGAAGGAGAGGATCTCGGACTCCGCCCGCAGGCGGGCGGCCTGGTGGGTGCGCCGGGCGGCCTGGTCGACCACGGAGGCCACCGATACGGCGACACCGACGAAGATCGCGATGGCGACGATGTTCTTCGGGTCGGAGATCGTGAACTCGTGCAGTGGCGGCGTGAAGTAGTAGTTCAGCAGCAGGGATCCGAACGCCGCCGAGGCGAGCGCGGGGAGCAGGCCGCCGAGCAGCGCCGCGGCCACGGTGAAGGTGAGGAAGAGTAGCATGTCGTTGGCGAGCCCGAGGCCCGGGAGGACCTGGTTCAGCAGGACGGCGAGGAACGCGGGGCCGGCCATACCGGCGAGCCAGCCCCAGATGACCCGAGCCCGGCTGAGCCGTGCGCCCCGAGGGATGGGCAGGCCACGCCCCTTGGCGGCCTCGTCGTGGGTGACGATGTGGACGTCGAGGTCCGGTCCCGACTCGCGGGCGACGGTGGCGCTGACGCCGGGGCTGAAGACTGACTGCCACGAGCGGCGGCGGCTGACGCCGAGCACGATCTGCGTGGCGTTGACCCCTCGTGCGAACTCCAGCAACGCCTCGGGGATGTCGTCGCCGATGACGTGGTGGAAGGTGCCGCCCAGGTCCTCGACCAGGGTGCGCTGGACGGCGAGCTCCTTGGGCGAGGCGGCGGTCAGCCCGTCGCTGCGGGCGATGTAGACGGCGAGGACCTCGCCGCCCGAGCCCTTCTCGGCGAGACGGGCGGCGCGCCGGATGAGGGTGCGTCCCTCCGGACCGCCCGTGATGCCCACGACGATGCGTTCACGGGCCTGCCAGGTGGTGCGGATGTCGTGGTCGCCCCGGTACTCCCGGAGGTATTCGTCGACCCGGTCGGCGACCCAGAGCAGGGCGAGTTCGCGCAGCGCGGTGAGGTTGCCGGGACGGAAGTAGTTCGAGAGGGCGGCGTCGACCTTGTCCGGCTTGTAGATGTTCCCGTGGGCCATGCGCCGGCGCAGGGCCTGCGGGGACATGTCGACGAGCTCGATCTGGTCGGCGCGCCGCACGACCTCGTCGGGCACGGTCTCGCGCTGCCGCACGCCGGTGATCGTTTCCACGACGTCCCCGAGCGACTCCAGGTGCTGGATGTTGACCGTGGAAACCACGTCGATCCCCGCCTGGAGCAGTTCCTCGACGTCCTGCCAGCGCTTGGCGTTTCGCGAGCCCGGGACGTTGGTGTGCGCGAGCTCGTCCACCAGCGCCACCGCCGGGCGCCGGGAAAGGATCGCGTCGACGTCCATTTCGGTGAAGGTGGACCCCCGGTACTCCAGGTTGCGCCGCGTGACCTGCTCCAGCCCGTGCAGCATCACCTCGGTACGTGGCCGACTGTGGTGCTCGACGAACGCGACGACGACGTCCGTACCGCGCTCCACCCGGCGGTGGCCCTCCGAGAGCATCGCGTACGTCTTGCCGACGCCGGGGGCGGAGCCCAGATAGATACGAAACTTGCCGCGGCCCATGTGCACGTCATCCCTCGAAGCGGTAGCCCATGCCGGGCTCGGTGATCAGATACCTCGGGTGCGAGGGGTCCGCTTCCAGTTTGCGGCGCAGCTGGGCCATGTAGACCCGGAGGTAGTTGGTGTGCTCGGAATACGTCGGCCCCCAGACTTCGAGCAGCAGCTTGCGCTGGCTGACGAGCCGGCCTGGGTTGGTGATGAGGATCTCCAGAAGGTGCCACTCGGTCGGCGTCAGCCGCACGCTGCGGCTGCCGCGCCTGACCTTCTTCGCGATCAGGTCCACGGTGAAGTCTTCGGTCGTGACCACGGAGATGTCCGGAGAGGGCGCCGATGCCTCACCACGGCGGGCGGCTGCCCGCAGGCGGGCGAGGAGCTCGTCCATGCTGAACGGTTTCGTCACGTAGTCGTCGGCGCCGGCGTCCAGGGCCTGGATCTTCTCCTCGGACGTATGTCGGGCGGAGAGCACCAGGATCGGCACGCCACTGGTCTTCCGTACCTCTTTGATCACGTCAACACCGTCGATGTCCGGCAGGCCGAGATCCAGCACGATGACGTCGGGCTTGCTGGCGAACGTGAGCCTCAGAGCAGCCTTTCCGTCGGAAGCCGTCTCCACCTCGAACGTGCGCGCCTCCAGGTTGATCCTGAGCGCGCGGACGAGCTGGGGGTCGTCTTCCACCACCAGCACCTTGATCATCGGTGTGGAGCCTTCCTCTTTCGGTGGATACGGGTCGGAGCCGGCGGGACGCGGGGTGCCTCCCAGTCGTGGCTGGGGGAGCGTCGCGTCCCGTCGGCTCCACAGCTTTGCTGTGTGGGCCGTCAGCCCTTGGTCAGTGCCTTGAGGGCGGTGTTGAGTTCGAGGACGTTGACGCGGGGCTCGCCCATGAAGCCGAGGGTCCGGCCGGTGGTGTGGTCCTCGACGAGCTTCTTGACCTGCTTGACGGTCAGGCCGTTCTTCTCCGCGACGCGGTGGACCTGGAGTTCGGCGTAGGCGGGGGAGATGTTCGGGTCCAGGCCGGAACCGGAGGAGGTGACCGCGTCGGCGGGCACGTCCTGGGGCTTGACCTTGTAGGTGGCGGTGGAGTTGTCGACGACGACGGCTTCCTTGGCGGCGATGACCTGGGCGCAGAGGCTGCCTTCCTCGGAGGCCTT
>NZ_JBIAWQ010000008.1:0-5018 GCF_042895815.1 Streptomyces sp. NPDC001373
CAGATGTGGAAGCCCGGTAACGGGTGGAGCTGACTGGTACTAATAGGCCGAGGGCTTGTCCTCAGTTGCTCGCGTCCACTGTGTTAGTTCTGAAGTAACGAACTCGCCAATCCGGCTTGAGTTCAACTTCATAGTGTTTCGGTGGTCATAGCGTTAGGGAAACGCCCGGTTACATTCCGAACCCGGAAGCTAAGCCTTTCAGCGCCGATGGTACTGCAGGGGGGACCCTGTGGGAGAGTAGGACGCCGCCGAACAACCCGCCCTTTTAGCTCAGTCGGTAGAGCGTCTCCATGGTAAGGAGAAGGTCAACGGTTCGATTCCGTTAAAGGGCTCCAAACAAGAAGGCCCCCGCCATCAGGCGGGGGCCTTCTTGCGTTTCCGGGGCCGGCGGTCGTGCACGACCCGGGGCTTCCGGGCCGCCACCGAGGCGGCCCGGAAACCGGACGGGAGACGTCAGGAGCCCTCGCGGGGGTGGGGGACGCGGAAGGCCAGGATGGCCATGTCGTCGGAGGCGGGTTCCGCCGCGAAGCGTTCGACCGCGCGCAGGACGCGGGCGGCCACCGCGCCGGCCGTGAGGCCCGTACAGGTCGTCAGGACCTCGGCCAGGCCGTCGTCGCCGAGCATGCGTGCGCCCTCCCGGCGCTCCGTCACGCCGTCCGTGACACAGAGGAGGACGTCGCCCGGATCCAGCGACAGCGTCTGCTCGTAGAGGTCCAGGTCGTCGATCACACCGAGCAGCGGCTGCGGTTCGGCCGCCGCGGTGACCTCCCCGTCCGGGCGCAGGCGCAGAGGGAGCGGGTGCCCCGCGCAGACCACCTTCATCAGGGCGCCGCCGTCCGACTGCGGATGCAGCTCGCCGTACAGGAGCGTCAGGAAGCGGCTGCGGGCGCCCTCGTCGAGGATGGCCGCGTTCAGCCGCTCCAGGACCGCCGGGCCGCCCAGCCCCTCGCGGGCCAGCAGGCGCAGTGCGTGGCGGGCCAGGCCGGTGACGGCCGCCGCCTCCGGGCCCGTACCGCAGACGTCGCCGATGGCGAAGCCGTACGCGCCGTCGCGGATCGGGAAGACGTCGTAGAAGTCGCCTCCCACTTCGTTGCCCTCGCCGGCCGCGCGGTAGATGACCTCGACCTCCATGCCGGGGATCGCGGGGGAGCCGGGTGGCAGGAGGCTGCGCTGGAGGGAGCGGCTGATGGCCGTGCGCTCCGAGTAGAGGCGGGCGTTGTCCAGGGCCAGAGCCGCCCGGCGCGACAGGTCGTCGGCCAGTTCCAGGATCTCCTGGCGGAAGTGCTCCTCGCTGGGCTTGCCCAGGGTCAGCATGCCGATCACCCGGTTGCGGGCCAGGAGGGGCAGGACGACCGTCTCGCCGCCGACCGCCGCGGCCGTCGCAGGCCAGGGGCGGGCGCCGGCCTCACGGACCGGCTCGGGGGGCTCCACCCGCGACAGCAAATCCTTCAGACCGTCGATCCGGTCCTCGTCCTCGTGCAGGACGTAGGCGAGATAGGGGTCGGAGGCCTGGTCTGCGATCGTGTAGACGGCGCACCACGTGGCCAGCGTCGGGACCGTCATCTGGGCCATCAGCGCCAGGGTCTGGTCCCGGTCGAGGGTGCCGGCCAGCAGGTCGGAGGCCTCGACGAGGAAGGACAGGGAGCCGCGGCGCAGCCGCTCCAGCTCGCCCAGGCGCGCGGACTCGACGGCGAGGGCGATGCGGTCCGCGACGAACTGGAGGCGCAGGGCCTCCTCGTTGGTGTAGCGGCCCGGATTCTCGGCGGCCACGCCCAGCGAGCCGGTGAGGCGGCCCTCCACCTTCAGGGGGACGGTGACGACGGAGCGCATGCCCGTGGACTCCAGGAGCGGTACGGCCCCGGGGACGGCGGAGAGGTCTTCGTGGACGGCGGGCAGGCGGGCGGATCCGTAGCGGCTGGTGCCGGCCTCGACGGGGACGCGGGCGAAGCGCTGCCGGGTGGAGGGCAGGCCCGTGGTGGCGCGGACCTCCAGCTCGGTCTCGTCGTCGGTGGCGAGCAGCAGGAACGCGGCGTCGGCGTCGAGCATGTCGCGGGCCCGTTCGACGGTGCGCTGGAGCAGGCCGTCGAGGTCGTCGGGGGCGGGGGAGCCGATGAACACCTCGAAGGGGTCCGCGGGGCGGGGCTCGGAGAGCTGACCGTCGGAGGCGGGGGCCCGTACGGGGGTCTGGAGCAGGGCGCGCTCGTCGTCGTGGACGAGCAGGCAGACGATGGACGGCTCCCCGTGGGCGTCGCGGACCCGCAGGTGGGAGGCGTAGACGGGGATGACGCGGCCGTCGGCGCCGCGGATGCCGTAGCTGCCTTCCCAGCGGGACAGGCGCAGGGCCTCGGCGATGCCGGTGCCGGTGCCGGGGGTCTGGGGCCAGGCGGCGAGTTCGGCGAGGGGGCGGCCGACGACCTTTTCGGCGGCGTAGCCGAAGACGTGCTCGGCGTCCTCGTTCCAGGCGGAGATCGAGTCGGCGGCGTCGATCTGGAGGACGGCGACGCGGACCCGGCTGTCGGCCAGGGGCAGGAACCGGTCGGGCACGACAGGGCCCGCCGAGCGGGTACCGACCGGCCGGTCCGGCAGGTCGAGGCGGAACCACACGTGTTTGCGCGTGCCGGTGTACTCGACGCCCCAGCGGGTGGCGAGGGCGGCGCAGAGCATCAGGCCGCGGCCGCTCTCGCGGTCCGGGTCGGCGTACGGCCGCTCGTCGGGGTGGCGCAGGGGGAGCTCGCGCTCGGGGTACCGGTCGGCGATCTCGACGCGTACGCCGTCCTCGGCGCGCAGGCACAGGACCTCGGCCTGGGTTCCGGCGTGGACGACGGCGTTGGTGACGAGCTCGCTGGTCAGCACCACCGCGTCGTCGACGATGTCCGCGAAGCCCCAGCCCTGGAGCGTGTCGCGCACGAAAGCGCGGGCGGCGGCGACCGACCGCCCCTGCGGGGTGAAACTGGCAGCCGCCCGTGCCGTGATCACGAGTCTCCTTCGACGCGGTGGGACATCGGATGCCAGGTTACTTACCTTCGCGGTGGCCGTGAGGCCGTCGTGCGGGATTCCACCCGCAGGGTGTGGACGGTGTGCGAAGGTGCCGGAGTGTTATGGCCGCGTTCGGCCGGGGTGAAACACTGGGCAGGCTTGGAGAGCCGGCTCTTTGGACAGCCGGACATCCGGTGGAACACAGGTCGACCCTTTCGGGAGGGACACGGTGGAGTCTGGCGCAGCGGTGCGGCGTACGGGAACACGCCCCAAGGGCGGTAGGTCCCGGCGGAGCGGGACGACGGAGGTCGACACCGCCGCACTGAACCGGCTGCTCACGGCCCTGGTGTCGATGCGGGACGGGAACTTCCGCAAGCGGCTGACGGTGTCCGGCGACGGGGTGATGGCGGAGATCGCCGCCGTCTACAACGAGGTCGCCGCCCGCAATCTGCACCTGACGGGGGAGCTGTCGCGGGTCCGGAGGATGGTGGGCCGCGAGGGCAAGCTGGGCGAGCGGCTGGAGACGGGGGCCTGCGAGGGCTCGTGGGCGGCCGCGATCGACGCCTCGAACCAGCTGGTGGACGACCTGGCCCGGCCCGTGTCCGAGGTGGGCCGGGTGCTGTCGGCGGTGGCCGAGGGCGACCTGGACCAGCGGATGGACCTGCGGACGCAGACCCAGGACGGGGCCGGGCACCCGCTGCGCGGGGAGTTCCTGAAGGTCGGGCGGACGGTCAACAACCTGGTCGACCAGCTGTCCGCGTTCACCGACGAGGTGACGCGGGTGGCGCTGGAGGTCGGTACCGAGGGCAAGCTGGGCGGTCAGGCCCAGGTGCGCGGGATGTCGGGTTCCTGGAAGGACCTGACGGATTCCGTCAACACGATGGCCTACCGGCTCACCGCCCAGGTGCGTGACATCGCCCTCGTCACCACGGCCGTGGCCAAGGGCGATCTGTCGCGCAAGGTCACGGTCCACGTGGCCGGCGAGATGCTCCAGCTGAAGAACACCGTGAACACGATGGTGGACCAGCTGTCCTCCTTCTCCTCGGAGGTGACGCGGGTCGCCCGCGAGGTGGGCACCGAGGGCGAGCTGGGCGGTCAGGCCCAGGTGCCCGGGGTCGCGGGCGTCTGGAAGGACCTGACCGACTCCGTCAACACGATGGCCGGCAACCTCACGGCCCAGGTGCGCGGGATCGCGCAGGTCACGACGGCCGTGGCGAACGGCGACCTGTCGCAGAAGGTGCGGGTCAGCGCACGGGGCGAGGTGGCGCAGCTGGCCGAAACGATCAACCAGATGACGGAGACCCTGCGGACCTTCGCGGACGAGGTCACCCGCGTGGCCAGCGAGGTCGGTGCGAAGGGCCTGCTGGGCGGTCAGGCGCAGGTGCCGGGTGCGGCGGGGACCTGGAAGGACCTCACCGACTCGGTGAACACGGTCTTCCGCAACCTGACCACGCAGGTGCGGGACATCGCGCAGGTGACGACGGCGGTGGCCAACGGCGACCTGTCGCAGAAGGTCACGGTCGACGTGGCTGGCGAGATGCTGGAGCTGAAGAACACCGTCAACACGATGGTGGACCAGCTCCAGTCCTTCGGTGCGGAAGTGACGCGGGTGGCCCGTGAGGTCGGCGTCGAGGGCGAACTGGGCGGTCAGGCCCAGGTGCCCGGGGCGGCGGGGACCTGGAAGGACCTCACCGACTCGGTGAACACCGCCTTCCGCAACCTCACCGGCCAGGTGCGCAACATCGCGCAGGTGACGACGGCGGTGGCCAACGGCGACCTGTCGCAGAAGGTCACCGTGGACGTCTCCGGCGAGATGCTCCAGCTGAAGAACACCGTGAACACGATGGTGGACCAGCTGTCCTCCTTCGCCGACCAGGTCACGCGCATGGCGCGGGACGTGGGGACGGAGGGCCGGCTCGGCGGCCAGGCCAGGGTCGAGGGGGTGTCCGGCACCTGGAAGGAGCTGACCGACTCGGTCAACTTCATGGCCGGGAACCTGACCTCGCAGGTGCGCCAGATCGCCCAGGTGACGACGGCGGTGG
>NZ_JBIAWQ010000008.1:5114-317031 GCF_042895815.1 Streptomyces sp. NPDC001373
GTGGCGCGCGGTGACCTGTCGCAGAAGATCGACGTGGACGCGCGCGGGGAGATCCTGGAGCTGAAGAACACCATCAACACGATGGTCGACCAGCTCTCCGCCTTCGCGGAGCAGGTGACCCGGGTGGCCCGGGACGTGGGCACGGAGGGCAGGCTCGGCGGCCAGGCACAGGTGCCCGGGGTGGCCGGCGTGTGGCGCGACCTGACGGACTCGGTGAACGGCATGGCCGGGAACCTGACCTCGCAGGTCCGCAACATCGCCCAGGTCGCGACGGCGGTGGCGCGCGGTGACCTGTCGCAGAAGATCGACGTGGACGCGCGCGGGGAGATCCTGGAGCTGAAGAACACCATCAACACGATGGTCGACCAGCTCTCGAACTTCGCGGAGCAGGTGACCCGCGTGGCCCGCGAGGTGGGCACCGAGGGCATCCTGGGCGGCCAGGCGGAGGTGAAGGGGGTCTCGGGCACCTGGAAGGACCTCACCCAGTCCGTCAACTTCATGGCGAACAACCTGACCTCGCAGGTCCGCAACATCGCCGAGGTGACCACGGCGGTGGCCATGGGCGACCTGTCCAAGAAGATCACGGTCGACGCCAAGGGCGAGATCCTCGAACTGGTCACCACGGTGAACACGATGGTGGACCAGCTGTCCTCCTTCGCCGAGCAGGTGACGCGGGTGGCCCGTGAGGTGGGTACCGAGGGCATCCTGGGCGGCCAGGCCCGGGTGCGCGGGGTGACCGGCATCTGGAAGGACCTGTCGGACAACGTCAACACGATGGCCGGGAACCTGACGGCGCAGGTGCGCGGGATCGCCCAGGTGTCGGCGGCCGTGGCCAACGGCGACCTGACGAAGAAGGTCACCGTCGAGGCGCGCGGCGAGGTCGCGCAGCTCGCCGACACGGTCAACACGATGGTGAAGACCCTGTCCTCCTTCGCGGACGAGGTCACGCGCGTGGCCCGCGAGGTGGGCACGGAGGGCCGCCTCGGTGGTCAGGCGCACGTCCCGGGGGTCTCGGGCACGTGGAAGGACCTCACCGACTCGGTGAACTTCATGGCCTCCAACCTCACCGGCCAGGTGCGGCAGATCGCCATGGTCACGACGGCCATCGCCAAGGGCGACATGACCAAGAAGATCGACATCGACGCGCGCGGGGAGATCCTGGAGCTGAAGACGACCATCAACACGATGGTCGACCAGCTGTCCTCCTTCGCCGACCAGGTGACGCGGGTGGCCCGTGAGGTGGGTACCGAGGGCATCCTGGGCGGGCAGGCACGGGTGCGCGACGTCGACGGCACCTGGCGGGACCTCACCGAGTCCGTGAACGAGATGGCCGGCAACCTGACCCGCCAGGTGCGCGCCATCGCGGCGGTGGCCACCGCGGTGACCCGCGGGGACCTGAGCCTGAAGGTCGACGTGGACGCGGCGGGCGAGATCCAGGCCCTCCAGGACAACATCAACACGATGATCGTGAACCTGCGCGACACCACCCTGGCCAACAAGGAGCAGGACTGGCTCAAGGGCAACCTCGCCCGGATCTCGGCCCTCATGCAGGGCCGCCGGGACCTGGACGACGTGGCCGGGCTGATCATGAGCGAGCTGACGCCGGTGGTCGCGGCGCAGCACGGCGCGTTCTTCCTCGCGGTGCCGGTGGGCGGCAGCCCCGAGATCGGGACGGACGGCGGCGCGGAGGGCTCGTACGAGCTGCGGATGCGCGGGAGCTACGGGTACGCGGGCGGCCAGATGCCGATCTCCTTCCGGCCGGGGGAGGGGCTGATCGGGACCGTCGCCGAGGAGAAGCGGACGGTCCTGGTGGAGAACACCCCGCCGGGCTACCTGAAGATCTCCTCGGGGCTGGGCGAGGCGCCGCCGGCGCATGTGATCGTGCTGCCGGTGCTGTTCGAGGGCAAGGTGCTCGGCGTCATCGAGCTGGCCGGCTTCCAGCCCTTCACGCAGATCCAGAAGGACTTCCTCAGCCAGATCGCCGAGATGATCGGCACGAGCGTCAACACCATCTCCGTCAACTCGAAGACGGAGATGCTGCTCAAGCAGTCCCAGGAGATGACCGAGCAGCTGCGCGAGCGCTCCGACGAGCTGGAGAACCGGCAGAAGGCGCTCCAGGCCGCGAACGCGGAGCTGGAGGAGAAGGCGGAGCTGCTGGCCCAGCAGAACCGGGACATCGAGGTGAAGAACACCGAGATCGAGGAGGCCCGGCAGGTCCTGGAGGAGCGCGCCGAGCAGCTCGCGGTCTCGATGCGCTACAAGAGCGAGTTCCTCGCGAACATGTCGCACGAGCTGCGCACCCCGCTCAACTCGCTGCTGATCCTGGCGAAGCTGCTGGCGGACAACGCGGACGAGAACCTCTCGCCGAAGCAGGTGGAGTTCGCGGAGACCATCCACGGGGCGGGCTCGGACCTGCTCCAGCTGATCAACGACATCCTCGACCTGTCGAAGGTCGAGGCCGGGAAGATGGACGTCTCCCCGACGCGGATCGCGCTGGTCCAGCTCGTGGACTACGTGGAGGCCACCTTCCGGCCGCTGACGGCGGAGAAGGGCCTCGACTTCTCGGTGCGGGTCTCGCCGGAGCTGCCCGCGACCCTGCACACCGACGAGCAGCGCCTGCTCCAGGTACTGCGCAACCTGCTGTCGAACGCGGTGAAGTTCACCGACAACGGAGCGGTGGAGCTGGTGATCCGGCCCGCTGGGGCCGACGTGCCGACGGCGATCCGCGAGCAGCTGCTGGAGGCCGGGTCGCTGCGCGACGCGGACGCCGACCTGATCGCCTTCTCGGTGACCGACACCGGCATCGGGATCGCGGCGAGCAAGATGCTGGTGATCTTCGAGGCGTTCAAGCAGGCGGACGGCACGACGAGCCGCAAGTACGGCGGCACGGGCCTGGGCCTGTCCATCAGCCGGGAGATCGCCCGGCTGCTGGGCGGGGAGATCCACGCGGCGAGCGAGCCCGGGCGCGGGTCGACGTTCACCCTGTACCTGCCGCTGCACCCGAGCGAGCTGCCCCCGCAGGGGTACGCGCCGCCCACGCCCGGCGGGGCGCGCGCGGAGTACCGCAGGGCGGCCGAGGGGGCGCTGCCGGCGCCGCAGCCCGTCCCGGTGGCGGCGCTGCCCGCGGCCCCGCAGAACGCGGTCCCGGTGCGGCAGGCCCTGCCGGTGGCGGAGCCCGCCGGACAGGGTTCCCCGTCGCTGTTCCGGCGGCGGCGCAAGCCCGTGGCCGGTCCGCTGCCGCGCACCGAGGTGCCGGGGCAGTCGGACGCGGTGGCGTGGGAGGAGCAGGAGCCGCTGCCGGCGGCGCCGCGCACGTACGGCTTCCACGGCGAGCGGGTGCTCATCGTGGACGACGACGTGCGCAACGTCTTCGCCCTGACCAGCGTGCTGGAGCAGCACGGGCTTGCGGTGCTCTACGCCGAGAACGGCAGGGAGGGCATCGAGGTGCTGGAGCAGCACGACGACGTGGCGGTCGTGCTGATGGACATCATGATGCCGGAGATGGACGGGTACGCGACGACGTCGGCGATCCGGCGGATGCCGCAGTTCGAGGGGCTGCCGATCATCGCGCTGACGGCGAAGGCGATGAAGGGGGACCGGGAGAAGGCCATCGACTCCGGGGCCTCCGACTACGTCACCAAGCCGGTCGAACCCGACTACCTGCTGTCGGTCATGGAGCAGCACATGCGCGGGGACTGACCGGCGGCCGGGGCGCGGCGGGCGGGCCCGGGGGGAACCTTCCGCCCTCCCGCCGCGTTTCCGATTCGTGCACAGTGACATCTTGGTGACAGGGTGTGGCGATCTCGGGACTGGGGCTACGATGACCGGCACAAGGACGGACGGCGCGAAGACGTCGTCTTCTGGGGCGGGCCCCGGCACACAGGCCGGCGCCCGGAGCCGGGGAGGCCCCATGCCGGGGCGAGGAGGACAGGGCATGGTGCAGAAGGCCAAGATCCTCCTGGTCGACGACAGGCCGGAGAATCTGCTGGCGCTGGAGGCCATCCTCTCCGCGCTCGATCAGACACTGGTCCGGGCGTCGTCGGGGGAGGAAGCGCTCAAAGCGCTGCTGACGGACGATTTCGCGGTCATCCTGCTGGATGTGCAGATGCCGGGAATGGACGGGTTCGAAACCGCCGCGCACATCAAGCGGCGCGAGCGGACCCGGGACATCCCGATCATCTTCCTCACCGCGATCAACCACGGTCCCCACCACACCTTCCGCGGGTACGCGGCGGGCGCGGTGGACTACATCTCGAAGCCGTTCGACCCCTGGGTGCTGCGCGCGAAGGTCTCGGTCTTCGTCGAGCTCTACACCAAGAACTGCCAACTGCGGGAGCAGGCGGCCCTGCTGCGCCTCCAGCTGGAGGGCGGCGGTTCCAACGGCGACGGCAGCAAGGAGGCGGCCGGGCTGCTGGCCGAGCTCTCCGCGCGGCTCGCGGCGGTCGAGGAGCAGGCCGAGGCGCTGACCAAGCAGCTCGGCGAGGACTCCGCCGACGCCGCGGTGGTGGCGACGGCCGCGCACCTGGAGCGCAGGCTGACGGGCCTGCGGCGGGCGCTGGACGCGCTGGAGCCGGGAGCCGGCGGGACCGCGGCGGTCCTGCCCGCTCAGGGCTGAGGGGCCGCGCCGGGACCCGGGTCCCGGCGGCGGACGCCTTCGCGGCTGCCCGGACGGGAGGCGAAGCGGGCCGGTCCGAGGGCCTGATGGGGGGCCGTCAGGTCTGCCGGTGCGTCAAAGAGCGTACGGACGGGGCGACACGAACGGGTGAAGGGGTGGGCACGCGTGTCCACCGGCGCGCGCACCGGTAACCTCGGCCCCATGGCCTCACGTACGTCCGGCAAGGGTTCCCAGAGCACCGCGGGCACCGCGAAGGGCCGCCCCGGCCGTACGGCGGCGCCGGCGAAGAAGACGGCTCCCGCGCGCAAGCCCCCCGCGAAGAAGGCCGTGGCGGCCAAGCGCGCCCCGGCGAAGAAGACGGCCGCCAAGGCGGCGCCGTCCCCGACCGGCGGCGTGCTGTGGGTCGTGCGCGGCTGCTGGCTGGGGATGGCGCACCTCGTCGGCAAGGCCTTCCGGGGCATCGGCCGGGGGGCGAGGAACCTCGACCCCGCCCACCGCAAGGACGGCGTCGCGCTGCTCCTGCTCGCCCTGGCCCTGATCGTCGCCGCCGGGACCTGGTCCAACCTGAGCGGGCCCGTCGGGGACCTGGTCACCATGCTGGTCACCGGGGCCTTCGGGCGCTTGGACCTGCTCGTGCCGATCCTGCTCGGCGTCATGGCGGTGCGCTTCATCCGCCACCCCGAGCAGAGCGACGCCAACGGGCGCATCGGCATCGGCCTGTCCGCCCTGGTCATCGGCGTCCTCGGGCTGGTGCACATCGCCTGCGGGGCCCCCGGCCGCGACGAGGGCACCACCGCCATGCAGAACGCGGGCGGGCTCATCGGCTGGGCCGCCTCCAAGCCGCTGATCTTCACCATGGGTGCGCCGCTGGCCGTGCCCATGCTGGTGCTGCTCACCGTCTTCGGCCTGCTGGTCGTCACCGCGACCCCGGTCAACGCGATCCCGCAGCGGCTGCGCCGGCTGGGGATCCGGCTGGGGATCATCGCCCCGAACGAGTACGACGAGGGGTACGGGCAGGCCGCGGGCGCCGGCCGGCACGACGCCGAGCAGTGGCGGGCCCGCACGGAAGGCGCGGCGGGGCCGGGCGACCCCGTGGACGCCGCCGAGGAGGCGGCCCTGGCCAAGCGCCGCCGGCCCCGCCGGGCCGCCGCGCGGCCGGGGGAGCGGGAGATGGACGCGGTCGACGTGGCCGCAGCGGCCGCCGCCGCGCTGGACGGGGTGGTCTTCGGGGGGCTGCCGCCGTCCCCGGTCGTCGCCGACCTCACCCAGGGGATCACCCCCCGGCGGGACGGCGTGGAGATCACCGCCCCCGTGCCGCCCGCCCGCGAGGAGCGGCCGGCCGCCCCCGCAGCTCCCGCCGCCCCGGCGGAGCCGGAGCCCGCCGACGTGCCGCACGAGCCCACCGCGGCCGCCTCGGGCACCCTGTCGGTGCCGGACCTGACCAAGGCCCCGCCCGAGAACCAGCCCCTGCCGCCGCGCGCCGAGCAGCTCCAGCTGCGTGGGGACATCACGTACTCCCTGCCGTCGCTGGACCTGCTGGAGAAGGGCGGCCCCGGCAAGACCCGCAGCGCCGCCAACGACTCGGTGGTCGCGGCGCTGACGAACGTGTTCACCGAGTTCAAGGTGGACGCACAGGTCACCGGTTTCACCCGGGGCCCGACGGTCACCCGCTACGAGGTCACGCTCGGCGCCGCGGTGAAGGTCGAGCGGATCACGGCGCTGGCGAAGAACATCGCCTACGCCGTGGCCTCCCCGGACGTGCGCATCATCAGCCCGATCCCGGGCAAGTCGGCGGTCGGGATCGAGATCCCGAACACCGACCGGGAGATGGTCAACCTCGGCGACGTCCTGCGGCTGGCGGACGCGGCCGAGGACGACCACCCGATGCTGGTCGCGCTGGGCAAGGACGTCGAGGGCGGCTACGTCATGGCCAACCTCGCGAAGATGCCGCACGTGCTGGTCGCCGGCGCCACCGGCTCCGGCAAGTCCTCCTGCATCAACTGCCTGATCACCTCGGTCATGGTCCGGGCCACCCCGGAGGACGTGCGGATGGTGCTGGTCGACCCCAAGCGGGTCGAGCTGACCGCCTACGAGGGCATCCCGCACCTGATCACGCCGATCATCACCAACCCCAAGCGGGCCGCCGAGGCCCTCCAGTGGGTGGTGCGCGAGATGGACCTGCGCTACGACGACCTGGCCGCCTTCGGGTACCGGCACATCGACGACTTCAACCAGGCGATCCGCGACGGCAAGATCAAGCTGCCGCCCGGCAGCGAGCGGGAGCTGAGCCCGTACCCGTACCTGCTGGTGATCGTCGACGAGCTCGCGGACCTGATGATGGTGGCCCCGCGCGACGTCGAGGACTCCATCGTGCGGATCACCCAGTTGGCCCGCGCCGCCGGCATCCACCTGGTGCTCGCCACCCAGCGGCCCTCGGTGGACGTGGTGACCGGTCTGATCAAGGCGAACGTGCCCTCGCGACTGGCCTTTGCGACCTCCTCGCTCGCCGACAGCCGGGTCATCCTGGACCAGCCCGGAGCCGAGAAGCTCATCGGCAAGGGTGACGGACTGTTCCTGCCGATGGGCGCGAACAAGCCGGTCCGCCTCCAGGGCGCCTTCGTCACCGAGGACGAGATCGCGGGCATCGTCCAGCACTGCAAGGACCAGATGGCCCCCGTTTTCCGGGACGACGTCACGGTCGGACAGAAGCAGAAGAAGGAGATCGACGAGGAGATCGGCGACGACCTGGACCTGCTGTGCCAGGCGGCCGAGCTGGTGGTCTCCACCCAGTTCGGCTCCACCTCGATGCTCCAGCGCAAGCTGCGCGTGGGATTCGCCAAGGCGGGGCGGCTGATGGACCTGATGGAGTCCCGGGGGGTCGTGGGTCCCAGCGAGGGCTCCAAGGCCCGCGACGTCCTCATCAAACCGGACGAACTGGACGCCGTACTCGCCGTCATCCGGGGAGAGGCTCCCTAGAACGGGCATCCGCCCGCCTCACCCGACCGCAGGGGGTTCGGCGGGCAACCGTTTCCCCTGGGCGCGCGTCCAGTTGTGGGAGGCAGCGGCGGGCGGCGCCCTCGCCATACGGATGGCGTAGGAAGCAGACCCTCCGGTTGCCCGACCCTTTCGTCACCCCCCTAGACTGGACATCCAGCAGGTGGCTACACGCTCGAAAGGCGCCCTCGTGTCCATCGGCAACTCCAACTCCCCCGAAGAAGAGCGGCCTTCGACCGACGACCGGTCCGAGGACCGTCTCGTCGAACGCTCCGTCGAAGGACCGTCCATCGGGACGGCCCTCAAGAAGGCCCGGATCGCCGCCGGGCTCACCGTCGACGAGGTCTCGTCCACCACGCGCGTGCGCATCCCGATCGTGCACGCGATCGAGGAGGACGACTTCACGCGGTGCGGCGGCGACGTCTACGCCCGCGGCCACATCCGTACGCTCGCCCGCGCCGTTCACCTCGACCCGGTACCCCTGGTCGAGATGTACGACGCGGCACACGGCGGCCGGCCGGCCCCCACCCCCGCCGCGCCGATGTTCGACGCCGAGCGCATCCGCCCCGAACGGCAGCGGCCCAACTGGACCGCCGCCATGGTCGCCGCCATTGTCGCCGTGATCGGCTTCGTCGGCTTCACCGCCTTCAGCGGCGGCGACGAGAAGGCCAAGCGGCCGGTGGCGGAAGGTTCCGCCACCCCGCAGCCCGCGCCCAAGCAGTCGGTGGGCCGGCAGCCCCCGGCCAAGACCCCGCAGGCCCCGCCGGCCCCCAAGCCGGAGCCCTCGGACAGCGCCATCGCGGCCGCGCCCAAGGACCTCGTCACCGTGGTCCTGACGGCCGACGTCGGCGAGAGCTGGATCTCGGCGAAGGACCACAGCGGCCGGCTGCTCTTCGACGGCACCCTCGCGCACGGCGAGTCGAAGACGTTCACCGACAAGGAGTCCGTCGACCTCGTCCTGGGCGACGCCGGGGCCGTCAAGCTCTTCGTGAACGGCAAGGAGATCAAGGACCGGTTCGAGTCGGGCCAGGTGGAACGTCTCACCTACACCAAGGACGACCCCCGCCAGGGCCAGGCGCAGGCGGGCTGAACGGCCCCGATCGGCGACGATTGGCGCGGAATAAAAAATTCCAGATCCCCGGTACCCGTGCGGCAGCTGCCGCCGGCCACCGGGGATCTTGCTGTGGGGGGACTTGGGGCGGGGGCCGGCGCCGGGACGAAGTAGTCTTGAGTCCATGCCCGAACGCCGTACCGTCGCCCTTGTCACTCTTGGCTGCGCCCGTAACGAGGTGGACTCGGAGGAGCTCGCAGGCCGCTTGGCGGCGGATGGCTGGGAGCTCGTCGAGGACGCCGCCGACGCGGACGTCGCCGTCGTCAACACCTGTGGCTTCGTCGAAGCCGCCAAGAAGGACTCCGTAGACGCCCTGCTGGAAGCCAACGACCTCAAGGACCACGGCCGCACCCAGGCCGTCGTCGCCGTCGGCTGCATGGCCGAGCGCTACGGCAAGGAGCTCGCCGAGGCCCTCCCCGAGGCCGACGGGGTCCTCGGCTTCGACGACTACGCCGACATCTCCAGCCGTCTCCAGACCATCCTCAGCGGTGGCAGCGTCGAAGCCCACGCCCCGCGCGACCGGCGCCAGCTGCTGCCGATCAGCCCTGCCGAGCGCCAGAAGGCCTCCGTGGCCCTGCCCGGACACGCCCAGGACGGCGCCGAGGCGCCCGCGGAGGCCCCCGCCGACCTCCCCGAGGGTGTCGCCCCCGCCTCCGGCCCGCGCGCCCCGCTGCGCCGCCGCCTGGACAAGAGCCCGGTCGCCTCGGTGAAGCTGGCCTCCGGCTGCGACCGCCGCTGCTCCTTCTGCGCGATCCCGTCCTTCCGCGGCTCCTTCATCTCCCGCCGCCCCTCCGACGTGCTGGGAGAGACCCGCTGGCTCGCCGAGCAGGGCGTCAAGGAGATCATGCTGGTCTCCGAGAACAACACCTCGTACGGCAAGGACCTCGGCGACATCCGCCTGCTGGAGACCCTGCTGCCCGAGCTCGCCGCCGTCGACGGCATCGAGCGCGTCCGCGTCAGCTACCTCCAGCCTGCCGAGATGCGGCCCGGCCTGATCGACGTGCTCACCTCGACCCCCAAGGTCGCGCCGTACTTCGACCTGTCCTTCCAGCACTCGGCCCCCGACGTGCTGCGCGCCATGCGCCGCTTCGGCGACACCGACCGCTTCCTGGAACTGCTGGACACCATCCGCTCCAAGGCCCCGCAGGCCGGCGTCCGCTCCAACTTCATCGTCGGCTTCCCCGGCGAGACCGAGGAGGACTTCGCCGAGCTGGAGCGCTTCCTCACCCACGCCCGCCTCGACGCCATCGGCGTCTTCGGCTACTCCGACGAGGACGGCACCGAGGCCGCCACCTACGAGAACAAGCTGGACGAGGAGACCGTCGCCGAGCGCCTCGCGCACATGCAGCGGCTCGCCGAGGAGCTCACCTCCCAGCGTGCGGAGGAGCGGATCGGCGAGACCCTTGAGGTACTCGTCGAGACGGTCGTCCCGTTCGACGAGGCGGAGGAGGGCGAGGGCGCCTACGGGCGCGCCGCCCACCAGGCCCCCGAGACCGACGGCCAGGTCGTCTTCACCGACGGCACCGGCCTGGTGCCGGGGCGCATCGTCACGGCCAAGGTGGTCGGCACGCTGGGCGTGGACCTGGTGGCCGAACCCCTGGGCACGGAGTTCTCGGAAATCCAGGAGGCGGCCGGATGAGCGGAGTCCCGGCATCGGCGGCGGGCGGGACCGGCCGCCGGCCCGCGCCCGGCGCGAAGCTCGGGACTGCGGCCGTCAGCCAGGCCAGCCTCTGGAACATCGCCAACATCCTGACGATGGTCCGGCTCGTCCTCGTGCCGGGATTCGTCCTGCTGCTGCTCGCCGACGGGGGCTACGACCCCGTCTGGCGGGCCCTGGCCTGGGCGGCCTTCGCCGTCGCCATGATCACGGACATCTTCGACGGGCACCTGGCCAGGACGTACAACCTGGTCACGGACTTCGGGAAGATCGCCGACCCCATCGCCGACAAGGCGATCATGGGGTCGGCGCTCGTGTGTCTCTCCTGGCTCGGGGACCTGCCCTGGTGGGTGACCGGGGTCATCCTCGGGCGGGAGCTCGGCATCACGCTGATGCGGTTCTGGGTGATCCGCTACGGGGTGATCCCCGCCAGCCGCGGCGGCAAGCTCAAGACGCTGGCCCAGGGGACGGCGGTGGGCATGTACGTGCTCGCGCTGACCGGCCCGCTGGCGACCCTGCGCTTCTGGGTGATGGCGGTGGCCGTCGTGCTGACCGTGGTCACCGGTCTGGACTACGTCCGGCAGGCCCTGGTGCTGCGCCGGGCGGGACTGGCCGCGGAGCGGGCCGCGCGGTGACGAACGGGGCGGGGCAGGCGCCGGAATCCGCGGGAGCGGGGTACGGCGCCGTGCGCGTGGCCGAAGACGTGCTGAGGCTGCTCGCGGAGCGTGACCAGAGCCTGGCCGTGGCGGAGTCGCTGACCGGGGGGATGGTCGCCGCGGAGCTGACGGCGGTGCCGGGGGCATCGCGCTCCTTCCGCGGGTCCGTCACGGCGTACGCCACTGAACTCAAGCATCGCGTCCTCGGCGTGGACGCGGCCCTGCTCGCGGCCGAAGGCGCGGTGAACGCCCAGGTCGCCGCCGAGATGGCCGACGGGGTCCGGCGCGTGATGGGCGCTTCGTGGGGGATCGCGACGACCGGCGTGGCCGGTCCGGACCCCCAGGACGGGCAGCCGGTCGGCACCGTCTTCGTCGCCGTGGCGGGCCCGGGCGGCAGGAAAACGGCCCGGCTGCGGTTGAACGGCTCCCGTACGGAAATCCGTAGGGAGAGTGCACGCACAGTGCTCGAACTGCTCTCGAGCGAACTCCGCGAGAATCTGCGGGGGCAGGATACGGAACAGAACGGGGGGACTTGATGTTTGCAGCCCTGAGTGAACACGACATCGCTCCCCGCACGGCCGCGGCGCGAGGCGGTACGGTGGGGCGTGAAGGTTACGGCTACACGGTCAGAGGAGGGAGCCACCGATGATTCTGCTCCGTCGCCTGCTGGGTGACGTGCTGCGTCGGCAGCGCCAGCGCCAGGGCCGTACTCTGCGCGAAGTCTCCTCGTCCGCCCGAGTTTCGCTCGGCTATCTCTCCGAGGTGGAGCGGGGGCAGAAGGAGGCATCCTCCGAGCTGCTCTCCGCGATCTGCGACGCGTTGGACGTACGGATGTCCGAGCTGATGCGCGAGGTCAGTGACGAGCTGTCGCTGGCCGAGCTCGCGCAGTCGGCAGCCGCAAGCGAACCGGTGCCGGCACCGGTGCGCCCGATGCTCAATTCGGTCTCCGTGGCCTCGGTCACGGGCGGACCCGAACGGGTGACCATCAAGGCACCCGTGGAAGCGGTGAACGTCGTAGCCGCTTGAGTGCGCGAGCTGGACACGTGGGTGTGGCGGAGCCCCGGGCGGTGCGTGGAGCACCGGCCGGGGCTCCTTGCCGTCCACGGCTCCCCCGCAGGCCGCGTGCCCGCAGTTCTGGGTGCGGGGGCCGGGGGTGTGGGGGAGGATGGGCGCGACCGGGAACCGGCCCTCTGGGAGGTGGCCGTGCGGCTGTCACTGCGCATACCTGTGGTTCTGTCCGTCGTGCTGGCCCTGCCCCTCGCGCTCGCGGCGGGCGCGCTGTGGTGGTGGGCCGTGGTGAGGCTGGCGGTGGCGCCGGCCGACTCGGGCCCCGTGGAGGGAGCGATAGCCATCGGCGGCTGGGGACTGGGGCTGCTGCCCGTGCACTGCGTACCGGGCCCCGCGCGCAGGGCCGGGGGCCGGACCCCCGGCGCCGCCGCGGGCGCGGAGGGCGCTACCAGGGCATCGCCACCCCGCCGTTCGGCCGGAGGATCTGTCCCGTCATGAAGGACGAGGCGTCAGAGGCCAGGTAGAGCACCGCGTGGGCGATGTCCTCGGGCTCGCCGACCCGGCGCAGCGGGGACATCCGGACCATGGCGGCCTCCGTCTGCTCCTGGGCCTCGGGAGTGTGGCGGGAGGTCATGGGGGTGCGGACCCACCCCGGGGCGACGGCGTTGACGCGGATGCCGTGCGGGCCGCTCTCGGTGGCCAGGGTCTTGGTCAGCTGCACCACGGCGGCCTTGGCGGCGCTGTAGCAGAGCAGGCCGGGCTGGGCGGCGTCCACGGCGCCGGAGGCCATCGTGACCACCGAGCCGGGGCGGCCGGCGGCGATCATGGATCTGACAGCCTCCTGGCAGGTGCGCAGGACCCCCTTGAAGTTGATGTTCAGGATCCGGTCGAGGTCCTCGTCGGTGGTCTCCAGGACGCTGCTGGTGTGCATGACCCCGGCGACGGCCGCGGCGATGTCGAGCGGCCCGGCCGCGGCGACGGCGGCCCGCAGCGCGGCGCGGTCGGTGACGTCGAGGGGATGGGCGGTGGCGGTTCCGCCGGCCTTGGCGATCAGGTCCGCGGTCTCGGCGAGGCCCCGCTCGTCGCGGTCCGCGCAGTGCACGGCCGCGCCCGCGGCGGCGAGCAGGAGCGCGGAGGCCCGCCCTATGCCGGCGGCGGCTCCGGTGACGAGCGCGGTCCGGCCCGTGAGGTCGTACGCGGTGATGGGTGTGGGCATGGCAGGACCGCACGAGTGGATCTGACGAGGCGTCAATTGTTTGGTGTGTCCGGGCTGGGGCCGGACTGGCAGCGCGGGCACCAGTAGGTGGGGCGGTCGTCCTGCGGGGCCTCGTGCACGGGGGTGCCGCAGCGCAGGCAGGGGCGGCGGGCGCGGCCGTAGACGAACAGCTCCCGGCCGGGGCGGCGGCTGCCGGTGGTGTTGCGGGGACCGCCGTGGCCGGTGTTGGCGGCGAGCAGGCGCTGGGCGGCGGCCGCGATGCGGACGGCGGTGACCTCGGGGTCGGGGAGCGCTCCGACCGGGGTCCAGGGGGTGGCCGCGGCCAGGAAGCAGAGCTCGGACTTGTAGATGTTGCCGATCCCCGCCAGGTTGCGCTGGTCCAGCAGGGCCTCGCCCAGGGGGCGGCCGGGGGCGGCGAGCAGGTTGGCGGCGGCCCGGTCGGGGTCCCAGTCGGGGCCGAGGAGATCGGGGCCCAGATGGCCCACGGCCCGGGCCTCGTCGGCGGTGCGCAGCAGCTCCAGGACGGGGAGGCGGTAGCCGACGGCGGTGGCGTCCGCGGCGGCCAGGACGGCCCTGATCTCGTAGTGGGGGCCGCCGCGCCACTTCTCGGCCGGGGCGAAGACGTACCAGGCGCCGTCCATGCCGAGGTGGCTGTGGAGGGTGAGGCCGCCTTCGAGGCGGGCGAGGAGGTGCTTGCCGCGCGGGGTGACGTCCAGGGTGGTGCGGCCGGTGAGGTCGGCGGTGGCGAAACGGGGGACGCGGAGGTCGGCGTGGGTGAGGGGCTTGCCCGCGAGCGCGGCGTGCAGCCGGGCCGCGGCGCGGTGGACGCTGTCTCCTTCGGGCATGGGGCCATTGTCACGCCGCCGGGGCGGGGAAACGCGGAACCCCCGGGCGGGGTGGCCACCACGGGGGTTCCGGGGATCAGGAGGTGCGAGGGCCCGGCGGGCCGCTCATCACTTCCAGGTGAGGCCCTTCTGCGGCGGGCTGCTCAGGTTGTTGTACGGGTCACCCCAGTACTCGGCGCCGGTGACCTTGGTGCCGGTCGGCGCGAGGGCGATGGCGCAGGAGGTCTGGGTCTGGCCGTTGGTGAAGCCCTTCGGCAGCGAGTCGCTCGGGCACTTCTCGAACTTGCCGATGGTCAGGACGGTGTCGGCCTCGCTGCCGCCGTCCAGCAGGCCCTTCATGTGGCCCACGCTGGAGAACGACAGGTCGGTCGCGCCGGTGTTCTTGATCGTGTACCGGATGTAGAAGGGGGACTTGCCCTTCGCCTTGTCGCCGAGGTTCAGCGCCGACAGGTCGGCGGGGGTGCCCGCCTCGATGCCCGTGACGGTGAGGGCGATCTGGCCGCCCTTGTTGCTGCCGTAGCTGAACGGGACGGTCGCCGACTCGCCCATCTTGAACGCCTGGCCGGACTTGGCGACCGCGCCGCCGGCACCGCCGGCGGGAGCGCCGGAGGCGCCGTCGTAGCCGCCCGCGGCCGGGGAGCTCGGGGCTCCGGCCGGCGGGGTGGCGTAGCCGCCGGGCTGGGACGGTGCCGCGGCCGGGGCGGACGGGGCCGCCGGGGTGAGCTCCTCGTTGCCGTCCTTGCAGCCCGTCAGGACCAGGGTGCCGGCGACGGCGATGCCGGCCGCGGCCAGAGTGGTCTTGCGCATGCTGATGCTGCTCACTTCTCTTCTCCCCCATGACTGTGCACCGCCAACGCGGTGCCTGTGATCACCTTTGATAAGGCATGGATAAGCGCCTGTGCCAGCTCAGGAGCGGCTGGCAGCGGTTTCGTGACATGGCCAAGACATACGTGGCTGAGTCGAGACCGGAGCGAGTCCAAGCCGTTTCGACGGACGCGAGCGGCTAGTTGCGCAGCCTCAGCCCCCTCGGGGTGGCGTGGAAGCCGGCCGTCTCCAGGGCCCGGCCGAACGGGGAGGTGAGGGCCGCCGCGGCGTTGATGCGCTCCACGGTCAGGTCCGGGAGGGTTCCCGCGCGGGAGGCCGCCGTCAGGGCCTCCGCGGCTGCCGCCAGGCGCGGATCGTCCGCCTCGGGCCAGGCCAGCAGGGTCTTGCCGCCGCGCTCCAGGTAGAGGGTGAGCTCACCGTCGACCAGCACCACCAGGGAGCCCGCCTTGCGGCCCGGCTTGTGGGTGGCGCCGGCCGGCGGCTCCGGCCAGGGCAGGGCCGCCCCGTACGCGTTCGCCGGATCGGCGGCGGCCAGAACCACCGCCGCCAGCGGGGGCGGGTTCTTCTCGGCCGCGCGGAGCCGGTCCACCGCGCCGTCCATCGCGAACTGGGCCGCGCCCAGCCCCTCCACCACGTAGCCCCGGCGGGTCTGCCCGCTGTCCTCGAACGCGGACAGGATCCGGTACACCGCGCTGAAGCCGCCCTCGACGCCCTCCGCCGCCACCGCCCCGCGCGTCACCACCCCGTGCCGGTCGAGCAGGGTGCGGGCCAGGGCGTGAGCGCGGTGGGTCGGATCCGGGGCCGGCGCCGGGAGGAGCGACCAGCGGCCCGAGACCGTGGGCGGCCCGGTCCGGGAAGCGGTCGCGCTCAGGCTGCCGTACCGGCCGCGCGGGACCGTACGGCGGGCCCGGTGCGCGGTGGCGCCCGCTGTACGGCCCGAGCCCAGCAGGGAGCGCAGCGGGGCCAGGGTGTCGTTGGTCAGCCGGCCCGACCAGGCCAGGTCCCACAGGGCCGAGGACAACTCCAGCTCGCCCGCCTCCGGATGGCGGGCCCGGACCGCCTCCGTGAGCTGGCGGAAGAACAGGCCGTACCCGCCCGAGAGGGCGTCCAGCAGAGCCTGGTGAAGGGGGTTCAGCTCCAGGGGATGCGGTGGGGGGAGCAGCAGCGGAGCCGCGTCCGCCAGGTAGAGCGAGATCCAGCCGTCCTTGCCCGGCAGGGCCCCCGCCCCCGCCCACACCACCTCGCCGGTGGTGGTCAGTTCGTCCAGCAGGGACGGCGCGTACCCCGCGACGCGGGAGGGCAGGATCAGCCGCTCCAGCGCCGACGCCGGCACCGGCGCGCCCTGGAGCTGCTCCACGGCGCGCGCCAGGCCGTCGATCCCGCGCAGCCCGCCGCCCAGGTGCTGCCACTGCGGCAGGAAGGTGGCCAGCGACGCCGGCGGGACCGGCTCCAGTTCCTGCCGGAGCGCCGCCAGCGAGCGGCGCCGCAGCCGGCGCAGCACCGCCGCGTCGCACCACTCCTGGCCGATGCCCGCCGGATGGAACTCGCCCTGCACCAACCGGCCCGCCGCCGCGAGCCGGTGCAGGGCGCCCTCGGTCACCGCCGAGCCCAGACCGAACCGGGCCGCGACGGCGGTCGTGGTGAACGGGCCGTGTGTGCGGGCGTGACGGGCCAGCAGATCGCCCAGCGGATCCTTGACCGGCTCGGTGAACGCCTCCGGGACCCCCACGGGCAGGGCCGTCCCCAGGGCGTCCCGCAGCCGGCCCGCGTCCTCGACCGCCGCCCAGCGCTCCACGCCGCCGATCCGCACCCGGATCGCCCGGCGGGCGGCCTCCAGGGCGGGCGCCCAGCCCGGCTCCGCGCCCCGCTCCGCCAGCTCGGCGTCCGTCAAAGGGCCCAGCAGGCGCAGCAGATCGGCCACCGACTCGGCGTCCTTCGCGCGCCGGTCCTCCGTCAGCCACTGGAGCTCCCGCTCCAGTTCCTCCAGCACCTCGGCGTCGAGGAGCTCGCGCAGCTCCGCCTGGCCCAGCAGCTCCGCCAGCAGCCGCGAGTCCAGCGACAGCGCCGCCGCCCGCCGCTCGGCCAGCGGCGAGTCGCCCTCGTACAGGAACTGGGCGACGTACCCGAACAGCAGGGAGCGGGCGAACGGCGAGGGCTCGGGCGTGGTGACCTCGACCAGGCGGACCCGGCGCGCCTCCACGTCGCCCATCAGCTCGGTCAGGCCCGGCACGTCGAAGACGTCCTGGAGGCATTCGCGCACGGCCTCCAGCACGATTGGGAAGGAGCCGAACTCGGAGGCCACCTGAAGCAGTTGAGAGGCCCGCTGCCGCTGCTGCCACAGCGGGGTGCGCTTGCCGGGGCTGCGGCGCGGCAGCAGCAGGGCACGCGCCGCACACTCGCGGAACCGGGAGGCGAACAGGGCCGAACCGCCGACCTGGTCGGTGACGATCTGCCCGACCTCGCCCTGGTCGAAGGCGACGTCGGCCGCGCCCAGCGGGGCCTGCCCGTCGTCGAAGCCGAAGGACGCGGGCCGCGCGGGATCGTGGTCGAGGAGGTCCAGCTCCATGGAGAGCAGATCGGCGTCCGGCAGGCGCAGCACGATCCCGTCGTCGGCATGCATCACCTGGGCGTCCATGCCGTACTTCTCGGCGAGCCGGGCACCCAGCGCCAGCGCCCACGGGGCGTGCACCTGGGCGCCGAAGGGCGAGTGTACGACGACCCGCCAGTCGCCCAGCTCGTCCCGGAACCGCTCCACCACGATCGTCCGGTCGTCCGGGACGTGGCCGCAGGCCTCCCGCTGCTCCGCGAGGTACGCCAGGACGTTCTCGGCGGCCCAGGCGTCCAGCCCCGCCGCCAGCAGCCGCAGCCGGGCGTCCTCCTCGCCGAGCGCACCGAGCTCGCGCAGGAACGCGCCGACGGCGCGGCCCAGTTCGAGGGGGCGGCCCAGCTGGTCGCCCTTCCAGAACGGCAGCCGCCCGGGCACCCCCGGAGCCGGGGTGACCAGGACCCGGTCGCGGGTGATGTCCTCGATCCGCCAGGAGGTCGTGCCCAGGGTGAAGACGTCTCCCACGCGGGACTCGTACACCATCTCCTCGTCGAGCTCGCCGACCCGGCCGCCGCCCTTCTTCGGATCGGCGCCCGCCAGGAACACGCCGAACAGCCCGCGGTCGGGAATGGTGCCGCCCGAGGTCACCGCGAGGCGCTGCGCGCCGGGCCGGCCCGTGACCGTCCCCGCGACCCGGTCCCACACCACCCGGGGCCTGAGCTCCGCGAACGCGTCCGACGGGTAGCGGCCCGCCAGCATGTCCAGCACCGAGGTGAAAGCCGACTCCGGCAGCGCGGCGAAGGGAGCCGCCCGCCGCACCAGCGCCAGCAGGTCGTCCACCTGCCAGGTGTCCATCGCGGTCATCGCGACCAGCTGCTGGGCGAGCACGTCGAGCGGGTTGGACGGGATCCGCAGGGACTCGATCGCCCCCGTCCGCATCCGCTCCGTCACCACGGCCGCCTGGACCAGGTCCCCCCGGTACTTGGGGAAGACCACCCCGGTGGACACCGCCCCCACCTGATGCCCCGCCCGGCCCACACGCTGGAGCCCCGAGGCCACCGACGGCGGTGACTCCACCTGCACCACCAGGTCCACGGCGCCCATGTCGATGCCCAGCTCCAGGCTGGAGGTGGCGACCACGGCGGGCAGCCGGCCCGCCTTGAGGTCCTCCTCCACCAGCGCCCGCTGCTCCTTGGACACCGAGCCGTGGTGCGCGCGCGCCAGCAGCGGCGGGGCACCCCGCGCGGCGCCCGACTGGGCCATGATCTCGGCCGGGGGCGGCGCGCCCTCGCCGAGCGGCTCGCCGGTGGCGCGCTCGTGGGCGATCTCGTTGAGCCGGTTGCACAACCGCTCCGCGAGACGGCGGGAGTTGGCGAACACGATCGTGGAGCGGTGGGCCTGCACCAGATCCGCGATCCGCTCCTCCACATGCGGCCAGATCGACGGCTTGTCCCCGCCCTCGCGGCCCTCGGTCGCGGGGGAGCCGCCCAGCTCGCCCATGTCCTCCACCGGAACGACCACCGACAGGTCGAACTCCTTGGCCGACGGCGGCTGCACGATCTCCACCCGTCCGCGCGGGGCGAGGTAGCGGGCCACCTCCTCCACCGGCCGGACCGTCGCCGACAGTCCGATCCGGCGGGCCGGGCGCGGCAGCAGCTCGTCCAGCCGCTCCAGGGAGAGGGCCAGATGGGCGCCGCGCTTGGTCCCGGCGACCGCGTGCACCTCGTCCAGGATCACCGTCTCGACCCCCGACAGCGCCTCGCGGGCCGCCGAGGTCAGCATCAGGAACAGCGACTCCGGAGTGGTGATCAGGATGTCGGGCGGGCGCAACGCCAGCGCCCTGCGCTCGGCGGCCGGGGTGTCCCCGGAGCGGATCCCGACCCGGACGTCCGGCTCGGGCAGGCCCAGCCGGGCCGACTCCTGCCGGATGCCCGTCAGCGGGCTGCGCAGATTGCGCTCCACGTCCACCGCGAGGGCCTTCAGCGGCGACACGTACAACACCCGGCAGCGCTTCTTCGGCTCGGCCGGCGCCGGCTGCGAGGCCAGCCGGTCCAGGGCCGCGAGGAAGGCGGCCAGCGTCTTGCCGGAACCGGTCGGCGCCACGACGAGCACGTCGGACCCCTCCCCGATGGCCCGCCAGGCGCCCTCCTGCGCGGAGGTGGGCGTACGGAAGGCCCCCGTGAACCACGAGCGGGTCGCGGGGGAGAACGAGTCGAGCGCAGCGCCTGCCATGCCCCCATCGTGCACCCGGCCACTGACAACCGGCCGGGCCAGCGCGAACGCCCGCCGGCGCGGGGGCGCAGAATGAGGGGATGGGGAAGGACGACACGCGCCGCGAGTGGGCCCGGCACTGGCGCTACCCGCACCTGCCCGGGCTGGACCTGCTGCGTGCCCACTACGTACGCCACCCCTTTCCCCGCCACGCCCACGACGGCTACGTCATCGCGGCCGTCACCGGCGGCGTCGAGGAGATCGGCACGCCGGGCGGCACGCTGCGGGCCGGGCCGGGCAGCGTGGTGCTGATCAACCCCGAGGTGCCGCACACCGCGCGGGCCGGGGAGCCCGGGGGCTGGGCGTACTCCACGCTCTATCCCTCCCGGGAGCTGATCACCGAGGTCGCCGCCGAGCTCGGCACCCTGCGCGGCACCCCCGGCTTCACCGCCCAGATGGTGCTGGACGCGCAGGGCGCGAAGCTGGTCACCGAGGTGCACCGGGCCGCCGAGGCGGGGAACGCGCTGGCCGCCGACACCCTGCTGCGGGCCGTCGTGGCCCGGATGCTCGCCCGGCACGCCGCGCCGCTGCCCGCCCGCGCGGTGTCCCGCGCGGGCGGCTCCGACGCGGAGCGGGCACGGGCCGTCCTGGAGGAGCGGATGGCCGGGCCGCCCTCCCTGGAGCAGCTCGCGGCGGAGCTGGGGACCAGCCCGTTCGCCCTGTTGAGGGCCTTCCGGGAGCGGTACGGGATGCCGCCCCACGCCTGGCTGACGGACGCGCGGGTCCGCCGCGCCCGCAGGCTGCTCGACGCGGGCGGCGCGCCGGCAGAGGTGGCCGTCACCGTCGGGTTCACCGACCAGCCGCACCTGAACCGGCACTTCACCCGCATCGTCGGCGTCCCCCCGGGCGCCTACCGGCGGGGGCGCGCGGGCTAGGGGCTGCAAGAACGTACAAGACCCGGCCGGCCGTCCCCGCCTACCTTCGCCGGGTGGGAATGGAAGAGATGGTCATACAAGAGGCCCCCGATGGTGTCGGCGGGCGGACGAAGGCAGGCGTCGTGCGCGACGCCCTCGGTGTCGGGGTGGCCGTCGGGCTCTCCGGGTTCGCGTTCGGGGTGACGGCCGCCGGGGCCGGGACGAGCGTGCTCCAGGCCTGCGTGCTGAGCCTGCTCGTCTTCACGGGCGCCTCCCAGTTCGCCCTGGTCGGAGCGCTCGCCGCCGGCGGGAACCCCTTCACCGCCGCCGCCGGCGCCTTCTTCCTCGGAACCCGCAACGCCTTCTACGGCCTGCGGCTCTCCCAGCTGCTCGCCCTCCCGAAGGCCGTCCGGCCCCTCGCCGCGCACTGGGTCATCGACGAGACCACCGCCGTGGCCCTCGCCCAGCCCGACCGCAGGACGGCCCGGCTCGGGTTCACCGTCACCGGGCTCAGCCTGTACCTGCTGTGGAACCTCACCACCCTGCTCGGCGCGCTCGGCGCCGAGGCCATCGGCGACACCGCCGCCTGGGGGCTGGACGCCGCCGGGCCCGCCGTGTTCCTCGCCCTCCTCGCACCCATGCTGAAGAGCACCACCGAGCGGGCCGTCGCCGGGCTCGCGCTCGTCCTCGGGCTGGGCTTCCTGCCCGTCCTGCCCGCCGGGGTGCCCGTACTGATCGCCGCGCTGGCCGCACCCGCCGTGCTGTGGCTGAAGGGACGCCGCTCGTGAACGTCTGGATCGCCATCGGGCTCACCGTCGCCGGATGCTACGCCGTCAAGCTCGCCGGACTGCTCGTGCCCGCCGGGGCCCTGGAGCGCCCGGCGGTGCGCAGGCTCTCCGCCCTGCTGCCGGTCGCGCTGCTCGCAGCGCTCACCGCCCAGCAGACCTTCAGTACCGGCCACGAGCTGGTCCTCGACGCCCGCGCCGCCGGGCTGGCGGCCGCCGCCGTGGCGCTGCTGCTGCGCGCCCCGTTCCTCGTGGTGGTCGGGGCGGCCGTGGTGGTCACCGCCGGCGTGCGGGCCCTCGCCGGCTACTAGGCCAGGGGCCGCCCGTACGCCCTCAGGGTCAGCAGGGCCTCGATGGTGGCGATCGGGCGCCGCTCCAGGGTGCTGCCCGGGGCCCAGGCCCGGCGGCGCACCGGCCAGCCCCCGTCCGGCTGCTGCTCCGCCGCGAGGAAGTCCAGGGAGCGGTCCACCTCCTCGTCGGTGAACCAGCCCCGGGCCAGCGATTCCGGCCGCCGCGCGTAGTCGTGCGGGAACAGCCGCTCGCCCGGTGCATAGCCGGGGGAGAGCGGGTACTCCTCGCGCCGGGCCGGGTCGAGCACCGCCAGGCGCCGCTCGCGCACCAGCCGGCCCAGGCGGTCCGCGGCCGCCGCAGCGCGAGCCCGGTCGGGGACCCCGTCGAGGAAGGCCACCGCGCCCTGGACCTCGTACGGATGCGCGTGGCGCAGGGTCTCGACCCGCTCCCAGCAGAACTCCGTGGCCCGGAACAGCCAGGCGTCCCAGATCCGGTTGCGGTGCAGCACCCCGACGACGGGGCCCGTGGTCACCAGCTCGCCCGGCGGGTCGTCGCACACCGGGTGCCAGGGCGCGGCGGGATGGCCGCGCGGGGTGGGGACGGCCAGCGGCAGCGCGCCCTCCGGGGTGGAGATCCGGGTCAGGTGGCGGCAGAGGCGCTGGATGCGCTGCCCGGCGCAGCGGCCGAGGCCGTCGAGGATCCGCAGGGCGTGCGCCGCGTGCAGGGGCTGGCTCAGCGGGCCGCGCAGATCGGGGTCGAGGGCGTGGCCGTAGCCGCCGTCGGCGGCCAGGTAGGAGCCGAGGGCGGTGTCGACGGGGTCGGCGTCCCCGCCGAGGAAGTGGTACGCGAACCGGTGCTGCTCCAGCACCCGGGCCGTGAGCCAGATGAACTGCTCGGCGCGGGCCTGCGGGGCCGGGGCGGCCGCGGGGGCCGGCACGGACGCTTCGTCTCCAGGCATGCGAGCCACCGTAGGGCGCGCGGAGGGCGGCGGTGGGCGGCGACGGGAAGGGTGCACTCTCCGGAGCGGGATACTGGGGGCATGCGGTTGACGATTTTCTGGGAGCGGATGGCCGAGCACTTCGGTGCGGCCTACGCGGACTCCTTCGCGCGGGACCACGTCTTGTCCGAGCTCGGAGGGCGCACGGTGCACCAGGCACTGGAGGCGGGCTGGGAGACGAAGGACGTGTGGCGCGCGGTGTGCTCGGCGATGGACGTGCCCGCCTCGCTGCGCTGAGGCCCTGCCGCGCACCGGGCGGCCGGGCGGCTTCGCGGTTCGCGCGGCCCGTGGGACAGACTGGTCGGCGTGGCAGTGACAGACGAGACGACCGACCGGCCCGAGGACCCGCAGGATCCCCCGCTCCCGGGGCAGCCCGTGGCAGCGGACCCCCCGGCCCCGGCGGAGCACCCCGCGTCGGCGCGGGACGGGCGGGCGGGGTCCGGGATCCCTTCCCCCGCCACGGCGCCGGCAGGGCCCGCGGACGGCGGGCCGGAGGTGCCCGCGCCCCACGGAACCCCGGCCCGGGCGGAGGCGCGGATGCCACGTTGGCTGCCCCGCGCGGTGATCCTCGTACTGGCGCTCGTCGCCTGCTTCCAGCTCGGGAGCTGGGCTTTCCACCAGCTGGTCGGGCTGCTCGTCAACATCCTGATCGCGTTCTTCCTGGCGCTGGCGATCGAACCCGCGGTGGCCAGGATGGCGGCCCGGGGCATGCGCCGGGGGCTCGCCACCTTCCTGGTGTTCCTGGGCGTGTTCGTCGCGACCGCCGGCTTCCTGGCGCTGCTCGGCTCGATGCTCGCCGGGCAGATCGTCGACATGGTGGAGGGCTTCCCCCACTACCTCGACATGGTGATCGACTGGATCAACCGCACCCTGCACACCGAGCTGTCCCGGCTGGAGATCCAGGACAGCCTGGTGCACTCCGACTGGCTCCAGAAGTACGTGCAGAACAGCGCCAGCGGAGTGCTCGACGTGTCCGCCACCGTGCTCGGCGGGCTCTTCCGGCTGCTGACGGTCGGCCTGTTCTCCTTCTACTTCGCCGCCGACGGGCCGAGGCTGCGGCGGGCACTGTGCTCCGTACTGCCGCCCGCGAAGCAGTCGGAAGTGCTGCGGGCCTGGGAGATCGCCGTCGCGAAGACCGGTGGGTACCTGTACTCGCGCGGGCTGATGGCGCTGGTCTCCGGCATCGCGCACTATGTGGTCCTCGCGGTCCTCGGGGTGCCGTACGCGCCCGCGCTCGCGGTGTGGGTGGGGCTGGTCTCCCAGTTCATCCCCACCATCGGCACCTACCTGGCGGGCGCGCTGCCGACGCTGATCGCCTTCACCGTCGATCCCTGGTACGCGGTGTACGTACTGGGGTTCGTGGTGGTCTACCAGCAGTTCGAGAACTACGTCCTCCAGCCGAAGCTGACCGCCAGGACGGTGGACATCCACCCGGGGGTGGCCTTCGGCTCGGTCATCGCGGGGACCGCCCTGCTGGGCGCGGTCGGGGCGCTCATCGCGATCCCGGCCGTGGCCACGCTGCAGGCCTTTCTCGGCGCCTACGTGAAGCGGTACGAGGTGGCGGACGAGGCCGCCGGCGTCGGCGGGGCCGCCGCCGGCGGGGAGCCTACTGCTGTCCGTCCGCGCCGAGGACGGATGCCAGGGCCTCGGTGACGGCCGCCTCGGCGGTGGCCTTGTCCAGGCCGAGTCCGCTGAGGGTGCCCTCGCCGTTCTCCAGTTCCAGCAGGGCGAGCAGGATGTGCTCGGTACCCACGTAGCCGTGGCCCAGGCGCAGGGCCTCGCGGAAGGTGAGTTCCAGGACCTTCTTGGCGTTGGCGTCGAAGGGGACGAGGGCGGGCATCTCCGCCGCCGCCGGGGGCAGGGTGGCGGTCGCGGCGGCGCGCAGGGCCTCCGCCGAGATGCCCCGGCCGCCGAGGACGAGTCCGGCCAGGCCCTCGGGCTCGGCCAGCAGGCCCAGCGCCAGGTGCTCGGTGCGGATCTCGGCGTTGTTGGCCGCGCGGGCCTCGTTCTGTGAGGCGATGACGACGTTGCGGGCGCGGGGGGTGAAGCGGGCGAAGCCGGCTTCGGGGTCGAGGCCGGGGTCGCCCTCCTTGTCGGCCTTGGGGACGAAGCGCTTCTGGGCGGCCTGCCGGGTGACGCCCATGCTGCGGCCGATGTCGGTCCAGGAGGCGCCGGAGCGGCGGGCCTGGTCGACGAAGTGACCGATGAGGTGGTCCGCCACGTCACCGAGGTGCTCGGCCGCGACGACGGCGCCGCTGAGCTGCTCCAGGGTGTCGACGTGGGACTTCTTGATGGCCTCGATCAGGTCGTCGAGGCGGACGGGATTGGCGATGCGGACGGGTTCCACGGAAGGGTTCGTCATGAGTGCAACCCTAGGTTGACATCCGAGGGGTGTCAACCATGGGTTGTCACTTGTGGGGCGGAGGGGTGGGGGACGTGCCCCCTCCGCCCCGCTCCGTGTGCGGCCGTCAGGCGACCGGCTGGCCCTGGCCCGTCAGCAGGCCGAGCAGCTGGTCCATCTCGCCCCGCCAGATGCGGTGCACGTTCATGCGGGTCGGGGTCGCCTGGCCGGGCAGCTGCATGCGGAACGAGCTCCAGATGGCGTTGCGCTTGACCTCGGTGATGGTGCCGACGGCCTGGTGGGGCGGTATCGCGAAGACGATCTCCTGCGGGCGGTTGCTCATCCGGCTGGCCCGGTGGAGTACCACGGCCTGCTCGGTCACGGTGATGAAGTAGTAGCTGAGGAACGCCTGGCCGATGAGGCCGAGCATGCTCATCAGCCAGACGCTCGGGCCGGCGATGGCCTGGATCGTGACGAGGGGGCGGTCGGCGGGGTTGGCCTGGGCGAGGGCTTCTGCCACCTGCTGCTGGATCGTGGCCTTCTTGACGGCCATGGGACCTCCTGAGCGGAATCTCACGGCCCCCGTCGTCGGGGGCACCGCAGAGTACCGGCCGTAAAACGGCTGTTTCGCGCCAGCCCGGGGGTGTGGGTCATGCGCCCTGGAATGGGTTCCCCCGTCCGCCTCGCGGGGTGTTGGAGGGATTAATTCCGGTTATGGCAGAGGGCTTTCAGCCGCCCTGATCCCCAACTCCCCACGCCCTATTGTGCGTTGATCCCACTGGGCGAAGAATGCAGTGCACATGTCAATCGAAGGATCTTCGGTCGCATTCGTCACCAGAGGGGAACCCCCACATGAACAAGCCTCTCGCCGGCGCCGTGTTGTCCCTGCTCCTGACCGGAGCGGCGGTCACGCCGGCCGTGGCCCAGGCGCCCGGGCCCCGGCAGGCCGCCGCGGTCACCTACGCGGGTACGGTCGCGCTCAGCAACTGCTCCGGCTCCGTCGTCCGCACGCCCGGCTCGCAGCCGGACGACCCCGCGCTCGTCCTCTCCAACGGCCACTGCCTGGAGACCGGCTTCCCGGCCGCCGGCGAGGTCCTCGTCAACCGCGCGTCCAGCCGGAGCTTCTCCCTGCTCAACGCGGCGGGCTCCAAGGTCGCGACCCTGCGCGCGAGCAAGATCGCGTACGGGACGATGACGGACACGGACGTCTCGCTCTACCAGCTGACCAAGACGTACGCGCAGATCCAGAGCCAGTACGGCATCGCCGCGCTCACCCTCAACGACACCCACCCGGTCCAGGGCTCGTCGATCAAGGTGGTCTCCGGCTACTGGAAGCGCACCTACAGCTGCAGCGTCGACGGGTTCGCCTACCGCCTCAAGGAGGGGGCGTGGACCTGGAAGGACTCGGTCCGTTACACCTCCTCCTGCAACACCATCGGCGGCACCTCCGGCTCGCCGGTGATCGACACGACGACCGGCAAGGTCGTCGCCGTCAACAACACCGGCAACGAGGACGGCGAGCGCTGCACGGACAACAACCCGTGCGAGGTGGACCAGGCCGGCAACGTCACGGTGCGCCAGGGCATCAACTACGCCCAGGAGACCTACATCCTCGTCCCGTGCATCGGCCCCGGCAGCCAGATCGACCTGAACCGCCCCGGCTGCACCCTGCCGAAGCCGTAACCACCGCCCCGGCGGACCCTGCGGCCCCGTCGCCACCGGCCCCCCGGTGTGCGGCGGGGCCGCCGCGCGTTCCCCGCCGCCGCCCGCCGCCCGCCGCCCGCCGCCCGCCGCCCGCCGCCCGCGGGTCCGGTCGGCGGATGTGATGCGTGCCACGCCGCGGTCCCCTGCCGCCCGCCCTGTCGTTGCTCTTCCCGGAGGTCGTGGCCGGGGGCGGTGGGGAGCGTTCCGCCTTCGGTGCGAAGGGGGTGCGGGGCGCGGCACGGTCGGCTTGACAGAGAAATCGAACATCCATTCTGATGAGTTATCCACAGCCGAAACGGGCGTGGAAGCGCATTGTCAGTGGCAGGCGTTAGCGTCAATGGCGTGAAGCGATCGACTCAAGCAAACCGGGTGGAACCCATGGCAGGCACCGACCGCGAGAAGGCTCTCGACGCCGCGCTCGCACAGATTGAACGGCAATTCGGCAAGGGTGCGGTCATGCGCCTCGGCGACAAGCCGAACGACCCCATCGAGGTCATCCCCACCGGGTCGACCGCCCTGGACATCGCCCTCGGCGTCGGCGGGCTGCCCCGCGGCCGCGTGGTCGAGATCTACGGCCCGGAGTCCTCCGGTAAGACGACCCTGACGCTCCACGCCGTGGCCAACGCGCAGAAGGCCGGCGGCACCGTCGCCTTCGTGGACGCGGAGCACGCGCTCGACCCCGAGTACGCCCGCGCGCTCGGCGTCGACACCGACAACCTCATCCTGTCCCAGCCGGACACGGGCGAGCAGGCCCTCGAGATCGTCGACATGCTGGTCCGCTCCGGGGCCCTCGACCTGATCGTCATCGACTCCGTCGCGGCCCTCGTGCCGAAGGCGGAGATCGAGGGCGAGATGGGCGACTCGCACGTCGGTCTCCAGGCCCGCCTGATGAGCCAGGCGCTCCGCAAGATCACGGGTGCGCTCAATCAGTCCAAGACCACCGCGATCTTCATCAACCAGCTCCGCGAGAAGATCGGCGTGATGTTCGGCTCCCCGGAGACCACGACCGGTGGCCGCGCGCTGAAGTTCTACGCCTCCGTGCGCATCGACATCCGCCGCATCGAGACGCTGAAGGACGGCACGGAGGCGGTCGGCAACCGCACCCGCTGCAAGGTCGTGAAGAACAAGGTCGCGCCCCCCTTCAAGCAGGCCGAGTTCGACATCCTCTACGGCCAGGGCATCAGCCGCGAGGGCGGCCTGATCGACATGGGCGTGGAGCACGGCTTCATCCGCAAGGCCGGCGCCTGGTACACGTACGAGGGCGACCAGCTCGGCCAGGGCAAGGAGAACGCCCGCAACTTCCTGAAGGACAACCCCGACCTCGCCAACGAGATCGAGCGGAAGATCAAGGAGAAGCTGGGCGTCGGCGTGCGCAAGGACGCGGAGGGCGACGACGCGGCCGCGGCCGCCGCGCCGGCCGACGCCTCCGTGCCCGCCCCCGCCTCGAAGGCCAAGCCGGCGGCCAAGGCCGCCGTGGCCAAGAGCTGACCGTGCGCGAGGAGCAGGAGAGGGGCGGCAGAGCGAGGGGCAGCTGTGAGGGCCGCCAGGAGCTGCCGCCCCAGAGTCCCGAGGAGCAGGCGCGGGCGATCTGCCTGCGCCTGCTCACCGGGATGCCGCGCACCCGGCGGCAGCTCGCGGACGCTCTGGCGAAGCGGGGCATCCCCGAGGAGGTCTCCGAGGCGGTCCTCTCCCGCTACGAGGAAGTGGGCCTGATCGACGACGCCGCCTTCGCCGGGGCCTGGGTCGAGTCCCGGCACCGCGGCAGGGGTCTGGCCCGCCGGGCGCTCGCGCAGGAGCTGCGGACCAAGGGGGTGCACACCACCCTCGTCCAGGAGGCGTTGGAACAGCTGGACTCCGAGCAGGAGGAGCAGACCGCCCGCGAGCTCGTGGAGCGCAAGCTCCGCTCGACCCGAGGGCTGGAGCGGGACAAGCGGATCCGGCGCCTGGCCGGGATGCTCGCGCGCAAGGGGTACCCGGAGGGCATGGCCCTGCGGGTGGTGCGGCGCGCCCTGGAGGCGGAGGGCGAGGGCGCAGACGACCTGGGCTACCCCGGCGACTGAGACCCAGCCGCAGGCCGGGTGGTGCGGCGGGGGTGGGGTGGCCCCCCGCCGGGGGCGCCAGGGCACTCCGGTTCGTTTCCGGCGTCGACGGGCCGTACCCGAGCTCACGTGCCGGGCCGTCCCGCTGATCGGGGACGCGGGCCAGCCGAAGCCCTCGTACGGGCGGGTCGGGACCTCGCCCCGCGCAGCGCGGACCGAGCGTCAGGCGGGGACGACGGGCAGGCCCGCGGAGCGCCAGGCCTGGAAGCCGCCCGTGAGGTCCGTCGCCCGGCGCAGCCCCAGGGCGTGGAGCGACGCCGCCGCCAGCGAGGACGCGTAGCCCTCGTTGCAGATCACCACCACGCGCAGCTCGTGCGAGACGGCCTGCGGGAGGCGGTGGGAGCCCAGCGGGTCCAGCCGCCATTCCAGCTCGTTGCGCTCCACCACGACGGCCCCCGGGATCAGCCCGTCCCGCTCGCGCAGTGCCTGGTAGCGGATGTCCACCAGCAGGGCGTCCCCGTCCTGCCACGCCTCGTACGCCGACCGGGCGTCGACGCGGGTGTAGGCCGCCCGGACCCGTTCCAGGAGGTCCTCGATGCCGACGGGGCCGCTCACTGCCAGTCCGCCGGGCGTTCGACGTGCTCCAGCGTGAGGACCGGTCCGCTGCGGCTGTACCGGCGGATCAGCGGGACGGGCGGGTGGTACGCGTGCACCGAGACCGCGTGTTCGGTGGCGGATTCGTTGAGCACCTCGTGGACGTGGTGCTCGCCGAACGCCCGCCCGGTCACCGCGCCGAGGCTGCGGGTGCGGTCCACGTCCGGGGCCAGCTCCAGGTTCCGCCACCCCTCCGAGGGCAGCCGCACGGCCAGGGAGTGCTCGGTGAGCCGGCCCCGCGCGGTGGCGAACGCCCCCCGGGACTCGGCGTGGTCGTGCCAGCCGGTGCCGGTGCCCGGCGGCCAGCCGATCAGCCAGGCCTCGCTGCCGCCCGGGCCGTCGAGCCGGAACCAGGTCCGGCCCTCCGGGTCCAGGGGCAGCGAATCGACGACGGTGGGGTCGGCGGCGGTGCGCAGGGCGAAGGCGAGGAGTTCGGCCGCCGTGGGGGCGGCGGAGCGGGCAGGGGCGTGCGTGGACACGTAAGCAGACATCGGGGAGTGACCGTCCTGGGGTTCGCGGAAAGGGCGCGCGGGCCCGGAGGGGCAGAGGGGCGCGCGGGGAAGGGGCGAATCAGCAGGAGGGACGACACACGCAGCCCGCGTAGCGGAGCAGGTCCATGTGGACCCTCCGCCACAGGCGTACGTCGTTGCCGGTCATGCCGGCGAGTGAACCACGAGTGCCCGAGGGCGGTCAATCGATCACAGGGGTGGGTGTGGCGGGAGCGCCGGCCGGGGCGCCCGCCCGGACCGCGTCCGCCGCCGCGTACAGCTCGGCCGGGCGCACCCCCGAGAAGGTCGCGGCGAGGTGCCCGTCGGGCCGTACCAGGAGCACGGTGTGCGCCGGAGCCCCCGGATAGCCGTCCGCCACCAGCAGGTCAGCCGGAACAGGCAGTGCGCTCACGGCCGCCGCGAGCCGGGGCATCAGCCCGGCCCCCATCCAGTGGCGCCGGTCCCACACTCCGGTGCCCGGGGCGACCAGCAGCACCAGCAGCCGGCCCCGCCCCAGCAGGTCGCGCAGCGGGACGGTGGACCCGTCGGGCGCGGACACGGGCACGTTCGCCACCGGGCCGCCCGGCTCCGTGTCCGTCGGGACCTCGCGCACGGCCGCGGGCGGGGCGTACACCGGCCGGCCCCCCAGCGGGCCCCGGCCAAGGTGCCCGTCGGTCAGCAGGGCCTCGGCGGACCGCCCCGATCCGGGCAGGAGGGTGCGCAGGCCGCCCCCGCCGCGCAGGGCGGGCAGGGCCTGGTCGGCGGCGCGCAGCCGGGCGGCGACGGCGGTGCGCCGCTCGCCCTCGTAGCTGTCGAGCAGGGCTTCGGAGGCGCCCTGGTGCCAGTCCAGGGCCAGCTTCCAGGCCAGGTTCTCGGCGTCGCGCAGGCCCTCCTCGACGCCCTGGGTGCCCAGCGCTCCCAGCAGGTGCGCGGCGTCGCCGGCGAGGAAGGCCCGGCCGTCGCGCCAGCGCCGGGCGAGGCGGTGGTGCAGGATGTGCACGCCGGTGTCGATGAGGTCGTACGGGGGAGTGCTGCCGCCGGACCAGAGCGCCAGGGTGTCGCGGATGAGGGTGACGAGGGCGTCGGGGGTGACGAGCTCCCCGCGCGCGGGCAGCAGCCAGTCCAGCCGCCAGACCTCGTCGGGCAGCGGCCGGGCGGTGATCTCCTCGGGCCCTGACGGCGGGTTGCGGTGCAGCAACGCCTCGCCGGGCCAGGGCAGTTCGGCGCGCAGCGCGGCCACGGCGCGCCGTTCCACGGCGGTCCGGCCGGGGAAGCGGATGCCGAGCAGCTTGCGGACGGTGGAACGGGCCCCGTCGCAGCCGACCAGATGGCTGCCGCGCCACCAGGTGGTCTCGGAGCCGCGGGTGTGCGCGGTGATCCCGTGGCCGTCCTGTTCCAGGGAGTCCAGCTTGGCACCGGCCACCAGCTGGACCAGGGGGTGTGCCGCGGCCGCGGCGCGCAGTCCGCGGGTGAGGGCGTGCTGCGGCAGGTGCAGGGGGGCGGGGGTGTCCTCGAAGGTGATCCGCCGGGACTCCTGACGCCGCCTCGTGGTGCGCCAGGCGGCGTACCGCGCGCCCTCGTCGCGCAGGGTGGTGCAGCCCAGGCGGTGGACCATGGCCGCGGTGTCGGAATGCAGCACGATGCTACGGGCGGGCCGGGGCTCGTCCTTGCCGGGGCCTTCGTCGAGCAGGACGGAGGGCACGCCGTGGCCGGCCAGGGCGAGGGACAGGGAGAGTCCGACGGGGCCCGAGCCGACGACGATCACCGGGTCCATGATGCGGCTCCCGATGTCCGGTATGTGATCACAGAACGTATGCAACCCACTGGAGGTTCCGGCGTCAAGTGACCCCGGTCCGGACAAAGCCGTGTGGTGCGGCGGAGAGTTCCGCCGCACCACACAGGCTACGCATCGTGCGGGACTGACCGGACGTCAGCCCCCGCGGTCAGACCGCCGCTCCGGTGGCCATGTCGTCGACCTTGGCGACGGCGACCACGGGGGCGGTGCTCTTCCTCGACTGCCGCAGCCGGCCCTCCAGCCAGGAGGCGAAGGTGGTGAGGGCGAAGTTCACCGCGATGTAGATCAGGGCGATCACCACGAGCGTGGGGATGGTGTTGCTGTAGTTGGCCGAGATCTGCCGGTTCGCGGCCAGCAGCTCGGTCAGGCCCAGCAGCGAACCGCCGAGCGCGGTGTCCTTGAGGATCACCACGAGCTGGCTGACCAGGGCGGGCAGCATCACGGTGACGGCCTGCGGGAGCAGCACGTGGACCATGGTCTGGCCCTTGCGCATGCCGATCGCCTTGGCGGCGTCGGTCTGGCCGCGCGGCAGCGACAGCACGCCCGCGCGGACGATCTCGGCGATGACCGCCGCGTTGTACAGCACCAGGCCGGTGATCACCGCGTACAGCGGCCGGAAGTCCGAGGACACGGCGGGGACGAACTGCACGAAGAACGCCGAGCCGAAGATCATCAGCATCAGCACGGGGATGGCGCGGAAGAACTCCACGACCGTGCCGACCGGTATGCGCACCCACGCGTGGTCGGAGAGCCGGCCCATGCCCAGCAGGGCGCCCAGCGGCAGGGCGATCACCATGGCGATCGCGCCGGCCTTCAGGGTCTCCAGCAGGCCGGGGATCAGGTAGGTGGTCCAGACCCTGCCGTCGGTGACGAAGGGGGTCCACTTGTCGGCGTCGAGCTGGTGCTTGTCCGCCATGACGGACAGGATCCACCAGGCGGCGAGCGCGAACAGGACCAGGAAGACGGCCGTGTAGATCCAGTTGCGGACCTTGGCCTTGGGGCCGGGGACGTCGTACAGCACGGAGCTCATCGCTTCACCGCCGCTCGCTTGGCCACCCAGCCCAGCAGCAGACCGGTGGGGAGGGTCAGCAGGCAGAAGCCGAGGGCGAAGATCCCGAAGACGGCGAAGAGTGCGTCCGCCTCGTTCTCGATCATTTCCTTCATCAGCAGGGCCGCTTCGGCCACGCCGATGGCCGCCGCCACCGTGGTGTTCTTGGTGAGGGCGATCAGTACGTTGGCGAGCGGCGCGATGACCGCCCGGAAGGCCTGGGGGAGCACGATCAGGGTGAGCACCTGGAAGAAGCTCAGCCCCAGCGCGCGGGCCGCCTCGGCCTGGCCCACGGGCACGGTGTTGATGCCCGAGCGCAGCGCCTCGCAGACGAACGTGCCGGTGTAGGCGCTCAGCGCGAGCACGGCGAGCCGGAAGCCGGTCTCCTTGAAGGTGTCGCCGCCCATGTTGAGGCCGAGGGTCTGGCTGAGGCCCAAGGAGCTGCCGATGATCAGCAGGGTCAGCGGCGTGTTGCGGACCAGATTCACGTACGCGGTCCCGAAGGCCCGCATCAGCGGGACCGGGCTGACCCGCATCCCGGCCAGGACGGTGCCCCAGACGAGGGAGCCCACCGCCGAGTAGAGGGTGAGCTGAACCGTCACCCAGAAGGCTCCGAGCAGGTCGTACTGCCCGGAATCAAGAAAGTCGAACACGATGCCCTGCGCTCTCCCCAGGATGGCCGGTGAGGCGCGCCGCCGCCCGCGGACGGGCGGGCGGCGGCGGGCCTCACCGGGAAATCAGCTGCCTTCGGTGATCTGCGGGGCAGGCTCGTTCTTGTAGTCGGCCGGGCCGAGGTTCTTCTTCACGGCCGCCTCCCAGCTGCCGTCCGAGACCATCTTCTTGAGCGCGGCGTTGATCTTGGTCTGGAGCTCCTTGTCGCCCTTCTTCAGACCGATGCCGTAGTTCTCGGTGCTCATCTTCAGGCCGACGAGCTTGAACTTGCCCTTGTTCTTCTCCTGCGCGGCGTAGCCGGCGAGGATCGAGTCGTCCGTGGTCAGCGCGTCGACGGCCTTGTTCTCCAGACCGGTCAGGCACTCGGAGTAGCCCGGGAACTCCTGGAGGTCGGCGTCCTTGGCCAGGTCCTTCTTGACGTTCTGCGCCGAGGTGGAGCCCGTGACGGAGCAGAGCTTCTTCTTGTTGAGGTCCTCGACCTTGGTGATGCTGCTGTCGTCGGCGCGGACCAGCAGGTCCTGGTGGGCCAGGAAGTACGGGCCCGCGAAGTCGACCTTCGCCTTGCGCTTGTCGTTGATCGAGTAGGTCGCGGCGATGAACTTCACGTCGCCGTTGGAGATCAGGTTCTCGCGCTCGGCGCTGACGGCCTGCTTCCACTCGATCTGGTCCGGCTGGTAGCCGAGTTCCTTGGCGATGTACGTGGCGACGTCGACGTCGAAGCCCTCGTACTTGCCGTCGGGGGTCTTCAGGCCCAGGCCCGGCTGATCGAACTTGATGCCGATGACGATCTTGTTCGACTTGGCGTCGCCGGAGGCGCCCGCGTCGCCCGCGCCGTCCTTCGTGCCGCCGCCACAGGCGGTCGCCGTCAGAGCGAGAACGACGGCCGTGGCCACTGCCGCGCCGGCCTTGAGAACCTTCATGGTGAACTTCCCTCGGGTGAGACGTTGTTGAACGACGAGCTGGACACGTCGTGTGCGACGGCGGGCGCCGCCGACCGGATCACTACCAGACGCGGGCGTCAGTGGTGCAGGATCTTGGACAGGAAGTCCTTGGCGCGTTCGCTCTTGGGGTTGCTGAAGAACTGCTCGGGGGCGGCCTGTTCGATGATCCTGCCGTCGGCCATGAAGACGACCCGGTTCGCCGCGGAGCGGGCGAAGCCCATCTCGTGCGTGACGACCACCATCGTCATCCCCTCGCGGGCGAGCTGCTGCATGACCTCCAGCACCTCGTTGATCATCTCCGGGTCCAGCGCCGAGGTCGGCTCGTCGAAGAGCATCACCTTCGGGTCCATCGCCAGGGCCCGGGCGATCGCGACGCGCTGCTGCTGGCCGCCGGACAGCTGCGCCGGGTACTTGTCGGCCTGGGAGCCGACGCCGACGCGGTCCAGGAGGGACTTGGCCTTCTCCATCGCCGCTGCCTGGTCCGTCTTGCGGACCTTGAGCTGCCCCAGCACCACGTTCTGCAGCACGGTCTTGTGCGCGAACAGGTTGAACGACTGGAAGACCATGCCCACATCGGCGCGCAGCCGGGCCAACTCCCTGCCCTCGGACGGCAGTTCCTTGCCGTCGACCGTGATGGTCCCCGAGTCGATGGTCTCCAGCCGGTTGATGGTCCGGCACAGCGTCGACTTGCCCGATCCCGAAGGACCGATCACCACCACGACCTCGCCGCGGGCGATGCTCAGATCGATGTCCTGAAGCACGTGCAGCGCGCCGAAGTGCTTGTTGACGTTGCTCAGTACGACCAGGCCGTCCGCGGCGCCCGCCGCGTCCTGCGCGTCCTCGGCCACTGATACTCCGCTCATCGGCTTCTTGCTCCGTCCTCCGTCGGTTGGCAGGACAGTAGTGACGCGGCGCGCACAGCGTCATCACATCTGAGGGAGAATTGAGGATAACGATACGGCCTCGCACCGATACGCTCCGTGCGCTGCGACCATCTGTGCACGATGTACGCGTACCGGGTGCATAACAGAAGACCCGCCGGGCCGGAACACCCTTGACGTGGGACTCTTCATCGGCGTGGATGCTTGGTGGCCCTGTGAACGGAAACCGGAGAGCGAGAGAAGGAGAGGGGGACGACCATGAGACTGCTGCTCGTCGAGGACGACGACCACGTCGCCGCCGCCCTGTCCGCGATCCTCGCCCGGCACGGCTTCCAGGTCACCCATGCCCGTAACGGCGAGGAGGCCCTCCAGGCGCTGCTGCCCGCCGGGGCCAAGCCCGCGGCCTCCCCGTACGGGGTGATCCTGCTCGACCTCGGCCTGCCCGACCAGGACGGCTACGAGGTCTGCGGCAAGATCCGCAAGCGCACCAGTACGCCCGTCATCATGGTGACCGCCCGCGGCGACGTCCGCTCCCGCATCCACGGCCTGAACATGGGCGCCGACGACTACGTCGTCAAGCCGTACGACACCGGCGAGCTGCTGGCCCGCATCCACGCCGTAGCCCGCCGCACCGGCACCTCCGAGGAGCCGGCCGCTCCCGGCGAGGCCACCGGGCCGGGCCTGGTCCGGCTCGGCCCGGTCGCCGTCGAGCTGCCCACCCGCCGGGTCACCGTGAACGGCGGCGACGTGCCCCTCACCCGCAAGGAATTCGATCTGCTGGCCCTGCTCGCGCAGCGGCCCGGCGTGGTCTTCCGCCGGGAACAGATCATCAGTGAGGTCTGGCGCACCAGCTGGGAGGGGACGGGCCGCACCCTCGAGGTCCACGTCGCCTCGCTGCGCGCCAAGCTCGGCATGCCCGCGCTGATCGAGACCGTCCGCGGGGTGGGCTACCGGCTCGTCACCCCGGCCGCGCCCTAGCGGGTCCGCCGTGCGCGCCCGCCTGCTCCCGCTCCTCGTCATCCTGATGGCGGGCGTGCTGATCGCCCTCGGCTTCCCGCTCGCCGTCAGCCTGGCCGCCGCCCAGCAGCAGCGGGTGGTGGTCGACCGGATCGACGACAGCGCACGCTTCGCCGCACTCGCCCAGTTCGTCATCGACGCCGAGGGCTCCGGCGCGACCGGCGCCGACGAGCGGCGCGACACCCTCCAGCTGGAACTCGCCCGCTACCAGGAGCTGTACGGCATCCGCGTCGGCATCTTCTACCGCGACGACAACGCCATGGTCCGCGCCCCCGGCTGGTGGCAGCTGCCGGACTCCGGCGAGGCCCGCAGGTCCTTCGAGGAGGCCCTGGCCGGACGCCGCAGCCACGACCCAGGACAGGTCTGGCCCTGGCAGGTCGACGGCAAACTCCTCGTCGTCTCCCCGGTGGTCCTCGACGGTGACGTGGTGGCCGTCGTCGCCACCGAATCGCCCACCGACCAGATGCGCGCCCGGATCCTGCACGGCTGGCTGCTCATCGCCGCCGGTCTCGCCGCCGCCATGCTCGCCGCCTTCGGCGCCGCGCTGCGCCTGACCGGCTGGGTGCTCAAGCCCGTCCGGACCCTCGACGCCGCCGCCCACGGCATCGCCACCGGACGTATGAACTCCCGTGTCGCGGTCGCCAGCGGCCCCCCGGAACTCAGACGCCTGGCCCGGTCGTTCAACGAGATGGCCGACAACGTCGAAGAGGTACTGGAGCAGCAGCGGGCGTTCGTCGCGGACGCCTCCCACCAGCTGCGCAACCCGCTCGCCGCGCTGCTCCTGCGGATCGAGCTCCTCGCTCTCGAACTTCCCGAGGGCAACGAGGAGATCGCCTCCGTGCGCACCGAGGGCAAACGCCTCGCCCAGGTCCTCGACGACCTCCTCGACCTGGCGCTGGCCGAGCACGCCTCCGCCGAGATCAGCCTGACCGACATCGGCGCCCTGGCCGCCGAGCGGGTCGCCTCCTGGCGGCCGTACGCCGAGGAGAAGGGCGTACGGCTCAGGGAGGCGGGCCGCTCCGCCGTCACCGGCTGGGCCGACCCCATCGCCCTGTCCAGCGCGCTCGACGCCGTCATCGACAACGCCCTGAAGTTCACCCCGGCCGGAGAGGAGGTCGAGGTCTCCGTCTCCGCGGAGGGCAGCAGCGCCCTCGTCGTCGTCGCCGACCGGGGGCCCGGACTGACCGAGGAGGAGCTGCTGCGCGTCGGCGACCGCTTCTGGCGCAGCGGCCGCCACCAGAACGTCAAGGGCTCGGGGCTCGGCCTGTCGATCTCCCGCGCCCTGCTCGCCACCGGCGGCGGCACCCTCTCCTACGCCAAGAACCCGCCGCACGGGCTGCGCGTGACGGTGGCCGTGCCCCGCACCGACCCGCACGGCGCCTGAGTCCTCACCACGCGAATCCGGCCCGGGCCGGGTCCGACGCCGCGTACACCTCGTCCACCGCCCGCAGCTCGAACGCCGCCGCCCGCTCCCGGCCGGCGCGGGCCAGCCGGGGCAGGTAGAGGGCGGTCCCGCAGGTGCCGGCCAGGAAGCGGCGGGTGCCGTCCGGCAGCAGGCGGTGCAGTTCGTAGTGCCGGACCGGCCCGGCCGCCCGAAGCCAGGACAGGCGGAGCTCGGCCTCCGCACCCCGGCGGGCCGAGGCGTCGACCGTGAGACGGGAGGGCGGGGCCGGGCGGCGTACGGCGGTGGCGTCGCGTACCGACAGGGCTCCGAGCCGCCAGGACACCGGCCCCTTCTCCCGCGCGGTGATCCGTACCGCCAGGGCGTACGTGGTCTCCCCGGCCAGCGCCCCGAGGGGGACCCGGGAGGTCCGCCAGCCCCCGGCGCCGCCCGCCCTACCGGCCCGCAGCCACGTGTACGGGACCGGCCCGCCCGGAGCGGCCGGCTCGCGCACGGCGACCCCGAGCTCGACGTCCACCGGGACCGGGCCGGCCGTGTGGACCAGCTCCGCGACGGCGGAACGGGTCAGCGGCAGCCGGGTGGAGTGCAGGCCGACGGCGGCGGGCGCGGTGAGGGAACCCGTCACCAGCAGGCTGGAGCCGCCGCGCCAGGCGTCCGCGAAGTCCAGCCGGACGTCGGGGCGTTCGCCTTCGCCGTCCACCACCCAGCGGCGCCCCGGGAGCCGGTCCTGGAGCCCGAGGTGGCTCCAGGGCTCCTCCGAGGCGGCGGTCCCGCCCTCGTACCAGCGCAGCCCGTGCCCGGTGTTGAAGGAGCAGGCGAACGGGAGCCCGGTGACGGTGGACCGGTCGGTGACGGCCGTGGCGGGCGCCCGCCAGACGGCATCGGGCGCGGGGCGGGACGGGTCCAGGGACTCGCCCGTCCAGAACCGGTCGTCGGCCTCGTGGAAGGCGCCGGGGGAGCGGTCGGCGAGGTGGTCGCGGGTCCACTCGGGCCGGTGGAAGCCGAGGCTGACGACGTGGTCGCGGCCGCGCGGCACGATCGCGTCCCAGCGGACCTCGGAGTCCCAGCCACGGGACTGCACGTCCACGGCCGCCCACAGCTCGTGGCGGGAGCGGCCCAGCCGCTCGGCCAGGGCCCCCGAGGAGACCAGCGACCCGGGCGTCCAGCGGAAGTCCACGAACACCGAGTCCGCGACCCTGCCCGCCCGGTCCTCGAAGAACTCCTGGTTGAGCTCGTCGAGCGCTCCCCGCCAGCCCACCGCGCCGGTGCTGTTCATGGCGTCGTACCAGGTGATCCGCAGCCCGTGCGGTTCCCCGGCCGCCCGCAGCGCGCGCAGGAACCCCCGCATCCGGGTGGCGAGTCCGCTGTCCCCGCCGTCCGTCTCGGCGTTGACGAACCAGCCGTCGAACCCGTACGTCCGCGCCACCTCGGCCAGTTTCTCCGCGAGCGGGAACCGGCCGTCGGCGTCGGACCGGACCAGGTCCCGGGTCCAGCGCAGGTCGCCGCCGTAGGCGACGGGAGGCAGGAAGACGTTGCCCAGGACGCGGACCCCGTTGCGGTGGGCCGCGTCGACGACGGGCGCGTTCGGGGCGAGGACCAGGCCCTCACCGGCCGAACCGCCCCAGAAGACCAGCTCGTCGAGGTACGCCCAGTGCGTCGGCGCGTAGGAGTCCGCGGTCGCCTGCCCCTGCGACGGGTTGCGGGAGGTGGGTCCGAAGGAGACCAGCGAGACGATCCGGGCCTGGCCGGCGCGGGCGTCCCGGTGCGCCGGGACCGGGGTGAACCGCGGGGCCAGGGGGACGCTCGCGGTGTTGTGGGCCAGGTCCGGATCCGACTGCGGGGTCCACTCCTTGAGGGAGCGCCAGACGACCCCCGGGCCGGGCGCCCCCTGGGGGAGGGAGTCGGGGAACCAGTAGGAGGCGTACGGGGCCAGGCGGGGCTCCGGCGCGGCCGGGGACGCGGCCCGGGCGACGCCGGAGGCGGGCAGCAGGACGGTGGTTCCGGCCCCGGCGCCCAGGGCCAGGACGGTACGGCGGGCAGGCCCCGAGGGGGCGGCGGTACGGGGATCGGCGCCGTTGCCGGTTCCGGACATGCGGGCTCCTCGCGGGCAGGGGGAGGGGCGGTCGGGTCGCGTCAGGCCGTGACGTCGTGCACGTGCAGCACCTCGGTGATCCCGCGCGCGGCCAGCCGGTCCGGGTCGCCGGCCTCCTCCGCCCGCACCACCGCCGGACGCAGCCCCTTCGCCGCCAGCACCGCCCAGGCCTCGAAGAAGGCACCGCCCGGGGCGCAGGCGGACCGGGCCGATCCGGTGTCCAGGGCGAGGGCGGTGGACCGTACGGCCGGGCGGTGCTCCCGGCCCCGCCAGGCCGCGGCGATCCGGGCGACGGCGGCCCCGGCGGGTTTGGTGCGGCCGTCGTTGGTGAGCAGGCCCAGCCCGTACTCCAGCTCGGGGAAGTCCGCCAGCTCCCGGGACACGTCGTGCGAGCACCACCAGGTCACCCCCCACAGGCCGGGGCAGTCCAGCGCCGCCGCCAGGGTGGCCGCGGCGAACTCCGCCGCGTGCTCGGGCGGGACCAGCGGCGCCGGCGCCCCGACCTCCTGGAGCCATACCGGGCGGTGCGGGTCCTCGGCCCAGGCCTTGGACAGTTCGATCAGGTAGGCGGCGTGCTGCTCGGTGGCCGCCCCCGCACGGCCGTGGCGCTGCGCGGTGCCGTCGAACACCCAGGAGTGCACGGCCGTGGCCGCGCCCAGCCGGGCCGCCTGCGCGGGCGTGAAGGGGTGCCCGTCCCGGTACCAGACGGCGTCGTACTCGGCATGCAGGTGGAACCGGCCCGGCGCGCCCTCCTCGCAGGCGGCCAGCATCCGCTCCAGCCAGGTTTGCGCCTGGGCGGCGGTGATCCGGTCGGGGTCGGGGTGGGGCGCGTCGGAGAACTGGTTGACCTCGTTGCCGACGGTCATGCCCAGGAAGTTCGGCCGGCCGGCGAGGGCGGCCGCCAGGGTGCGCAGGTACTCCTCCTGCCCGGCCACCACGTCCGGATCGGTGAAGATGCTGCGCCGGTGCCAGGTCCCCGTCCAGGCGGGCAGGAAGTCGAAGCTGGACAGGTGCCCCTGGAGGCCGTCCACGTTCACGTCGAGCCCCCGCTCCGCGGCCGCGTCGGCGAGCGCGACGAGCTGCTCGACGGCACGCGGCCGGATCAGGGTCCGGTTCGGCTGGAAGAGCGGCCACAGCGGGAAGACCCGTACGTGGTCCAGGCCGAGCGCGGCGATCTGGTCGAGGTCGGCCCGGACCTCGTCGAGGTCGAAGTCCAGCCAGTGGTGGAACCAGCCCCGGGAAGGGGTGTAGTTCGCGCCGAAGCGCAGCGTGCGGGGGCGGGCGGCGCGGTCCATGAAGGGTCCCGGAGTTCAAGGGGATTCGCCGGACGCCCACAAACTGCCGGGCCGGTCCGCGGGAAGTCAACAGGGCCTCCGCGTGCCCCGGCCGGATTCCGGGCGCCGGGGCACGTGTGCGCTTCGGCCGTTCGCGCACCAAGGACGGCGGGGAGGTGGGGGAGGCCGGGGCGGATGCGGTTCAGTACGGGCGCGCGTACAGGCGTCCACGGGGAAAGGAGAGGGCGGTTCAGACCGCGCCGGGGGCGGCCGGGGCCCGCCGCCGGTGCGGACCACCGGGGCCGGATCGCGTACGGTCCGGCCAACGGGGTCCACGTCGACCGCGTCGCCGAGGGATGAGGAGGGCACGGCCATGGCCCGCAGACCCACCATCAAGGACATCGCCCGCCGGGCCGGGGTGTCGGAGAGCGCCGTCTCCTTCGCGCTGAACGGGAAGCCGGGCGTCTCCGAGGCCACCCGCGCCCGGATCCGCCGGGTCGCGGAGGAGCTCGGCTGGCGGCCCAACAGCGCCGCCAGGGCCCTGTCGGGGGCACGCTCGGGCGCCGTCGGACTGGTCCTGGCCCGTCCCGCGCACACCCTCGGTGCCGAGTCCTTCTTCCTGCGGCTCGTGTCCGGCATCCAGGAGGTGCTCTCGGCCGCCGGCACCGCCCTGCTCTTCCAGGTGGTGGAGGACGTCGAGGCCGAATGCGCCGTGTACCGCCGGTGGTGGGCCGAGCGGCGCGTGGACGGGGTCCTCGTCGTCGACCCCCGGACCCGGGACCCGCGCCCGCCGCTGCTGTCCCGGCTGGGCCTTCCGGCGGTCGTGATAGGCGGCGGCGCGGGGACGCCTCCCGGCCCGTGGCACCCCGAGGACCCGGCACCGCCCGGCGCCGCCCCGCCCGCGGGGGCGGCCGGCACCGGGGCCGGGGAGGCCGCCGCCTCCGGTCTGGCGGCCGTACGGGCGGACGACGCCCGGGCCATGACCGAGGTCCTGGACCACCTCCACGGACTCGGCCACCGCCGCATCGTGCACATCGCCGGCCTGCCCGGCCTCGCCCACACCGCCCGCCGGGTCGCCGCGCTGCGTGCCGAGACCCGGCGGCTCGGGCTCCCTCCCGGCCGGGTGCGCTCCGTGCCCACGGACTACTCCGACGCCGAGGGCGCCGCCGCCACCCGCCGGGTCCTCGCCGAGCCGGAGCCGCCCACCGCGCTGGTCTACGACAACGACGTGATGGCGGTGGCGGGCAGCGCGGTCGCCGCCGGACTCGGCATCCCGGTGCCCGGCCGGCTCTCCATCGTCGCCTGGGACGACTCGGCCCTCTGCCGGGTCACCCACCCCCCGCTGACGGCCCTCGTCCGGGACACCGCCGGCTTCGGCCGGCTCGCCGCCGAGGAACTGCTCTCCGTCCTGGCCGGCGCCCCGCCCCGGGTCCGCGAGAGCGAGCTGCCCCGGCTGGAACCCCGCGGGAGTACGGCCCCGCCGCCGGCCGCATACTGAAAACCGACCCCTTCCAGGAGCGCCCCCGTGACCACCCCCACCTCAGCCTTCCCCACGCCGCGCCCGGTCGCGGCGGCCTACGGCACGGCCGGCGACACCGGCCCGACCGTGGCGATCGACATCGGGGGAACGAAGATCGCCGGGGCGCTGGTCCACCCCGACGGAACGATGACCGCGGCCACCCGGCGGCCGACCCCGCGCGGCACGGACCCGGAGGCGGTGATGGCCGCGGTCGCCGAGGTGATCGCCGAGCTGTCCGGGGACCCGCTGTGGGAGCGGGCCGTCCGCTGCGGCATCGGCAGCGCGGGCCCCGTCGACACCTCGCGGGGCACGGTCAGCCCGGTCAACATCGGGGCCTGGCGCGGCTTCCCGGTCCGGGCCCGGGCCGAGGCCGAACTGGGCGCGCACGGCGCCCGGATCCCGGTGGTCCTGGCGGGCGACGGGGTGGCGATGACGGCGGCGGAGCACTGGCTCGGCGCCGCCCGGGGCTACGCGAACGCCCTGTGCATGGTGGTCTCCACCGGGGTCGGGGGCGGCCTGGTCCTCGACAACCAGCTCCACGCAGGCCCCACCGGCAACGCCGGCCACATCGGCCACATCAGCGTCGCGTTCGACGGTGAGCCCTGCGCCTGCGGCGGCCGCGGCTGCGTCGAATCCCTGGCCTCCGGCACCGCCATCGCCCGCTGGGCCCTCGCCCAGGGCTGGACCGGCCCCGACCCGACGGCGGCGGGCGTCGCCGCCTCCGCCGAGGCCGGCGACCCGGTCGCGCTGGCCGCCTTCGACCGCGCCGGGCGCGCCCTGGCCGCCGCCATCGCGGCCACCGCCACCCTCGTCGAGACCGACATCGCGGTGATCGGCGGCGGGGTCGCCGCCAGCGGGGACACCCTCTTCGGACCGGTCCGGCGCCACCTGGCCTCGTACGCCACCCTGTCCTTCGTCCAGGATCTCCGGGTGGTCCCGGCCGCGCTCGGCACCCACGCCGGGCTCATCGGTGCGGCGGCCGCCGCGATGGTGCTGGCGCCGGCCGGGGGGCTCCCTACGGCTTGACCGAGCGGTAGTACCGCCGGGCCCCCTCGTGCAGGTCCAGGGGATCGGTGTAGATCGCCGTCCGCAGGTCCACCAGCTGCGCCGCGTGCACCTCGTGCCCGATCCGGTCCCGGCTCAGGATCACCGTCCGCGTGAACTGCTCCGTCAGCCGGGCGTCCGTGCCCTCCTTGGTGACCAGCAGGTTGGGGACGGCCAGCGTGGCCACCGACGAGGTGTTGCGGGCCCGCGCGTACGCGTCCTGCGGCATCACCGCCGCACGGTAGTACCGCGCCGGGCTCCCGCTCGCCTGGAGCTGCTCCACCAGGTCGCCGAGCTGGACGAGCCGGATGTCGAAGCGCTCCGACAGCTCGCGCACCGCGTTGGTCGGCAGGCCGCCCGACCAGAAGAAGGCGTCGATTCGCCCCGCCTCCAGCTCCGCGGGCATGGTGTCGATGCCTATGGCGACGGGGGTGATGTCGTGGGCCGGGTCCAGCTTGGCCGCCCGCAGCAGCCGGTCCGAGACCAGCCGCACGCCAGAGCCGTCCTGTCCGACCGCGACCCGCTTGCCCCGCAGGTCGCGTGCCGACTGCACCGGCGACCCGGCGGGGACCACCAGCTGGACGTAGTCGTCGTAGAGCCGCGCGCACCCGCGCAGCTGCTCCGCGCCCGGCTTGCCGTCGGCGCGGTACTTGGCGACGGCGTCAGCCGTCGCGATGGTGAAGTCGGCCTCGCCGGAGGCCACCCGCTGGAGGTTCTGCTGCGATCCCTCGCTGGTCTCCAGCCGGACCTTCACCCCGGGGATGTCCTGCGCGAGCGCCTGCTCCAGCAGCTGGCCGTAGCGGTGGTAGACGCCGGTACGGACGCCCGTGCTGAAGGTGAGCCGCCCCGTGAGCGCGGGCTCCCCGAAGGGCCGCACCCACCACAGCACCACCCCGAGCACGGCCAGCACGGCGGCCAGCCCCACGAGGACGCGGCGCGGGGTGACACGGGGTGGTACGAGGGGCATGCCCGCGATCCTCCCACCCACGCCGCCGTCCTGTCACGGCCCGCCCGCCCGGCCCCGGGTGCGACCCGGCCGCGGCGGCCTCCCCGCGGGGCCGGGGCTGCGGCGGCAGGGCGGACCGGAGCCGGCCCGGCCGGCTGCGGCCCGCCCGCCGGGGACGACGGGCCGTCCGCGCGCCGGGCCAGGGCCACCCGCCCGCTCAGCTCCGGGCCGCTGATCCGCAGCGCCACCAGACCCGGCCCCGCCGGCGCGTGAGCGACATCTCCACCCGCGGGTGCGCGTCGTGGAAGTCTCTCCACGACCGCCACGAAGTACCTCGGCTGAGCCGGTTCCATGAGCGGTGATGCCGGACCGCGGGGACGTCCGGCTCCCGGGCCGTGCCCCACGGGGGGGACGGGGGGCGCTCCGGCACCGCCTACCCTTGTTCCATGACCAGCAGCAGCGACCGGAGCCCGGCAGTGGTGGACCCCAAGGGAACTTACGAGGTGCGCACCTACGGGTGCCAGATGAACGTGCACGACTCCGAGCGACTGTCCGGTCTGCTGGAGGACGCCGGCTACGTACGGGCCCCCGAGGGCTCCGACGGGGACGCCGACGTGGTCGTCTTCAACACCTGCGCGGTGCGCGAGAACGCCGACAACAAGCTCTACGGCAACCTCGGCCGGCTCGCCCCGATGAAGACCAGGCGCCCCGGGATGCAGATCGCCGTCGGCGGCTGCCTCGCCCAGAAGGACCGCGACACCATCGTCAAGAAGGCCCCCTGGGTCGACGTGGTCTTCGGCACGCACAACATCGGCAAGCTGCCCGTCCTCCTGGAGCGCGCCCGCGTGCAGGAGGAGGCGCAGATCGAGATCGCGGAGTCGCTGGAGGCCTTCCCCTCCACCCTGCCGACCCGCCGCGAGTCCGCGTACGCCGCCTGGGTGTCCATCTCCGTCGGCTGCAACAACACCTGCACCTTCTGCATCGTCCCCGCGCTGCGCGGCAAGGAGGAGGACCGCCGCCCCGGCGACATCCTTGCCGAGGTGGAGGCCCTGGTCGCCGAGGGCGTCTCGGAGATCACCCTGCTCGGCCAGAACGTCAACGCCTACGGCTCCGACCTCGGCGACCGCGAGGCCTTCAGCAAGCTGCTGCGCGCCTGCGGCCAGGTCGAGGGCCTGGAGCGGGTCCGCTTCACCTCCCCGCACCCGAAGGACTTCACCGACGACGTCATCGCCGCCATGGCGGAGACCCCGAACGTGATGCCGCAGCTGCACATGCCGCTCCAGTCCGGCTCGGACCCGGTCCTGCGGGCGATGCGCCGCTCCTACCGGCAGGAGCGTTTCCTCGGGATCATCGAGAAGGTCCGCGCCGCCATCCCGCACGCGGCGATCTCCACCGACATCATCGTGGGCTTCCCCGGCGAGACGGAGGAGGACTTCCAGCAGACGATGCACGTGGTCCGCGAGGCCCGCTTCGCCAGCGCCTTCACCTTCCAGTACTCCAAGCGCCCCGGCACCCCGGCCGCCGAGATGGAGGGGCAGATCCCCAAGGAGGTCGTCCAGGACCGCTACATGCGGCTGGTCGCCCTCCAGGAGGAGATCTCCTGGGAGGAGAACAAGAAGCAGGTCGGCCGCACCCTGGAGGTCATGGTCGCCGAGGGCGAGGGCCGCAAGGACGGCGCCACCGCCCGCCTGTCGGGCCGCGCCCCCGACAACCGCCTGGTCCACTTCACCAAGCCGGACGAGGAGGTCCGCCCCGGCGACGTGGTGACCGTGGAGATCACCTACGCGGCCCCGCACCACCTGCTGGCCGAGCGCCCGACCACCGCCGTGCGCCGCACCCGGGCCGGCGACGCCTGGGAGAAGCGCAACGCGGCCCCGGCCCAGCCGCAGGGGGTCATGCTCGGCATCCCGACCCTCGGCGTCCCGGCCCCGCTGCCGGTGGCGACCTCGGGCTGCGCGACCGACTGACCCGGGACTCCCGGCGGCGCGAGCCGGCGGCGCCTCGCCGGGGGACCTGCGGGCTGCCCGGGGCCGCCCGCGGGTCCTCTGGCCCGATCGGCAGGACAGACACCGCCCAGTACTGCAACGGTCCACACCGTTGCGGTACTAGGCTGCGGATCATGCTCGTAGCCGCCGCCGTCTGCCCCGCCCCGCCGCTCCTCGTGCCGGAGGTCGCCGCGGGCGCCGCCGCCGAACTCGACGGGGCCCGTACCGCCTGCTCCGACGCCCTCGCCGTGCTGGCCGCCTCCCGGCCCGACCTGCTGGGGGGGGGGGGGGCCCGCCCCCCCCCCCCCCCCGGGCCGGCCCCCCCCCGGGGGGGGGGGGGGGGGGCCCCCGGGGGGGGGGGGGCCCCGGGCGGGGGCGGGGGGGGCCGGGGGGCGCCCCCCCCCCCCCCGGGGCGCCCGCCCCCCCCCCCCCCGCCCCCCGCCCGGGGGGGCCCCCCCCCCGCCCCCCCGGGGGGGGGGCGGCGGCCCCCCCCCCCCACGACCAGCAGGGGCCGTACCCGCAGGGCTCCCGGGGCGGCTTCCACGGCTTCGGGGTCGACGCCGAGGTCCGGCTCGGGGAGGGCGAGGAGGGGCCCCGCCCGCTGCCCGCCTCCCTGGCCGTGGGCGCCTGGCTGCTGGGCCGCGCGCGATGGGGCGCCGCCCCGGTCGAGGGGCTCGCCGTCGCCGCCTCGCTGGAGGCCGCGCGCTGCCTGGAGACCGGCCGGGAGCTCGCCGCGGCCGACGAACGGGTCGCGCTGCTGGTCATGGGCGACGGCAGCGCCTGCCGCACCCTGAAGGCCCCCGGCTACCTCGACGACCGCGCCGCCGCCTTCGACGCCGCCGCCGGCCGGGCCCTCGGCGCCGCCGACACCGGCGCGCTGGCCGCGCTGGACCCCGTACTCGCCGCCGAGCTCCAGGCGGCCGGGCGGGCGCCCTGGCAGGTGCTGGCGGGCGCGGCCGAGGGGGCGGGCCTGGGCGGGCGTCTGCTGTACGAGGAGGCCCCGTACGGGGTCGGCTACTTCGTGGCCGCCTGGTCCTGACGGCGGGCCGCGCCCACGCGTGAGGGCGTAAGGCGAAGGGGCGCGGGACACCCGGTCCCACGCCCCTTGATTCCCTCGGCGCCCCGCGTCAGGAAGCCGGCGGCGGCGTCGGCCCGCCGGGGGCGTCCTTGTGCGCGACCTTGCCCAGGGCGTCCTTCGCCTTGTCCGTACCGCTCGTGATCCGGTCGCTGTACTTGCCGTGGGTCTTGGAGTCCACGGCCTTGGCTACCTTGTCCAGGCTCTGGCCGATCCTGCCCTCGTGCTTCTGCGCGAGGTCGCCGACCTTCTCCTTGGCCGGAGCGAGCTTGGCCTTCAGATGGTCGAGCAGGCCCATGGGTCACCTTCCTGGAGTCCCCCCGGACGGAGCCCGGGGAGGCGGTCGCTACCTTCGGGCGCCCTCGCCGGCCTCGCTGTCCGCGGCCACCTCCGCGGACTGCTGCTTCGGGATCTCCACGGCAGCCTCCGCCGCAGGAGACCCGGCTTCGGCGGCCTCGGCCCCGCCGGCCGGCTCGGCCTCCGCGGCCGTCGTCTCCGCCGCGGCGACTTCGGCGGCGACCGGCTCGGTCACCGCCTCTTCCTTTTCCTTACGGCGAAAAATCCGGTCAAAAACGCCCATGTCTACTCCCATAACGTTACTCGTGCGGGTGAAGTTCCGGCGGGGCCGGACCGGCCTCCACCGGATGTGCGCCAGGCGCGCGCCGGGCCGGAACCTCTTCAGGGCAACGACCCCGGCCACACCCCGTCACCTCACCCGATCGGGTACATGCCGCCGGGTTTGCGAGACTGTGTCGGTGAGCAATGCAGCCCCCGCCCCGCGGGTCATCGCCGTCGTCGGTCCCACCGCGGCCGGAAAGTCCGACCTGGGCGTCGCCCTGGCCCGCCACTTCGACGGCGAGGTCGTCAACGCCGACTCCATGCAGCTCTACCGGGGGATGGACATCGGCACCGCCAAGCTGACGATGGACGAGCGCGGCGGAGTCCCCCACCACCTCCTCGACGTCTGGGACGTCACCGAGACCGCCAGCGTCGCCGAGTACCAGCGCCTCGCCCGCGCCGAGATCGACAAGCTCCTCGCCGAGGGCCGCACCCCGGTCCTCGTCGGTGGCTCCGGCCTCTACGTCCGCGGCGCGCTCGACGCCATGGAGTTCCCCGGCACCGACCCCGAGGTGCGCGCCCGGCTGGAGGCGGAAGCCACCCTGCGCGGCCCCGGCGCCCTGCACGCCCGCCTCGCCGCCGCCGACCCGGCGGCGGCCGCCGCGATCCTGCCCGGCAACACCCGCCGCATCGTCCGGGCGCTCGAAGTGATCGAGATCACCGGCAAGCCCTTCACCGCCAACCTGCCCGGCCACGAGTCCGTCTACGACACCGTCCAGATCGGCGTCGACGTGGCCCGCCCCGAGCTCGACGAGCGCATCGCGACCCGCGTCGACCGCATGTGGGAGGCCGGCCTGGTCGACGAGGTCCGCGCCCTGGAGGCCCGGGGCCTGCGCGAGGGCATCACCGCCTCCCGCGCCCTGGGCTACCAGCAGGTACTGGCCGCCCTCGCCGGCGAGTGCACCGAGGACGAGGCGAGGGCCGAGACGGTACGGGCCACCAAGCGCTTCGCCCGCCGCCAGGACTCCTGGTTCCGCCGCGACCCGCGCGTCCACTGGCTCAGCGGAGCCGCTGCCGACCGCGGGGAACTCCCCGGACTCGCGCAGTCGTTGGTCGAACGAGCGGTCACAGCCTGATCACGTGATGGCATCGGGAAGCCCCGTGTGCCCGTCGGGGGCCCCCGACCGTGCCATCATCAAACTCCTGAACAGTGGCGTGCGGAGTCCGAAGTGGGGAGGGCGCGTGGCGATGGAGGCCGGCCCTCGACGAGACACCGGGCGGGACGAGACCGAGCGGGAGGCGGAGGCGAGCCTGTCGGCCGCCCCCGCGGCGACCGGTGAGCCCGCCGGCCCCGGCTCGCCGGGAAACCCCGGCGAGCCGGACGGCCCCGCCGTGCTCGGCCTGCCCGCCGATCCGGCGCGGCTGACCCCCGACGGCCCCGACCTGCCCGAGCCCGGCACGGAGGCCGCCGCCGGCCCCGCCGTCGAGGTCGAGCTGCGCCCCCAGCGCAGGCTGCGCATCTGGCAGATCGCCCCCATCGTGATGCTGGCCGCCGCCGGCTCCCTGATGTTCGCCTTCCCGCTGGCCTTCGAGTTCGGCGACGGCGGTGCCGTTGTCGCCATGCTCGGCTTCCTCATCAGCTCCTGCGCCGGCGGCTGGGGCATGATGGCCGCCCGTCGCGTCGGCTACTCCTGGCCCGGGCTCCCGCCGCGCGGCAGCGGCCGCCGCCCCGACTGGCGGATCGCCGGGCTCTACGCACTGGTCGCGCTGGTCGTCGTCGCCCTGGCCGTCTACCGGGTCGCCCGCCTGCGCTGACCAGCGCCGACGCCGCGCTGACGGCACCCTGACCGTACGCTGATCCCACCCGCCGGGACCCGGCCCCGCTCGGTACCATGGGCCCGTGACGCACACCGCCCTCCCCTTCCTCAAGGGTCACGGGACCGAGAACGACTTCGTGATCGTTCCCGACCCGGACAACGCCATCGAGCTGCCGCCCACCGCCGTCGCAGCCCTGTGCGACCGCCGGGCCGGCATCGGGGCGGACGGCGTGCTGCACGTGGTGCGCTCGGCCGCCCACCCCGAAGCCGCCCACCTGGCCGACGAGGCCGAGTGGTTCATGGACTACCGCAACAGCGACGGCTCCGTCGCCGAGATGTGCGGCAACGGCGTGCGCGTCTTCGCCCGCTACCTCCACCACGCCGGCCACGTCGAGCCCGGCGACTTCGCGGTGGCCACCCGGGGCGGGGTCAAGCGGGTCCACCTCGCGAAGACGGGCGACGTCACCGTCTCCATGGGCCGCGCCCGGCTCCCCGAAGGAGAGGTCACCGTCTCCGTCGGCGAGCGCTCCTGGCCCGCGCGGAACGTGAACATGGGGAACCCGCACGCCGTCGCGTTCGTCGAGAGCCTCGACCACGCCGGCGACCTGTACAGCCCCCCGCACTTCAGCCCCGCCTCCGCCTACCCCACCGGGGTCAACGTCGAGTTCGTCGTCGACCGCGGCCCGCGGCACGTCGCCATGCGCGTCCACGAGCGCGGATCCGGCGAGACCCGCTCCTGCGGAACCGGCGCCTGCGCCGTCGCGGTGGCCGCCATCCGGCGCGACGGCGCCGACCCCGCCGTCACGGGTGAGCCGGTCTCGTACACGGTCGACCTGCCCGGCGGTACCCTCGTCATCACCGAACACCCCGACGGTCGCATCGACATGACCGGTCCGGCCGTCATCGTGGCCGCCGGCGAGTTCGAAGCGGACTGGCTCGGCGAAACGGCTTTTGCCTGAAGATTCCCTCTCATGGGTGATCCGTTTCACGCTGAGCGAGAGGCGGACTGCGCCACGTGGTGGGGTCGGTAACATCAGGCACCGGCCCTGAGGGCTCACCCCATGCCCACCACCGCCGGTCGAAGCCGCCGGAGGTGCCCATGAGTGCAGAGGCCACGAACCCCGAAGCACACGCAGAAATGCGCCCTGAGCTGCGCAGACGTGGCCGTAGCCGGCTCGATCTGCGCCGCCTGGGCCGAGCCGCCCTGCTCGGGCCCGCGTCCCGGGACCGCCTCCCGGCCGCCATCGGACACGTAGCAGAAGCGCACCGCGCCCACCACCCGGACGCGGACCTGTCCATCCTGCGCCGTGCGTATCTCCTGGCGGAGTCCTCGCACCGCGGCCAGATGCGCAAGAGCGGCGAGCCGTACATCACGCACCCGCTCGCCGTCACCCTCATCCTGGCCGAACTCGGCGCCGAGACCACCACCCTGACGGCCTCCCTGCTCCACGACACCGTCGAGGACACCGAGGTGACCCTCAATCAGGTCCGCGCCGAGTTCGGCGACGAGGTCGCCTTCATCGTCGACGGCGTCACCAAGGTCGAGAAGATCGACTACGGCGCCGCCGCCGAACCCGAGACCTTCCGCAAGATGCTCGTCGCCACTGGCAACGACGTCCGCGTCATGTCCATCAAACTCGCCGACCGGCTGCACAACATGCGCACCCTCGGCGTGATGCGCCCCGAGAAACAGGCCAGGATCGCCAAGGTCACCCGCGACGTCCTGATCCCGCTCGCCGAACGCCTCGGCGTCCAGGCCCTCAAGACCGAGCTGGAAGACCTCGTCTTCGCGATCCTGCACCCCGAGGAGTACGAGCGCACCCGCGCGCTCATCGCCTCCCACTCCGGCCCGGACGACCCCCTCCTCGCCATCGCCGAGTCCGTACGCACCGTCCTGCGCGAGGCCGGCATCGCCGCCGAGGTGCTCGTCCGCCCCCGGCACTTCGTCTCCGTCCACCGCATCTCCCGCACCCGCGGCGAGCTGCGCGGCCCGGACTTCGGGCGCATCCTCGTCCTCGTCGGCGAGAACGCCGACTGCTACGCCGTCCTCGGCGAGCTCCACACCTGCTTCACCCCGGTCGTCTCGGAGTTCAAGGACTTCATCGCCGTACCGAAGTTCAACCTCTACCAGTCCCTGCACACCGCCGTCGCCGTCCCCGAGGGGTACGTCGCCGAAGTCATCGTCCGCACCCGGCAGATGCACCGCGTCGCCGAAGCCGGCGTGGTCGCCCTCGGCAACCCGTACGCGACCGCCGAGGGCGCCGACTGCGAGGAGGAGCGCGTCGACCCCACCCGGCCCGGCTGGCTCTCCCGCCTCCTCGACTGGCAGCAGTCCGCGCCCGACCCCGACACCTTCTGGACCGGGCTGCGCGCCGAACTCGCCCAGGACCGCGAGATCACCGTGTACCGCGCCGACGGCGGCACCCTGGCCCTGCCCGCCGGGGCCAGCTGTATCGACGCCGCCTACGCCCAGCACGGCGAGGCGGCCCACGGCTGTATCGGCGCCCGCGTCAACGGGCGCCTCACCTCCCTCTCCGCCCCGCTCTCCGACGGGGACACCGTCCAGCTGCTGCTCGCCCAGGACGCCTCCTCCGGGCCCGCCGCCGACTGGCTGGAGCACGCCCGGACCCCCGCCGCCCGGATCGCCATCAGCGGCTGGCTCCAGGCCCACCCCGACGGGGCCGTACCCGCCACCGCCGCCCCCCGCGCCCCGCTCTCGGTGCCCGGGCTGCGCGGGGGCGGGGGCAACGCCGTCGCCGACCTCCCCGACGCACACGTCCGGCTCGCCGGCTGCTGCACCCCCGTACCGCCGGACGCGGTCGCCGGGTTCCTCGTACGGGGCGGGGCCGTCACCGTCCACCGGATCCACTGCCCGGCCGTCGCCCAGATGCGGTCCCTGGGCCGCACCTCCGTCGCCGTGCACTGGCGGGCCACCGCCGACTGCCGGGTCACCCTGCTCGCCGAATCGTTCGGCCGCCCGCACCTGCTGGCCGACCTGACCGAGGCCATCGCCCGCCAGGGGGTCGACGTGGTCTCCGCCACCGTGGAACCTCCCGTGGAACAGCGGGTCCGGCACAGCTATACGCTCCAGCTGCCCGACGCCTCGGTGCTGCCCGGCCTGATGCGGGCGATGCGGGACGTGCCCGGCGTCTACGACGTCGGCCGGGCCTGAGGGGCCGGGGAGCGGGGGCCGGAGGCAGGGGGAGGCCCGGCACGGCCGGGGGAGTCTCGTTCGGGTGGATCCGTCGCGCGCCGCGCGCGGGCCCGCGGCGGGCGCTGGTAAGCGGTGGTGGATGCAGCTCTCCTCCCCGCGCCTGCGCGCCGCCCTGCTCGCCGCGGCCTCCCTCACCCTCGTCGCCGCCGTGCTGCCCCCGCCTGAGCCGCTCGGCATCGGCGACCGGCTCTTCCCCGAGCTCGGCAACCCCGGGTACGACGTCCTCTCGTACGACCTCTCCCTCACGTACAAGGACAACCGCAGCCCGCTCGACGCGGTCACCGCCATCGAAGCCCGCGCCCTCGCCCCGCTGGAGCGCGTCAACCTGGACTTCACCCACGGGAAGGTGGCCTCCGCCGAGGTCAACGGCGAGCCCGCGCGGTTCGAGAGCGCGGGGGAGGACCTCGTACTGACCCCCGCCCACCCCGTCGCCGCCCACACCCCGCTGCGCATCACCGTCCGGCACACCAGCGACCCGCGCGGCTCGGCCGACGGCGGCTGGGTCACCACCGACGACGGCCTGGCCATGGCCAACCAGGCCGACGCCGCCCACCGCGTCTTCCCCTGCAACGACCACCCCGCCGACAAGGCCTACTTCACCTTCCGGGTCACCGTTCCCGCGGGCTACACGGCCGTGGCGAACGGCCTGCCGGCCGCGCTCCCCGCCGCCCGCGCCGGAGGCGCCGCCCAGTGGACCTACCGGACCCTGCACCCGATGGCCACCGAGCTCGCGCAGGTCTCCATCGGCCGCTCCGCCGTCCTGCAGCGCACCGGGCCGCACGGGCTGCCGCTGCGCGACGTGGTGCCCGCCGCCGACCGGGAGCGGCTGGAGCCCTGGCTGCGCAAGACCGCCGGGCACATCGAGTGGATGGAGCAGCGGGTCGGCCGCTACCCCTTCGAGAACTACGGGGTCCTGATCGCCCGCGCCCGCACCGGCTTCGAGCTGGAGACGCAGACCCTCTCGCTCTTCGAGAACAGCCTGTTCGCGGGCGAGGCCGAGGGCTACCCCGAGTGGTACGTCGAGGCGGTCATGGTCCACGAGCTCGCCCACCAGTGGTTCGGCGACAGCGTCACCCCGCGCACCTGGTCCGACCTGTGGCTCAACGAGGGCCACGCCACCTGGTACGAGGCCCTGTACGCGGACGGGCTCGGCAAGTACTCCCTGGAGCGGCGCATGCGCGAGGCGTACCAGCGCTCCGACCAGTGGCGTGCGGCGGGCGGCCCTCCGGCGGCCCCGAAGGCGGCGGCCCCCGGGCAGAAGATCGGACTGTTCCGGCCGGTCGTCTACGACGGGTCGGCGCTGATCCTCTACGCGCTGCGCGAGGAGATCGGCACGGAGGCCTTCGACCGGGTCGAGCGGCGGTGGGTGGCGGAGCACAGGGACGGGACCGCGGGAACCGAGGACTTCGTCCGCCTGGCCTCCCAGGAGGCCGGACGCGACCTCTCGGCCTTCCTGGAGCCCTGGCTCTACGGGGAGAAGACCCCGCCGATGCCCGGCCACCCGGACTGGAGCACCCCGGCGGCCCCCAAGGCGTCGGCGGACGCCGCCCCGAAGACCTCCCCGAAGGGCGCCCCCGCCGCCGCCCCCGCCCCGTCCCCGCGAACAGCGGGCGGGAAAACGGTATGACGGGCCGGGAACGGGCATGTCACCATCGTCGAGGCCGACGACGGGGCGGTCCGGGGAATCACCGGACGGGCTCCTGCGTTGGACGTGACAGTGCCGGTCACGCAGGCCGGGTACCTTTGGCCCTGACCGGCGCGCATGCAATCGAATCGACGTAAGGATCCAATGACCTCCTCTTCATCCCCTTCCCAGGACCCGCGGGACGCGCAGGACGTGCGGGACCCGCAGCGCTTCACCGAGAGCCTTCGGGCCGATGCCCTGATGGAAGAGGACGTCGCCTGGAGCCAAGAGATCGACGGAGACCGGGACGGCGACCAGTTCGACCGCTCCGAGCGCGCGGCCCTGCGCCGCGTGGCCGGTCTCTCCACCGAGCTCGAAGACGTCACCGAGGTCGAGTACCGCCAGCTCCGCCTGGAGCGCGTGGTCCTCGTCGGTGTCTGGACCTCCGGCACGGTGGGCGACGCCGAGAACTCCCTCGCGGAGCTCGCGGCCCTCGCGGAGACGGCGGGCGCCCTCGTACTCGACGGTGTCATCCAGCGCCGCGACAAGCCCGACCCGGCCACCTTCATCGGCTCCGGCAAGGCCCGCGAGCTGCGGGACATCGTGCTGGAGAGCGGCGCCGACACCGTCGTCTGCGACGGCGAGCTCAGCCCCGGCCAGCTCATCGCCCTCGAGGACGTCGTCAAGGTCAAGGTCGTCGACCGGACCGCCCTCATCCTGGACATCTTCGCCCAGCACGCGAAGTCCCGAGAGGGCAAGGCGCAGGTTGCCCTCGCGCAGATGCAGTACATGCTGCCCCGTCTGCGCGGCTGGGGTCAGTCGCTGTCCCGGCAGATGGGTGGCGGCGGCGGTGGCGGGATGGCCACCCGAGGCCCCGGTGAGACCAAGATCGAGACCGACCGGCGCCGCATCCGCGAGAAGATGGCGAAGATGCGCCGGGAGATCGCCGAGATGAAGACCGGCCGCGACATCAAGCGGCAGGAGCGGCGCCGCAACAAGGTGCCCTCGGTCGCCATCGCCGGCTACACCAACGCCGGAAAGTCCTCCCTGCTCAACCGGCTCACCGGCGCGGGCGTCCTGGTGGAGAACGCCCTGTTCGCCACCCTCGACCCGACCGTGCGCCGGGCCGAGACCCCGTCCGGCCGCGTCTACACCCTGGCCGACACCGTCGGCTTCGTCCGGCACCTGCCCCACCACCTCGTCGAGGCCTTCCGCTCCACGATGGAGGAGGTCGGCGACTCCGACCTCATCCTGCACATCGTGGACGGCTCGCACCCGGCGCCGGAGGAGCAGCTGGCGGCGGTCCGCGAGGTCATCCGCGAGGTCGGCGCGGTCAACGTGCCCGAGATCGTGGTGATCAACAAGGCCGACGCCGCCGACCCGCTCGTCCTGCAGCGCCTGCTGCGCATCGAGCGGCACTCCATCGCCGTCTCGGCCCGCACCGGCCAGGGCATCGAGGAACTCCTCGCGCTCATCGACAGCGAGCTGCCCCGGCCCGCCGTCGAGGTGGAGGCCCTGGTGCCGTACACCCGCGGCGCGCTGATCGCCCGGGCGCACGCCGAGGGCGAGGTGATCTCCGAGGAGCACACCCCGGAGGGCACCCTCCTCAAGGCGCGGGTCCACCGGGAACTGGCGGCGGAACTGGCGCCGTACGTCCTCGCCAAGCAGTAGAGCCGGCCGCAGACGCCGACGACCGGGGGCCCTCCGCCTGTGCGGAGGGCCCCCGGTCGTTTCGCGTGCGGACGGGACTATGCCCGGTCCGCGCTCACCGCTTGAACTTGGCGCTCACCGCGTCGTAGATCCCCTTGGCCTCGGGCCCCAGCTTCGGGCCGGCCAGCCAGCCCGCCTTCGCCGGACCGATCGAGGTGTTCGACACCAGTGCCGGCTTGCCGTCGGCGCCCGTCGCGATCCAGCCGCCGCCGGAGGAGCCGCCCGTCATCGTGCAGCCGATCCGGTACATCACCGGGTCCTCCTTGTGCAGCGCCAGACGGCCCGGCTTGTCCGTGCACTGGAAGGCCTTCTGGCCGTCGAAGGGCGCCGCCGCCGGGTAGCCCGTCGCCGTCATCCCCGTGATCTTCGGGACCGCCGGAGCGTTGAACTCCACGGGGAGCGCCGTGCCGACCGTCTCCTCCAGGGACTTGCCGTTGCCGCCCTTCTCCGGGGTCACGTGCAGCACCGCGAAGTCGTACGGCGCGCCCGCGCCACCCGTGGGCCCGCCGGTCGCGATCCACTGGTCGGAGGTCTGCGCCCAGTCACTCCACCACACGCCGTACGGGGCCACCTGCTCGCGGGGCGCGCCCTTGAGCTCGGCCGCCGGACGGCCCGCGTTGTTGTACGACGGCACGAAGGCGATGTTGCGGTACCAGCCGCCGGCCTTGCCCGCGTGCACGCAGTGGCCCGCCGTCCAGACCATGTTGGACTTGCCGGGGTGGGCGGGGTCCTTCACCACGGTCGCCGAGCAGACCATCGAGCCCTCGGGGCCGTCGAAGAAGACCTTGCCGGACGCCGGGACGCTTGAGTGGTACGGCGAGACCGCGGCCTTGGCTGTCACCGGGGCCGGGGTCGGGTCGGTGACGCCCTGGTCCTTGCCGGCGTCGGGGTCCACGGCCGGGGTCTGCGGCTGCTCCGCGTCACGCATCCGGTCCGGGTCCCACAGGCCGTCGATGATGGGGTTGACGTAGTCGTTCGCCTCGCGGAGCCAGTCCTCCCGCTTCCAGTTCTTCCAAGCGCCCCCCTTCCACTTCTCCATGTCGAAGCCGTGCTCTTTGAGCTTGTCCTTGAGCTCTTGCGGGATCTTGATCGGGCCGTCCGCGGCGCCGCCGGACGGGAGGCTCGCTGCCACGGTCGGCTTGGCGTCGCCGCCGGCCTCCCCGTCGCCGGGTCCGCAGGCCGCGGCGGTCAGCGCGAGCGCGGCCGCGCAGAGGGCCGCGGTGACCGGTCGGTTCGGTCGCATGTCGTAAGTCCCCCAGGTGCTTCGAGGTGTTGGGACGGTGTCGTCCAGGGTGCTTCGGTTCGCTTTCGCAGCACCCCACTATGCCGCCGCCGTTGAAGACGGCGGCCCCCGGGTCGGCGGTTCCGGTCCCCGGCGGGCGTCTTCGCCCGCTGTTCACACCGGGTGCGGGCGCGGCGCGGTGGGCTGCTGAGGGATTTTCAGGAGGCGCGGGAGCGCAAGGATCTTCGGCCGACCCGTGATCCGGCGCCGTCGCCGTCGTTGGTACGTACGGGGGACGGCGCGGCAGCGTTCGTGTTCGAGGCGCAATCCGGAAGAGGAATCCGTGCGGGAGGTCCGACAGTCGTGTCCCTGACCGAGCAGGCCGCAGCCGAGGCCCAGAGCCCGCCCCAGGGCGGCCGCGGGGCCGCCGCGGCCGAGGGCATCCTGCGCAGGCAGGCGCTGCGGGAGTCCGCCGCCCGGACGTACGCGCGCTCGCTGCCCATCGTCCCGGTAAGGGCACGCGGGCTGACCATCGAGGGCGCCGACGGGCGACGCTACCTCGACTGCCTCTCCGGCGCCGGCACCCTCGCCCTCGGGCACAACCACCCCGTCGTCCTGGAGGCCATCCGCGGGGTCATCGACTCGGGCGCCCCGCTGCACGTGCTCGACCTCGCGACCCCCGTCAAGGACGCGTTCACCACCGAGCTCTTCGCCAACCTGCCCGCCGGGCTGGCCTCCGACGCCCGCGTCCAGTTCTGCGGGCCGGCCGGGACGGACGCCGTCGAGGCCGCGCTGAAGCTGGTCCGGGCGGCCACCGGCCGCTCCGGCCTCCTCGCCTTCGCCGGGGCCTACCACGGGATGACGGCCGGGGCCCTCTCCGCCTCCGGCGGCGCCACCGACGTCCGGGTCACCCGGCTGCCCTATCCGCAGGACCACCGCTGCCCCTTCGGGGTCGGCGGCGCGGAGGGCGCCCGGCTCTCCGCGGCCTGGACCGAGAGCCTGCTCGACGACCCCAAGGGCGGGGTGCCCGCGCCGGCGGGCATGCTCGTCGAACCCGTCCAGGGCGAGGGCGGGGTCCACCCGGCCCCGGACGACTGGCTGCGCCGGATGCGGGAGATCACCGAGGCCCGGGGCATCCCGCTGATCGCGGACGAGGTCCAGACGGGTGTGGGCCGCACCGGCGCCTTCTGGGGCGTCGACCACTCCGGGGTCGTCCCCGACGTGATGGTCTTGTCCAAGGCGATCGGCGGCAGCCTGCCGCTCGCGGTGATCGTCTACCGCTCGGAGCTGGACGTCTGGGCGCCCGGGGCGCATGCCGGAACGTTCCGCGGCAACCAGCTCGCCATGGCCGCCGGCACCGCCACCCTCGCCTACGTCCGCCGCAACGGCCTCGCCGAGCGTGCGGCGGAACTGGGCGGGCGGATGCTGACGGCCCTGTGCGGTCTGGCCGGCGACCGGCCCTGCATCGGCGACGTCCGGGGGCGGGGCCTGATGCTGGGCATCGAGATCGTCGACCCAGACACCGGCGCCGCCGCCCCCGCCCTCGCCGCCGCCATCCGCCAGGAGTGCCTGGACCGCGGCCTGATCGTCGAACTCGGCGGCCGCCACGGAGCCGTGGTCCGCCTGCTGCCCCCGCTCACCCTGACCGACGAGCAGGCCACAGCCGTCCTGGACCGCCTCGCCGACGCCGTCCCCGCCGCCGCCCACTGACCCGAGGACCCCCATGCCCGCCCCCGAACCCCCCGGCCCCACCCCCGCCGCGCCCCACCCCGAATCTCGACCGACGCCCCCGACCTCCGTCCGCCCGCCCGACTCGGGCGCTCCGACGGCACTGGAGGTTGCCGACCTCAAAGCCCGACCGGCGAGGCCGGCGACCTCCGTCAGCACGTCTCATACGGGCGTCCCGACCCTTGTCGGGGTTGCCGGCGTCGGCGCCCGAGCGACGAAGCCGGCCACCACCGTCCTCCCGCCCCATTCCGATGACCCGGCCGTCGTACGGGCTGCCCGCCCCGAGGCCCGTCCGACCGGTTGGGTCCTTCCCGCCGAGGGCCGGCCGTGCCACCCCGATACCCCCGCCACGAACGCGGTCACCCGGCCGGACGGCCCCGTCGCCGGGTCGGCCGTCCCCGGCGGGGCGGCGCACCGCGAGGCCCCCGTCGGCCCGGGCCAGGCCCGTTCCGCAGGGACGGGCCTGCCCGTGGACCCGGCTCCCGTTCGGACCGGCCGCCCGACTGCCACACCGACCGGGCCCGTGCCGTCGCCATCCGGGCAGGTCGCCCCCTTGGCCCTGCCGACAGGGCACCCGGGTCCGGTCGGGGCGGGGGAGCGCGGCCGGCTCCCGGAACCGGCCGCCCCCCCGCCCCCGGACCATCCCGGGCAGCCGGCCCACGCGGAGCCCGCCCCCGCACCGGCACTCCCGGCGGCCGCCCGCCGGCCCGGGCCGCAGAACACCCCCCGGCCCCCGCGGCCGGAGGCCGGGCCCGCTCCGGTGCTGCCCTGGGCCGGAGCCGCGTCCGGCCAGGCCCCCGGGACCCAGCGGGCGGACCGGGAACGGGCCGCCGCCCCCGGCCCGGGCCTCCCCGGGCCCGGCCCGGCACGGGCGGGGGGCCCGGGCGGGACCGTGCCCCGGCAGAAGGCCGCGACCCCCTGGCCTCGGGTGGGCGGGGCCGGACCCGCCGGGCCCGACCCGGCGGTGCTGCCCGACCTGCTGGACCACCCCGACCCGGCCACCGCCGCCGAGGCCGCCACCGTGGAGAACCTGCTGCGGTGCTGGATCCGCGAGAGCGGCATCGGCCGCCCTGACGGGCCCGTTGGGACCCTGCTCCGCATCCCCCTCCCCGCGTCCGCCGCCGCGCTGCTCGTCCCCGTCCGCCACTGGTCCGAGGCCGGCTGGCACCGCTTCGCCCCCGCCCGCCTCGAAGGCGCCCCCGCCGGCGCCCCCGCCGTGGACGCCGTCACCCTCGCGTCCCTGCTCGCCCGCGAGGGCAACGGCCGCGGCGCCGGCCTCGTCGGCCGGGTCGCCGACTCGGTACGCCGCACCACCGAGTTCATCGCCGACCGGCGCCACCGCCCCACCGCCCCCGCTCCCATCGCGGGTGACCTCTTCCTCACCGCGGAGCAGTCCCTCCTCCTCGGCCACCCCCTCCAACCGGACCCCAAGAGCCGCGAAGGACTCTCCGAAGCCGAAACGCACCGCTACTCACCCGAACTCCACGGCTCCTTCCCTCTGCACTGGATCGCGGTCGCACCGACCGTCCTCGCCACCGAATCCGCCTGGACCGAACGCGGCCGCCCGGTCTCCGCCGCCCGGCTCCTCGTTCGGCTGGCCCCCGGCCTCCCGCTGCCCGCCGGTACCACCCCCCTTCCCCTGCACCCCTGGCAGGCACGCGACCTCCTCCAGCGCCCCGCCGTCGCCGCCCTCCGAGACGCGGGACTCCTGACCGACCTCGGTCCGTACGGAACCCCCTGGTACCCCACCTCCTCCGTCCGCACCGTCCACCGCCCCGGCGCGCCCGCCATGCTCAAGCTCTCCCTGGGCCTGCGCATCACCAACTCCCGCCGGGAGAACCTCCGCAAGGAACTCCACCGCGGCGTCGAGGTGCACCGGCTGCTCCGCACCGGCCTGGCCGAACAGTGGCAGACCACCCACCCCGGCTTCGACATCGTCCGCGACCCCGCCTGGGTCGCCGTCGACACACCCGACGGCACCCCCGTGCCGGGCCTCGACGCGCTGCTCCGCCACAACCCCTTCCGCTCCGACGACGACGTCGTCTGCGTCGCCGCACTCACCTCACCGCGCCCGTGGCCGGGCCGCACCACGATGCGCTCCCGGCTCGCCGACACCGTCTCCCGGCTCGCGGCGACCACCGGCCGCCCCGCCTCCGCGGTCGCCACCGAGTGGTTCCTGCGCTACCTGGACCAGGTCGTCCTGCCGGTCCTCGCCTTCGACGCGCTCGCCGGCATCGCCCTCGAAGCCCACCAGCAGAACACCCTGGTGCTCCTCGACCGGGCCGGCTGGCCCGTCGGCGGCCGCTTCCGCGACAACCAGGGGTACTACTTCCGCGAATCCCGGCGCGCCGAACTGGAAGCCCGGCTCCCCGGCATCGGCCGCGCGAGCGACACCTTCGTCCCCGACGCCGTCACCGACGAACGCTTCGCCTACTACGTCGGCATCAACAACGTGCTCGGCCTCATCGGGGCCTTCGGCTCCCAGCGGCTCGCCGACGAGCGCGTACTCCTCGCCGCCTTCCGCCGTTTCCTCGGCAAGACCACGGGACTCGGCCCGCTCCCCGCGCAGCTGCTGGACTCGCCAACCCTCCGCTGCAAGGCGAACCTCCTCACCCGCCTGGGCGGCCTCGACGAGCTCGTGGGCCCCGTCGAAACACAGTCCGTCTACGTCACCATCACCAACCCCCTCCACGACTGACGCGAGCCCACCGACACGGAGAAGAGCCCGATGCCCCCCGCCGACACCACCACCAGCACCGTCACCGGCCCCGCCCGCCAGGGGACCGCCCGGCACGAGACCACCGGACACCGCTTCACCGTCGGACTGCTGCCCCTGCTCGCCGAGGCGGACCTCCTCGACTCACCCGCGGGCTGGGGCTCCTTCCCCACACCGGCCGGAGCCTTCCGCCTCGAACCCGTACGGCCGGGCCGGGACCTCCCGCTCCTCACCCGCTGGATGAACGACCCCGACGTGGCCGCCTACTGGGAGCTGGCCGGAGCCTCCGCCGTCACCGCCGCGCACCTGCGGGCCCAGCTCGACGGCGACGGTCGCAGCATTCCCTGCCTCGGCCTGCTCGACGGCACCCCGATGAGCTACTGGGAGGTCTACCGGGCCGACCTCGACCCGGTCTCCCGCCACTACCCGGCGCGCCCCCACGACACGGGTATCCACCTGCTGATCGGAGACGGCACGAACCGCGGCCGGGGCCTGGGGACCACGCTGCTGCGCGCCGTCACCGAGCTCGTCTTCGACAACCGCCCGCGCTGCACACGGGTCATCGCCGAACCGGACATCCGCAACACCCCCTCCGTATCAGCCTTCCTCGCCGCCGGTTTCCGCTACGCCACGGAAATCGAACTCCCCGGGAAGCGCGCCGCCCTGATGATCCGGGACCGGTCGCTGCGCAATCTCCTCTGATCGCCGCCGACCCGTCGTCCGCCCCCCAAGCCGTTCTCTCACGCCTCTCCCTTCGAAAACTCCGCGTCCCACCGCGGAGTTCCCGATCCACGAGGAGTCCCGTGCCGACTTTCCCCGCAGCCCCCGACTCCACGGAGCCCGCCTTCCCCCGTCACCCCAGCACCCCCGCATGCCCCCCGAGCTCAACCTCCCGAGCTGGGACTCCGCCGCCCGCCGACTGCTCGCCAAAATGCTCTCCGAGTTCGCCTACGAGGAGATCGTCACCCCAGCCCCGGCACCGGCGGCCGCCCGCGACGCCCGGACCCTGACCCTCGACGACGGCGGCAGCCTCGGCTTCCGCGCCCGCCGCCGCGCCTACGGGAGCTGGCAGGTCGCACCGGACACGATCACGCTCACCCCACCACCCCCCTCCACCGGGTCCCCGACGCCCTTCGGCGACCCGTACGACTTCCTCGTCCGCGCCCGCACCCTCCTCGGCCTCGACGGCCCCACCCTCGGCCACCTGATCCGCGAGCTCAGCGCCACCCTCGCCGCCGACGCCCGCCTCGACCACCACGCCCCCACGGCCGGCGTCCTCGCCGACCTGGACTACGCCGCGCTCGAAGGCCACCAGACGGGCCACCCCTGGCTCGTCGCCAACGAGGGCCGCGTCGGATGGTCCGCCGCGGACGCCGCCGCCTGGGCCCCCGAGGCCCGCACCCCCCCAGCGCCCGCCCTGGCTCGCCGCCCACACCTCCCTCGCCGAGTACCGCGGCGTCGCCGGCCTGGAGGACCCCGCGCGTCTCTACACGGCCGATCTCGACCCTGTCACCCGTGCCGTCTTCGACCGGACCCTCCGCGACCGGGGTCTGGCCCCCCTCGGCTACCTTTACCTGCCCGTCCACCCCTGGCAGTGGGACGAGGCCGTCCTCCCCCTCTTCGCCCCCGCCCTCGCCTCCGGCGCCCTGGTCCCGCTTCCCGCCGACCCCGACGAACGGCTCCCGCAGCAGTCCGTCCGCACCTTCCTCAACCTCACCCTGGCCGCCCCCGCCGTCACCGCCTGGATCCACTCCCTGCGCGACGCCGACCCCTTCCTGAGCGACGCATGCGGGGTGATCCTGTTCGGCGAGGTCGCCTCCGTCACCGTCCGCCACCCCGTGTACGGCCGGCTCCCCGAGGTCCCGTAGCAGTACAAGGAACTCCTCGGAGCGATCTGGCGCGAACCCCTGACCCGCCGGCCCGCCCCCGTCACCGCCGAACTCGTCGCCCGCTCCGGCCTCACCCCCCACGGCCTGGCTCCAGCTGCTCTTCGCAGCCCTGCTGCCCCCACTGCTCCACTTCCTCTACCGCTATGGCACCGTCTTCTCCCCGCACGGCGAGAACGCGATCGTGGTCTTCGACGAACAGGACGTGCCCGTCCGCCTCGCGGTCAAGGACTTCGTGGCCGACGTCGGGATCAGCAGCGCCCCACTGCCCGAGCAGGAGTCCCTGCCCGACGAGGCCCGCGCCGTCCTGCGCTCCGAGCCGCCCGCCTTCCTCACCCAGTTCCTCCACGCCGGCCTGCTCGTCGGGGTCTTCCGTTACCTCGCCGCCCTGTGCGAGGACCGCCTCGCCGTCCCCGAGGACGACTTCTGGTCCCTCGTACGGGCGGAGATCCTCCGCCACCAGGCCCGCTTCCCCGAGCTCAAGGACCGCTACGAGCTGTTCGACCTGCTCACCGTGCGGATCGACCGGCTCTGCCTCAACCGCAACCGGCTCCGCCAGGACGGCTACCGCGACCGCCCGGACCGGCCGCACGCCGTCACCCACGGCACCGTGCCCAACCCCCTGTACCGCCCGTGAGGCCCGAGCGGTACGCCACTGTCGGCGTCGCCCCGTAGGGTTGGTCCTGCTATGACGAAGCCCTCCCTCCCCGACCTGCTGCACGCCGCCGTCTCCGCCGTCGGCGGCACGGAGCGCCCCGGCCAGGTGGCCATGGCCGAAGCCGTCGCCGAAGCGATCGACGACAGCTCCCATCGGCTGATCCAGGCCGGCACCGGCACCGGCAAGTCCCTCGGCTACCTGGTGCCCGCCCTGGCGCACGGCGAGCGCGTCGTCGTGGCCACGGCGACGCTGGCGCTCCAGCGCCAGCTCGTCGAGCGCGATCTGCCGCGCACCGTCGAGGCGCTCCACCCGCAGCTGCGCCGGCGGCCGCAGTTCGCCATGCTCAAGGGCCGGTCGAACTACCTGTGCCTGCACCGGCTGCACGAGGGCGCCCCGCAGGACGAGGAGGAGGGCCTCTTCGACCAGTTCGAGGCGGCCGCCCCCACCAGCAAGCTCGGCAAGGACCTGCTGCGTCTGCGCGACTGGGCGGACGAGACCGAGACCGGCGACCGCGACGACCTCACCCCCGGCGTCTCCGACAAGGCCTGGGGCCAGATCTCGGTCTCCTCCCGGGAGTGCCTGGGCGCCACGAAGTGCGCGTACGGCGCCGAGTGCTTCGCCGAGGCGGCCCGAGAGCGGGCCAAGCTCGCGGACGTGGTCGTCACCAACCACGCGCTGCTCGCCATCGACGCCATCGAGGGCGCCCCCGTACTGCCGCAGCACGAGGTCCTGATCGTGGACGAGGCCCACGAGCTGGTCTCCCGCGTCACCGGTGTGGCCACCGGTGAGCTCACCCCGGGCCAGGTCAACCGGGCCGTGAAGCGTGCCGCCAAGCTGGTCGACGAGAAGATCGCGGACGCCCTGCAGACCGCCGCGGAGACCTTCGAGCGGGTGATGGAGCTGGCGCTCCCCGGCCGCCTGGAGCAGATCCCCGACGACCTCGGCTACGCGCTGGCCGCCCTGCGTGACTCCGCCCGCACCGTGATCTCCGCGATCGGCGCCACCCGCGACAAGTCCGTCCACGACGAGGACGCCATCCGCAAGCAGGCACTGGCCGCGGTGGAGAACGTCCACACGGTGGCCGAGCGGATCATGCTCGGCTCCGAGTACGACGTCGTCTGGTACGAGCGCCACGACCGCTTCGGCGCCACCCTCAGGGTCGCACCGCTGTCGGTGTCCGGGCTGCTGCGCGAGAAGCTCTTCGAGGACCGCTCGGTGGTCCTCACCTCCGCCACCCTCAAGCTGGGCGGGGACTTCAACGGGGTCGCGGCCTCGCTCGGTCTCTCCCCTGAGGGGGTCGAGGGGGAGGGCGTGCCGCTCTGGCGGGGCCTGGACGTCGGGTCCCCTTTCGACTACCCGAAGCAGGGCATCCTCTACGTCGCCAAGCACCTGGCCACCCCGGGCCGGGAGGGCACCCGCGGCGACATGATGGACGAGCTGGCGGAACTGATCGAGGCGGCGGGCGGCCGGACCCTCGGCCTCTTCTCCTCCATGCGCGGCGCCAAGGCGGCCGCCGAGGAACTGCGCGGACGGCTCGACAACCCCATCCTGCTCCAGGGCGAGGAGACGCTGGGCGAGCTGATCAAGGCTTTCGCCGCGGACCCGCACACCTGCCTGTTCGGCACGCTGTCCCTCTGGCAGGGCGTGGACGTTCCCGGCCCCAGCTGCCAGCTGGTGATCATGGACCGGATCCCGTTCCCGCGCCCCGACGACCCGTTGATGAGCGCGCGGCAGAAGTCCGTGGAGGAGAACGGGGGCAACGGCTTCATGGCGGTCGCCGCCACGCATGCGGCCCTGCTGATGGCCCAGGGCGCCGGCCGCCTCGTCCGGGCCTCCGGCGACCGGGGCGTCGTCGCGGTGCTCGACCCCCGTCTGGCCACGGCCCGGTACGGGAGCTTCCTGCGGGCCTCGCTGCCCGACTTCTGGTACACGACGGACCGCAACCAGGTCCGCCGCTCACTGGCCGCGATCGACGCGAGCGCGAAGGCCGACGGCAAGTAGGTTCCGGCCGACGGGCACACAGCGGGCATACAACAGCTCCGGGACCGGCGCAGAGGTCCCGGAGCTGGCTGGGGGGGCGAGGAGTTAGACGCGGCGCAGTACGGCGACGACCTTGCCGAGGATGGTCGCCTCGTCGCCGGGGATCGGCTGGTAGGCGGCGTTGTGCGGGAGCAGCCACACGTGGCCGTCCTCCCGCTTGAAGCGCTTGACCGTGGCCTCGCCGTCCAGCATCGCGGCGACGATGTCGCCGTTCTCCGCGACGGGCTGGCGGCGGACGGTGACCCAGTCGCCGTCACAGATGGCGGCCTCGATCATCGAGTCGCCCACGACCTTGAGCACGAAGAGCTCACCGTCGCCGACGAGCTGGCGGGGGAGCGGGAACACGTCCTCGACCGACTCCTCGGCGAGGATCGGGCCGCCGGCCGCGATCCGGCCGACCAGGGGAACGTAGGAGGCGGCTGGCTTGCCGGTGGTGTCGGTGGGCTGCGAGCTGGGCTGGTCGGAGCCGCGCACCTCGTAGGCGCGGGGGCGGTGAGGGTCGCGGCGCAGGAAGCCCTTGCGCTCCAGGGCCATCAGCTGGTGCGCGACGGAGGAGGTGCTGGAGAGGCCGACGGCCTGGCCGATCTCGCGCATGGACGGCGGGTAGCCGCGGCGCTGCACCGAGTCGCGGATGACCTCGATGACCCTCCGCTGCCGGTCCGTGAGTCCGGAGCTGTCGGCGCGGATGCCTGGAGGTCGCCCTGGCAGCGAGCGTGCGGGGCGTGCGGCGGCCTCCGCCTCCGGGTTCTGACTTGCGTCATTCATGGCATGCACCGGCTCGAGTCGGCTCTGGGAGCGGTTCTGGGCAGTGATGGTGGCACTGTCTGCGGTGGTGGTCACGTCGGCCCCTCTCGAAATGTTCTCCCTAGCTGGATAACGGTAGTAGCTTTCGAAAGGTTGCGCCAAACACACGTTCGAGTGAAAAATCGCGGATCCCCCACCTGGGTTAGAGCGGTGGGTGTATGGACGGCCGGTGTGGGTGGCCGGCCCGAACGGGGGCCCGGACGTGTGTGGCCGGCCCGTCGTCCGAACGTGGATTCGGAACCGCGCCCGGTGCTTACGGTACCCTTCCCGGTTGGATCGCCGCCGCCCGGAGTCGTGCCCAGTGTGGCACCGCGACTGCCGGAATCCGGCCATCGAGCCCCGCGACACGCGTAGGGGTGCAAATCATGCCCAACGCAAGATCTAGTGGTTGGATGAGCGTCACAGCCCACAAGTTGTGGTCGGGGTCTGCTCGGACCTCCGGGATCGCATATGCTTGTGGCTGCTTCACGAGCCCCCGGCAGGGACTCGCTCTCTGTTGCTGAGGGGCTCCGTGGGGTGATTCAGCCGTGCCAAGAGGAGGGTGAGGGAACCATGCACTGCCCCTTCTGTAGGCACCCCGACAGCCGCGTCGTCGACAGCCGTACCACCGACGACGGAACGTCGATCCGCCGGCGCCGTCAGTGCCCCGACTGCTCCCGTCGCTTTACGACGGTGGAGACGGCCTCGCTGATGGTGATCAAGCGAAGCGGGGTCACGGAACCCTTCAGCCGCACCAAGGTCATCTCTGGCGTCCGCAAGGCGTGCCAGGGGCGGCCGGTCACCGAGGACGCCCTCGCCAAGCTCGGCCAGCGGGTCGAGGAGGCGGTGCGCGCCACCGGGAGCGCCGAGCTGACCACCCACGACGTGGGTCTGGCCATACTCGGCCCGTTGCAGGAGCTCGACCTGGTCGCGTACCTGCGGTTCGCGTCCGTTTACAAAGCTTTCGACACCCTTGAAGACTTCGAGACCGCCATCGCGGAGCTTCGCGAGCCGCGGCCTCATCCCCATGAGTGCGAGCCCGGAGGGACCCCCCCGGTCGTCCCCGTGCCCGCCTCCGCCGCCGACTGACCGGACAGGGCCGCAGCGCAGCGTGGCCCCGCCGGTCGGCAGGGCGAGATTCGTAGATCCAGGACACAGCATTGTGCCGCGGAATATCGCTGGCACTTTAGGGCGTTTTCGCCCGCATATGGGAGGCAGGCGGCATGACAGAGACGGCGAGCAGCTCGGCACGTGGTTCCCGCGCCAAGGGGACCAAGGCCGCCAAGGGCGGCCTGCGGATCGAGCGCATCCACACCACCCCCGGCGTGCACCCGTACGACGAGGTGAACTGGGAGCTCCGTGACGTCGTCATGACGAACTGGCGCGACGGCTCGGTCAACTTCGAGCAGCGCGGCGTCGAGTTCCCCGACTTCTGGTCGGTGAACGCGGTCAACATCGTCACCAGCAAGTACTTCCGCGGCGCCGTCGGCACCCCGCAGCGCGAAACCGGTCTGAAGCAGCTCATCGACCGCATCGTGAAGACGTACACGAAGGCCGGCGAGGACTACGACTACTTCGCGTCCCCCGCCGACGCGGAGATCTTCGAGCACGAGCTGACCTACGCCCTCCTGCACCAGATCTTCAGCTTCAACTCCCCGGTGTGGTTCAACGTCGGCACGCCCCAGCCGCAGCAGGTCTCCGCCTGCTTCATCCTGTCCGTCGACGACTCCATGGAGTCGATCCTCGACTGGTACAAGGAAGAGGGCATGATTTTCAAGGGCGGCTCCGGCGCCGGCCTGAACCTCTCCCGCATCCGCTCCTCCAAGGAGCTCCTCTCCTCCGGCGGCAACGCCTCCGGCCCGGTCTCCTTCATGCGCGGCGCCGATGCGTCCGCCGGAACGATCAAGTCGGGCGGCGCCACCCGCCGCGCGGCCAAGATGGTCGTCCTCGACGTGGACCACCCGGACATCGAGGACTTCATCGCCACCAAGGTGAAGGAGGAGGAGAAGATCCGCGCCCTGCGCGATGCGGGCTTCGACATGGACCTGGGCGGCGACGACATCACGTCCGTCCAGTACCAGAACGCCAACAACTCCGTCCGCGTGAACGACGAGTTCATGACGGCCGTCGAGAAGGGCACCGAGTTCGGCCTGCGCGCCCGCATGACCGGCGAGGTCATCGAGAAGGTCGACGCCAAGGCGCTCTTCCGCAAGCTCGCCGAGGCCGCGTGGGCCTGCGCCGACCCGGGCATCCAGTACGACGGTGTGATCAACAACTGGCACACCTGCCCCGAGTCGGGCCGCATCACCGCGTCCAACCCCTGCAGCGAGTACATGCACCTGGACAACACGTCCTGCAACCTCGCCTCGCTGAACCTGATGAAGTTCCTGAACGACGACGGCAAGGGCAACCAGTCCTTCGACGCCGAGCGCTTCGCCAAGGTCGTCGAGCTCGTCATCACCGCCATGGACATCTCCATCTGCTTCGCGGACTTCCCGACGCAGAAGATCGGCGAGAACACCCGCGCCTTCCGCCAGCTGGGCATCGGCTACGCCAACCTCGGCGCCCTCCTGATGGCGACCGGCCACGCGTACGACTCGGACGGCGGCCGCACCCTCGCCGCCTCGATCACCTCGCTGATGACCGGCACCGCCTACAAGCGCTCCGCCGAGCTGGCCGCCATCGTCGGCCCGTACGACGGCTACGCCCGCAACGCCGACTCGCACAAGCGCGTCATGAAGCAGCACGCCGACGCCAACGCCGTCGCGCCGCGCACCGAGGACCTGGACAACGCGATCTGGGCCGCCGCCACCGAGGCCTGGCAGGACGTCCTGCGCCTCGGCGAGAAGAACGGCTTCCGCAACTCCCAGGCCTCCGTCCTCGCGCCGACCGGCACCATCGGTCTCGCGATGTCCTGCGACACCACCGGTGTCGAGCCGGACCTGGCCCTGGTCAAGTTCAAGAAGCTCGTCGGCGGCGGCTCGATGCAGATCGTCAACGGCACCGTCCCGCAGGCCCTGCGCCGCCTGGGCTACCAGGAGGAGCAGATCGAGGCGATCGTCTCCCACATCGCCGAGCACGGCAACGTCGTCGACGCCCCCGGTCTGAAGACCGAGCACTACGAGGTCTTCGACTGCGCGATGGGCGAGCGCTCCATCTCCCCGATGGGCCACGTCCGCATGATGGCCGCGATCCAGCCCTGGATCTCCGGCGCGATCTCGAAGACGGTCAACATGCCGGAGACGGCGACCGTCGAGGAGATCGAGGAGATCTACTTCGAGGCGTGGAAGCTGGGCGTCAAGGCGCTCGCGATCTACCGCGACAACTGCAAGGTCGGCCAGCCCCTCTCCGCCAAGAAGAAGGAGGAGGAGAAGGCCGAGATCACCGAGAAGGCCGAGGAGACCATCCGCACGGCGGTCGAGAAGGTCATCGAGTACCGTCCGGTCCGCAAGCGCCTCCCCAAGGGCCGCCCGGGGATCACCACCTCCTTCACGGTCGGTGGCGCCGAGGGTTACATGACGGCCAACTCCTACCCGGACGACGGCCTGGGCGAGGTCTTCCTGAAGATGTCCAAGCAGGGCTCGACCCTCGCGGGCATGATGGACGCCTTCTCGATCGCCGTCTCGGTCGGTCTGCAGTACGGCGTCCCGCTGGAGACGTACGTCGCGAAGTTCACCAACATGCGCTTCGAGCCGGCCGGTATGACGGACGACCCGGATGTGCGGATGGCGCAGTCGATCGTCGACTACATCTTCCGCCGCGTGGCGCTCGACTTCCTGCCCTTCGAGACCCGCTCGGCCCTCGGCATCCACTCCGCCGAGGAGCGCCAGCGCCACCTCGACACCGGCTCGTACGAGCCGCTCGAGGAGGAGCTCGACACCGAGTCCCTGGCCCAGTCGGCGCCCGTCGCCGCCGTGGCCAAGCCGGTGGCGGTCGTCCCGGTGCCGGCCCCGAAGACGGCGCACAGCAACGCCGAGCTGGTCGAGATGCAGATGGGCGTCTCCGCCGACGCTCCGCTCTGCTTCTCCTGCGGTACGAAGATGCAGCGCGCCGGCTCCTGCTACATCTGCGAGGGCTGCGGCTCCACCAGCGGCTGCAGCTGACGGCTGACGCCTAGCGCCACGTAAGAGGGTGCCGACCCGCGGGTCGGCACCCTCTTCGGCGTTTTCGGTGCGGGAGCGGGTGGATACGGTTGGTGCGCGGAGCCGGCGCGGTGATCATGGGGAGGGGCCCATGGGCACGTGTGGGCCGGGGAACACCACGACGGGGGAGCGGATGGGCATGTGGAACGGTGACGATCTGGATCTGGCCGCATACCTGGCGCGGATCGGGCTGGGCGGGGACGGCAGGGAACTCCGGCCTGACCTCGGGACGTTGTACGCGGTGCACCGGGCCCACACCGCCGCCATCCCCTTCGAAAGCCTGGACGTCCTGTTCGGCCGCCCCGTCGCGCTGGAGGTCGAGGCCCTCGAGGAGAAGCTCGTGCACGGCCGCCGCGGCGGCTACTGCTACGAGCAGAACTCGCTGCTGGCGGCCGCCCTGGAGCGGATCGGCTTCGAGGTCTCCGGGCGCGGCGCCCGCAACCGCACCCGGGGCGACACGCTGCTCGCGGTGACGCACGCGACCCTCGTCGTCACGGTCGACGGCGAACCGTGGCTCTGCGACGCGGGGTTCGGCTACCAGGGCCCGCGCGACCCCGTACCGCTCGGGCGGCCCGGGACCCAGGTGCGCCAGGGCCCGTGGACCTTCGCCGTCCACGAGGAGGAGGACGGCGTCCTGGCGCTCCGCATCCGCCGCGGGGCCTCCTGGCGGGACCTGTACGCCTTCTCCCCGCAGCGCTACCACCCCGTCGACTACGTCGTGCTGAACCACTACAGCTCCACCCACCCCCGCTCCTCCTTCATCGGGCGAACCCTCGTACAGCTCCCGGGCGACACGGTGCGCACGACCCTCGTGGGACGGGAACTCACGCGCCTCCACCCCGACGGGCGGACCGAGCGGGAGACCGTCACCCCGGACGGACTCCTCGGTCAGCTCGAGCGGGAGTTCGGTCTTCGGCTGCCTGAGCGGGATGCGGCCGAACTGGTACGGATCCACCGCTCCTGGGACTGACCGGGGCCGGTCCCAGGCCCGTACGATGGCGCGGTGCTGGTCAAGTGGATTCGCTGCACGGTGACGGACCGACGCGGGTTCGAGCGCGGGCAGCGCAAGTGGGCGGGGCTGCCCGGCGAACCCGGATTCCGGGGGCAGGGCGGCGGCTGGAGCAGAGGCCGGCAGGGGGTCGCGCACGTCTTCGCGTTCTGGGAGAGCCGTTCCTTCTACGACTCCTTCATGGCTCGCTCCCACGACAGACTGGCGGCCGCGCAGGCCGGCACCTACACCGACGCCCGGGTCACGCTCTTCGACTACCGCTTCGACGTGAAGACCGGCTTCGAGCCGCGCTTCACCGACGCCGACGTGGTCCGGGTCGCGCACACCCGGGTCCGGGAAGGCCGCCTGGAGCACTTCGCGCTGATGCAGGAGAAGGTCTGGAACCCCGCCATGGCCGGTTCGCCCGGGATGATCCGGGGACTCTTCGGCGAGGCTCCGGGACGGGAGTTCCTGGTGCTGTCCATGTGGCGAGCGGCTGCTGAACACGGCAAGTACCGGCAGGAGCGGGTGGAGCGGCTCTCGCTGCGCGCCCAGACCGAGGCGGACGTCGAGGCGCTCACCGGGGACGTCGTGGACCTCGAACCCGGCTGGACGGTATGACCGTACGACGAACCGCTCCGGCGACCGGCGTGCCCGGGGCGTGCGCGCCCCCGGGCGGCATAGGGTCGGGGCATGGTTCGACCACGGCGCATCGTCCTCGTCCGGCACGGGGAATCGGAGGGAAACATCGATGACACGGTGTACGAGCGCGAGCCCGACCACGCCCTGCGCCTGACCCCCGCCGGCCGCGAACAGGCAGCCGAGGCCGGGGTCCGGCTGCGCGAGCTCTTCGGCGACGAGCACATCAGCGCCTACGTCTCCCCGTACCGCCGGACCCTCCAGACCTTCCGCGAGCTGCGCCTGGACCCCGCGCGGGTGCGGATGCGCGAGGAGCCCCGGTTGCGCGAGCAGGACTGGGGCAACTGGCAGGACCGCGACGACGTGAAGCTCCAGAAGGCCTACCGCGATGCCTACGGGCACTTCTTCTACCGCTTCGCCCAGGGCGAGTCGGGCGCCGACGTCTACGACCGCGTCGGTTCCTTCCTGGAGAGCCTCTACCGCAGCTTCGAGGCACCCGACCACCCCGAGAACGTCCTGCTGGTGACGCACGGTCTGACGATGCGGCTGTTCTGCATGCGCTGGTTCCACTGGTCGGTGGCCGAGTTCGAGGCCCTCTCCAACCCCGGGAACGGCGAATTCCGTGTTCTGAAGCTCGGTCCCGACGGCCGGTACCGGATGGACCGCCCGTTTGAGCGGTGGACCACACCCGAGCCTTATGATCTGGACGGCTAAAGTGGCGCGCGATGACCGCTGATTCCGCTTCCGAACGGCGCTACGCACGCGCCCTGTCCAGCCTCCGCGGGCTGGCCCTGGGGGACGCCCTGGGCTCCCAGTACTTCGTCCCCGTGAACTACCCGCTGCTCAAGCGGCGCGAGCTGCCGGCCGGCAGCGAGCCGTGGCAGTGGACCGACGACACCGAGATGGCCTGCTCGGTGGTGGCCGTGCTCGCCGCGTACGGGCGCATCGACCAGGACGCGCTGGCGGCCTCGTTCGCCGAGCACCACGACTTCGACCGCGGCTACGGCCCCGCCGTCAACCGGATGCTGCGCCTGGTCCGCGAGGGCGAGGACTGGCGCACCCTGGCCGCCGAGCTTTTCAACGGACAGGGCTCCTGGGGAAACGGCGCGGCCATGCGGATCGCTCCGCTGGGCGCCTGGTACGCGGAGGACCCCGAGCAGGCCACCCACCAGGCCGAGATCTCCGCCTACACCACCCACCAGCACCGCGAGGCGGTGTGCGGGGCGATGGCCGTCGCCGCCGCAGCCGCGCTGGCGGCGACCCCGGACGGCCCGCCGACCGCCGAGGAACTGCTGGACGGGGTGATCGCGCTGGTGCCGCGCAGCGCCGTGGGCGCAGGCGTGCGCCGGGCGCGGGACATGCTGGACTACGGGGACGCGAACACCGTCGCGGCCGTACTGGGCTGCGGTCGGCGGACGAGCGCCCACGACACGGTGCCGTTCGCACTGTGGTCGGCGGCGCGGGCGCTGGACGCGTTCGAGCGGGCCTTCTGGACCACCGCCCAGGTCGGCGGTGACGTGGACACCACCTGCGCGATTGTCGGCGGGATCCTGGGCGCACGTGGGGAAGCCGCACTGCCCCAGGCCTGGCTGGCCCGGACCGAGGCGCTCCCGGCCTGGCTTCCGACGGCCCCTGCCTAGAGGCCGCCCCTTTCCGCTGCGGACCCGGGTGCTGGGGGGAAGGTCCCGCCCCGGGTCCCGTCGTACGGCCGTGCGCACGGGCAGGTGCCCGGGCGGCTGCGGCGGGCGAACATCCGCAGAGGGACCACGGGTTCGGCGGCCCGGGACCCGACCGGCACCACGGGACGGAGCGGGGCGGCGGCGGAGAAGGAGCCGAGGGTCGTGCTTCACGATTGCGATCCCGGGCGGGCGATCCCTCGCGTGAGGTGATCCCGGAGGGGCCGCGCGAGGCGCCTGCGAGGTGATCGGGGAGCTGATTCCGTGCGGAATCGAGCGGGTGGGCGCCCGATCGGATGCCGTAATTCCGCTGGTCGCCGACGTGATCCCGGCGGTGCCGGCGTACCCGGCCAGGGTATGCGGAAGCGAATGGCCGGACCGGGAGATCGCTGAGACGACGGAAGGGCCGATGGTGCCGGTGCCCCGCTCCCGGGCGCCCTTCGGGCGGGCCGCGGACGTCTCGGCGCAGGTTCGGGAGGGTGCCCGCGCGGGTCGGCCGGTACCCCGTGCGCGCGCTTGCCGCGGGCCGGGGTGTGCAGGCGGCCCGGGGCGGCGTAACCTTGCTGGCGCCATGCCGTACGAAGCACCCACCCACACCGTCGAACGCTCCCTCCGTGCAACCACCGGCGCCAAGGTCATCGCCGGGGTCGACGAGGTCGGACGAGGGGCATGGGCTGGTCCCGTCACCGTGTGTGCGGCGATCACCGGCCTGCGCCGGCCCCCCGAGGGGCTCACCGACTCGAAACTGCTCACCCCCAGGCGGCGCGACGAACTGTTCGACGTCCTGCAGACCTGGGTCACCGCACACGCCCTCGGACACGCCTCACCGGAGGAGATCGACGAGCTGGGGATGACGGCCGCGCTGCGGATCGCGGCGGTACGCGCCCTGGAGGGCCTGCCGATGCGGCCCGACGCGGTGATCCTCGACGGCAAGCACGACTACCTCGGCGCGCCCTGGCAGGTCCGTACGGTGATCAAGGGCGACCAGTCCTGCGTCGCCGTCGCCGCGGCCTCGGTGATCGCCAAGGTCCAGCGCGACCGGATGATGGCCGCACTGGGCGAACCGGGCGACGGGACGGAGGTCTTCGCCTTCGCCGCCAACGCCGGCTACCCCTCGCCCGTGCACCGTGCCGCGCTGGAGGAGCGCGGCCCCACCGTGTACCACCGGCTCTCGTGGTCGTACCTCGACGCGCTGCCCCAGTGGCGGCACTTGAAGAAGGTGCGCCGCAGCGAGGAGTCGATGGAGCTGGAAAACGGAGGCCAACTCGGCTTCGATTTCTGATCGCACCCACGTGCCACCCACCGGTACGTTTCGTACCGGTGTTTGATAGACATCAACTCATGCCTCTCACCCCCGCCATCGAGGAGCCTCAGATTCACGAGAGTGCCCAGGGTCCCCGCGTCACGCCGGCCGCGAGCCGCACCGCGCAGACCCCCCGCCCTGTACCTGGTCCGCGTCCCGCCGCAGTACCCCGGCCCGGACGCCCCGGTCCCGCCCGCCCCGCCCCGCCCGCGCAGCGCGCGGCGCAGGCCGCCCCCGGGCCCGTTCCCGCAGCTTCCGCCGCGCCGTCCGTCTCGGCCGCGGTGCCGCAGGTCCAGCTGATCCCGGCCTCCGCCGAGGGTGCGCTGGACGCGGCCGAGGAGGCCGTGGACCTGCTGCTCGACACCGGGCGCGCGCCCGGCGACATCCTGGTGCTCACCACCGGCGACCCGCACCCGTGGGCCGCACACGAGCTGTCCTTCGGCGAGGCCTCCTACTGGGCCCAGCATGACGCCAAGGACGACGTCTTCTACGCGGACGCAGCGCAGGTGCAGCGCGCCGCCGGACGTCCCGTCGTGGTCTTTGCGGCCAACGGCGGACCGGCCGGGGCGACCGCGGCCGCCCTGCCGGTCGCGCTCGCGCGGGCAGGTGCGCTGCTCGTCGTCTGCGGTGACGCGAAGCACATCAACTCCGTGCTGGGCGCGGGCGTCTGACGCCTCGTGCCCCGTACGGGTGAGGGGGGCGGGGCGGGCCGCAGGCCGGCCCCGCTGAGGTCCGAGGCCCGACCCGCCGCACCTCCTTTTCGCGGGAGGGTGGCCGTGCGGGCCTGGGCCGTGTCCCCAGGACCGGGTACGGCCATGGGCCGGAGACGGTCTAGCGGGCGGCAGCCCGGCGCAGCGGCTCGACCATGCCGCTGGCCGTGCCCAGGGGCAGGGATGCGACCTCGGTGATGGAGCCGAGCCGCTCCGGCAGGGACTCCGAACTGGGGTGCCTTCCGCCCCGGCCTTCGCCGAGCACCTGCCAACCCCCGCGGGTCAGGGTGATGTAGGCGCCGCAGCGCAGCCCGTGCAGGGTGCAGGCGTCCCGCAGCCCCCACATCCAGGCCCCGTCCTCCTCGGTCCATCGCTCGTCGCCCTCACGGCAGTACATCAGCACCGCCGTCCGGACCGGGGTCCGCCGCCGCAGGTCGTGCGGGATGACCCGGCGCAGCCGGGACAGCAGGGCGTTGCGGTACTCCCAGCCGTCCGCCGAGGCCGAGCGCTGCACGAACGAGGCGCTGGCGACGAGTTGTTCCTCGGGACCGAGCACGGCTATGACGGCGGTGGACGGTACCGGGCTGTGCCGGGAGTGCAGGCCGCTGACCACCTCCCGCGGGTTGCGCAGCAGGGGAACTCCCGCGGCGGTCCACTCGGAGGGTTCGAGCAGTCGGCCGTGCCGACTGGCGCCACCGGTGGCCGTGGTCAAGGACGCGGTCGCGGGCGGGGCGAAACCGAAGGTCACGGTCCTCCCTTCGGGTACACGCCCGCGAACGGGCACGGCTGAGGTGTGGGCGCGCCGCAGCGAGGCCCAGGAGCGTGCCGACGAGCCGAGCGGGAGCACTCCGATTCTCGCGTGGCCCGCGACGGTGGGGCAATGAGCATTTGAGCACGCGGACCGGAATTCGCCGGTATGCCGTTCATATCCTTGCCCCGCCACGCCGGTGACGACTCGTTCCGCTACGGCTGAAGGGCGAGCACCAGCGGAAACACCCCTCTCGCTCCCGCTCGTCGAAGCAGCCGGGCGGCCACTGCGAGGGTCCAGCCGCTCTCGGCGCGGTCGTCGACGAGTAACACCGGACCGGCGACCTCGGTCAGGCTCGCCGCCAGGGCTGGCGGCACGGTCAAGGCCTGGTGGAGCCCCCGGACCCGCTGGGCGCTGTTCGAAGACGGAAGCCCGAACTCCGGCGCCTGGTCGGTGTACTCCAGAGCTCCGAGCAGCGGAATCCGTCCGACCTCCGCGATCCGCGCGGCCAGCGAGCCGACCAGCTGCGGGCGGCTGCGCGAGGGCAGCGCGACCACTCCCACGGGGCGTGCCGGGGCGTCGTCGGCGCCCGATGCCCAGCCGCCCGGCCCCCGGGCCCAGTCGGCCAGTACCGCCACCACGGCCTGTGCCACATCGTCCGGAACCGGCTGGTCGGGTGCCTGGGGGGCGAGCATGGGGCGCAGCCGGTTTCCCCAGCCGATGTCGGAGAGCCGGCCGAGGGCCCTGCCGGGCGCAGCCTGTTCGCCGGCCGGGATCCGGCCCTTGAGGTCGACGCCCACCGCCGCGAGTCCGGTCGGCCACATCCTGCGCGGTTCCAGTTCGACCCCCGGGCGCCCCAGTTCCCCCCGGGCGGTGTCGAGGGAGGCGGAGGATACCGCCGCCGTGAAGCGCGCGCCCGCGCAGTTGTCGCAGCGGCCGCACGGTGCGGCCTCCTCGTCGTCGAGCTGGCGGCGCAGGAACTCCATCCGGCACCCGGTGGTCGCCGCGTAGTCGCGCATCGCCTGCTGCTCGGCGGCCCGCTGCCGGGCCACCCACGCGTACCGCTCGGTGTCGTACACCCAGGGTTCGCCGGTGGCGGTCCAGCCGCCCTTGACCCGGTGCACCGCGCCGTCCACGTCGAGCACCTTGAGCATCGCCTCCAACCGGGTGCGCCGAAGGTCGACCAGCGGCTCCAGGGCGGGCAGCGACAGGGGGCGGCCGGCCTGTGCCAGGGCGTCCAGGGTGCGGCGCACCTGCTCCTCCGGGGGGAAGGCCACCGAGGCGAAGTACTGCCAGATCGCCTCGTCCTCCCGGCCGGGGAGCAGCAGCACCTCGGCGTGTTCGACGCCACGCCCGGCGCGGCCCACCTGCTGGTAGTAGGCGATCGGAGAGGAGGGCGAGCCCAGGTGCACCACGAAGCCCAGGTCGGGCTTGTCGAAGCCCATCCCGAGGGCGGAAGTGGCCACGAGGGCCTTCACGCGGTTCGCCTGGAGGTCGTTCTCCGCCTGCTCGCGGTCGGCGTTCTCGGTCTTGCCGGTGTACGAGGAGACCGTGTGCCCGCGGTGGCGCAGGTAGGCGGTGACCTCCTCGGCGGCGGCCACCGTCAGGGTGTAGACGATCCCGGAGCCGGGCAGCTCGCCGAGGTGGTCGGCGAGCCAGGCCAGGCGGTGCGCCGCGTCGGGCAGGGTCAGTACGGCCAGGCTGAGGCTCTCGCGGTCCAGGGGCCCGCGCAGGACCAGGGCGTCCGAGCCCGTCCCGGTGCCGAGCTGTTCTGCGACGTCGGCCGTCACGCGGGCGTTGGCGGTGGCCGTGGTCGCCAGGACCGGCACGCCCGGGGGGAGGTCGGCCAGCATCGTGCGCAGCCGGCGGTAGTCGGGGCGGAAGTCGTGTCCCCAGTCGGAGATGCAATGGGCCTCGTCGACCACGAGCAGGCCGGTGGCGGCCGACAGCTTGGGCAGGACCTGGTCGCGGAACTCGGGGTTGTTGAGGCGCTCCGGGCTGACGAGCAGGACGTCGACCTCGCCCGCCGCCACCTCGGCCTGGATGCCCTCCCACTCCTCGGGGTTGGCGGAGTTGATGGTGCGGGCGTGGATGCCGGCGCGGGCGGCGGCCTCGACCTGATTGCGCATCAGCGCGAGCAGCGGGGAGACGATCACGGTCGGCCCGGCACCGTTCGCCCGCAGCAGGGAGGTGGCGACGAAGTAGACCGCGGACTTGCCCCAGCCCGTGCGCTGGACGACCAGGGCCCGCCGCTTGTGCGCGACGAGGGCCTCGATCGCCCGCCACTGGTCCTCGCGCAGCCTGGCGGTGCCCGCGGGGTCGCCGACGAGGCGGGCGAGTACGGAATCGGCGGAGGACCTCAGGTCTGCGTTCATGCCCCCATGCAACCTGATCCCTCTGACATCGCGCCAATGCGGACTCCGGTCTGTGGATGTTGAACATTGGACGAGTTATCCACAGGGGTTTCCGGATCGGATCACGCACGGGACCTTCGAGGCATGACGACGAACAACGAATCGCGCAGCCCGTCCGGCAGGCCCTCTATCAGTCCCGGCGGAGCCCCCGACGCACCTCAGATCACCCTGCGCAGCCCGGCCGAACTGGCCGACGCGCTGCCCTACATGCTCGGCTTCCATCCCACCGACTCCCTCGTCATGGTCGCCGTGCACGGCGCGTCGGGCCGCTTCGGCGGCCGGCTCCGCGTCGGGATCCCCGCCGCCACCACCGAATGGGAGGACACCGCCCGCCAGGTCGCCGAGTGCCTGATCAAGGGCAGCGAACGGCGCGGCGCCAAGCCCGACGGCATCGTGGTCTTCCTGTGCCAGGACCCGGCCGCCGGGGAGAGTGGGCAGCGGGTCATGACCCGGCTGCGGCCGCTCGCCCAGCGGCTCCGGACGGCCTGCGGCGCGCTGGACGTACCGGTCCTGGAGGCCCTGTGCCTCTCAGGCGGCCGCTACTGGTCGTATGTCTGCACCGAGGCCGACCCCTGTCCCGCCGAGGGGACCCCGCTGGCCCCGCCTGGCACCTCGGTGATGGCCGCCGCGGCCACCTTCGCCGGGCTCCAGGTCCGAGGCTCCCTCAGGGAGATCGAGCAGCGGATGGCGCCGCTCGGCGGACCCTGGGCCGCCGATCAGGAGGAGGCCCTGGAGCGGGCCGCGGTCTCCCTCGTGCCGAAAATCCTCGACGGGCAGACCCGTGAGGAGGTCGGCGCGCAGACACTCAGCCTGGCCCGCACCCTCCTGAGGCGGCTGACCCTCGCCCCGCCCGCCGAGAGCGGGCCCCGCGCGGACGACTGGGACGACGCGCTGCTCGGCAACGACGAGGCCGCCGCCGTGATCCTCGGCCTCCAGGACCGGGAGGTCCGCGACATCGCAGCCGAATGGATGGAGGGCGACGAGGCGGCCCCGGCCCTGCGGCTGTGGCGGGCCCTGGCCCGGCGCTGCGTCGGCGCCTACGGTGAGCACGCGGCGGCCCCGCTCACCCTGGCCGGCTGGGTCTCCTGGTCCAGCGGGGACGAGCCGACCGCCCGGATCGCCCTCGGACTGGCCCTCCAGGCGGACGCCGAGTACCGGTTCGCCCAGCTGCTCCACCACGCCTGCAACGAGGGCCTCGACCCCGAGGGGCTGCGGGAGTGCCTGCGCGAGGAGCGCAGGCGCCGCGAACCACGCCGCAAGCGGACCGCCGCCCCCACGCGTCCGCCCGGCCGGCGGGAGGGGCAGCGCCGCCGCCCCTCCCGCCGCCCCGAGGGGAGCGGGCGGTGAGCGCCCGGCAGGCCCCGGCGCCGGGCCGCCCCCTGCGACGGCTGTGGGACGCGGCGGGCGGGGCCGAACGCCGCCCGCACGCCACCCGCTGCGGGCCGCCGCCACCGGGTCCCGTGACCCGGGCGGGGGTAGGGGCGTTCAGCCGGTGGGCGGTGGGGGTCCGGCCGCGTCGCCGCCCAGCCGAACCGGCCGGAGCGCAGACAAGGCGACACATGGCTCCCCCCGCATCCGAATCCGGCCCGCCCGGAACCACCTCCGCTTCCCGCCCACCGGGGCTCCCCTCCGGGACGGCGCCCGCCCCCCTTCCGCCGGGGCTCCCGCCCGGGACCGCCCCGGCTTCGGGATCCCGCCCGCCGGGGGCGCCCTGCGGCACTGCGCCCGCGCCCGACGTTCCGGCGCCGGCGGCCCTGCCCGAGGGCGGGTCCGCTCCCGGTGTCCGGCCGCCGGGACCACCGCCCGGGTCCGGCGGCGTTCGGCGGGCCGAACTGCCGCCGGTCCACGGTGCCGTCATCTGCGTCGCCGCCCCCTGCCTGGTCGTCTCGCCCGAGCACGGCCAGCTGACCGGGCAGGGCATCGAAGGCGTCTACCGGTCCGGACGCCGGCTGCTGTCGCGCTGCGTGCTGCGCGTCGCCGGGCGGGACCCGGTCGCCGTGCAGGGGCGCAGCCTCGGGCCCGACCGGGCCGTCTTCGCGGCCACCGTCCGGACGGGCGTCGAACCCGGACCCGACCCCGACATCGGCATCGAGCGCGTCCGGCATGCGGACGGCACCGAGCGCATCACCGTCCGCAGCTTCGCGGCCCGACCCCTGCGGCTGCCCGTGGAGGTCTCGCTCGGCACGGACCTGGCCGAACTGGCCGCGGTGGCGGCCGGTCGCTCAGGGCCCGAGCTCGCCGCCGGGGTGCACGCGGCGGGGTTGCGCTGGAGCACGGAGGAGGCCCTGGCCGTCACCACCGCCGAGCCCGCCCCGGACGATGCCCTCGCCAACGCCGGTCTGCTGCGCTGGCAGCTCGAACTGGGCCCGGGGGAGTCCCGCACCATCGAGCTGCGGACCACCCGCGACCGCACCGCGCGGGCCCCCGCCGGACAGGTCGCGAACCCGCTGGCCGGAGCCCGCGCCGAGGGGGACGACCCGAGGGCGGAGGCATGGCTGAGGACCAGCGTCGACGACCTGCGGGCCCTGCTCCTGCGGGACGCCGCGGACCCCGGCGACGCCTACGTCGCGGCGGGGGTGCCCTGGCGGCTCGGACTGGCCCCGGCGGAGTCGCTGTGGGCCGCCCGGATGGCGCTGCCCCTCGGCACCGGGCTCGCCGCCGCCACGCTGCGGACCCTGGCCCGCAGCCAGGCCACGGGGCGGGGCCCCGGGGCGGGCCGGATCCCCGGGCCGCTGCGCGCCGCCGGACCGCAGCTGCCGCCGGGCTGCACCGGCACCGAGGCAACCCTCGGCTTCCCGGCGGTGCTCGCCGAGGCCCGCAGGTGGGGGTTGCCCGAGGAGGAGGTGGCCCGCCTCCTGCCGGCCGCCGAGCGCTGCCTGGACTGGCTGCGCGGCGCGCTCGGGGAGGACGGCTTCCTGGCCGACCCCGACCCGGGGCCGCGGCGCTGTGAGACCCAGGCCCACGCCCACCGGGCCGCCGTGCTCGGCGCCGATCTGCTCGACGCGTGCGGGCGGGCCGGAGCCGAGGAGTGGCGGGAGTGGGCGGCCGCCCTGCGGGAGAGATTCCTGGGCCGGTTCTGGATCGACGGCCCGGACGGCGGCCGCCCCGCCGCCGCCCTGCATCCCGACGGCCGGCCGCTGGCCCGGCTGACCGCGGCCACGGTGCACCTACTGGACACCGGCCTGCTGGGCGGCGGCAGCCTCGCACCCGGGCTGCTGGACCGGATCCGCTCCGAACAGCTCGCCCGCCTCCTCGGCGCCCCGGCGATGGATTCCGGATGGGGGCTGCGGAGCATGGCGGTCCGGGAGCCGGGACACAACCCCTTCGGCCACCGCTCCGGCGCGGTCCGGCCCCACGAGACCGCCGTCGCGGTGTCCGGGCTGGCTCAGGCCGGACACGAGAAGGAAGCCGCAGGCCTGCTGCGGGGCCTGCTCGACGCGGCGGAGGTGTTCGGGTACCGGCTGCCGGAGATGTACGCCGCCGAGCAGCGCACCGCCGGCAGCGCCCCGCTCCCGCACCCTGCGGCCTGCCGACCGGCGGCGGTGGCCGCCGCCGCCGGGATCCACGCCCTCACCGCGCTCGCGGGCATCCGCCCGGACGCCCCGGCGGGGACGGTCGCCGTGACCCCGCGGGCGGGCGCCCCCCTCGGCGCCCTGCGCCTGGCCGGACTACGGGTGGCGGGGGCGCCGTTCACGGTCCGGATCAGCCGCCTCGGCGTCGGCATGGTGGAGGAGGCCGCCGATGGGCTCCAACTGGGAGGGTGAGGCGCCTCACGGGTGGTCGGCCCGCCTGGGCGCGACGGTGCGGACTGGGTTCGAGATCACCGTCCTCGGGATCACGAAAGCGCTGTTTATCGTCAGGCAGACGACTATGATCGCGGCATGTCGCCCTACGACCCGTCGGCCTTCCCGCCCTTCGCCGTCACCGTCGACCTGGTCGTGCTCACCGTGCGGCGCCACGCGCTCTGCGCGCTGGTCGTACGTCGGGGAGAGCAGCCGTTCCAGGGCCGCTGGGCCCTGCCCGGCGGCTTTGTGCGCGGGGACGAGGACCTCGCGGCCGCCGCGGCGCGGGAGCTCGCCGAGGAGACCGGGCTGTGCGCGCACGACCCGGCCGCTCCCGGCGTGGACAACGGGGCGCACCTCGAACAGCTCGCCACCTACGGGGACCCGCAGCGAGACCCGCGGATGCGGGTGGTCAGCGTGGCGCACCTGGTGCTCGCTCCCGACCTCCCCGCGCCCCGGGCGGGCGGCGACGCGAACAGCGCCCGCTGGGCTCCCGTCGACGAGCTCCTGGAGGGCCCCGACCAGACCGTCACGGGCCTCGCCTTCGACCACGCACGGATCCTCGCCGACGGTGTGGAGCGTGCCCGCTCGAAGATCGAGTACTCCTCGCTGGCCACCGCCTTCTGCCCGCCCGAGTTCACCGTGGGCGAGCTCCGCCGGGTGTATGAGGCCGTGTGGGGCGTGGCGCTCGACCCGCGCAACTTCCACCGCAAGGTCACCGGGACCCCCGGGTTCCTGGTGCCCGCCGGGGGGACGACGACCCGTCAGGGCGGTCGGCCCGCACAGTTGTTCAGGGCCGGCGGGGCGACCCTGCTCAACCCGCCGATGCTGCGGCCGGAGGTCTGACCCGCCGTCTTCGGTCCGTAACCGGACCGGGCCTTCCGGGCCCGCACCGCCCCGGACGGCCGCAATGCCGGCCGCGACTCGGAGCGGTTGCGTAGAAAATCGGACATATCGCGTTATCTTGCATGGGGTACTCACCCTGCCGCAGAGCGGTCTCACACCCCGCGAGAGAAGCGATGCTCCAGGCCATCGGACTCACCAGTGCACCCCGCCGAGATCTGCCGCCCCTCGTGGACGACCTCACCTTCGAGGCCCGCCCGGGGTGCGTGACCGCCCTGCTCGGAGAGCCGGGTTCGGGCAAGACCACCGCCCTGCGGCTCATGCTCGAACTCGAACCGGGCCGCGGCATCACCTACTTCCGCGGCCGCCCGCTGCACCGGATCCCGCATCCCGGCCGTGAGGTCGGCGTGCTCCTCGGTGACGTCCCCGGACATCCTTCGAGGACGGTCCGCGGCCAGCTGCGCATGCTCTGCGCCGCCGTCGGCGTACCGGCCTCCCGGGCGGACACCATGATGGAGGTCGTCGGCATCGCGGGCCTGCGCGACCAGCGGATCGGGACGCTCTCGGTCGGCATGGACCGCCGCCTCGGGCTGGCCGCGGCCCTCCTCGCCGACCCCTGCACCCTGCTCCTCGACGAGCCGTCCGCCGGCCTCCAGCCCCGGGAACGCGCCTGGCTGCACGGACTGCTGCGCGGCCACGCCTCCCTCGGCGGGGCCGTGCTGTTCACCACCGCCGACGCGAAGGAAGCGGCCCGCAGCGCCGACCGGGTCGTCTCCATCGCCTCGGGCCGACTCGTCGCCGACCAGGAGGCCGCGGACTTCGCCCGCACCCGGCTGCGCCCGCGGGTCGCCGTGCGCACCCCGCACGCCGCCCGGCTGGCCGACGTCCTGGGCCGCGAGGCCCGTGCCGCGCACCGTGCCGTGGAGATCGTCGCGGAGAGCGGCAGCCGGCTCTCGGTGTACGGCAGCGACTGCGCCGAGGTCGGCGAAGCGGCTTTCCGCAACGGCGTCCTCGTCCACCAGCTCGCCGACGAGACCGGTGACGCCGGAGCCCCGGTCCCGCCCGTGCCGCAGGCCCGCGCCGGCGGACCGGCCAAGACGGAGGCGCGGATCGAGGCCGGGGCCCCGGTCCGAGCCGGGGCGGGCGCCGCCGCGGGCCCCGACACCGCCGTCCCCCACGACTCCCGCACGGACCCGCGCCCGGCCCGCGGTGCCGGGTTCCGCGGGGAGGCAGGCCCCGCGACCACGTCCTGGCCCGCCCCCGGTCCGGAGGCCGGGGAACGCCCCGCAGCCGGCGCGCGCCCCCCGGCCACCCGCTCCACGCCCCCCGTCTCCACGGTGCGCCGTGTGGGCGGGCCGCTGCGCCCGCTGCGCTACGAACTGCGCCGCGTCTTCGGCACCGTCACGCCCTTCCTCACCGCCGCCCTCGTCGTCGCCGTCTCCGCACTGACCGCCCTGGTGCTGGCCCGGGCCGGGCACGCCCCCCGCGACCGGGTGCTCGCGGCCTGGCCGGATCTGGTCCCGCTGCCCCCCGCCGCGCTCGGGGCGGGGCTGCTCGGCGCCCTGTCCTTCGGCGAGGAGTACCGCTACCCCGCTCTCGCCGCCGACCGTGGCACCGTCCCGCGCCGCCTCGGGCTGCTCACCGCCAAGCTCGGCGTCTGCGCCGTCCTCGCCCTTCTCCTCGGCGCCCTCGCCGTCACTGCCGACGCCGCCGCCCTCCGGCTAGTCTTCGGCCGCGGTCCGCTGGGCACCTGGGCGGAGTGGGTCGCGCCCGGCGCGAGTTGGGCGGGGCTGCTGGTCGGCTGCGCCTGGGCCGGGGTGCTCGGCTCCGCGGTGTTCCGCTCCGCCTCGGCCGGCCTGGCCGCGGTGCTCGCCGTGCCGGTGATGGTCGTACCGCTGGTGCGCAAAGTGCTGGAGGGGCCCTCCGCGTACCCCGCGACCGGGTTCGCTTCCCGGCTGCGCGGCCTGGCCTCGGCGCCGTGGCCCCCGGAGGCGGACCGCTGGGTGCTGGGGGCCTTCCGGGTGATGGCCCAACCCGTCGGTGCCGCACTGGTGTTGTCGCTGACGGTCCTGTTGTGCGCCTATGGGTTCACAGGACTGCGCGGTCGGGTCCGTTGGTGATCGTTCCGGTGCGTCGGCCGACTCCCTGAGGACCGGACAAGTCCGCTTCGCGTCGGATCACACGAAGCGGACCACAACTCCCCGCAAAAGGCCCGGTTCTTTACGATAAGTCGTCAATTGCGTAGGTGGCACCGATCACCCTTTCGTGTGCTTTTCACCAAAGACCTCAAGGGCGGTGGAGGCGCGGCCGACAAAGGATTCGTGAGTACCCTTGCGCACACCATGATGACCGCCGCCCGCCATGCCGACTCCGGCCTCGCCGGCCCGGGCGAACTCGACCGCTACCCCTATGCGGAGGCCCCCGGATCGGACCGGGTGGGACCGCCCCACTGGGACGGCGCCGACGTCGAGTTGAGCCGTGTGGGCCGTCGGGCGGCCGGCAGCCGCGGCCGCGGGCTGCACGGTCAACTCGTCCAGCAGCTCGGCCAGATGATCGTCTCCGGCGATCTCGGCGCGGACCGGCCGCTGGTCCCCGAGGAGATCGGCCAGCGCTTCGAGGTCTCCCGCACCGTCGTCCGCGAATCGCTGCGCGTCCTGGAGGCCAAGGGCCTCGTCAGCGCCCGCCCCAACGTGGGCACCCGGGTCCGGCCGGTCGCCGACTGGAACCTCCTCGACCCCGACATCATCGAGTGGCGCGCCTTCGGCCCCCAGCGCGACGACCAGCGCCGCGAGCTCAACGAGCTCCGCTGGACCATCGAGCCCCTGGCCGCCCGCCTCGCCGCCGGCCACGGCCGCCCGGACGTCCAGCAGCGCCTCTCCGACATGGTCGAGATCATGGGCCACGCCCTCGGGCAGGGCGACGCGATCACCTTCGCCCGCGCCGACAACGAGTTCCACGGGCTGCTGATCCAGGTCGCCGGCAACCGCATGCTGGAGCACCTGTCGGGCATCGTCTCCGCCGCCCTCCAGGTCTCCGGCAGTCCCGTCACCTCCTGCGACCGCCCGAGCGAGACCTGCGTGGCGCACCACGCGCGGATGGTCGAGGCCCTCGCCGCCGGTGACGGCGCGGGTGCCGAGAGCGCCATGCGCCAGCTCCTGACGGTGCATCCGGAGGTCGAGCGCGTGGTGCCCGCCCCGCGCGAGCACTGACCCCCCGGCGCACGGGGGCGTGGGGGTTCCGCACCGGTCGCCGGGCCTGTTTTCGGGCCCGGCGACACCGGTGTACGGGGGGTGCCGAGACGTCGGTGTGACTTGGGCCACGAAGATTGGGCGTAACGCTCTGCGACGTCACGCGATGACCTAAGCGGTGATGGCCGACGGAGGGAAGACAGCAGCCCTTGGGGTGCTGTGCAGCTCCCCGGTCCCTGCCCGCGCCCCCGGCCCATCCCCAGTCGGTGGTCGTCGGCTCCGGTCCAGCACCAGGCCGGGGTCGGAACCCGTTCCCATCGTTCCGAGAGGTTGTTCGTGTCGGCCAGCACATCCCGTACGCTCCCGCCGGAGATCGCCGAATCCGAGTCCGTGATGGCGCTCATCGAGCGGGGCAAGGCCGAGGGGCAGATCGCCGGCGATGACGTGCGTCGGGCCTTCGAGGCTGACCAGATTCCTGCGACCCAGTGGAAGAATGTCCTGCGCAGCCTCAACCAGATCCTCGAGGAAGAGGGTGTGACGCTGATGGTCAGTGCCGCAGAGTCGCCCAAGCGCACCCCACGCAAGAGCGTCGCAGCGAAGACCCCCGCCAAGCGTACGACGACCAGGCCGGTCGCGGCCAAATCGGCGGCCGCCCCGGCCGCCGCCGCCCCGGCCGCGGCCGCCCCGGCGGCGGAAGCCGGTCCGACGGAACCCGATACCACCGACGTCCTCGCCGGGGAGCCGGCGGCCGAGCCCGCCGCGAAGAAGACGGCGGCCCGCAAGACGGCGGCCAAGAAGACCGCGCCCGCCAAGAAGGCCGCCGCGAAGAAGACCGCCGCCAAGAAGACCGCCGCCAAGAAGGACCTGGACGAGGGCGACGAGGAGACCGTCGACGAGGGTCCCGACGCGGTGAAGGCCGAGGCCGAGGAAGAGGAGGAGGGCGGGGAGAACAAGGGCTTCGTCATCTCCGACGACGAGGACGACGCCCCCGCCCAGCAGGTCGTCGTGGCGGGTGCCACCGCCGACCCCGTCAAGGACTACCTCAAGCAGATCGGCAAGGTCCCCCTCCTCAACGCCGAGCAGGAGGTCGAGCTCGCCAAGCGCATCGAGGCGGGTCTGTTCGCCGAGGACAAGCTGGCCAACTCCGACAAGCTGGCGCCCAAGCTCAAGCGCGAACTGGAGATCATCGCCGAGGACGGCCGCCGCGCCAAGAACCACCTGCTGGAGGCCAACCTCCGCCTCGTGGTCTCCCTGGCCAAGCGCTACACGGGCCGCGGCATGCTCTTCCTGGACCTGATCCAGGAGGGGAACCTCGGTCTGATCCGCGCGGTCGAGAAGTTCGACTACACCAAGGGCTACAAGTTCTCCACGTACGCGACCTGGTGGATCCGGCAGGCGATCACCCGCGCGATGGCGGACCAGGCCCGCACCATCCGCATCCCGGTGCACATGGTCGAAGTGATCAACAAGCTCGCCCGCGTACAGCGCCAGATGCTCCAGGACCTGGGCCGCGAGCCCACCCCGGAGGAGCTGGCCAAGGAACTGGACATGACCCCGGAGAAGGTCATCGAGGTCCAGAAATACGGCCGCGAGCCGATCTCCCTGCACACACCGCTCGGCGAGGACGGCGACAGCGAGTTCGGCGACCTGATCGAGGACTCCGAGGCGGTCGTCCCGGCCGACGCGGTGAGCTTCACGCTCCTGCAGGAGCAGTTGCACTCGGTGCTCGACACGCTGAGCGAGCGCGAGGCCGGCGTGGTCTCGATGCGCTTCGGACTGACCGACGGCCAGCCCAAGACCCTCGACGAGATCGGCAAGGTCTACGGGGTCACCCGTGAGCGCATCCGCCAGATCGAGTCCAAGACCATGTCGAAGCTGCGCCACCCCTCGCGCTCCCAGGTGCTGCGCGACTACCTGGACTGACCGGACCGGCAGGGGCGCACGACGGTGGCCGCGCGGGTGCGCGCGGCCACCGGGCATCCCACTCTGGGTGGAGTGATGCACACCCGGAGTCAGGAGGCCCCATGCGTCGTCCCTTCGCCCGTGCCCTGGCGGGCGCATTGACCCTGGTGGCGGGAGCGGCCGTGGTGCCGCTGGCCCAGGCGCCCACGGTGGCGGCGGACAGCGTCGTCATAGGCGGGAAGCCGGTGAAGGTGGCCGACAGCCCGTGGGTCGTGGCCCTCGCCAGCCGTGACCGGTTCGGGGGTATCCGTGACGGACAGTTCTGCGGTGGTGTCCTCGTGGCCCCGACCACGGTGGTGACGGCGGCCCACTGCCTGGGCCCCCAGGTACTGGGCGGGCCGGTCGACTCCGTCGCCGACTTCCGTGTGATCACGGGCCGGACGGAGCTGCGGGCCTCCGAGGGGCGGGAGATCGCGGTCCGCGCGGCCCGGGTCAACCCGGCGTACGACCCCGGGACCAACGTCGGCGACCTCGCCGTGCTGGAACTGGCCGAGGCGGTGCCGGCGGAGAACGTGCTCCCCATGGCAGCCGAGGGCCACCCCGGCTACGAGGCGGGCACCGGGGCGGCGGTGTACGGCTGGGGCGACACGAGCGGGTTCGGGGACTACGCGTACGGGCTGCGAGCGGCACAGGTCACCGTGCTGGACGACGACGTCTGCCGGCGGGCTTACCCGGGCGGCTCCGATGGTCAGTACCGGGCCGACTCCATGGTGTGCGCGGGCGACCGGTCGGGCGGGAAGGACGCCTGCCAGGGGGACAGCGGCGGCCCGCTGGTGGCCGGGGGCCGACTGATCGGTCTGGTGTCCTGGGGGCGCGGCTGCGGGCGGGCCGACAGCCCCGGGGTGTACACCCGGATCGCCCCGTTGATCGACTTCGTGAGCGGCCCCCAGGGCGACCGGCGGCGCGGCGGGGTCTGAGGCGTCGGGCGGGGGGTCCGCAGGGGCTCCAGCACCCCCGTACGGCCCGGCACGGGGGTGCTGGAGCCCCTGCGGACCCCCCGCGAGCGGGGGGGAGAGCGCCCCGGACATGAGGACGGGCGGCGCCTCTGGGTCTCAGAGACGCCGCCCGTCGACCGGCCTTGCCGGTCCTGGCTCGTCGGATGCGAGGTCAGGCCTTGTGTCAGCGGTCCTCGTGGTCGGCTGCGTGGGCGGCCGGAGCGGACGTCAGCCGCTCAGTCTCATCCTGTATTTCCGCGGCGATCTTCTTGAGTTCCGGCTCGAACTTACGCCCGTGGTGGGCGCAGAAGAGCAGTTCACCACCGCTCAGGAGGACGACGCGCAGATATGCCTGGGCGCCGCAACGGTCGCATCGGTCAGCGGCCGTCAGCGGGGTCGCGGGTGTCAGAACAGTAGTCACGTCGCCTCTTCTCTAGCTCGACGAGCTGTCGTACCAGGGTCAACATCCAACCAGGCCGAAAACGTTCCCGCTCGCGGCTTTTCCTCGAAACTTCCTTCCGAAGCTGGCCGGCTGCTGCCGGTTGGCGGCGAAGGAGCCGTATTGCGTTGCTTTACGGTTTCGCGTTGTCAGTCGTTCGCTTGTAGCAGTTCTCGTCCTCCCCGGCGTGAGTGCCGGTTGTGCATGAGGACGTGCCCGAACCCTAAATGGTTCATGCCTGGAAGGGAACGTGATGTTTGCTTCACCCTCACGGGGGATCGAACATCCGTGCGGATCTGCACTAGGCTGTGGAACGCGCGAGGGTGGCGTTGCATCGGCTCTACCAGGCCTCGGTACCCTTCGACCGGCAACCGAGCCACCCCTGCGCCCCAGTGGGCCAGAAAAGAAATTCAGCGAGGAGCGAACTGCGTGACCGCCGACACGTCCGTGCCTTCCAGCGCGCTGCTGTCCGGAGCAGACCGGGACGGTTCCAACTACACCGCGCGGCACCTGCTCGTCCTCGAAGGCCTCGAGGCCGTCCGCAAGCGCCCTGGCATGTATATCGGCTCCACCGACAGCCGAGGCCTGATGCACTGCCTCTGGGAGATCATCGACAATTCCGTCGACGAGGCCCTGGGCGGCTACTGCGACCACATCGAGGTCATCCTCCACGAGGACGCCTCGGTCGAGGTCCGTGACAACGGCCGCGGCATCCCGGTCGACGTCGAGCCCAAGACCGGCCTGTCCGGCGTCGAGGTCGTCATGACCAAGCTGCACGCCGGCGGCAAGTTCGGCGGCGGCTCCTACGCGGCCTCCGGCGGCCTCCACGGCGTCGGCGCCTCCGTGGTCAACGCCCTGTCGGCCCGCCTCGACGTCGAGGTCGACCGCGGCAGCTCCACGCACGCCATCAGCTTCCGGCGAGGCGTGCCCGGGCTCTTCACCGAGCAGGGCGCCGACAGCCCGTTCGACCCGGCCGGAGGCCTGCGCAAGATCAAGCGGATCGCCAAGGGCAAGACCGGCACCCGGATCCGTTACTGGGCCGACCGCCAGATCTTCCTGAAGGACGCCCGCCTCTCGCTGGAGACGCTCTACCAGCGCGCCCGCCAGACCGCCTTCCTCGTGCCCGGCCTGACCATCGTCGTGCGCGACGAGCGTGCCGTCGACGGCGCCGGCAAGACCGAGGAGACCTTCCGCTACGACGGCGGCATCAGCGAGTTCTGCGACTACCTCGCCCAGGACAAGGCCGTCTGCGACGTGCTGCGCCTGACCGGTACGGGCACCTTCAAGGAGACCGTCCCGGTCCTCGACGACCGCGGCCACATGACCCCCACCGAGGTCACCCGGGAGCTGGGCGTGGACATCGCCCTGCGCTGGGGCACGGGCTACGAGACCGGCGTCAAGTCCTTCGTGAACATCATCGCCACCCCCAAGGGCGGCACCCACGTGGCCGGATTCGAGCGGTCCGTCACCAAGACCGTGAACGAGGTGCTGCGCTCCGCGAAGCTGCTGCGCGTCGCCGAGGACGACGTCGTCAAGGACGACGCCATGGAGGGCATGACGGCGGTCGTCACCGTCCGCCTCGCCGAGCCCCAGTTCGAGGGCCAGACGAAGGAGGTGCTCGGCACCTCCGCGGCCACCCGGATCGTCGCGGCCGTCGTGGCCAAGGAACTCAAGGCCTTCCTGACCTCGACCCGGCGCGACGACAAGCAGCAGGCCCGCGCCGTGATGGAGAAGATCGTCGCGGCTGCCCGGACCAGGATCGCGGCCCGCCAGCACAAGGAGGCGCAGCGCCGGAAGACCGCGCTGGAGTCCTCCTCCCTGCCGGCCAAGCTGGCCGACTGCCGCAGCGACGACGTGGACCGCAGCGAGCTCTTCATCGTCGAGGGGGACTCGGCCCTCGGTACGGCCAAGCTCGCCCGGAATTCCGAGTTCCAGGCGCTGCTGCCGATCCGCGGCAAGATCCTCAACGTCCAGAAGTCCTCGGTCTCGGACATGCTCAAGAACGCCGAGTGCGGTGCGATCATCCAGGTCATAGGAGCCGGCTCCGGCCGCACCTTCGACATCGACGCCGCCCGGTACGGGAAGGTCATCATGATGACCGACGCCGACGTCGACGGCTCCCACATCCGCACCCTGCTGCTGACCCTGTTCCAGCGGTACATGCGGCCGATGGTCGAGGCGGGCCGGGTCTTCGCGGCCGTCCCGCCGCTGCACCGGATCGAGCTGGTCCAGCCCAAGCGGGGCCAGGACAAGTACGTCTACACGTACTCGGACAGCGAACTGCGTCAGACCCTGCTGGAGTTCCAGCGCAAGAACGTCCGGTACAAGGACGCCATCCAGCGCTACAAGGGCCTCGGCGAGATGGACGCGGACCAGCTCGCGGAGACCACGATGGACCCCCGCCACCGCACCCTGCGGCGGATCAACATCGGCGATCTGGAAGCGGCCGAGCAGGTCTTCGACCTCCTCATGGGCAACGAGGTCGCCCCCCGCAAGGAGTTCATCACCAGCTCGGCCGCGACCCTGGACCGCTCGCGCATCGACGCCTGATCCGGCGCCCGGCGCTCTTCGCTCCCTCACCTGATGGAGTGAAGAGCGCCAGGACGCCAGTCCGGAAAGCGACCATCCGGCACATCCTTGTGAGCACGCCGCCGATGCGGCGGCGGACAAGGAGAGTTCGGTGGACAAGCACGAAGGTCGTGAAGCCGGAACGGTCCGGTTTGACGACCCCTGGTACGACGCCCCAGCCGGGGGCTGGGGCAAGGGCTCGGAGGCCCCGCCGCCGTATCGGCCCACGGCGGACCGGAGCGCCCCGAGCGCGTCCGACATCTACCTGGAGGTGCAGCGCAGTGCCGCCTTCCAGGAGGTCCGCGGCCGGTACCGAAGGTTCGTCGTGCCCGCGACCGCCGGCTTCCTCGTCTGGTACGTCGCCTACGTGATCGCGGCCACCGCCGCGCCCGGGCTGATGGCCCGGCCCGTGGTGGGCTCGTTCAACGTGGCCCTGCTGGCGGGTCTCGGCCAGTTCCTCAGTACCTTCCTGCTGACCTGGGCCTACTCCCGGCACGCCCGGCTGCGACGGGACGGCGCCGCGCTCGACCTGCGCTGGACCGTCTTCGAACGGGAACGCGGCCAGGAGCGCACCGGTGCGGGGCGGGGGGAGGGCCGGTGACCTCCGAACACCAGACGCTCGCGCTGATCCTGTTCAGCCTGTTCATCGCGGTCACCCTGGGCATCACCACCTGGGTCAGCCGCAGGAGGCACGGCTCGGCGGAGGAGTTCTACGCGGGCGGGCGACTGTTCTCCCCGATGGAGAACGGTTTCGCCATCGCCGGCGACTACATGTCCGCCGCCTCCTTCCTCGGGGTCTCCGGACTGATCTCGCTCTTCGGCTACGACGGCCTGCTGTACCTGATCGGATTTCTCGTCGCCTGGCTGATGGTGCTGTTCCTGGTCGCCGAACTGGTCCGCAACTGCGGTCGCTTCACCCTCGCCGACGTCGTCGTCGCCCGGATGAGCGAACGGCCCGTGCGGATCGCCGCCGGGACCTCCTCGGTGGTGGTCTCGGTCCTCTACCTGGTCGCGCAGATGGTCGGCGCGGGCAGCCTGGTGGGTCTGCTCCTGTCGGACGCCGGCCCCGGGGCCCGGACCCTGACGGTGATCGGGGTCGGCGCGCTGATGGTGGTCTACGTTGCCTTCGGCGGGATGCGGGCCACCACCTGGATCCAGATCGTCAAGGCCGTCCTGCTGATCGGCGGGGCGATCGCCCTGACCGTGCTGGTCCTGTTGCGCTTCCATGGGAACCTCGACCAGCTCCTCGCGTCCGCCGCCGAACGCAGCGGGCACGGGGCCCGGTTCCTGAGCCCCGGCCTGCGATACGGCGGGGGCTGGACGGCGCGGATCGACTTCATGAGCCTGGGTCTGGCCCTGGTCCTGGGCACGGCGGGGCTGCCCCACATCCTGTCGCGCTTCTACACCGTGCCGACCGCGCGGGCCGCCCGCCGGTCAGCGGTGTGGGCGATCGGGCTGATCGGGGGCTTCTACCTGATGACGATCGTGCTCGGCTTCGGGGCGGCCGCGCTGGTCGGGCCTGACGCGGTGCGGGCGTCCAGCGCCTCCGGGAACACGGCCGTCCCGCTCCTGGCCGGCATGCTCGGTGGGGGCGCCGAATCCACCGGTGGCGCGGTGCTGTTCGCGCTTGTGGCCGCCATCGCCTTCGCGACGATCCTCGCGGTGGTCGCCGGCATCACCCTGGCCTCGTCGGCCTCCGTCGCGCACGACCTGTACGCCTCCCTCGGGCGGCGGCGGGCCCGGCAGCGCGGCGAGGTGGCCGTGGCCCGGACCGCGGCCGTGGGCATCGGGGCGGTGGCCATCGCCCTCGGGCTGCTCGCCCAGAACATGAACGTGGCGTTCCTGGTGGGGCTGGCCTTCGCCGTGGCGGCCTCGGCGAACCTGCCAGTGCTGCTGTACTCGCTTTTCTGGCGGAGCTTCACGACCCGGGGGGCCGTGTGGTCGGTGTACGGCGGGCTGCTCCCGGCTCTGGTGCTCGTGGTCCTGTCGCCGGTGGTGTCCGGGAGTCCCGGATCCCTCTTCCCCGAGCTGGACTTCCAGTACTTCCCGCTGCAGAACCCCGGGATCGTGTCGGTCCCGCTCGGCTTCCTTGCGGGCTGGCTGGGCACGGTCACCTCCGCGGAGGAGCCGGACGAGCGCAAGTACGCCCAGACGGAGGTCCGTTCCCTCACAGGGGCCGGCGCGGTGTGAGGTCCGCGGGGCGGCGGTTCAGGCCCCGGCCGACGGGAGCCAGGCGTAGCGGTGTTCCGGGCGGCCGGTCTCGCCGTAGCGCAGGGCCAGGGAGACGCGGCCGGCGCGGTCAAGGAGCTTCAGGTAGCGCTGGGCGGTCTGGCGGCTGATGCCGGCCCGGTCGGCGATCTGCTGGGTGGACAGGGGGCCCTCGGCCGTGCGCAGCACCCGGCGGACCAGGTCCGCGGTGGTGGGGGAGTGCCCCTTGGGGAGGTCATTGGGGGTGCCGGCCGCGGCGAGGGCCCCGAAGATCCGGTCCACCTCGGCCTGTTCGGCCTCTCCGCCGCCGGACAGGGAGCGGCGCAGGGCCGCGTAGGCCTCCAGCCTGGCGCGCAGGCCGGCGAAGGTGAACGGCTTGACCAGGTACTGGAGGGCGCCGAGTCGCATGGCCGCCTGGACGGTGGCCAGGTCCCGGGCGGCGGTGACCATGATCACGTCGGTGTGCCGGCCCGGCTCGCGCAGGCGCCGCACCAGGTCGAGGCCGGTCCCGTCGGGGAGGTAGTGGTCGAGGAGTACGAGGTCCACCGGGCGGGCCGTGAGGAACTCCACTGCCTCGGCGGCCGAATGGGCCCGGCCCGCGACCTGGAACCCGGGAACCTTCGCCACGTACGCCGCGTTGATACGGGCAACACGCATGTCGTCGTCGACGACCAATACGTGGATCGGGGACTCGTTCACCGCAGGGCCTCCGGAAGTACGACGGAGAACTCCGCCCCTCCGTCCTCTGCTTCACCGGCCCGGGCGCTGCCGCCCTGCCGCTCCGCGAGGCGGCGTACCAGGGCGAGGCCCAGCCCGCGCTCGCGGTGGGCGGCGGGCTGCTTGGTCGACCAGCCCTCCGTGAAGATCTCCTCGCGGCGTCCGGCGGGGATCCCGGGGCCGCTGTCGCGCACCCGCAGGACGGCCGAGCGCCCCTGCGCGCGGATGTCGACCTCGACGAGGGGAGCGGTGGAGCCGGCCGCCGCGTCCAGGGCGTTGTCGATGAGGTTGCCGAGGATCGTGACGAGGCCGCCGGGATCCACCAGGCGGTCGGGGAGGAGGGACTTGGGCGCGAGGCGCAGCGGGACGCCGCGCTCGGCTGCGACGGTGGCCTTGCCCACCAGCAGCGCTGCCAGCAGGGGGTCGTGGACCTTCTCGGTGACCTGCTCGGCCGTGGTCCGGTGGACGCCCACGACCTCGGTCACGAACCCGGCGGCTTCCTCGTGCAGGCCCAGTTCGAGGAGGCCGAGGAGGGTGTGGAGGCGGTTGGCGTGCTCGTGGTCCTGGGCGCGCAGGGCGTCGATCAGGCCCTTGGTGGAAGCGAGCTCACGGCTCAGGTGCTCCAGTTCGGTGCGGTCGCGCAGCGTGGCCACGGCGCCGCCGTCGGCGGTGGGCATGCGGTTGGCGACCAGGACACGCGGACCCTGGACGGTCAGCAGGTCGCGGCCGGTGACGCGGCCGGCGAGGACGTCGCTGGTGCGGCCCGCGCCGAGGACCTCGTCCAGGGGCCGGCCGGCCAGGGTGTCCGCGCGGTCCTGGTCGAGGCCCAGCAGCCGGGCCGCCTCATCGTTGACGAGGCGTACCCGGTCGTCGCGGTCGAGGGCGATCACGCCCTCGCGGATGGAGTGCAGCATCGCCTCGCGTTCCGCGAGGAGGCCGGCGATGTCGGAGAAGGCCAGGTCCCGGGTCTGCCGTTGGATGCGACGGGAAAGGAGGTAGGCGGCGAGCGCCCCGGCGGCCAGGGCGCCGCCGGCGTAGGCGAGGAGGCCGGGGATGGCGCCGAGGAGCCGGTCGCGCACGCTGTCGTAGGCGATGCCGACGGAGACGGCCCCGACGATCTCCCCGTCGGCGGCGACGAGGGGTACCTTGCCGCGGGCGGAGCGGCCCAGGGTGCCCCGGTCGATCTCCATCACCTCGTGTCCGGCGAGCACGTCGCCGGGGTCGGTGGAGACGGGCCGTCCGATGCGGTCGGGGCTGGGGTGGGAGCGGCGGATCCCCTTCAGGTCGAGGACGACGACGTACTCGGCGCCGGTCGCGCTGCGGATCCGCTCGGCGGCGGCCTGGACGGGGCTGTCGGCCGTGGGCCGCGAGCGCAGGAGGTCGGCCGCCAGGGAGGGGTCCGCCGCCGCGCTCTGGGCGATGGCCAGCGCGCGCCGCATCGCCTGGTCGTCCAGCTGGTGGCTCAGGGGTGCCAGGAAGAGCCCGGTGGCCAGGACGAGGACCCCGGCGGCAATGGCCAGCTGGGTGAAGAGGATCTGCGAGACGGCGCGTCGGGGCAGCCCGAGACGGCGCGAGCGCGGGGGGAGGAACCGCATGACCAGTAACCGTAGGTCGGCGGGCGCCGAAGCGGAATGTCCGTCGCTCAGGCCTGCCCGGACAGTCACCCAGCGTGACCGTGGTCCGGGCGCCGGGGGCTCGCTCTCAGACGGTGCGGCCGGCGGGGGCCGCGGAGGCTGAAGGGGAGGCGACGGGCCGGGCCGGACGTTCGCGCAGCAGCAGGGCGGCGGCCAGGGCCGTCGCCGCGCCGTGGACCCCGTACACCATGCCGGCCGGGCCTCCGGCGGCCAGGACGATCGCCATGTCTCCGAGGGGACGACGCTGATCGCCCTTCATCTCCGGCTCGCTCGTCTTCGCCGACTCCACCACCGCCGCCTACCGCGCCTCCCTGGCACGGAACCTCGACGGGACCGCGGTCACCGTGGACCCCACGTACCCTCTCGGCGCCCCCGCCGACCAGCGCGAGTCCGTCCTCGACGACGCGCTCGTGGCCAGGCTGGCGGCCGTCCCCGGCGTCGGCCCGGCCGGCCGTCGACGGCTCGGCCACCCTCTCCGCCAAGGACGGCAGCCCGCTGCACGCCGGCAACACGATGGGGAAGCTGGCCGCTGCCTACGTCCCCGGCCCCGACGGCACGGACGGCCGCCATCCGCTGACCGCCGGCCGCGCCCCGCGCACCGCGGGCGAGGTGGCCCTCGACCGGGGCACCGCCGAGGCCGGCGGATACTCCCTCGGCGACACCGTCGGCCTCGCCACCGACGGCCGCCTCCTCGAACCGGGGCGCGCCTCGCGCACCCCGGCGCGGCTGCTGGTGAGTTCGCCGTCCGGGTACGCGCCGAGGCTCGCCGGGGAGGCGGTCGACGCCTGGTGGTTCGAGCGGCTGCTCGGCGAGGCCCGCGCGCGGCTGGCGGGCGAGCCGGTCACCGCCCACGCGCTGCTGCGCGGGGCGCTCGGGCTGCGGCGGGGCCCGGGACGCCCCGCCGGTCTCCTCCGGGTTCACCGTGGCCGTCCGCCCCGGTGCCCGCACCCTCGGCGAACCGGCCGCCCTGCCGGGCCGGGAGGCGGAGGCCGCCGCCCACCGGGCCGGGCGCGTGAGATCGGGGGACGGTGGCGCCGCCCCGGGGGGGAGCTGAGCGTCAGGGGACCGGGCGGGGCGGCCGGGGGCCCGTGTACCGGCCGCTCGGGCGCATCCGCAGCGGACGCTCCTGGTACTCCTCGAGCGCGTGCGCGATCCAGCCCGCCGTACGGGCCACCGCGAACACGGTCTCCCCGGCCTCGGCGGCCATCCCGCAGGACAGCGTCAGCGCCGCCAGCGCCAGGTCCACGTTCGGGTGCAGGCCGTGGCGGGCCATCACCCCCGCCACCTCCCGCGCCGCGCCCAGGGCGGCGCCCGCGCGGGGGAGCCCCTCCAGCCGCCCGGACAGCGCCCGCGCCCGGGGGTCCTCGCCCCGGTACAGACGGTGGCCGAACCCCGGCAGCCGCCGGCCCGCCCGCAGGTACTCCGCCACCACCGGCGCGGCCCCGCCCTGCTCCAGCACCTCCGCCAGCATCCGGTGCGCGAGCCGTCCCGCCGCCCCGTGCAGGGGGCCTTCGAGCGCGCCGAGCCCCGCGGAGACCGCGGCGTAGGGGTGGGCCCGCGCCGAGGCCGCGACCCGCACGGCCAGGGTGGAGGCGGCCAGGTCGTGGTCGACCAGCAGGCCCAGCGCCAGGTCCAGCGCGTCCACCGCCGCCGGCTCGGGTTCCTGCGCGGTCAGCCGGGACCACAGCCGCCGGGCGAGCCGCCCGTCGCCCGGGTCCTCCGGGGACACCTCGGGCAGGGCGCCGACCAGCGTGGGGACCAGGCAGCGCGCCGAACCGAGGACGGCCGCCCCGGACAGGTCGAAGCGCAGCGGGTCCGCGACCGCGGCGGCGGCCACCGCGACCCGCAGCAGGTCCAGGGGCCCGCTGTGCTCGGGCAGCGCGGCCACCGCGCGCCGGGCGGCGGCGAGCGGCTCCGGGGGAGCGGTGAACCGGGCTCCGCGCGCCAGGGTCCCGGTCCAGAGCCACTCGGCGACCTCCTCGTAGGAGTACCGGGAGGCCAGTTCCACGGCGTCGACTCCGCGGAACCAGTACCGGTCCGCCCCGGGCTCGATGAGGGTGAGCGCCGTGCGCACGGCCGGCTCCGGGGCGGCGGGCCCCGCCGCCTCGCGGCGGCTGCGCCGGGCCAGTGCCTCCACCTCGGCGGCGTCGAAGGTGCTGCCCCGCCCGCCCGCGTCACGGCGGCTGCCGAGCTGGCCCCGGCTGACGTAGGCGTACACGGTCGCCGGCTTCACCCCGAGGAGCCGGGCCGCCTCCTGCGTGGTGATCCGGCGGGGGAGGCCCTCCGCGGGGGCGTCGAAGGAGGCGTCGTGCCGGTGGTCTTTCATGATGGCCAGGCTACATATGTTGATTCAGTCAATATTGACATGGATCCAATCAAAGATGGATGGTCGCTCCATGAACACCACCGTCGAAGTACCCCGCGGTCTCGCGGGGGTCGTGGTCACCGAGACCGGGCTCGGTGACGTCCGCGGCCGCGAAGGCTTCTACCACTACCGCCAGTACTCGGCCGTGGAACTGGCCGCGTCCCGCACCTTCGAGGACGTCTGGCACCTGATGTTCCGCGGCGCCCTCCCCGTCCGCCCCGCCGAGCGGGCCGCCTTCACCGCCGAGATCGCCCCGCTGCGCCACCTCCCCGCCCAGGTCCGCGACGCCCTCCCCGCCCTCGCCCGGGCCACCGCCCTCTCCGGACCCCTCGCCGGACTGCGCACCGCGCTCTCGCTCCTCGGCGCCTGCGCCGGCTTCCGCCCCGTCTACGACCTCGACCCCGGCCGCCGGGCCGCCGACGCGCTCGCCGCCTGCGCCGCCGTACCGACCCTGCTCACCGCCCTGCACCGGCTCGGACAGGGCCTGGAGCCGGTCGAGCCGCGCGACGACCTCCCGTACGCCGTCAACTACCTGTGGATGCTCACCGGCGAGGAGCCCGACCCGGTCAAGGCCCGAGCCGTCGAGCGGTACCTGATCTCCACCATCGACCACGGCTTCAACGCCTCCACCTTCACCGCCCGTGTCATCGCCTCCACCGGCGCCGACGTCGCGGCCTGCCTCACCGGCGCGATCGGCGCCCTCTCCGGACCGCTGCACGGCGGAGCGCCCAGCCGGGCCCTGGACACCCTGGACGCCATCGGCACGGCCGACCGCATCGGACCCTGGATCCGGGAGCGGGTCCTCGCCGGAGACCGGATCATGGGCTTCGGGCACCCCGTCTACCGCACCGAGGACCCGCGCTCGCGGATGCTGCGGGACATCGCCCGGGAGTTCGGCGGGCCGCTCGTGGAGTTCGCCGTGGAGGTCGAGCGTCAGGTGGAGGAGATCCTCGCCGAGCTCAAGCCGGGCCGGGAGCTGCACACCAACGTGGAGTTCTACGCGGGCGTGGTCATGGAGCTGTGCGGGCTGCCGCGCGAGATGTTCACCCCGACCTTCTGCGCGGCCCGCGTGGTCGGCTGGAGCGCGAACGTCCTGGAGCAGGCCGCCGACTCGAAGATCATCCGACCCGCCGCGCGCTACACCGGCCCCACCCCGCCCCAGCCCGTGCCCCCGCTGGGCTGACTACGATCGTCCGGGTGAACAGCGTCCAGCCCATCCCCGTCGTCGTCCTCTCCGGATTCCTCGGCTCCGGCAAGACCACGGTCCTCAACCACCTCCTCGCCCACCGCGGGGGCACCCGTATCGGGGTCGTCGTCAACGACTTCGGCTCGATCGAGATCGACGCGATGTCGGTGGCCGGCCAGGTCGGCGACTCGATGGTCTCCCTCGGCGGCGGCTGCCTGTGCTGCGCCGTCGACGGCAGCGAGCTGGACGCGTACCTGGAGAAGCTCGCCGCGCCCGTCCACCGGATCGACGTCATCGTCATCGAGGCCAGCGGGCTCGCCGAACCCCAGGAGATGGTCCGGATGCTGATGGCCAACGAGAACCCGGCCGTCCGCTACGGCGGCCTCGTCCAGGTCGTCGACGCCGCCGAGTTCGACGCGACCCGGGCCGCGCACCCGGAGACCGACCGCCACCTGGCCGTCGCCGACCTGGTCGTACTCAACAAGACCGACCGGGTCGACGCCGCCGAACGGGCCCGCATCGAGGCGGAACTCGCCGCGCTCGCCGCCCCCGGCACCCCGCTGGTCGGCGCCGACCACGGGCGGATCGACCCGGAACTGCTCTTCGACCGCCGCCCCTGGACCGAGACCCGGGGCCAGCTCTCCTTCGAGGACCTGCTGGCGGAGGCCGGGGAGCACGCACACGGGGACGAGGACCACGGCGCACACGCCCACGCGGCCTACGAGAGCGTCTCCTTCGCCACCGACCAGGCCCTCTCCCCGCGCCGGTTCATCGACTTCCTCGACCGCCGCCCCGCCGGGCTCTACCGGATCAAGGGCTTCGTCTGGTTCGGAGTCCCCGGCCACCAGGAGCGGTACGAGGTCCACGCGGTCGGCCGCTTCCTGCGCTTCGACCCCGGCCCCTGGGGCCGGGGAGAGCCGCGCGGCACCCGGCTCGTCCTGATCGGCAAGGGCGTCGACGGCCCGGCCCTGCGGCACGGACTGGAGGCCTGCCGGGAAGCGGACCCCGGGCGGGGCCTCCCGGACAGCATGTGGGGCGTACTGCGCTACGTACCCGGGCCGCCGCGGGACGCACCTGCGGAAGAGGACTAGCTAGGCGACCTCGACGCCGAAGTCGCCCAGCAGGGCCTCCAGCCCGTCGCGGTAGCCCTTGCCGCCGATCACGAAGTCCCAGTCGCCGTTCGCCCGGCGCCGGAACGAGCCCAGCACCAGGGCCGTCTCACCGGCGCGGCCGTCGGACACCTCCAGGCGGCCCAGCTCCCCGCCCGCCCCGTCCAGCAGCCGGATGTGGGCGTCGGTGAAGCCCGCCAGGTCCGCGTCCGGGTTGACCTCCGGGTCCACGGCGGCCACCAGCACCAGGCGGTCGGCCCGCGCGGGCAGCGCGTCGAAGGCCACTTCGACGGCGGCCTTGTCCGGAGCGGAGTGCGGGCGGGCGCGAACCGAGCCGCCCGGGGTGCGGGGGTTGTTGAAGAACACGAAGTGCTCCTCGCTCAGCACCCGGCTGCCCGTGCAGACCAGCGCGCACACGTCGAGCGCCACCGCCCCCGACCAGTACATGCCCAGCACGTTGTGGTCGGCACAGTCGGCGGAGTCGGCGGCCAGCGGCGTGTCGACGAGGGTCGGCGCCGGGGAGGCCGGCGCGGACGCCCCGGGGGCCGGGCGCCCGCCGGAAGTGCCGGGGCCGAGGCGTCCGCGGAGCCCGTACTGGTGCAGCAGTTCCACCAGCTCGGCACCGGGAACCAACTCCAGCGGCTTGCCGTTGGCGAAGGTGTACGAACCGGGCCCGAAGGACGCGGTGGTGACCAGCACCCCCTTGTTCGCCCCCTTGTCCTGGACCGTGCCGTACAGGTCCCGTACCGCCGTCGGCGGCACGGTGTTGCGGTAGCGCTTGACCTGCACCACGATCCGCCCGCCCCGGATCGGGGCCGGGTCCAGCGCCTCGACGTCCACCCCGCCGTCACCCGACCGCTGCGTCGTCACCGCCTCCATGCCCATCGCCCGGAACAGCTCGGCGACCAGGTTCTCGAAGACGATCGGATCCATGGTGAAGAGGTCCGGCTCGTCCTCGTCGCCTCCGGTGTGCCCCCCATGGCTGACGACGTCACCGACCTCGTCGGGCCGACGCCCCGGACGTACCTCCGTCAGCTGGTCGGGGCGCGCCGACAACTGCCCGCCCAGCCCCGACACCAGGCAGTCCACCGCGCTGACCTGCTCCAGCCGCAGCCCGGCGAAGGCGCTCCGCCCCGCCGGCACGGTGGACAGGACGAACCTCGCCTCCTGCCCGGTGGCGGGGTCGTGGCAGTCCACGAACCCGTTGACGACGACCGAGTCCAGGACGCCGAACTCGTCCGCCGCGTACAGCTCCCGCACCACCAGCAGCATGCACTGCGCCAGCAGGTCCCGGTACAGGGCGCGGCGTTCCGTGACGGGACGGGGCCTGATCCTGTCCTGGTCCGTGCTCGGCAGGTACTGCACCGACCTGGCCTCCGGCACCACCGCGAACCCGGGCAGTTCCCAGTCCAGCACCAGCTGTCGGGCTGCCGGGTCGTAGGCGGCCGACACCTGGCGGGGCAGTGCCTCGGGCCAGGCCGTCGAGGCGTACAGAGCGGCCGAGAAGTACTCCACCACGGCGTCGGCGCCGCCCGCGCGCAGGGCATCCGCCAGGGCGGCCAGGCCGCTGTTGTGGGCACGCGTGCCGGCGAGCTGCTCCTCGGCCCACCGGTCGTACTGCAGGCGGTACGCCGCCAGCTGCTGCCGTCGCTGCGCCTCCGCGGCGTTCGCCGCCTGCCAGGCGGCGGTGTACCGGTCGTGCGCCTCCCGCTCCGCCTGTGCCCGCTGGTGCGAGCCGGGCGGCCAGCCGCTGCCCTGCTGCCGGAACTCCTCGATGCGGGGCATCGGCACGGGCTGCCCGAGCGCCCCGGGGTCGAAGGGCTCCAGCCGTTCGGGCCGCACCAGGGAGGACATCCGGAACGCCGGCGCCCCGCACCCCGCGACCAGCAGTCGCTTGAGGGCCTCCACCTCGGCGTCGATCTCGGCGGTGCGGCGCGCGGCCTCGGCCTCGCGGTACTGCCGGTGGCTGCGGTTCGCGTCCCGCTCGTAGGCACGCTCGCGGCGCTCGGCCTCCCGCTGCTGGATCAGCTGTGTCTGCTGCTGCCGACGCTGGGCCTCGGCCCAGTCCCCGATCACTCCGCCCGCCCGACGACTCATCAGCTGTGTACTCCCCCCACCAACGCCAGGAAGGAAAACACTAGTCGGCATTCGGGTGGTACGTCCCCAGGGTCGCACCACCCGAACGCCGCCGTACGGTCCTACAGTGCCGCCCCCGCCAGCACCGCGACCACGGCCGGGAGTGCCGCGCCCGAGCCGTCGCGGCGCGGGTCCGGGGCCGGGAGCGCGGCCGGGTCGCCGTTCGCGGCGGCCGCGCGGGCCGGGGCGTTGCCCGCCCAGGCCAGCACCAGCAGGTCCTCGCCCTTGAGGAACCGCTGGCAGCGCACGCCGCCGGTCGCGCGGCCCTTGCGCGGGTACTGGTCGAACGGGGTCAGCTTGCCCGAGGCCGGGGCGCCGTCGAGCGTCCCCTGCGCGCCCGCCACCGTGAACACCTGGGCGTCCCGGGCCGGGTCGACCGCCGAGAAGTGGATCACCTTGGCGTTCCCGGAGAGCTTGATGCCCGCCATACCGCCCGCCGGGCGGCCCTGGGGGCGCACCTGCCCGGCCGGGTAGCGCAGCAGCTGCGCGTCGTCGGTGATGAAGACCAGGTCCTCCTCACCCGTGCGCAGTTCGACCGCGCCGACGATCCGGTCGCCCTCCTTGAGGGTGATGACCTCCAGCTCGTCCTTGTTCGCCGGGTAGTCCGGCACGACCCGCTTGACCACGCCCTGCTCGGTGCCCAGGGCCAGGCCCTGCGAGGACTCGTCCAGCGAGGTCAGGCAGACCACCGTCTCGTCGGCCTCCAGCCCGGAGACGAACTCCGAGACCGGGGCCCCGCCCGCCAGGCTCGGTGCGGCGTGCGTGTCCGGCAGCTGCGGCAGGTCGATCACCGAGAGCCGCAGCAGGCGGCCGTACGAGGTCACCACGCCCACGTCGGCCCGGGCGGTCGCCGCCACCTGCGAGACGACCAGGTCGTGCTTGGCGCGGGCGGAGCCCTCGTCGATCGGCAGCGGATCGGCGTTGGCCGTACGGGCCAGCAGGCCCGTGGACGACAGCAGCACCCGGCAGGGGTCGTCCGCGACCTCCAGCGGCACCGCGGCCACAGCCGTGCCCGCCGACTCCAGCAGCACCGTACGCCGCGGGGTGCCGAACTTCTTGGCGACCGCGGCCAGTTCCGAGGAGACCAGCTTGCGCAGCTCGGCGTCCGAGTCCAGGATCCGGGTCAGCTCCTCGATCTCGCCGGTCAGCCGGTCGCGCTCGGACTCCAGCTCGATCCGGTCGAAGCGGGTGAGCCGGCGCAGCGGGGTGTCCAGGATGTACTGGGTCTGGACCTCGCTCAGCGAGAAGCGCTCCATCAGGCGCTCCTTGGCCTGCGCCGAGTTGTCGCTGTCGCGGATCAGGCGGATGGCCTCGTCGATGTCGACCAGGGCCACCAGCAGGCCCTCGACCAGGTGCAGCCGGTCGCGCCGCTTGCCGCGGCGGAACTCGCTGCGCCGGCGCACGACCTCGAAGCGGTGGTCGAGGTAGACCTCCAGCAGCTCCTTGAGGCCCAGCGTCAGCGGCTGCCCGTCGACCAGCGCGACGTTGTTGATGCCGAAGGACTCCTCCATCGGCGTCAGCTTGTACAGCTGCTCCAGCACGGCCTCCGGGTGGAAGCCGTTCTTGATCTCGATGACCAGGCGCAGGCCGTGCGCGCGGTCGGTGAGGTCCTTGACGTCGGCGATGCCCTGGAGCTTCTTCGAGCCGACCAGGTCCTTGATCTTCGCGATGACCTTCTCGGGGCCGACCGTGAAGGGCAGTTCGGTGACGACCAGGCCCTTGCGGCGCGGCGTCACGTCCTCCACGGACACCGTGGCGCGGATTCTGAACGTGCCGCGGCCGTTCTCGTAGGCGTCCTTGATGCCGGAGAGGCCCACGATGCGCCCGCCGGTGGGCAGGTCGGGACCCGGCACGAAGCGCATCAGCGCCTCCAGGTCCGCGTCCGGGTACCGGATCAGGTGGCGGGCGGCCGCGACGACCTCGCCCAGGTTGTGCGGGGGCATGTTGGTGGCCATGCCGACCGCGATCCCGGACGTGCCGTTGACCAGCAGGTTCGGGTAGGCGGCGGGGAGGGTGACGGGCTCGCGCTCCTGGCCGTCGTAGTTGGCGGCGAAGTCGACGGTGTCCTCGTCGATCGACTCCGTCATCAGCGACGTGGCGTCGGCCATCTTGCACTCGGTGTAGCGCATCGCGGCCGGCGGGTCGTCGTTGCCGAGCGAGCCGAAGTTGCCGTGGCCGTCGACCAGCGGCAGCCGCATCGAGAAGGGCTGGGCCATGCGCACGAGGGCGTCGTAGATCGACTGGTCTCCGTGCGGGTGGAGCTTGCCCATGACCTCGCCGACGACGCGGGCGCACTTCACGTACCCGCGGTCGGGGCGCAGGCCCATTTCGTTCATCTGGTAGACGATGCGCCGGTGCACGGGCTTCATGCCGTCCCTGGCGTCCGGCAGGGCCCGGGAGTAGATCACCGAGTACGCGTACTCGAGGAAGGAGCCCTGCATTTCGTCGACGACGTCGATGTCGAGGATCTTCTCCTCGAAATCCTCCGGCGGCGGGGTCTTCGTGCTGCGGCGGGCCATCGCTGCGGCGCTCCTAACCAAGATCGGGGGGTGTGCGGGCGGGGGTGTGCGACGGGGTCGCCGCCGACCATTGTGGCCCGAACCACCGACAACGCCGACTCCGACCCTGGGGTACCCCCTGGATGGGGGCCCCCTCCCAGCGGTAGCTGGGGGAGAGTCCTCGGGGGAGTGAGGGATGGGAACTTCTCCGTGCACCTGCGCGCTTGCATACAGTGGCAGGTCGATAGGGAATCTCTGCATCGCGATCGAAGGGACCACATGCCCATGGGTCACACGGCCACAGCTCAGGCCGGCTCCGGCGGCCTGACAGCGACCGAGCACCGGCTGGCCAACGGCCTGCGCGTGGTGCTGTCCGAGGACCACCTCACCCCGGTCGCCGCCGTCTGCCTCTGGTACGACGTCGGCTCCCGGCACGAAGTCAAGGGGCGGACCGGTCTGGCTCACCTCTTCGAGCACCTGATGTTCCAGGGCTCGGCGAGCGTACCGGGCAACGGGCACTTCGAGCTCGTCCAGGGTGCCGGAGGCTCGCTGAACGGCACCACGAGCTTCGAGCGCACCAACTACTTCGAGACGATGCCGGCCCACCAGCTGGAGCTCGCCCTGTGGCTGGAGGCGGACCGCATGGGCTCGCTGCTCGCCGCCCTGGACGAGGAGTCCATGGAGAACCAGCGCGACGTCGTCAAGAACGAGCGCCGCCAGCGCTACGACAACGTCCCGTACGGTACGGCCTTCGAGCGGCTGACGGCCCTCTGCTACCCCGACGGCCACCCGTACCACCACACCCCGATCGGCTCCATGGCCGACCTGGACGCCGCCTCCCTCGAGGACGCCCGGACCTTCTTCCGCACGTACTACGCGCCCAACAACGCCGTCCTGTCGGTCGTGGGCGACATCGACCCCGAGCGCATCCTCGCCTGGGTCGAGAAGTACTTCGGCAGCATCCCGGCGCACGACGGCAAGCAGCCGCCCCGCGACGGCACCCTGCCCGAGACCATGGGCGGGCAGCTCCGCGAGGAGATCGTGGAGGAGGTCCCGGCCCGTGCGCTGATGGCCGCCTACCGCCTCCCGCACGACGGCACCCGTGAGTGCGACGCCGCCGACGTGGCGCTGACGATCCTCGGCGGCGGGGAGTCGTCGCGCCTGCACAACCGCCTGGTCCGCCGCGACCAGAGCGCCGTCGCGGCCGGCTTCGGCCTGCTGCGCCTGGCCGGCGCGCCCTCCATGGGCTGGCTGGACGTCAAGACCTCCAGCGGCGTCGAGGTGCCCGCCATCGAGGCGGCCGTGGACGAGGAGCTCGCCCGGTTCGCCGCCGAGGGCCCCACGGCCGACGAGATGGAGCGCGCCCAGGCGCAGCTCGAGCGCGAATGGCTGGACCGGCTGGGCACCGTCGCCGGCCGCGCCGACGAACTGTGCCGCTTCGCGGTGCTGTTCGGCGACCCGCAGCTGGCGCTGACGGCCGTCCAGCGCGTCCTGGACGTCACCGCCGAGGAGGTGCAGGCCGTGGCCGCCGCCCGGCTGCGCCCCGACAACCGCGCGGTCCTGGTCTACGAGCCGCTGACCGGCGCCGAAGAGAACGACGAGAGCGACGAGAACGAGGGGGCGGAGCAGTGAGCGACACCGCAGCCGTCACGATGGACTTCCACCCGCAGCCCCAGGCCGGCGAGCCCACGCCGTGGGCCTTCCCCGCCCCCGAGCGCTCCACCCTCGGCAACGGCCTGACCCTGCTGCGCTGCCACCGCCCCGGCCAGCGGGTCGTCGCGGTCGAGGTCAACATCGCGGCCCCGCTCGACGCCGAGCCCGACGGCCTCGACGGGGTGGCCACGATCATGGCCCGTGCCCTGTCGGAGGGCACCGACAAGCACTCCGCCGAGGAGTTCGCGGCCGAGCTGGAGCGCTGCGGCGCCACCCTCGACGCCCATGCCGACCACCCCGGTCTGCGCGTCTCCCTGGAGGTCCCGGCCTCCCGCCTGCCCAAGGCGCTCGGGCTGCTCGCCGAGGCGCTGCGCGCGCCGGCCTTCGACGACGGCGAGGTCGCCCGGCTGGTGCGCAACCGGCTGGACGAGATCCCGCACGAGCAGGCCAACCCGCAGCGCCGCGCCGCCAAGGAGCTCTCCAAGGAGCTCTTCCCGGCCACGCTGCGCATGTCCCGCCCGCGCCAGGGCACCGAGGAGACGGTCGCGCGGATCGACGCCGCTGCCGTCCGCGCCTTCTACGAGGCCCACGTGCGCCCCTCCACCACCACCGCGGTGGTCGTCGGCGACCTGACCGGCACCGACCTGGACGCCGTCCTCGCCGACACCCTGGGCGCCTGGACGGGCGGCACCGCCGCGCCCCGGCCGGTGCCGCCGGTGACGGCCGACGACACGGGCCGCGTGATCATCGTGGACCGGCCCGGCGCGGTCCAGACGCAGCTGCTGATCGGCCGGATCGGCCCGGACCGGCACGACATCGTCTGGGCGCCGCAGGTCCTGGGCACGTACTGCCTCGGCGGCACCCTGACCTCCCGCCTGGACAAGGTGCTGCGCGAGGAGAAGGGCTACACGTACGGCGTGCGCGCCTTCGGCCAGGTGCTGCGCTCCACGGCCGACGGCAAGGGCGCCTCGATGCTCGCCATCAGCGGCTCGGTGGACACCCCCAACACCGGTCCGGCGCTGGAGGACCTGTGGCAGGTGCTGCGCACCCTCGCCGCCGAGGGCCTGACGGACGCCGAGCGGGACGTGGCGGTGCAGAACCTGGTGGGCGTGGCCCCGCTGAAGTTCGAGACGGCCGCCTCGGTCGCCGGGACCCTGGCCGACCAGGTCGAGCAGGAGCTGCCGGACGACTACCAGGCGCGGCTGTACGCGCGGCTGGCCGAAACCGGTACGGCGGAGGCCACTTCGGCGGTCGTCAGCGCCTTCCCGGTGGACCGGCTGGTCACGATCCTCGTGGGCGACGCGGCGCAGATCGAGGAGCCGGTCCTGGCCCTCGGCATCGGTGAGGTCACGGTCGTCGCCAACTGACCGGAGGCCGACCGGCAAATGACCGGCGGTCGGCCTGTTTTCGAGGGGGCCCGGTGGAGCATCCACCGGGCCCCCTTTGTCCGTTTGATGGTGTGGTTTCAGGTATGCGGTGTGGCGTACGCAACAAATCCGCGCGTCTGTTTGGCGATTGACTGATGATCCGCCTAGCGTCAGGCGTGCTGTCCGTCACTTGTGCCAGCCGCACCCGCGGCACCGGGCAGCGATCGCCGAGTCCCCGTCAGGCGCGAGCCTGGGGAGCCGGGGACCCACATCAGTCCCTGGGGTGAATCGGACCGCCTCGTCAGAGGGGGCCCGTAGGAGACCTTCCTGCTCCGAACCCGTCAGCTAACCCGGTAGGCGAGAGGGAAGGAAAGGATCACCCCCGCCATGGCGTTTGGCAGTCGTGCAGCCGGTTCCGGTAAGCACCGTGGTTCGAGCCGTCTGAGCCGCAAGACCGCCGGTTACGCCGGCATAGCCGCCCTCGCCACCACGGGCGTGGTGGGCACCCTGGCGGCCCCGGCCTTCGCCGCCGACTCCCACGGCGGCCCGTCCCTCGAGGACACCGGCGCGCTGAACGCCGTCGTCGTCGCCGACGGCCTCCAGGACGACATCGAGACCCAGGCCGAGACCCAGCAGAGCGCCGCCGAGGCCGTCGCGGCCCAGGCGCAGGCCGAGGCCGACGCCAAGACGCGCGCCGCCGAGGCGAAGCGCACCGCCGAGGCCAAGGAGAAGTCCGAGCGCGAGGCTGCCGAGAAGGCCGCCGAGGAAGAGGCCCGCAAGCGCCTCAACACCTTCGTGGCCCCGATCACCGGCTCCTACGTCAGCACCCAGTACGGCGCGGGCGGCGGCATGTGGTCCTCCGGCAGCCACACCGGCATCGACTTCCACGCCGACGAGGGCACCGTCGTCCACGCGGTGGGCGCGGGCACCATCGTCGAGGCCGGCTGGGGCGGCGCCTACGGCAACAACGTCGTGATCCGCCACAACGACGGCACCTACACCCAGTACGGGCACATGGACTCGCTGAGCGTCTCGGTCGGCCAGACGGTCTCAGCGGGCCAGCAGATCGGCCTGTCGGGCTCCACCGGCAACTCCAGCGGCCCGCACCTGCACTTCGAGGCCCGCACCGGCGCCACGTACGGCACGGACATCAACCCCCTGGCCTACCTGCGCCAGCACGGTGTCGGTATCTGACCCCGCCCCTCTTCGAAGAAGGCCCCGGCTCCCCGAGCCGGGGCCTTCTTTGTTCCGCCGGTTCCGCCGGTTCCGCCGGTTCCGCCGTTCCGCGCGCTTAATCGTTCCCGATTTCCGGGCTTTCTCGGAAATCCTCACGTGTTGCAATAGAGTCGCAGTCGCAGCACGTTCGATCGGAACGAAACCCAGCGGAGGTCCGGCCTTGCGTATTCCGGCGCACGCGGTGTGCACAGCCATTCGTGACGACATCGTCTCCGGTTTCTTCGGGCCGGGCGGCCGGCTGACCGAGGAGGTGCTGGCCCGCCGGTACGGGGTCTCGCGCGTGCCGGTGCGCGAGGCGCTGCGCACGCTGGAGTCCGAGGGGTTCGTCACCACGCGGCGGCACGCGGGGGCCTGCGTCGCGGAGCCGAGCGAGCAGGAGGCGGCCGATCTGCTGGAGCTGCGGATGCTCCTGGAGCCGCTGGCCGCCTCCCGCGCGGCCCGGCGGCGCACCGAGGCGCACCTGAAGGTGCTGCGGGGGCTGGTGCGGCTGGGTCAGGAGCGGGCCAGGAGGGCGCAGGGGGAGGATCTGCGGGCGCTGGGGAGCTGGTTCCACGAAACCCTGTCCCAGGCGTCCGGCAGCCCCGGGCTGATCGCGCTGGTGACGCAGACCCGGCGCAAGATCGCCTGGATGTACGACGTGGGGGCGCCGGTGCGGCCGGTGGACTCCTGGGCGGAGCACGGGGCGCTCGTGGACGCGGTCGCGCGGGGGGACGCGGAACGGGCCCGCGCGCTGGCCGCGCTGCATGCGGAGCGGGCGTCGGGCGCGTTCCGGCCGAAGGCGAGGACTTTGCAACGCGCCGTAAACACGGCAGGGGGCCGGAATTAACACCGGGTGCGTAGAAAAGGGATCCGCCGTGGAATTCCCTTTCGGCCGCGCCGGTGCGTTCCGGCCAATTCCGGCTGCGCGGATGCCATCGATACGTATTTCCGGCGGAGCGGTTATTCGCCGGGGTCGGGGCCGGGGCCGGGGCCGGGGCCGGGGCCGGGGCCGCTCCGCGCAGGTGCTGGCCGGGCCGCCGGAACGGCACGAAGCCGCGGCCCCCGGAACGGCACGAAGCCGCGGCCCCCGGAACGGCGGGACCGCGGCTTCGGATGGAGACGAAGGGATCAGACCGTCTCGGGGAGCTCCTCCAGGCCCTCCGCGACCAGCTTCGCGAGGCGGTCCAGCGCGACCTCCGCGCCGTCGGCCTCGGACGCGAGGACGATCTCCTCGCCGCCCTGGGCGCCCAGGCCCAGGACTGCCAGCATGGAAGCGGCGTTGACGGGGTCGCCGCCCGCCTTCGCGATGGTCACGGGGACGCCGGAAGCGGTCGTCGCGCGGACGAAGATCGAGGCGGGACGAGCGTGCAGGCCCTCGGCCCACCCGACGTTGACGCGGCGCTCTGCCATGGTGATGCCCTTCAGGTTCTCGTGGTTGTCTAGACCAGTCTCTCACGTCACCCGGAATGCTCGGACCGGCCTCGGAACCGACCCCGCGGCCGTTCGGGCCTGCTCAGCTTTGCACTGATCCGTCCCGGTACGCCTCATTCCCGGCGTATGCGCCGCCCGGCCTGTCGGAGCCGCCCGGCCGCCCGGCCGGATCCTGCCCTTAGGCTGGCCCCATGACCACCGCGTCGGACCCCTCGTACCCGGCCCACTGGGAAGCGGACGTCGTGCTGCGCGACGGCGGCACCGCCCGGATCCGCCCCATCACCACCGAGGACGCCGGGCGGCTGGTCAGCTTCTACGAGCAGGTCTCGGACGAGTCGAAGTACTACCGTTTCTTCGCCCCCTACCCCCGCCTCTCCGACCGCGACGTGCACCGCTTCACGCACCACGACTACGTCGACCGCGTCGGCCTCGCCGCCACCATCGGCGGGGAGTTCATCGGCACCGTCCGCTTCGACCGCATCGGGCCCGACGGCCGGCCCGCCTCCGCCCCAGCAGACGAGGCCGAGGTGGCCTTCCTGGTCCAGGACGCCCACCAGGGCCGCGGGGTCGCGTCCGCGCTGCTCGAACACATCGGAGCCGTGGCGCGGGAGCGCGGCATCCGGCGCTTCGCCGCCGAGGTGCTGCCCGCCAACACCAAGATGATCAAGGTGTTCACGGACGTCGGCTACCAGCAGAAGCGCAGCTTCGAGGACGGCTCCGTCCACCTCACCCTCGACCTCGAACCCACCGCCGAGTCCCTCGCCGTCCAGCGCGCCCGCGAGCAGCGCGCCGAGGCCCGCTCCGTCCAGCGGCTGCTGGCCCCCGGCTCGGTCGCGGTGATCGGGGTCAGCCGCTCCGGATCCGGCGTCGGCGCCGCCGCGCTGCGCAACCTGCGCGACGGGGGCTTCCGCGGACACCTCTACGCCGTGAACGAGGCCCGGGTGGCGGGGATGGAGGGGGACCTGCTGGACGGGGTGCGGGCCTACCGCACCGTCGCGGACATCGGCGCCCCCGTGGACCTCGCCGTGATCGCCGTGCCGGCGGAGCGGGTGCCGGACGCTGTCGCCGCCTGCGGAGAGCACGGAGTGCAGGGGCTGGTGGTGCTGTCCGCCGGGTACGGGGAGAGCGGTCCGGCCGGGCTGGCCCGGCAGCGCGAACTGGTCCGGCAGGTGCGTTCGTACGGCATGCGGCTCATCGGGCCCAACGCCTTCGGGGTGATCAACACCGCACCGGAGGTGGAGCTGAACGCCTCCCTCGCGCCCGCCCCGGCCACCGCCCGCGGGCGGATCGGCCTGTTCACGCAGTCCGGGGCCATCGGCATCGCCCTGCTGTCCGGGCTGCTGCGGCGCGGCGGAGGGCTGTCCTCCTTCGTGTCCGCCGGCAACCGGGCGGACGTCTCCGGCAACGACATCCTCCAGTACTGGTACGAGGACGAGGCCACCGACGTGGCCCTGATGTACCTGGAAACGCTCGGCAACCCCCGCAAGTTCACCCGCCTCGCCCGCCGCACCGCCGCCGTCAAGCCCCTCGTCGTCGCCCTCGGCGGCCGCCACACCCCCGCCGGGCACGTCGTCCCCGGGACCCGGCTCCCCGAGGCCACCGTCTCCGAGCTGATGCGGCAGGCCGGCGTCATCCGGGTCGACACCGTCACCGAGCTCGTCGACGCCGGGCTCCTGCTGGCCGGGCAGCCGCTGCCGGCCGGCCCCCGGGTGGCCATCCTCGGAAACTCCGAGTCCCTCGGCGTGCTCACGTACGACGCCTGCCTGACCGAGGGGCTGCGGCCGTCACCCCCGCTGGACCTCACCACCGCGGCCACCCCGGACGACTTCCGCACGGCCCTCACCGCCGCCCTGGCCTCCGAGGACTGCGACGCCGTCGTCGTCACCGCCATCCCCTGGGTCGGCGAGCGGGCCCTGGCCGACGACCTCGCGGAGGCCCTGCGCGAAGCCGTCGCCCAGGTCCCCGGCAAGCCCGTCGCCGTCGTCCACGTCGAGCTCGGCGAACTGGTCGAGGCCCTCTCCGCCGCCCGGGCCACCGCCCCCGCGGCCGCCCCGCCGCCCGTCGGCCCCGCCGCACCCCGCGATCCGGCCCCCGCCGGCGCGCCCTCCCGTACCCCCGCCCCCCACGGCCGGATCCCCGCCTACCCCGCCGCCGAGCGGGCCGTGAAGGCCCTCGCCGAAGCCGTCCGCCACGCCGAGTGGCGCCGGGCCAACGCCGACGTCCGGCACGTCCCCGAGTACGAGGACATCGACGAGAGCGGCGCCGCCGCCCAGCTCTCCGCCCTCGTCGCCGGAATCGGCGAGGGGGCCGCGCTGACCCTGGACGAGAACGCCGCCCGCGAGCTCCTCGCCCGCTACGGCATCACGGTCCTGCCCACCCTGCCCGCCCCCAGCGCCGACGCCGCCGTCCGCGCGGCCCGGGCCCTCGGCTACCCCGTCGCCCTCAAGACCACCGCCCCGCACCTGCGCCACCGCGCCGACCTGGGCGGCGTACGCCTCGACCTCACCACCGAGGCCGAGCTGCGCCGCTCGTACGAGGAGCTCACCGAGACCCTCGGCAAGCCCGCCGAGCTCCTGCCCGTCGTCCAGACGATGGCCCCGCGCGGGGTGGACACCGTCGTCCGCTCCGTCGTCGACCCCGCCGCCGGAGCGGTCCTCTCCTTCGGGCTCGCCGGAGTCCCCTCCGAGCTGCTCGGCGACACCGCGCACCGTCTGGTCCCCGCCACCGACCGCGACGCCGCCGGACTCGTCCGCTCCCTGCGCGCCGCGCCCCTCCTCTTCGGCTGGCGCGGCAGCGACCCCGTCGACACCCCCGCCCTGGAGGAGCTGCTGCTGCGGCTGTCCCGGCTGGTGGACGACCATCCGGAGGTGACCGCGATCTCCCTGGAGCCGGTCGTCGTCGCCACGGAAGGCCTCTCCGTGCTCAGCGCCACCGTGCGTGTCGCCCACCCGCCCGCGCGGACCGACCTCGGCCCGCGGACCCTGCCCAGCTACTGAGCCACGGGCAGGTAGGGGGACCCCGTACGGGCCTTAGGATGGACCTCATGGCGAAATCCGGTACGACGACCCAGGGGCTGCGCGCGGCGATCGAGCGCAGCGGCTACTACCCGGCCCTCGTGGCCGAGGCCGTGGAGGCCGCGGTGGGCGGCGAGCCGGTCTCGTCGTACGTGGTCCACCAGGAGACCACCTTCGACTCCAACGAGGTCCGCCGGCACGTGACCGTGCTGGTCCTCACCGACACGCGGTTCATCGTCAGCCACACCGACGAGCAGGCCGCCGACGCCGGGTCCCCGTCCCCGTACGCGACCACCTCGACCGAGTCGGTCAAGCTCGGCACGATCTCCTCCGTGGTGCTCAGCCGCGTCGTCGCCAACCCGGAGTCCTACACGCCCGGCCAGCTGCCCCGCGAGGTCGTCCTGACCATCGGCTGGGGCGCGGTCTCGCGCATCGACCTGGAGCCCGCCGCCTGCGGCGACCCCAACTGTGACTCCGACCACGGCTACACCGGCAACTCCACCGCCGACGACCTCAGCCTCCGTGTCAGCGAAGCCGGCGACGGCCCCGAGACGGTCCGCCAGACGCTGCTCTTCGCCCAGGCGCTCTCCGAGGCCACCGCGGCCACCCGCTGATGTCGTACTCCGCGCCGCCGAACTGGCAGGACGAACCGGAACTCCTCGATCTCGCCGGCGCCCCGGTCCCGCAGTACGGCACCGGCTCGCTCGCGGACCTGCTGCCGACCCTGGCGGCCGGCCAGGGCGTGCCCGGCCTCGCCGCCGGGATCGCCGAGCTGACCCCGGCCGACCGCAACTGCGTCTTCCTGGTCGACGGCATGGGCTGGGAGCAGATCAAGGCCCACCCGGAGTACGTCCCCTTCCTGGCCTCCCTCCTCGCGAGCTCGCGCGGCGGCACCGGCCGGCCGATCACCGCGGGGTTCCCGGCGACCACCGCCACCTCCCTCGCCTCCGTCGGCACCGGCCTGCCGCCCGCCCGGCACGGCCTGCCCGGCTACGCCGTGCGCAACCCGGCCTCCGGCGAGCTGATGAACCAGCTCCGCTGGCACCCGTGGACCCCGCCCAAGCCCTGGCAGCCGTACCCCACGGTCTTCCAGCTCGCGGACGCGGCCGGCGTGCACACGGCCCAGGTGTCCGCCCCGAACTTCCAGAGCACCCCGCTCACCCAGATCGCCCTCAGCGGCGGCACCTTCCACGGCCGGATGACCGGCGAGGAGCGGATGGACCTCGCCGCGATCCAGCTCGCGGCCGGAGAGCGCTCCCTCGTCTACACGTACTACAGCGAGCTCGACGGGGCCGGACACCGCCACGGCGTGGACTCCGACGCCTGGCGCGGCCAGCTGATGTACGTCGACCGGCTCGTGCAGCGGCTCGCCGAGCAGCTGCCGCCGCGCACCGCGCTCTACGTCACCGCCGACCACGGCATGGTGGACGTCCCCTTCGACGAGGACTCCCGCATCGACTTCGACGAGGACTGGGAGCTCGGCGCCGGAGTCGCCCTGCTCGGCGGCGAGGGCCGCGCCCGGCACGTCTACGCGGTGCCCGGCGCCGAAGCCGACGTGCTGACCGTCTGGCGCGAGGTGCTCGGCGACCGCTTCTGGGTCGCGAGCCGCGAAGAGGCCCTGGAACTGGGCTGGTTCGGGGCGCCGGGGGAGTGCGACGAGCGCGTGCTCGGCCGGATCGGCGATGTGATCGCCGCGGCCCAGGCCGACGTCGCGATCACCGCCTCCCGCAACGAGCCCAACGAATCGGCCCTCACCGGCATGCACGGCTCCATGACGGCCGCCGAACAGCTGGTCCCGCTGCTCGAAGTCCGCACCTGAGCCCGCGCGCTCCCCTGCTCCACCCCTCCTCACCCGCCCACGACCCGAAAGGTCCCGTACCTCCCATGCCCGAGCTGGTGTTCTTCTCCGGAACGATGGACTGCGGAAAGAGCACACTGGCTCTCCAGATCGGCCACAACCGCTCCGCGCGGGGCCTCCAGGGCGTGATCTTCACGCGCGACGACCGGGCGGGCGAGGGCAAGATCTCCTCCCGCCTGGGCCTGGTGACCGAGGCGGTCGAGGCCGCCGAGGGCATGGACCTGTACGCCTACCTGGTGGAGCTGCTGTCCAGGGGCGGCAAGGCCGACTACGTGATCGTGGACGAGGCCCAGTTCCTCGCCCCGGAGCAGATCGACCAGCTCGCCCGCATCGTCGACGACCTCGACATGGACGTCTTCGCCTTCGGCATCACCACCGACTTCCGCACCAAGCTCTTCCCCGGCTCCCAGCGCCTGATCGAGCTGGCCGACCGGATCGAGCAGCTCCAGGTCGAGGCCCTGTGCTGGTGCGGCGCCCGCGCCACCCACAACGCCCGCACGGTGGGCGGGGAGATGGTCGTCGAGGGCGCCCAGGTCGTGGTGGGCGACGTCAACCGCCCGGCGGAGGAGATCGGCTACGAGGTCCTGTGCCGCCGCCACCACCGCCGCCGCGCCACCTCCGCCTCGGCGCACGCGGGCACCCTCTCCCCGGACGTCCTCCCCGTCAACTCCGCCTGACGGCAGGGCCGCGGACCCCGTTCTCGGCAGCCGCTCCACGATAGTCGTGGGGCTTTGGCCGGAGTCGGATGCCTGCACTACTGTGATCATCTGGACTGCTGGGGCGGGGGAACGGGAGCCATGGACGGTATGCAAGCCGGAGGCGCGGCGGGTTGGGCGGCCACGGGGGCGGTGGGGCCGAATGCCGCGTACCGCAACCAGACGATGCGGTATGAGAACGTCGAGCTGGGTTTCGACGAATCGGTGGCGTTCCGGACGGTATTCCAGCTCTGGTTCCAGGCCTTTGTGGTCTCCGTCCTCGTCTTCATGATCTTCGGTCTGCTGCCGGCCCTGCTGTCGGATTCCGGCCCCTTCGACGCGGGTGGTGAGCTGAGCGTCGGACAGATCCTCGGTTTCATCGCCTTCTGGGTCGTCCTTCTTGCCGCGCGCATCAACGAACCGGTCTCGGAGTGGAAGACCCTGCTGGAGGACAAGCACGCGGCGTCGTCCTCCGCCTATGCGGCCGTCTACGGCGCCCTCGCACGGCGGAAGATTCCCGTGTCCGCGGTGCCGGTCCGGATCCGCAGCGACATCATGCCGGAGGTCGTGAACAACCGGCTGGTCATCAGGAGCGGCCGGTACGTCGCCTACGTCACGGTCTTCGGCTACGGGACCAGCCTGTACGTCGGATGGACGATGTGGCGCAGCCGCTCCGGAGTGGTGATCATCGGTCATTTCCTGAAGGATCTCGTAGGCGGGATGTTCAACCGCACAGGTGCGATCAACCAGATGCTCCGCACCGAGACGCCGCGTGCCATGCGGGAGGCCGTGCACTCCGCGGCCCGTGAGGGGGTGGAGACGGCTGTCCAGGGGATCGAGGTTCCGCTCGTGTCGACCTTCGGCCAGGAGCCGCCCATCCAGTCCGGTGCCACGGCGACCGAGCCGGTGACCACGAACGGAAATGGTCCGGTCCAGGGCGCCGGTCCCGTCTCCGGGACGGAGGCTCCGGCCATGGCGCCGCGTGTGCACCAGGCCTACCCGGCTCCGTCGGTCCCGGGAATCCCGCCGCCCCCCTATGCCCCGTCGACCCCGCCTCCCTCCCCGCCCACACCCCCGTACGGCACTCCCAGGAGCGGAAGCTGAGCGCTGCCGGGCCGGATGGCGTGCTCACCGTCACCGACGGCACGAACGTCTGGGCCTGGACGGCCGTTCGCATCGACGCCGCCGCCGACCTCACCGAGACCCAGGAGTACGCGGACCTGCCGGAATCGGAGCGCAGGACCAAGGCGGTGGCCGCCGAGACCGCCTGGCTGACCGGGCAGTGGAACATCGGCCACGGTGAACGGATCGAACTGCGATACCTCAGCGACCCGGTCGAACGCAGGATCTCCTGTGCCCTGCTCGGTCGGGTGGCGGCTCCCACCGCGGAGCGCGCCGAGGCAGCCGCACGCGCGCTCCGTGACCGCATGGCGGCGCTGCCCCGGCATGTGCACGCCACGCCCGTCGAGGACGGTGGCGAGACGGCACGGCTGCTGACCCCCTTCTCGCCCGATGGGGCGGCGGGGGTGGCGGAGATCCGCAAGCGCTACCACAGCGGGCTCCCCAACCGTCCCGACGCCGGGGTGCACTACTACCTCGCGCCGCAGCCGTTCACGGCGGCGGCCCCGCCGTGGGACATGCTGTGGCAGGCACTGGCCGCGCACCCGCATCCAGTGATGCTCAGCATCGGCCTGGAGCCGTACGTCGTACCGCCCGACTTCGGGCCGCTCCTGCACCGCATCGCCACACAGTACGGACGCCTGGGCACCCCTGGGCAGCTCCCCGACGGGCTGTGGTCGCCGGGTGCCCAACTCGCCGCCGACGCCTTCGCCGTGGACGCCTCCCGGATCTATGCCGATGCCGCCCGCCGCTACACCGACCGGGTGTTCCGCATCCGGATCGCGCTCGCCTCGCCGGCGCCCCTGCCGGAATCCCTCGCCGAGCTCGTCGGTGCCACGGTGTCCCCGCCGGTGCAGGCTCGTGAGGGCGGCGTTCTCACCGAGACGATCAACGGGGCGGCCCACACCGTGGCCTGGCCGGCCCCCGGCGAACTGCCGGCCGCCTGGCGGCAGCTGACCACCCTGGACCAGTCGCGTTGGGGCGGCGACCATTGCTGGCGGCTGCCCGAACAGCTCTCCGCGCCCCTGCGACTGCTTCCGGAACTCGTCGATGCCCGTGAGGCCGCCGCGGCCTTCCGCCTGCCTCTGGCCATCAGCGGCCACATGACGGGCTTTCCCGTACGGCGCCCCGGCATCGCCGGTGAGACCGCGTACCGCATGGACGGCCCCGCCATCACGCTCGGGCAGCAGCTCGTCAACGACCGGCCCGCAGGCCCCCTGGGCATCGGCCTCGGCGACCTCACCCGGCATGCCCTGATCGTGGGTACGACCGGCTCCGGCAAGACCAACACCACCCTGGCGTTCTGCGAGCAGCTGTGGCGGGACCACAGCGTGCCCTTCCTCGTTATCGAGCCCGTCAACTCCGTCCTCGACGACTACCGTTGGCTGGCCACCCGCCCCGGGTTCGAGGACCTGGTGGTCCTCACGGTCGGTGACGAATCCGTCGCCCCCCTGCGCCTCAACCCCTTCGAGGTGCCGGCCGGGGTTCGCGTCAGCACCCACATCGCCGGACTCATGGCCTGCTTCGACGCGGCCTTCGGCCTCTGGGACCCGCTGCCCAGCATCTACAACCGGGCGCTGCGGGCGACGTACGCCCGCAAGGGCATCGTCCCCACCGACATCGCCGAGCCGAACCACGCCGGAACCTGGCCGACGCTGCGTGACTTCATCACGGAGATGCGCAAGCAGTGCGAGCAGCTGGACTACTCGGGCGAGGTACGCGACAACATCGTCGCCGCGTCCCGCCTGCGTGCGGAGTCCCTCGCGGAGGGGGCGTGCGGCACCACCCTGGACACGGCTCGCTCCTATCCGGTGGAGGAGCTGCTGCGGCGGCCGGTGATCGTCGAACTCGCCGGAGTCGGGGACAACGAGAAGGAGCAGTCGCTGATCACGGCGCTGCTCCTGCAGACCATGACCGAGTACTACAAGGCGAACCGCCAGGGCGGGTCCCTCGCACACGTCACCGTAATCGAGGAGGCCCACCGCCTGCTCGGGCGGCCGATAGCCCGTGGTGGCGACGCGAAGGAGGGCAATGCCCAGGCCCGAGCGGCCCAGGCCTTCGCCAACACCCTCGCGGAGAACCGCAAATACGGCGAGGGCATCGTCATCGTCGAGCAGGTTCCCGGCAAGCTCGTCGAGGACGCCTACAAGAACACCAACCTCAAGGTCATGCACCGGCTGCCGTCCGCCGAGGACCGCAACCTCATCGGCGGAACCATGCGGTTCTCCCCCGACCTGGAGCGGTACGCCGCCTCCCTGGAGCCCTTCCAGGCCTTCGCCCACCACGACCGCATCGACCGTCCGGGACTGCTCCGCATCCCCGACGTACGCGCGCAGGCGGCGAGGGAGGCGGGCGTCAGCCGGGCACCCCTGGCCACGGACGCGGAACTCGGCACCCGTTTCCGCGCCTTGGCTGCCGACCACGAGGGGGTCGACGCCGCTCTGGCCCCCTTCCCCGATTGTGAAGGCTGCCGTCACCGCTGCATCTTCCGCACCCGGGCGGCGACGGCGGTGTGGCCCGAGCACGGCACGAAGCTGAAGGAACGCATGGCGGCGTACCCGAAGACGTCCCGCGAGCAGGCCGACTGGTGGCGCGACACCGCCGACTGGGTGACCGGCCTCGCCGACACCGTCCCGCTGCGTGGGCCGGAAGGGGACCGGGACGCAGCGGTGGACGACTACCGGGCCTGCGTGTTCATCCACGTGGCCCGAGCGGCATGGCAGCGCAACACCCTGCCGTGGGTCCGTCTGTACCGCGAGAACGTCCGGCCGGGAGGTGCCCGATGAGCGAACGTCCGCCGGAGCAGCCCCCACGTCCGGAAGCACCCTCCACGCCGGAACCCACGGACGCCCCCGACCCGTCCCCACCGACGGACCGGGCCGAAGCCTCCACCCCGGCAGACGCCCCGGTCCCCCACGAAGCTTCCGACTCTGCCGGGGCTCCCGACGCTGCCGGGGCGTCGGCCTCTGCCGAGAGCCCTGGCCGGTCCGATCCTGTGCCATCGGAGGTGGCGCCGAATCCGGATGAAGCACCGGCCCCTGCAGAGGCCGTCGACCCGGTCGGATCGGGTTCCCCTGAAGCGGACGAGGCGCCCGCCCCCGTCCCGGCACCGGACGAAGCCCCCGCACCGGCTACACCGCACGACGCCGCTGCGGAAGCCCAGGACGAGCCGTCCGGACCGTCCGGCCCAGCGGCTGATGCCGCCCCACGCCAGAACGAGGCTCCCGACGCGGACGACGCGGAGTCCTCCGACACTGCGGAGGCTCCCGGGCCCGCCGAGACCTTCGACCCTGGAGACGCTCCGGAGCCGGCCGAGCCGACTCGGCGCGCCGACACGGCGAAGCCCGTGCGTCCGGCCGAGAGCCCGGACCCGGACGTGGCGCCGGATCCGGCGGAAGCACCGCTCCCAGCGGAGGCCATTGACCCGGCCGGATCCGGTTCCCCGGAGGCGGACGAGGCACCCACCCCCCTACAGGCGTCGGACGACGCATCCGAGCCGTCCGAACCCGAGCACCCCGAAGCGCCCGCCGAAAGCGAGGAGCCGGAAGGACCGGAGGGCTCCGGCGATCCAGAGGAGCCGGACGACGGGCTTCCCGAACTGGAGCTGGAACTCAAGCCCTACCGCGACTCCGTGCCGTACTCGGCCCCGTACACCGCATCACTCAGAGCCGAGCAGCCTGGTGAGGCGGTCAAGGAGGCCCCGGCCGCGCCGGAACGGCCCGAGGCTCCTGAGTCCGCCGAAGCCTCTGGCAGGTCCGAGCCCGCGCCGTCGGACGTGGCGCCGGATCCGGATGAAGCCCCGTTTCCGGCGGAGGCCGTTGACTCGGCCGGGTCCGGTTCCCCGGAAGCGGACGACGCGCCCGCCCCCGTCCCGGTGTCGGGCGAAGCCGTCGAACCACCGAGCGCGGCCGGTGACACCGCAGTGACGTCACCGTACGACACCGACTCGGCGCCCGACCCGTTCCAGCCCCACGACTCCTCGGGCACTCCCGGGGTGCCTTCCGAGTCTGTCGCCGCTTCGGAGGCCTCTGGCCCGGACGAGGCGCCTCCACCGAACGACGCCGCGCCCGCCACCGAGGATGCTCCCGGACGGCACGACCGTGTGGACGATGGCGATGATGCTGTGGAAGGCGGAGTCTGGGACGCGCTGAAACAGCTGGCGGGAAGGGGCCGAAAGGAGACAGAGCGGTCCGAGCTCCTGACGGGAACAGTCGATCACCCGGCCTTCCAGAATCCGGCCCGGTCTCCGGCCGACACCCCGGACCGTTACGGGACCCCTCTCGACCGTGCCGACGGAACCCGGACGCCACTTTTCGACGGCGAGCCCTCGCGCGAGCAGGCGAAGCAGGGCGCCCTCAATGACTGTGGCATTGTCGCCACACTCGGCGCTGTGGCCAGCCATCACCCCGAAGCGATACGCGAGTGTGTCAGGGAGACCGGGAACGGCAACTACGAGGTCACGCTGCATGAGGCGAAGTACAACTACTCGCGCTACAGGTACGAGCCCACAGGCAGTGAAATCAATCTGACCGTGACATCCGATCTACCGGTCTTTGGCACTGACCCTGACAGCCCTGCCTTCGCGGATTCCGTGACCACGGGAACAGCGTGGGCGCCCATCCTTGAAAAGGCGATCGCAGGAAGCGATCAGATGTGGGACCAAGAGCGTCGCGACTGGTGGGCCGAGATCCAGAGGATTCGGAAAGCCCCCGAAATCCCTGAGTACGTCCGGCTTGACCAGGGGACTAGCCCCAGAGACCGCGCCGAGCTGCTTACCCAACTCACCGGCAGGCCCGCCAGCGTACGGGACTTTCCAGAACATCGTGATCCGAATGGCCTCAGTCCTGACAAGCAGCTCATAGGCGACATCCGCCGGCAACTCGCCGAAGGAAAACCAGTGCTGGTTGGTACGCCTTCCGAGAAGGAGATCAGGGAGGAGTTCGAGAAGAGGACCGGCCGTCCGCTGACGAGTTACACGCAGCTCGCCCCTTCTCCGCCGGGTGGAATAGCATGGGCCCATGCATATGAAGTGACCGGAGTGGATGATCAGGGAGGTTTCCGCCTGCATAATCCCTGGCAGAAATCACACCTGTCCATGACGCTCGAACAGTTCAAGAAGTACGTCCGGCCGCGATACACCACCTTGGAGTAACGACGTGATTGATGAGTTTTCCCTCAGGCCAGGAGTCCCGCGGCAGACTTCGTCCTGCTTCTTCGGCGTGCTCCGTGTGGAGTCATTTCCTGGAAGCCCCCTCACGGTCCAGCTTGTAGTGGACGATGGCGAGGAGCGTCAGTATGCCCTTGAGGTGGGTGACACGTTTCCGGTCTGCGGTGAGCTCTGGGTGGTTGACCGTGTGGAGGGCGAGGTCGATGCCTGGCAGGTCTGTCTCCGTAAAGTCGGATAGGAGTGTGAGGGACCGGGGCAGTCGCCTTGCCGTGAGTTGGCGGATGGCAGGAAGGAGTAGTCTCGCGCTCTCCTGACCGCCGACAGCGGGTCGGCTCGCGGACCGCAGAGCCTGATCTTCATGCAGGACGACCAGGCCGACGAGGGCAGCTGTCCTGTCGCCTGGGCCTGGTCACCGGGCCGAGGCCACCGCCCCATGGTCGGCTGCACGTACCGGGCAGGTGAACCATCGGCGGGAGGCAAGGCGCCTGAACTCTCGGCCCGGTGACCGGACTTCCGTAACTCGCGATGGCCTGCCTGCCGAAGGAGCCCGGTGGGAGGCGGCCGTCCTACGCTTCGGGGGTGACGACCGCCGCGCCCGTCCCCGTCCTCACCCACGACGCGCTGCTGGTGCTCCTGCTCCAGCTGGGGCTTCTCCTGCTCCTCGCCGTCTGTCTGGGGCAGTTGGCCGCGCGCCTCAGGATGCCCGCCATCGTCGGCGAGCTCCTCGCGGGCGTGCTCGTCGGCCCCTCGGTCCTCGGCCACCTGCTGCCCGGCGTCGCCGGCCGGCTGCTGCCCGAGCGGCCCGCGCAGATGCACCTCCTCGACGCGGTCGGCCAGCTGGGCGTCCTGCTCCTCGTCGGAGTCACCGGAACGGAGCTGAAGTACGACCTCGTCAGACGCCGCAGGGCCACCGCCCTGCGGGTGAGCCTCGCCGGTCTGGTCCTGCCCCTGGGGCTCGGCACCGCCACGGGCTGCCTGCTGACCGGTCCGCTGCTGCCCGCCGGTTCCGATCCGACGGTGTTCGCCCTGTTCCTCGGCGTGGCCCTGTGCGTCAGCGCGATCCCCGTGATCGCCAAGACCCTGATGGACATGGACCTCCTGCACCGCGAGGTCGGCCAGCTGACCCTCGCCTCCGGGGTGATCGACGACGTCGTCGGCTGGTTCCTGCTCTCCGTCGTCTCGGCGATGGCCACCGCCGGCCTGACCGCCGGCAGGCTCGCCGCCTCCCTGCTGTACCCCGCGTGCGTCGTGCTGCTCGCCCTGCTGGTGGGCCGGCCCCTCGTCCGGCGCGCCCTGCGCGCGGCCGGCCGGTCGCCGGAGCCGGGGCCGGCCGTCGCTGTGGCGGCCCTGACCGTGCTGCTCGGCGCTGCGTGCACGCACGCGCTGGGCCTGGAGGCCGTCTTCGGCGCCTTCGTGGGCGGCGTCCTGCTCGGTACCAGCGGCCGGCTGGAGCCGGAGCGGCTGGCCCCGCTGCGCACCACGGTGCTGGCCGTCCTCGCACCGGTCTACTTCGCCACGGCCGGGCTCCGGATGGACCTGACCGCGCTGGCCCGGCCCGAGGTCCTGGGCGCGGCGTGCGCCGTGCTGGCCGTGGCCGTGCTCGGCAAGTTCGCGGGCGCCTACGCCGGCGCGAAGCTGAGCCGGCTGACCGGCTGGGAGGCCCTCGCGCTCGGCGCCGGCATGAACTCCCGCGGCGTGATCGAGGTGATCGTGGCGATGACGGGCCTGCGGCTGGGCATCCTCGGACCCGAGGCGTACACCGTCGTCGTCCTCGTCGCGATCGTGACCTCGCTCATGGCCCCGCCCATCCTGCGTGCCGCCATGGCCCGCGTGGAGGAGGGGCAGGAGCGGGAGCCGGGCGGCGGCACGCTCGGTCTGGCGCCGCCGCCGGCCGCCACGGTCTGAGGACGCGCTCAGGCGAGCCCGGGGGCGAGGCCGTCCTCCACCAGCCCGGCCAGGACGGCCCGGCCCAGGGCGTGCACGGCGGACTGCGGCCGGACCATCACGGTGAACTCCTTGATCCGGCCCTCCCCGTCGAACTGCAGCTGGTCGATCCCGTGGATCTGCCGGCCCGCCACCAGCGCCCGGAAGGGCAGGACGACCGTCGGGGCGGCCTCCCCGTCCGCGGTGGTCTCGACCTCCCCCTCGAGCCGCCCCAGGTAGCGCAGGTCCTCGAAGGTGCGCAGCAGCACCCCGAACAGGCCTATGACCATCGTCCGGCCCTCGAACGGGACGAACTTCACCGGGCTGTAGAGGCGGACGTCGTCCGTGAACAGCTCTTCCAGCGCGGCGAGATCGCGCTTCTCCACGGCGGCGCGGAAGCGTTCGGCAGTCTCCATGGGACCTCCTGGGATTCCTCGGCTAGGTCGGATACTCGGATAATCAACAATCTGACTAGTCACTTTCTTGAGTATGATGCCGAGGCGTACGAGGAAAGGGAAGGGGTCCGGCATGGCGCTGCGGCACGCGGTCCTGGCGGCGCTGCTCGACGACGAGTACAGCGGCTACCAGCTGGCGAAGGCCTTCGACATCAGCGTCGCCAACTTCTGGCACGCCCTGCCCCAGCAGCTGTACGCCGAGCTGGCCCGGCTGGAGGCGGACGGACTGGTCGCGGGCCGGGAGGTGGTCCAGGAGACCCGCCCCAACAAGCGCCTCTTCCGGGTCACCGACGCCGGACGCGCCGAGCTGGAGCGGTTCGCCGAGGCCGCGTCCAAACCGTCCTTCATCCGCGACGACCTCCTCGTCAAGGTCCAGACCGCCGACCGCGTCGGCACCGGCCCCGTCATCGAGCAGCTGGAGCAGCGGGCGGCCGCGGCCGGGGCCAAGCTCGAACTCCTCGGCAAGCTCCTGCACCACATGCGAGGCGACACGGACGAGGCGGAGTACCTCCTGCGGGGCGAGCGCGTCGGGCGGTACCTGACCTGCCTGCGCGGCCTGGCCTTCGAGCGGGAGCACCGGGACTGGTGCCTGCGGACCGCGGCCGTACTGCGCGAAAGGCAGCAGACCCATGCGCAACGGTGAACCCCTGCGCTACGTCGCCCTGGGCGACAGCCAGACCGAGGGAGTCGGCGACGGCGACGACACGGCGGGCCTGCGCGGCTTCGCCGACCGCCTCGCCGAGCACCTCGCGGCGGCCCACCCGGGCCTGCTCTACGCCAACCTCGCCGTCCGCGGCCTGCTCGCCGGCCAGATCCGCGCGGGACAGCTCGGCCCGGCCCTGGCGCTGAGGCCCGACGTGGCCACCGTCGTCGCCGGGGTCAACGACCTGCTCCGGCCCCGGTTCGACGCCGCCGAGGTGGCGGGGGAGCTGGAGGAGATGTTCGCCGCGCTGACCGCCGCCGGGGCCCGGGTGGCCACCGCCACCTTCCCGGACGTGGCCCGGATCGCGCCGCTGGCCCGGCCGCTGCGCCCGCGCGTGGAGGAGCTCAACGCCCGCGTCCGCGCCGCCGCCGCGCGCCACGGGGTCGTGGTCGCGGAGACCGCCCGGGCGGCCGTGGGGACCGACCCGCGGATGTGGAGCACCGACCGGCTCCACGCGAGCCCCCTCGGCCACGCCCGGATCGCCGCCGCGCTGGCCGAGGCCCTCGCCCTGCCCGGCTCCGACGGCACCTGGCGCAGCCCCCTGCCGCCCCGGGCGCCCCGTACCGTCGCCCGGGCGGTGGCGGCTGAGGTGGGCTGGGCAGCCGGTTTCCTCGGCCCCTGGCTCGGCCGGCGGCTGCGCGGCACCTCCTCCGGCGACGGCCGCACCGCGAAGCGCCCCCTGCCCCTCCCCGTGGCCTAGCCCTCTTCGGCGGAGCGCACCAGGGCGAACACCGCCCCCTCCGGGTCCGCCACCAGGGCCAGCCGCCCCCGGATGCGGTCCCGGGGCGGGCTGAGCACCCGGCCGCCCAGGTCCGCCACCCGGGCGGTCGCCGCGTCGGTGTCGTGGACCTCGAAGTACGTCATCCAGTGCGGCCCCCGGTCGTGCGGCAGCGACCGGCCCACCCCGTGCACCGCGGCCACCGGACGGCCGTCCAGCCGCAGGGTCAGGTAGTCGAAGTCGGCCGAGGCGGCCGGGTGCCGCTCGGCCTCGTGGCCGAAGACGTGTTCGTAGAACTTGCCGACCGTCAGCGTGTCCTGGGTGACCAGCTCGTTCCACACCGGGGTGCCCGGCATGCCGTAGGGCCGCCCGTGTCCCGAGTCCTGCCAGATCCCGAAGATCGCCCCCAGCGGGTCGGCGCAGATCGCCACCCGTCCCTCGGCCCCGGCGTCCATCGGGCCGACCGCCACCGTGCCGCCGCAGGAGCGGATCGCCTCGGCCGCGCAGTCCGCGTCGTCCGTGGCGAAGTAGGTCGTCCAGGCGACCGGGAGGTGCCGGTCCGGCGGCATCTCCCCGATGCCGGCCACCTCCTCCCCGTCGAGGATGGCCCGCACGCACGGCCCGAGCTGCGTGGGTCCCGGCTCGTACTCCCAGCCGAACAGGTCGGCGTAGAAGTCCTCGGTCCTCCCGAGGCCGTGCACCATCAGGCTCACCCAGCACGGTGTGCCGGACGGCCGCCGCGAAGCCCCCGCTGCCTCGGTCATGTCAGCAGTCTCCTCCGTCGTGTCCCGAATGACGCCGCTGATGCTTCCACTCCGCGGCGCGCGGCGCGCCCCGACCGGGCCGGACGGCGAGGGCCCGGCCGGAGATGACCGAATCACTGCGGCCCGTCGATGTCCGGCTTGTCACACGTGTGCGAGGGCGCGGAGGAAGATGGGCCCATGACTGCGATTCTCTCGGCTTCCGCACTGATGGACGAGCTGGCAGCCCCCCGTCCTCCGGTGCTCCTGGACGTCCGCTGGCAGCTGGGCGGCCCGAACCAGCGCCCCGCCTACGAGGCCGGGCACCTGCCCGGCGCCGTGTACGTCGACCTCGACCGCGAACTGGCTGGTCCGCCCGGGTCGGGCGGCCGTCATCCGCTGCCCGACCCCGAAGCCTTCGGCGCCGTGATGCGCCGCGCCGGGGTGCGCGCGGACGAACCGGTGGTCGTGTACGACGGCGGACAGGGCTGGGCGGCCGCCCGCGCCTGGTGGCTGCTGCGCTGGACGGGTCACCCGAACGTGCGAGTCCTGGACGGGGGTCTGGCCGCGTGGACCGCGGCGGGCGGACCGGTGACCGCCGACGCACCAACCCCGGCCGAGGGTGATTTCAAGCCAAACCCGGGCCTGTTCGGCCTGCTGGAGGCCGACGACGCGGCCGCCCTGGCCCGCACGGGGCTGCTCCTGGACGCCCGGGCGGGGGAGCGCTACCGGGGTGAGGTCGAGCCCATCGACCCGGTCGGCGGCCACATCCCGGGCGCGGTGTCGGCCCCGACCACCGAGAACACGGGCCCCGACGGGCTGTTCCTGCCGGCGGAGACCCTGAGGGCCCGGTTCGCGGAGCTGGGCGCTGTGCCGGGTACGGAGGTGGGCGTGTACTGCGGTTCGGGGGTCTCCGGGGCGCACGAGGTCCTCGCGCTGGAGGTGGCGGGCATCCCGGCCGCCCTCTACGCGGGCAGCTGGTCGCACTGGTCCTCGGACCCGCAGCGCCCCGTGGCCACCGGCCCCAACCCCTGACCGTCCCGGTCCGGCGGCGCCCCGACGGGGCGCCGCCGGACGGGCTACTCCTGCTTCTTGCGCCGGGTCCCGAAGACGATCTCGTCCCAGCTGGGCACCGCCGCGCGGCGCCCCGGCCGGACCCCGTCGGCCTCGGCCTGCCGGTCGGTGGTCCCCGTCAGCCGCTCGCGGTGTCCCGCGACCGTTCGGGGCATCAGCACGTCCGCGTAGGCCGCACCGGCGGAGGCCGCCGCGGCCGGGGGCTCCTCCGCCTCGGCCTCCTCGGCCGGGACGTCGGTCCGCTCCGGGACCACGAGGTCGCCCCGGAAGCTGGGGACCGCCTCCAGGAGGCTGGTCAGCGTGTCCCGTTCCTCCTCGGGCTCCGGCGCGGGCGGGGGAGCGGTCCTGCCGTCGGGCCGCTCGATCTGCCGGTCGAGGGTGCGGTCCAGCGGCCGGTCGCGCGGCAGCCGGGCGATCCTCGGTACGAAGGGGAAACTGGGCTCCGGGGTCGAGGGCAGGTCGTCCGACTCGCCGATCAGTGAGCGGGCCTCGTCGTCCACGGCGACGACCAACCGGCGCGGCGGATCGTAGGTCCAGCTCGCGGAGTGGGGCTCGCCCACCACCCGGTAGACCAGCAGGACCTCCCAGGTGCCGTCGTCGCGGCGCCAGGAGTCCCACTGGACGGAGTCCTTGTCGGCCCCGCGCAGCGTGAGCCGCTCCTGCACGGCCTCGCCGAGCTGCGGACCGGTGTTCTCCCCGGGGCGGCGGACGGGCGTCTTGCGGGCCCGCTCGGCCATGAAGGCGCGCTCGGCCAGGACGGGACCCTCGAATCGGCGGACCCGGTCGACCGGGATGCCGGCGAGCTGCGCGACCTCCTCGGCGGAGGCGCCGGCCCGTATGCGTGCCTGGATGTCGCGGGGGCGGAGGTGGCTCTCCACCTCGATCTCGATCTGGTTCAGGCGCGCGCGGTCATTGCGCACGGCAGCCCGCAGCCGCTCGTCGATCGGAAGCGTGTACTCCGTGCTGTCCGCAGCCTTGAGCACCAGTCGTGTTCCGTCATTCGAGACGGCCACGACACGCAGTTCGGGCATGGGGACCTCCCGGGTGGTGCCTGCCGACGTCACGTGCGTCGCTGCTTCCGCTAGTCGAGTGTGGCCTGCCCGGGTGCAGCCTGCCACAACCTTGCCGAGTTAAACCGGCGTGTCGGGCATGCGCCCTTGATCGACGTTATGGCACGGTTACCTGTTGGGCACGCACAGTGACCAAATGGTAACCGTGCGCAGCAGGAGCCCGTGCGATACCGCGGCATCACCGGTCTTGAGCGCCGCTTCTCCGTCAGCCGGCCCCCTCTCCCGGGTCCGGGCATCCGAAAGGAAGCACAGTCCCAGGGCTCGCCACAGTACTCCATTCGGGCCACCTGGGTGGACCGCCGCGCCGCCGAAGTTGTCCGGGGGGCGGGAGTTGGCCTGCCCGGAATCGGGTCCGGGACACACTCCGCCTGCGTACGCGGCCGTTTCGGGGTGTCCTGCTTCACAGAATCCACAGAAGCGGAACTTCTCATTTCGCTCATGTGTCAGTAACTGCTGAAAGAGGAGAAGCGCGAGGGGCAGGACACGCAGGGGATGGCGATGGGTCAGAAGTCGGTGGGGGAAGGCGAGCCGGGCGGCCGTGAGGACGACGCGCGGGGCCGGGAGCGCAGGAGGCTCGACCTGAGCGTGACCCAGGTCGCGGGCAGTTCCCTGGCCACCGTGGCGGCCGCGTTGCTCGCCTCCCAGCTGGGCGTCTACGGCACCATCCTCGGCGCCGGCGTGGTCAGCGTGGTGGCCACCGCAGGCGGGCCGGTCATCCAGCACGCCTTCCGCCGCACCGGCGACCGGCTGCGCGAGGGTGCCCGCTCGAGGGGCCGTCAGGTCTCCGCGCCCGCCGGGGAGGAGGCGCCCGCGGCCCCGCCGCCGGGGGAGTTCGGCGAGCCGACCGTGCACGGCACCCGCGTACGGGGCTGGAAGCGCACGGCGGTGGCCTCCGGGGCGGCCTTCGCCCTCGCCATCGGCGGCCTCGGGGCCTACGAGGCCCTCGCCGGGACCTCCGTCAGCAGCGGCGGCGGCACCCTCCTGTCGGGCGGGTTCCGCACCGCCCCCGACCACAGGCCCTCCGAGCCGAAGACCGGCCCGGAGTCCGGCGAACGCGGCCGGCAGGGCGAGAAGGACGGCAGGGGCGAGAAGAGCGGCAAGGACGGCAAGGCGGGGACGGACGGGTGGAGCCCCGGCACCGCGAGCTCGCCGAGCCCCTCCGGCTCCCAGGGCGGCCACGGCCAGGACCCCGCCCCGACCCCCACCCCCTCCGGCTCGGGCCGCCCGGACCCGGACCCGTCCCCCTCGCCCTCCCGGCAGACCCCGGACCCCGGCCCCACCCCCGGTACGGGCGGGGGCAGCGCCGGTCCCGCCGCCCGGGAGTGAGCGGGAGTCAGTCCCCCAGCACCCGCCGCAGGTAGTCGTTGCCGAACACCCGGTCCGGGTCGAGGCGGTCGCGCAGCGCCGTGAACTCCCCGAAGCGCGGATAGGCCGCGGCCAGGTACTCCGCGTCCCGGGTGTGCACCTTGCCCCAGTGGGGGCGCCCGCCGTGGGCGGTGAAGATCCGCTCGGCGGCCGTGAAGTAGGCCTGGTACGGGGTGCCCCGGTACATGTGCACCGCGATGTACGCCGTGTCCCGCCCCGAGGCCGTGGACAGGGTGATGTCGTCCGCCGGGGCCGTGCGCACCTCCACCGGGAAGCTGATCCGCAGGTCGGAACGGTCGATCATCGCCTTGAGCTCCCGCAGCGCCTCCACCGCCCGCTCGCGCGGCAGGGCGTACTCCATCTCCACGAACCGCACCCGGCGCGGGCTGGTGAAGACCTTGTACGGGATGTCCGTGTACGTCCGGGCCGACAGGGCGCGGCTGGCGACCCGGGCGATGGAGGGGATCGTCGCCGGGACGGCGCGGCCCAGCGTGTTGACGGCCTGGAAGACGCCGTTGGACAGCAGCTCGTCCTCGATCCAGCCGCTGATCGCCCCGGGCGGCGCGGCGGGGCCCTGGCTGCGGTTGTTGCGTTTGGTGTTGCAGTTGCCGGTGTGTGGGAACCAGTAGAACTCGAAGTGCTCGTTCTCCGCGACGTGCTGCTCGAACTCGGCGGTCACCCGGTCGAAGCGCATCGGCTCCTCACGGGCGGTCAGGAGGAACAGCGGCTCCACCGCGAAGGTGAGCGAGGTGACGACGCCCAGGGCCCCGATCCCGAGCCGGGCGGCCGCGAAGACCTCCGGCTCCTCCTTCTCCGAGCAGGACAGCAGCCGCCCGTCGGCGGTGACCAGCTCCAGCGCGCGGATCTGTGCGGCGATGGAGGCCGAATCGCGGCCGGTGCCGTGCGTGCCGGTGCTGGTGGCGCCGGAGACCGTCTGCTCCATGATGTCGCCCATGTTGGTGAGCGACAGGCCCTGTGAGGCCAGGGCGCGGTTGAGGTCCTTCAGGGCCGTGCCGGCCGCCACGGTGGCGGTGCCCGCGGCCCGGTCGACCGACAGGATCCCGGCGAGCGCCTGCGGCCGGACGAGCACCCCGTCGGTGGCGGCGACCGCGGTGAAGGAGTGGCCGGTGCCGACCGCCTTCACCCGCAGGCCCTCCGAGGCGGCCCGTACGACCGTCTCCCGGAGCTCGTCGACCGAGGCGGGGGTCACCACCCGCGCGGGCGTGGCGCGGACGTTGCCCGCCCAGTTACGCCACGCGGTCCGCCCGCTCTTCGCTGCTGTCCCCGATGTCGCCGTCACGCGAGGGCTCCTCCCCTTGCGCCGGCCTCGTCAGCCGGCGGTAACCCGCGAACGCCACCGCCGCCGCGGCGAGCCCCGCCGCGATTGAGACGACGTATCCGCGCCGGGCCCCGGCCGCGTCGATGACCAGACCGGTCACGGAGGAACCGACCGCGACACCGACCGCCAGGCCGGTGCTGATCCAGGTCATGCCCTCGGTGAGCTTCGCGCGTGGTACGTGCGCCTCGATCAGGGCCATCGTGGTGATCATCGTGGGAGCGATGGCGAGGCCCGAGACGAAGAGCGCCACGGCCAGAAACGGAAGGTTCCCGGCCAGTAGGAGGGGGATCATACTCACGGCCATCGCACAGATGCCCAGGACCCACCTGCGTTCGGTCCGGCCTTTGAGATGCAGCAGGCCGAAGACGATCCCCGCCAGGCAGGATCCGGCCGCCCAGATGGCCAGGATGAAACTGGCGGAGGACTTGTGGCCCTGCTCCTCGGCGAAGGCGAGGGTGGACACGTCGATGGAGCCGAAGATCGCGCCGGTCGCCACGAAGGTGGCCGTCAGGACCTGGAGGCCAAGGGAGCGCAGGGCGGAGGAGCGGTCGCCGTCCCGGCTGCGCGGATGCGGCGGCGGCTCGGTGGCGCGCTGTGCGGTGAGCAGCCAGACGCCGACGAGCAGGCAGCCGGCGGCGATCACCGGGCCGGCCTCGGGGAACCAGGTGGTGGAGAGCCCGATGGCCAGGATCGGGCCGAAGATGAAGCAGACCTCGTCGATCACGGACTCGAAGGAGTACGCGGTGTGCAGCTCGCGCGGGGTGTCGCGGTAGAGCTCGGTCCAGCGGGCGCGGACCATCGAGCCGACGCTCGGCACGCAGCCGGCGACGGCGGCGAAGACGAACAGGGTCCAGTCGGGCAGTCCGTTGGCCGCGGCCAGCACCAGGGCGGTGACGGAGGCGGCGGAGACCAGGGTCGCGGGCCGCAGGACCCGCCGCTGCCCGTACTGGTCGACCAGCCGGGAGACCTGGGGGCCGACGAACGCGGCCGCGAGGGCCAGGGTGCCGGTGAGGGCGCTGGCCATCGCGTAGCGGCCGGTGATCTCCGAGATCATCGTGAGGATGCCGACGCCGACCATGGAGATCGGCAGGCGGCCGATCAGGCCGGCGGCGCTGAAGGCCTTGGTGCCGGGGGCCGCGAATATCGCGCGGTAGGGACTGGGCAAGGTCTCTCCGTAAGGGATGTCGTCGGCCCATACAGGTTACGGCCGCCGACGAGGCACCCGCACGGGCAATCTTCCGCCACCGACATGTCAGGCATCTCGGGTGATGGAACTTAGGGTCACCTTACCTGGATGGCGTCCCGGCACGCGGACCGGCCGGTTCTCCCGCGCACCCCCCGGGTGGCAGGATTCGGGGCATGTCAGACCAGCTCCGTGCCCCCGACGCGCCCGCGGCCGACGGCCTCGCGGCCCCCTACGACGCCCTCCTGCTGCTGTCCTTCGGCGGCCCCGAGGGACCCGACGACGTCGTGCCCTTCCTGGAGAACGTCACCCGCGGGCGAGGGATCCCGCGCGAGCGCCTCAAGGAGGTCGGGCAGCACTACTTCGGCTTCGGCGGGGTCAGTCCGATCAACGGGCAGAACCGCGAGCTGCTGGCCGCCCTGCGCAAGGACTTCGCCGACGCCGGGCTGGACCTGCCCGTGTACTGGGGCAACCGCAACTGGGCCCCGTACCTGACCGACGTGATGCGCGAGATGGTCCGGGACGGGCGCCGCCGCATCGCCGTCCTCACCACCAGCGCGTACGCCTCGTACTCGGGCTGCCGCCAGTACCGCGAGAACCTCGCCGACGCGCTGGCCGCCCTGGCCGAGGAGGGCCTGGAGCTGCCCCGGGTGGACAAGCTGCGGCACTACTTCAACCACCCCGGCTTCGTGCGGCCCATGATCGACGGGGTGCTGGCCTCCCTCGCCGCCCTGCCCGAGGACGTCCGCGACGGCGCCCACCTGGCCTTCACCACCCACTCCATCCCCACCGCCGCGGCCGACGCCTCCGGCCCGGTCGAGGACCACACCGGGGGCGGCGAGGGCGGGGCCTACGTCCGCCAGCACCTGGACGTGGCCCGGGTGATCGCCGACGCCGTCGAGGCCGAGACCGGCACGGCCCGCCCCTGGAAGCTCGTCTACCAGTCGCGCAGCGGGGCCCCGCACATCCCGTGGCTGGAGCCGGACATCTGCGACCACCTGGAGGCCCTGCACGCCGAGGGCGCGCCGGCCGTCGTCATGGTGCCCATCGGCTTCGTCTCCGACCACATGGAGGTCCTCTACGACCTCGACACCGAGGCCGCGGCCAAGGCCGCGGAGCTGGGCCTGCCCGCCGAGCGCTCCGCCACCGTCGGCGCCGACCCGCGCTTCGCCGCGGCCGTCCGGGAGCTGGTGCTGGAGCGCGCCGCCCGCGAGCGCGGCGAGCGGCCCGCCGAGTGCTGGGTGGGCACGCTGGGCCAGAGCCACGACCTGTGCGCCGTGGGCTGCTGCCCGGCGCGTTCGCCCCGCCCGGCGGCCGCCGGCGCGGACAGCCCGTACGCGTAGGGGGACGGCGTGATCTCCGAAGAGCTGAAGGCCGAACTGCTGGAGGTCGGCCTGGAGGCCGCCCGGCGGGCCGGGGAGCTGCTGCGCGACGGCCGCCCGGCCGATCTGGCGGTGGCCGCGACCAAGACCAGTCCCATCGACGTCGTGACCGAGATGGACCTCGCCGCCGAGAAGCTGATCACCGGTGTCCTCGCGGAGCGCAGGCCCGGGGACGGGCTGCTCGGCGAGGAGGGCGCGGACGTCCCCGGCACCAGCGGGGTCCGCTGGGTCGTCGACCCGCTGGACGGCACCGTGAACTACCTCTACGGACTGCCCTCCTGGGGCGTGTCCGTCGCCGCCGAGTACCGGGGCGAGACAGTGGTGGGCGTGGTGGCGGCGCCGATGCGCGGCGAGACGTACCACGCCGTGCTCGGCGGCGGGGCCTGGTCGGGCACCACCCGGCTGGCCTGCCGGGCAGCCGCCCCGCTGGACCAGGCGCTCGTCGCCACCGGGTTCGGGTACCTCCGCAGCCGGCGGGAGCACCAGGCCGAGGTGGCCCGGCGGATCATCCCGCTCGTGCGGGACGTCCGGCGCGGCGGCTCGGCGGCCCTCGACCTGTGCGACGTCGCGGCCGGCCGACTCGACGGGTACTACGAGCGCGGGCTGAACCCGTGGGACTACGCTGCGGGCGAACTGATCGCCCGCGAGGCGGGCGCGCTGACCGGGGGGCGGCCCTCCGCTCCGGCCTCGGGGGAGCTGACGCTGGCCGCCACTCCGGCGGTCTTCGCCTCGCTCCAGCCGCTCCTGGAGGAAGCCGGGGCCTGGCACGACTGAGGCCCGGGCACGGACGCGAACGGACCCCCTGCCGCGGGTGCGGCAGGGGGTCCGTCGCCGTTCTGTGCCCTCCCGGGGCCCTGGCGGGCTTCCGGGCGGACTGTCGCTGGGGCCGAGGCGGCCCGGAGGCAGACCGGGGCGGTGCCCCGGTCAGGCCGCCGTGACCGCCACGCCGTGCTCCGCGGCGAGCCGCTGGAGGTCTTCCAACGCGGCCTGTTCCACGTCCGCGAGGTAGTCGTCGCCCGTCTCACGGGCCTTGCTCAGGTCCGACTGCGTGGCGCTGATGCGCTGCAGGAGACCCGCGGTGAATGCGTCCATGGTGGGTGCGCCCCCTCTTCGTGGGTCGCGGCGGACGAGCGCGGGGCAGTCCGCCGTCAGGGAGTGGATGGGGTGTGCAGACGTCCTCCCCGGCACCCTGGGCCCAGAAACCTCGTGAGGCGAGGGAATCCTCACTTCCGTGCCCCCAAGGGCCCCGAGAAGGGGTACAGGGGCGCCTTACAGCCGGTTTACGGCCGAAACCGGCAGGATGGAGGCGCAATACAGGTGTGCCCTCAGGTTGTGCCCTCGGGGCTCGAAGGAAGGAAACGACGTGCGCGTACTCGTCGTCGAGGACGAGCAGCTGCTCGCCGATGCGGTGGCCACGGGCCTGCGCCGGGAGGCCATGGCCGTGGACGTCGTGTACGACGGCGCCGCGGCCCTGGAGCGCGTCGGGGTGAACGACTACGACGTGGTCGTGCTCGACCGGGACCTTCCGCTGGTGCACGGCGACGACGTCTGCCGGAAGATCATCGAACTCGGCATGGCCACCCGCGTCCTCATGCTCACCGCCTCCGGTGACGTCAGCGACCGAGTCGAGGGCCTGGAGCTGGGCGCCGACGACTACCTGCCCAAGCCCTTCGCCTTCAGCGAGCTGACCGCCCGCGTCCGCGCCCTGGGGCGGCGGACGACCGTGGCGCTGCCTCCGGTGCTGGAGCGGGCCGGGATCAAGCTGGACCCCAACCGGCGCGAGGTCTTCCGCGAGGGCCGTGAGGTACAGCTGGCGCCCAAGGAGTTCGCGGTGCTGGAGGTGCTCATGCGCAGCGAGGGGACCGTGGTCTCCGCCGAGCAGCTGCTGGAGAAGGCCTGGGACGAGAACACCGACCCCTTCACCAACGTGGTCCGCGTGACGGTCATGACGCTGCGCCGCAAGCTGGGCGAGCCGCCCGTCATCGTGACCGTGCCCGGCTCCGGTTACCGGATCTGACCCGATGGCCGCGACCCCCTCGCCACCACCGGCACCACCGAAGCCGACCTGGGACCCCGGCCAGCCCGAGGGTCCCTTCCCTTGGCTGCGGCCGACCATCCGGATACGGCTCACGCTGCTCTACGGCGGCATGTTCCTGATCGCCGGGATCCTGCTGCTGTCGATCATCTACCTGCTGGCCGCGCAGGCCCTGCGGGAGGGCAACGCCCTCCCGTTCAAGATCGTGGGCGGCCAGAAGGTCGAGGTCTCCAGCAGTACCTGCCCCGGCGTGGGCATCGACCAGTCGATCGAGCAGTTCAACGCCGCGATCGGGCAGTGCATCCTCGACCAGCGCAAGCACGCCCTGGACGACCTGCTCAGCCGCTCGCTGATGGCCCTCATGGGCCTGAGCGTGATCGCCTTCGCCTTCGGCTACGCGATGGCCGGCCGGGTGCTCTCCCCGCTGGGCAAGATCACCCGTACCGCCCGCCGGGTGGTCGGCTCCGACCTGACCCGGCGGATCGAGCTGGACGGGCCGGACGACGAGCTGAAGGAGCTCGCCGACACCTTCGACGAGATGCTCGACCGCCTGGAACGGGCCTTCACCGCCCAGCAGCGGTTCGTGGCCAACGCCTCGCACGAGCTGCGGACCCCGCTGGCCATCAACAGGACCCTGCTGGAGGTCCACCTGTCGGACCCCGGTGCCCCGGTGGAGCTCCAGCAACTGGGCAAGACGCTGCTGGCCACCAACGAGCGCAGCGAGCAGCTGGTCGAGGGCCTGCTGCTGCTGGCCCGCAGCGAGAACCAGATCGTGGAGCGCAAACCCGTCGACCTGGCGGAGGTCGCCTCGCGCGCCATCGACCAGGCGCGCGGGGAGGCGCTGGCCAAGGGCGTGGAGATCCGCGGCGAGCGTGCCCCGGCCGTGGTCCAGGGCAACGGTGTGCTGCTGGAGCGGATCGCCCTCAACCTGGTGCAGAACGCCGTCCGGTACAACGTCCCGGAGGACGGCTGGGTGGAGGTCACGACCGAGGTCCAGAACGGCCAGGCGGTCCTGCTCGTCTCGAACACGGGCCCCGTGGTTCCCGCGTACGAGGTGGACAACCTCTTCGAGCCCTTCAGGCGGCTGCGTACGGAGCGAACGGGCAGCGACAAGGGTGTGGGCCTCGGCCTGTCCATCGCACGCTCTGTGGCGCGCGCACACGGCGGCCGCATCCTCGCGACCCCGCGCGAGGGCGGCGGGCTGGTGATGCGTGTCACGTTGCCCCTTTGATCCGCCCCGGGGCTGTTCGCTGTCAGCGGAATAACCCCGCGGGGCGGAGGGCCTCGGCTGTGTGATCGATCACATTGCCGAGTGTCCGGGCATGCGCGTTCCGTGAACCCTGGAAGGCCGGAAAGCCCGGGACGTCCGGGTTTCCGGCCCCTCGAATGGCGGGAAATACACGGGGTGGCGTTCGTGCAAGACGGCCCCCGGACCGTGTACGGTCCCGGTCGTCATCCCAGCCGCAGGCCCCTGCGGGCGTGGGGCTGGGTGTCGATTGAGTAACAGACCTTGATGTGAGGCAAAATCTCCGCCTCAGGTCGGGCACAAGTCCGGCCTCTCGCGCGTTACGTGCGCTGAGACACCGCTAAATCCCAGAGGGGGAGAGCGAAAAAATGGCAACGGACTACGACACCCCACGCAAGACCGACGACGACGTCGACAACGACAGCATCGAAGAGCTGAAGGCGCGACGCAGCGACAAGGTCACCTCGAGCGTCGACATCGAGGACTTCGACGGCGCCGAGAGCCTGGAGCTCCCGGGTGCGGACCTCTCCAACGAGGAGCTGGCCGTCCGGGTGCTGCCCAAGCAGGCCGACGAGTTCACCTGCATGAGCTGCTTCCTGGTGCACCACCGCAGCCAGCTGGCGCGCGAGAAGGACGGCCAGCCGATCTGCCGCGACTGCGACTAGGTCTCGGCCGTGACCGGCTCGGCGCCGTTCCGGAAGCGCCGCTTTCGGAAGAACGGCGATCCGGAGGCGGGCGCGCAGGCGGGAACCACGGGCCCGGAAACGGGCCCCGGGGCCGTCGGCGGCCGGACCTCCGGGACGACCGTCGTGCCGTCCGACACCGCCGCGGCGGTGCCGTCGGCCACAGCGGCGGACGAGGAGTCCCGGGACAGGACCGGGACGCGTCGGATGCAAGCCGTCAAGAACGGTGTGCGCAAGGGCGGCGCAAGCGCGCGCAACGTCGCCCTGTACATCGTCGATCGCATCATCGAGAACGCCCCGCGCGTTCCGGTCCGGGACCTCGCGACCCTGCGGGCGCAGTTCCCCGGCCTCGGCCCCGACCAGCTGGCCGACAAGCTGATCGCCGGGGCGGCGAACGCCACCTCGGCCGTCGGCGCGAGCGTCGGCGCCGCGGCCATGCTGCCGGTCCCGCCCGCCCTGCTGGCGGAGCTGGCCACCGAGATCACCGGCGTCGCCGCCATCGAGCTCAAGCTCCTCGCCGAACTGCACGAGGTCTACGGGCAGCGGCCGCCCGGCGCGAAGAAGGACCGCGCCCTCGCCTACCTCTTCGCCTGGTCCGAGGAGCGCGGGATCGACCTGACCAGACCGACCACGCTCGACGCGGCGCTCGGCGGCCAGATGAGGCGCGAAGTGCGCCAGCAGGTCATGAAGCGGACCTTCCGCAACCTCCCGAACCTGATGCCCTTCATGGTGGGCGCCGTCGTGGGCGCGGCCATGAACCGCCGGGACACCCGGAAGGTTGCCGAGAAGGTGCGCAGGGACCTGCGCCGCAGGGCCGTGCCCTGGGAGGCGCTCCCCGCCGCCCCGCCCCCGCAGTACCCCGCCCAGTCCCTTCCCGGGGCCTCCGGAGCCGCCCCGGCCCTGCCGGAACCGCCGGATCCGGACGGGTTCGGACGCTGACGGCCCCGGCGCCCGCGCGCCGGCCGCCCCCGGCGATCACGCCTGGGGGGCGGACGCCTCCTGCGCCGCACGGACCGCCGCCGCCAGGGCCTGCGGCTCGCGCGTGGAGACGTACACGTACGGGGTGGGGTCCTCCGGGTCCGTGACCTCGATCCGGACCGCAGTCGGGATGTAGCTGCGCATCAGCATGAAGGCCCGCATGTCGGCCTTGTAGGTGCGCCAGGCCCGCGCCTCCTCGCCCTCCAGCACCTCGGGCTCGCCCAGCGCCGACACCGGGATCCGGGAGTCGCCCGCCGCCAGCACCCCGTTCACCACGCGCACCCGCGCGGAGCCCATCGAGCTCACCAGCATCCCCGCCAGCGCGCCGCCGCCGACGAACCCCGCCAGCAGCGGCAGGGTGCCGAGCGGAAGGGTGATCAGGGCGCCGGCCACACCGGTCAGTGCGGCGATGCCCCACCAGGAGCGGGGGGCGGAGAGGCGTTCGTCGTGGTGCGCGGGGGAGAGCTGCATACCCTCAAGCGTCCCACGAGGCGACCGGCGGGTAGCCGCGCGGGTAAGGTCTGCGGCTGTGAGTGGACGAAACACAGCGTTGACGCCCCCGGCCGATGCCGTCGCTCCGGTCCGGCATCCCGATGCCCCGGCACCCGGAGAGCTCCTCGGCGCGCACTACGAACACTGTTTCGGATGCGGCGGGGGCCAGCCCCACGGGCTCCATCTGGAGGCCCGCGCGGGCGAGGGCGTGCGCGTCACCGCCGAGTTCACCGTCCGTCCCGCCCACCAGGGCGCGCCCGGCCTCGCCCACGGCGGGGTGCTGGCCACCGCGCTCGACGAGACGCTGGGCTCCCTGAACTGGCTGCTGCGCGTCATCGCGGTGACCGGCCGGCTGGAGACCGACTTCGTGCGGCCCGTCCCCGTGGACACCGTGCTGCACCTGGAGGCCGAGGTGACGGCCGTCGCGGGCCGGAAGATCTACTCCACCGCGGTGGGCCGGATAGGCGGCCCGGACGGCCCCGTCGCCGTCCGCGCCGACGCGCTCTTCATCGAGGTGAAGGTCGACCACTTCATCGACAACGGTCGGCCCGAGGAGATCCGGGCGGCGATGGCCGACCCGGACCAGGTCAGGCGCGCACGCGCCTTCGAGGTGAACCCCTGATGTCCCAGAAGAACCATGGAACCCGTCATGACGTCGACGTCCTGATCCGCCGGGTCGACCCGGAGGTGCCCCTCCCGGCCTACGGCCACCCCGGTGACGCCGGCTGCGACCTGGTGACCACCGTGGGCGCCGAGCTGGAGCCCGGGGAGCGGGCCGTCCTGCCCACCGGCATCTCCATCGCCCTGCCCGACGGGTACGCCGCCTTCGTGCACCCGCGCTCGGGCCTGGCCGCCCGCTGCGGGCTCGCGCTCGTGAATGCCCCGGGGACGGTGGATGCCGGGTACCGTGGGGAGATCAAGGTGATCGTGGTCAATCTCGACCCGCGCGAGAGCGTCCGGTTCGAGCGCTTCGACCGCATTGCCCAGCTGGTTGTCCAGCGGGTCGAGAAGGTGCGCTTCCACGAGGTGGCGGAACTTCCCGGCTCGGCCCGGGCCGACGGGGGGTTCGGCTCCACCGGCGGACATGCGGCCGTGGCCGGATCCGGCGCTGGTCAGCAGGGTGGGAATGGCTACGCTTCGGTCGTAACCGACCGGGAAGGACAGTGACGTGTTCGGACGTCGCAAGAAGAACGAATCCGCCGACGACGGCGGCGCGGCCGAGCAGGTCGACGGCGTGCGCGCCGACGAGGCGGCCGAAGCCGGCGAGCCCCGACGGCTGAACCTGCCGCCGGCCCCGCGGCCCGACGGGCCCTGGGACGTCTCCGAGGTGCTCGGGAACCCGGCCGACGGCCGGGTCGACCTGGGCGGCATCCTCGTCCCCGGTGTCGAGGGCATGGAACTGCGCGTCGAGGTCGCCGGTGACGCCATCGTCGCCGCCACCGTGGTCCTGCGGGACAGCGCCGTCCAGCTCCAGGCCTTCGCCGCCCCCAAGAAGGAGGGCATCTGGGGCGAGGTCCGCGAGGAGATCGCCTCCGGCATCACCCAGCAGGGCGGCCTCATCGACGAGGTCGACGGACCGCTGGGCTGGGAGCTGCGCGCGCAGGTCCCCGTTCCGCTGCCCGACGGCCAGACCGGCGCCCAGCTGGTGCGCTTCGTCGGCGTCGACGGCCCGCGCTGGTTCCTGCGGGGCGTCATCTCCGGCCAGGGCGCGGTGCGCCCAGAGTCGGCCGGCGTGCTGGAGCAGATCTTCCGGGACACCGTCGTCGTCCGCGGCGACGGCCCGATGGCCCCGCGCGACCCCATCGTCCTGAAGCTGCCGAACGACGCCCAGATGGTGCCGGACGGCGTGCAGACGGCCGAGGAGCAGGAGAGCTCCCGCTTCTCGGGCGGCATGGGCCAGCTGGAGCGCGGCCCGGAGATCACCGAGGTCCGCTGACCCCGGTCCGCCCCGCGCGCCGTCGTCACCGGCCGGCGGGCCCCTCGGAGAGGCGGCCCGCCGGCACAGCCCTGCCCGCCGCGGCGTCAGGGATGCGTCAGGGATCTCCGTCCGGTGGCCGATCGGTGCGTGAACAGCGGGAACGTCCCCGAGAATGAGCGCATGGGACGCGGCAGGCTGAGGATCTATCTGGGCGCGGCACCCGGTGTGGGCAAGACGTACGCCATGCTCTCCGAGGGGCACCGGCGCGTGGAGCGGGGCGGCGACTGCGTCGTCGGCTTCGTGGAGCACCATGGGCGCCCGCGCACCGAGGTCATGATGCACGGCCTCGAACAGGTCCCGCGGCGCGAGCTGACCCACCGCGGCGCGTCCTTCACGGAGATGGACGTGGACGCGGTCCTCGCGCGCCGTCCCGCCGTGGCCCTCGTCGACGAGCTCGCGCACACCAACGTCCCCGGCTCGCGCAACGCCAAGCGCTGGCAGGACGTCGAGGAGCTCCTGCGGGCCGGGATCGACGTGGTCACCACCGTCAACATCCAGCACCTGGAGTCCCTCGGCGACGTGGTCGAGACGATCACCGGGGTGCGCCAGCGCGAGACCGTGCCGGACGAGGTGGTCCGGCGGGCCGACCAGGTCGAACTGGTCGACATGTCTCCGCAGGCCCTGCGCCGGCGGATGGCCCACGGCAACATCTACCAGCCCGACAAGGTCGACGCGGCCCTGTCCAACTACTTCCGGCCCGGCAACCTCACCGCGCTGCGCGAGCTGGCCCTGCTGTGGGTCGCCGACCGGGCCGACGAGTACCTCCAGCAGTACCGGGGCGAGCACGGCATCCGCTCCACCTGGCAGGCCCGCGAGCGCATCGTCGTGGGCCTCACCGGCGGCCCCGAGGGGCGCACGCTGATCCGCCGGGCCTCCCGGATGGCCGCCAAGGGATCCGGCAGCGAGATCCTCGCCGTCTACATCGCCCGCAGCGACGGGCTGACCTCGGCCTCTCCCAAGGAGCTCGCGGTCCAGCGGACACTGGTCGAGGACCTGGGAGGAACGTTTCACCATGTGATCGGCGACAACGTCCCCGAGGCGCTTCTCGCCTTCGCCCGCGGGGTCAACGCCACCCAGATCGTGCTGGGCTCCAGCCGCCGCAAGAGCTGGCAGTACGTCCTGGGCCCCGGCGTGGGCGCCACCGTGGCCCGCGACTCGGGCCCCGACCTCGACGTGCACATCGTCACGCACGAGGAGGCGGCCAAGGGGCGCGGGCTGCCCGTGGCCCGCTCCGCGGGCCGACTCGGCCGGCCCAGGATCGTGGCCGGCTGGGTGGTCGGCGTGGTCTTCCCGGTGCTGCTGTGCCTGCTGCTGACCCACATCAGCACGGACCCCGGCCTCGCCAACGACATGCTGCTCTTCCTGGGGCTGACGGTGGCGGCCGCGCTGCTGGGCGGGCTCTGGCCGGCTCTGGCCTCCGCCGCCTTCGGCTCCCTGCTGCTGAACTACTTCTTCGTCGAGCCGCTGCACCGGTTCACGATCTCCGACGCCCGCAACATCATGGCCATCTCGGTCTTCTTCGGGGTCGCCGTCTCGGTCGCCTCGGTGGTCGACCTCGCCGCCCGCCGCACGCACCAGGCCGCCCGGCTGCGGGCGGAGTCCGAGATCCTCTCCACCCTGGCCGGGAGCGTCCTGCGCGGCGAGACCGCCCTCGACGCGCTGCTGGAGCGGGTGCGCGAAACCTTCGCGATGGAGTCGGTGGCCCTGCTGGAGCGGGCCGGCGAGCGGGAGCCGTGGACCCGGGCGGGCAGCGTGGGCCCCGCCCCGGCGGCCCGGCCCGAGGACGCCGACGTGGACATGCCGATCGCCGACCACATGGCCCTGGCCCTGTCCGGGCGGGTGCTGCCTGCAGAGGACCGCCGGGTGCTCGGGGCCTTCGCCGCCCAGGCCGCCGTGGTGCTGGACCGCCAGCGGCTGGTGGGGGAGGCCGAGGAGGCCCGCCGGCTGGCCGAGGGCAACCGGATCCGCACCGCCCTGCTGGCCGCCGTCAGCCATGACCTGCGCACCCCCCTGGCCTCCATCAAGGCCTCCGTCAGCTCCCTGCGCTCCGACGACGTGGACTGGTCCGAGGAGGACCGGGCCGAGCTGCTGGAGGGCATCGAGGACGGCGCCGACCGGCTCGACCACCTGGTGGGCAACCTGCTCGACATGTCCCGGCTCCAGACCGGCACGGTGACCCCGCTGATCCGGGAGATCGACCTCGACGAGGTGGTCCCGATGGCGCTGGGCGGAGTACCGGAGGACAGCGTGGAGCTGGACGTGCCGGAGACCCTGCCCATGGTGCGGGTCGACCCCGGGCTGCTGGAGCGGACCGTGGCCAACGTGGTGGAGAACGCCGTCAAGTACAGCCCCCGGGGCCGGCGGGTGCTGGTCGCGGCCAGCCACCTCGGCGACCGGGTCGAGCTCCGCGTCGTCGACCGCGGACCCGGCGTCCCCGACGAGGCCAAGGACCGCATCTTCGCCCCCTTCCAGCGGCACGGCGACGCCCCGCGGGGGGCCGGGGTGGGCCTGGGCCTGGCGGTGGCGCGCGGCTTCGCCGAGGCCATGGGCGGCACTCTGGCCGCCGAGGACACCCCGGGCGGCGGGCTGACCATGGTGCTCACCCTCCGCGCCGCGGACCGCGCCCTGCCCGGCGGAACCCCGCCAGGCCCCGACGGCGTCGACCACACTGAACCCCTACGGCCCGACCACACTGAACCCCTACGGCCCGAGCGGACCGGGGACCTCCGCCCCGAGCGACAGCAGCGGACCGGGGACCTCCCCGAACGACAGAAAGCAGGACCCCAATGACCCGGGTGCTCGTGGTGGACGACGAGCCGCAGATCGTCCGAGCCCTCGTGATCAACCTCAAGGCGCGCAGGTACGAGGTCGACGCCGCGGCCGACGGGGCCGGCGCCCTGGAACTCGCGGCCGCCCGCCACCCCGACGTGGTCGTCCTCGACCTGGGCCTCCCGGACATGGACGGGGTCGAGGTGATCAGGGGGCTGCGCGGCTGGACCCGTGTCCCGATCCTGGTCCTCTCCGCCCGGCACAGCTCCGACGAGAAGGTCGAGGCCCTCGACGCAGGCGCCGACGACTACGTCACCAAGCCCTTCGGCATGGACGAGCTGCTGGCCCGGCTGCGCGCGGCCGTCCGCCGCGCCGAGCCGGCCGCCGGCAGCGGCGAGGACGAGGTGGTGGTCGAGACCGAGGGGTTCACGGTGGACCTCGCGGCCAAGAAGGCGGTCCGCGAGGGACGCGACGTACGGCTCACCCCCACCGAGTGGCACCTGCTGGAGGTGCTCGTGCGCAACGGCGGCAGGCTCGTCAGCCAGAAGCAGCTCCTCCAGGAGGTCTGGGGACCCTCGTACGGGACCGAGACCAACTACCTGCGCGTCTACATGGCGCAGCTGCGCCGCAAGCTGGAGGCGGACCCCTCGCACCCGCGGCACTTCATCACCGAACCGGGCATGGGGTACCGGTTCGAGAAGTAGCGGTGGGGCTTCGAGGGGGAGCCGGGGCGCCGGTAGGCTTCCTGTATGAGTGCTGAACCGCGTCCCGTGAAGCCCGCGAAACCGGCCAGGCCGGCGGGCCGGTTCCGCCGGATGATAGAGCGGCTGTCCACCTCGCAGGAGGAGCTGCATTCGGCGGAGCTGCAGGAGGACGCAGAAGCCGCGGGGTGCACGCGGATCTGCGACTGCCACGACCGCCAGATAGTCAAGGTGACCGGCACCCTGCGTACCGTCACCCTGCGGCCGCGAGCGGGCGTCCCCGCGCTGGAGGCGGAGCTCTTCGACGGCTCGGCCGCGCTCGACGTGGTGTGGCTCGGACGTCGCTCGATCGTGGGAATCGAGCCCGGGCGGCGCATGATCGCCTCCGGACGGATCGCGATGAGCCACGGGCGCCGGGTCCTCTTCAACCCGAAGTACGAACTCCGACCGCTCGGACAGGAGCACTGACGGTGACGTCACTCGACCGACCGACCACGCCAGGGTCCGCGCCCTCCACCCCCTCCGGGGACCAGAAGGAGGTCACGCAGGCGGCCCTCTTCGACGCCTTCGGCGGCATCCGGGGCACCGTGGAGACGATGCTCCCCGGCCTGCTGTTCGTGATGATCTACACGATCAACAAGGACGTGACGATGTCCGCCATCGCGGCGGGCGTGGTCGCGGTGCTGCTGGTCGTCGTGCGCCTGCTGCGCAAGGACACCGTCAAGCACGCCTTCAGCGGGGTCTTCGGCGTGGCCGTGGGCGTGGCCTTCGCCCTGTTCACGGGCAGCGCGAAGGGCTTCTACCTGCCGGGCATGATCTACGGCGTCTGTCTCGGCCTGGCCTTCACGCTCTCGGCGCTGGTGGGCTTCCCGCTGCTGGGCGTGATCCTGGGGCCGGTGTTCAAGGAGAACCTCTCCTGGCGCACCCGCAACCCCGGCCGCAAGAAGGCGTACACCAAGGCCAGCCTGGCCTGGGGCCTGGTCTTCCTGGCGAAGTACGCGATCCTCTTCCCGCTGTACTGGTGGGGCGACGAGACCCAGCTGGGCTGGGTGCTGATCGCGCTCAAGCTCCCGCCGATGGTGCTGGCCGTGTACTTCACCTGGGTCTTCCTGGCGAAGGCGCCGCCGCCGATCGACGTGATCGCCGAGTACGAGGCCGAGGAGGCCGCCCGCGAGAAGCGGGGCTGAGCACAGCACGCCGAAGGGGCGGGGTGACCAGGGTCACCCCGCCCCTTCGGCTTCGGCTCAGCGCTTGGCCTGGAGCAGGTCCTCCAGCTGGCCCTCGCGGGCCTGGGCGGCCACGAAGAGGAGCTCGTCGCCCGGCTCCAGGGTCTCCTCGCCGTGCGGCGTGAGCACCCGGTTGCCGCGGATGATCGTCACCAGCGAGGTGTCCTCGGGCCAGTTGATCTCGCTGATCTGCGTACCCGCGACCGAGGAGTCGGCCGGCAGGGTCAGCTCGACGAGGTTGGCGTCGCCGTGGCTGAAGCGCAGCAGGCGCACCAGGTCGCCGACGCTGACGGCCTCCTCGACCAGGGCCGACATCAGGCGCGGCGTGGAGACCGCGACGTCGACGCCCCAGGACTCGTTGAAGAGCCACTCGTTCTTCGGGTTGTTCACCCGCGCCACGACCCGGGGGACCCCGTACTCGGTCTTGGCGAGCAGGGAGACGACCAGGTTCACCTTGTCGTCACCGGTGGCGGCGATGACCACGTTGCAGCGCTGCAGGGCGGCCTCGTCGAGCGAGGTGATCTCGCAGGCGTCGGCCAGCAGCCACTCCGCCTGCGGCACCCGCTCCACCGAGATGGCGGTCGGCGCCTTGTCCACGAGGAGCACCTCGTGGCCGTTCTCCAGCAGCTCGCCCGCGATGGAGCGGCCCACGGCCCCGGCTCCGGCGATCGCGACCCTCATGCGTGTGCCTCCTCGGGGCCCTCGGCGAATGCCGCCTCGACCTTGTCGATCTCGTCCGTGCGCATCATCACGTGGACGAGGTCGCCCTCCTGGAGCACGGTCTGCGACGTCGGCAGCATCGCCTCGCCCAGACGGGTGAGGAACGCGACACGCACGCCCGTCTCGTCCTGGAGCTTGCTGACCTTGTGGCCGATCCAGGCGGGGGAGGTGTGCACCTCCGCGAGCTGGACGCCGCCGCTCGGGTCGCGCCACAGCGGCTCCGCGCCCGACGGCAGCAGCCGGCGCAGCATCTGGTCGGCGGTCCACCGCACGGTCGCGACGGTGGGGATGCCGAGGCGCTGGTAGACCTCGGCGCGCTTGGGGTCGTAGATGCGGGCGGCGACGTTCTCCACACCGAACATCTCGCGGGCCACGCGGGCGGCGATGATGTTGGAATTGTCACCACTGCTGACCGCGGCGAAGGCTCCCGCCTCCTCGATCCCGGCCTCGCGCAGGGTGTCCTGGTCGAAGCCGACCCCGGTGACCCGGCGGCCGCCGAACGAAGCCCCGAGCCTGCGGAATGCGGTGGGGTCCTGGTCGACGACGGCGACCGTATGCCCCTGCTGTTCCAGGGTCTGCGCGAGGGCGGAGCCCACTCTTCCGCAGCCCATAATGACGATGTGCACGGCCGTCCTTCCGGCTGACAGCGGCTCGCTGGTTTCCAGCCTCATTGCATGCTCTGGCTAAACAGGGTCTCAGACCATGGCCCAAGCTACACACGGGCGGTCACCAGTGTGACGATTTGGGGTCCGCCCGGTGCCTCAATGGCGGCTCATTGGTGAGGATCATGGGGCGGGGGTTCGTCAGTCCGATATCGAACGCTTACCATCCTCTGCGTGTCCAAACTGACCGACGTGCCCAAACGGATCCTGATCGGCCGGGCGCTGCGCAGCGACCGCCTCGGGGAAACGCTCCTCCCCAAGCGGATCGCCCTTCCCGTCTTCGCCTCCGACCCGCTCTCGTCCGTGGCATACGCCCCCGGCGAGGTCTTGCTGGTCCTGTCGATCGCGGGTGTGTCGGCGTACCACTTCAGCCCCTGGATCGCGGTCGCGGTCGTCGTGCTGATGTTCACCGTCGTGGCTTCCTACCGGCAGAACGTCCACGCGTACCCCAGCGGCGGCGGCGACTACGAGGTCGCCAACACCAACCTCGGCCCCAAGGCCGGTCTCACCGTCGCGAGCGCCCTGCTCGTCGACTACGTCCTGACCGTCGCCGTGTCCATTTCCTCCGGCGTGGAGAATCTCGGCTCCGCAGTCGATTTCGTCATCGAGCACAAGGTGCTCTCGGCGATCATCATGATTCTGCTCCTCACGCTGATGAACCTGCGCGGCGTGAAGGAATCCGGGAAACTCTTCGCCATCCCGACCTATGTGTTCGTCGGCGCGGTCTTCGTCATGATCGCCTGGGGTGCCTGGCGCGGCCTGGTCATGGGCGACACCATGACGGCGCCCACCGCCCATCTGGAGATCAAGGCCGAACACCAGGGGCTCGCCGGCTTCGCGCTGGTCTTCCTTCTGCTGCGCGCCTTCTCCTCCGGCTGTGCCGCCCTGACGGGCGTCGAGGCCATCAGCAACGGCGTGCCGGCCTTCCGCAAGCCCAAGAGCAAGAACGCCGCCACCACCCTCGCCCTGATGGGCGGCCTCGCCGTCACCATGTTCTGCGGGATCATCGGCCTGGCCATGGCCACCGACGTGCGCATGGCCGAGTCCCCGGCCACCAACCTGCTCGACAACGGCGTCCCCGTCGGCGAGGACTTCGTCCAGCACCCGGTGATCTCCCAGGTCGCCGAGGCCGTCTTCGGGGCCGGCAGCCTCCCGTTCGTCATCCTGGCGACGGCCACCGCCCTCGTCCTCTTCCTGGCCGCCAACACCGCGTACAACGGCTTCCCGCTGCTCGGCTCGATCCTCGCCCAGGACCGCTACCTGCCGCGCCAGCTGCACACCCGCGGCGACCGGCTCGCCTTCTCCAACGGCATCGTGCTGCTCGCGGGCGCCGCCATGCTGCTGGTGTGGATCTACGACGCCGACTCCACCAAGCTGATCCAGCTCTACATCGTCGGCGTGTTCGTCTCCTTCACGCTCAGCCAGATCGGCATGGTCCGGCACTGGAACCGCCACCTGGCGACCGAGCGCGACCAGGCCGCCCGCCGCCACATGCACCGCTCCCGGGCCATCAACACCTTCGGCGGCATCTTCACCGGGCTCGTGCTGGTCGTCGTCCTGGCGACCAAGTTCACGCACGGTGCCTGGGTCGCCCTGCTCGGCATGCTGATCTTCTACGGCACCATGACCGCCATCCGCAAGCACTACGACCGGGTGTCCGCCGAGATCGCCGCGGACGAGGGCCCCACCGACGACAGCGTGCGCCCCTCCCGGGTCCACTCCATCGTCCTGGTCTCCAAGGTCCACAAGCCCACCCTGCGCGCCCTGGCCTTCGCCAAGCTGACCCGCTCGGACACCCTGGAGGCGCTCAGCATCAGCGTCGACCCGGCCGAGACCAAGGCGCTCAAGGACGAGTGGGACCGGCGCGGCATCAACGTCCCGCTGAAGATCCTCGACTCGCCCTACCGCGAGATCACCCGCCCGGTGGTCGAGTACGTCAAGGGGCTGCGCAGCGAGAACCCGCGCGACGCGGTCAGTGTCTACATCCCCGAGTACGTCGTCGGCCGCTGGTACGAGCACCTGCTGCACAACCAGAGCGCGCTGCGGCTCAAGGGCCGGCTGCTGTTCACCCCCGGCGTGATGGTCACCTCGGTGCCCTACCAGCTGGAATCCTCGGAGCTCGCCCGCCGGCGGGCCCGCAAGCGCCAGGAGTGGAACGCCCCGGGCGCGGTGCGCCGCGGCCCCGTCGACACCCCACGCCAGCGTCCGAAGGACCCGGCGGCGAAGTAGGCGACAGCGGTGGCGAACGGCCGGACGGGATCCACGTAAACTGGTGGGTCGGTCGTCCGGCCGTTCCTTTTCTGATCTTTGATCCTTGGAGTCTCCCCACCATGACCGAGCAGAACGAGAAGCAGTCACTGGTCGGGGAGGAGTACGAGGTCGAGGTCGGCCCCGTCGCGCACGGCGGTCACTGCATCGCGCGCACCTCCGACGGCCGCGTCCTCTTCGTCCGCCACACCCTGCCGGGCGAGAAGATCGTCGCCCGCGTGACGGAGGGGGAGACGGACTCCCGGTTCCTGCGCGCCGACGCCGTCAGGATCCTCACCGCCTCCAAGGACCGGGTCGAGGCTCCCTGCCCGTTCGCCGGCCCGGGCAAGTGCGGCGGCTGCGACTGGCAGCACGCCAAGCCGGGCGCCCAGCGCCGGCTCAAGGGCGAGGTCGTGGCCGAGCAGCTGAAGCGGCTCGCAGGCCTCACCCCGGAGGAGGCCGGCTGGGACGGCACCGTGGCCCCCGCCGAGGGCGACAAGCTGCCGGCCGGCGAGGTCCCGCAGTGGCGCACCCGCGTCCAGTACGCCATCGACGAGGACGGCCGCGTCGGCCTGCGCAAGCACCGCTCGCACGACATCGAGCCGATCGACCACTGCATGATCGCGGCTCCCGGGGTCACGGAACTCGGCATCGAGAAGCGTTCCTGGCAGGCGATGGCGACGGTCGAGGCCATCGCCGCCTCCGGCTCCGGCGACCGCCAGGTCGTCCTCACCCCCCGCCCGGGCGGCCGCCTCCCGCTGGTCGAGCTCGACAAGCCGGTCTCCGTCCTGCGCGTGGAGGAGAAGGACGGCGGGGTGCACCGCGTCCACGGCCGCCCCTTCGTCCGCGAGCGCGCCGACGGCCGCACGTACCGCGTCGGCATGGGCGGCTTCTGGCAGGTCCACCCGCAGGCCGCCGACACCCTGATCAAGGCCGTCATGCAGGGCCTGATGCCGCGCAAGGGCGAGATGGCCCTCGACCTCTACTGCGGCGTCGGCATCTTCGCGGGCGCCCTCGCCGAGCGGCTGGGCGAGACCGGGGCCGTCCTCGGCATCGAGTCGGGCAAGCGCGCGGTGGAGGACGCCCGCCACAACCTGGCGGACTTCCCCCGGGTCCGCATCGAACAGGGCAAGGTCGACACCGCCCTCCCGCGCACCGGAATCACCGAGTGCGACCTGATCGTCCTGGACCCCCCGCGCGCGGGTGCCGGCAAGCAGACGGTCCGCCACATCGCGAGCCTCTCGGCCCGCCGCATCGCCTACGTCGCCTGCGACCCGGCGGCCCTGGCCCGCGACCTGGGCTACTTCAAGGACGCGGGCTACCGCGTCCGCACGCTCCGCGTCTTCGACCTCTTCCCGATGACCCATCACGTGGAGTGCGTGGCGATCCTGGAGCCGGTGGCGAAGGGCGCCTGACCTGCGGTTTCTCGGTTCCGTAGCCTGCTTCGACCTGTTTCCGGACAAACAACAGGTCGAAGCAGACGGTCACAGCCGGGGCTGCCTGACCTGCTGCTTTGGGGTGACGAGGACGGAAGTCCCGCGGCAGCACCGCCGGATCTCTCGGAATCTTGACGCTCGAATGACGCTCGCCAGCTTCATCGCCGTCCGAACCGGAACAGTCGAGCCCACACCGCCAATCGGGAGGCGGGGGGTGAGCCCTTCCATAGAAGTCCGGCTCTGCCTCAAGCAGCCGGCAGCCCTCGCCCTCGACGTTGACGACACCGTCAGTCAGCAGGAACAGGGCTCCTCCCTCAGCCCTGTCATCCGGATAGTCCGTCCCGCATGGGCTCTGGCTGTATCCGAGGGGTGAAGTTTTCTCCTTCTACGGTGGCCTGCTTGCGCCGTCTGCCAATCTGCCGTCCATGGCGTGGACGGCGTTTGTGGAGTTCTCCTACTACTGGGCCTATTGGACGCTGTTCGAGGCCATGTGGATCGGCATGCTGTGGTTCACCCGCAGCCGCGTGCCGGGACGTGCAGTGTGCTGGATCCCTGGCGTTAAGGCTGTGCGGCGTCGGGCTTGCGAAAGGCGCGTCGACGCGCTGCTGGCGGGCCTGGGGGAGAAGGGTGTACCCGCGGCGGACAGGCCGGACAGGACGCAGCTCGTCGACCGGTGGCACCGGTTCGTCGCCGGCAGGTGTGCCGCCGTGCCCTTCCAAGCGACGCCCCTGCTCATCGCCTGGGCGCCGTTTCTGCCGCCGCGCACCGCACCGGAGGGGACGCCGCTCGCGTCCCTGTGGATGTTCGTGGCTCTCGCGGGATACGGCACGGTGTCCATCGCTCTCATGGCTGCCGACGTAAGGGCTGTCGCTGTTTCCGATGCGGCCGGTCTGGCAACCACGAAGGCGGCACTCTTCCTTGAGGAGCTGGTACTGCCGGGCCGGCAACGGTCCCAGGACTCGGCACTCGATACCGAGGCCAAGGCCTTCCGCCAGCTGTGCCGTGCCCTACGGGCCCAGGCCAAGTACACGGCACGCGAGATGCCGGCCACCACACGGGAGCGGGTCCGCCAGGATACGGAGCGGCTGATCGCGGCACTCGGACACCTCAACGAAAGCTATCTCTTGTCCGAGGGGGAGGAACGGAGCACGGCCGTATGCGAAATGGCCCGGTTGGTCTCCAACGCCCTGCAACACAGTTGTAGAGGCCGCGACCAGCGCAACAGCCTCGTCGTCGTGAGCGCGCACCTGCTGACTCACGCACCGGCATCGGACGATGCAGCGCTCACGACCGCGGACCTATGGTGGCACCGCATGCTGCGCGGAGTTGGTTGGCTCGTGACCGCTGCGGCCCTCTTCACAGGTGCGGCCGTGTTTCCGAGCGGAGGAGCGGCCACGGACATGATGGCCGTCATGGGCCTACTGAGCATGGCGGCCGTATTTCCGCCCTTGCGCGAGCTGCTGGGCCGGGCCGTGACAGGGCTCTTCGGCACCTCTATGCCCAGTGCGGAACCTGGATCGGGCCCCCATCCGCCACCGCGGACCGAGGCGCCCGCTCCCCTCTCCCGTGCCGACGAGGCGCGCGTCCTGTGCGGATCAGGGCCGGCCGGGTGCCCGCCCTGTCCTTCCTGCTTCGAGTCTCGCTAGCAGCTGCTTGTGAACGCCGGGCCGAGGAAGGGACTCGGCGTTCCGTGCCAGAACACGTCCACGCTGTCCCGCGCGCGTGTCGCCGCGACGAACAACAGGGAACGGGCGCGCTGCATCTCATGGCGATAGCGCACCGGATCGGTGGTACGAAGACGACTGACAGTTTCACGCGGCACCAGACCGTCAGTGACGCCGGCGATGATCATCCGCTGGTACTCAAGCCCCTTGAATCTGAACATGGTGCCGATGTGTACGCCCTCACTCCCGCTCGGGCCGTCGGAGCGGATCTCCACGGGGCGGATTCCGCGCAGACTCAGTGTGTAGGCGACTTCGGTCGCCATCTGGTTCGTCGGCACGCAGATCGCGATCTGCTCGTGCGGGATCCTCGACTCCGGGTCCTCGTCCCACTGCTTGATGAGAGCCGCGATGCCTTCCCGTTCCGCCGCCCAGTCGGCGAACGGGTGACCGGCAGGCACTCGCCCACTGAGCACGGACCGGTATCCGGCCAACGTCTCGTCGGCGCCGTCGAGGTCGTCGTACGAGGTCTCCCCCAGTACGTCGAGGGCCGAGCGGAGGATCTGCCGGGTCGTGCGGTAGCTCAGGCTCAGCTTCGAGGAACGGCCCCTGATGTTGATGCCGAGGCTGCCGAGTGTCACTTGGTTCTTGTAGATGCGCTGATGGGTGTCGCCGACGAGGAACAAGTCGTCGGCCTGGCGCGGGGCCATGGCCCGGAGCATCTTCCAGTGCGCAGGGCGCAGATCCTGTGCCTCGTCCACAATGATGTGCCGGTACCGGTAGCGCAGCCAGCCCCCTGAACCGTCCTGGAGGTGGATGTTGTCGAGCCCTCCCGCCTCCTCCCGCTGACGCGCGATCGAGAGGATGCGCTGCTCGCGCCCGATCTCCAGCCGCGCGGCGCGCTCGGCCACCTGGTCCCAGGTCTGCCGTCCGAGGCGGTCGAGGCGCTGGGTGAAGCGTTCGGCGAGCTGCCAGATCTCTGCGCGCTCGCCGCGGGTGATGTTCCGGCCGCGCCCGGCGCGACGCGCACGGAAGTAGTCGGTCCGTGTGGCGACGGCCTGGCCGAGGATCACCTGGGTCCATTCGTCGTGCAGGAACTCGGGGTCCCAACCCTCCTCGCCCAGCTCGTCCAGGAGCGCACGCCATTCGCGCACGGCCTGGCTGTCGTCTATCGCCTGCTTGCCGCTGCCGGGTTCGGCTTCCCGCACGATACGCAGCGCCAGCTGGTCGACATGGCTCACGTCGACCCGGGCCACGAGCTCCTCGCCGCCCAGTTCCAGAAGACGCGAACGGAGATCTGCGGCGAGGTTCTTGTTGTACGTGGTCAGGAGGACCGGCTTGTCACGGCCGGGCGGCAGCTGTCGTACGAGATGACGTACCCGGTGCAGGGCGACGATGGTCTTGCCGGTGCCCGGGCCGCCCCCTACCCGGGCGGGGCCCGAGTAGCGACGTTCCACGAGTTTGGCCTGCGTGGGGTGGAGGAAGACCTTCCAGCGGCCGAAGTCGCCGCCCTCCAGCGCTTCTCGCAGGGTCTCGTCGGACGTGGTCACCACCGTGGCCGGGCGCTCGGCGGCAGCCTGGAAGTCCTCCGGATCGACTGGCTCGGCGGCGGCTACGGGGGTCGTCACCTGGTCGAGCACGTCGTCGAACGACTTGCCGTCGAAGAGTGCGAGCAGCACCTCACCCGTGAGCTGGGGGGCGTATTCGATCAATCCGAGGAGCTGGTCTTCGGTGGTGAGAGTCCGGATGACCGGCAGCAACGGCGCGGCTACGCCGAGATCCGACAGCTGGGTGTCGGACCAGTCGGCGAAGAGCTCTTCGGGTTTGACCGGTTCGGGTGCAGCGGCAGCGGCAGGGGCCGAAGGCGGGGCGGGGAGACGGCGAAGGACGCTATCCTCCACCACCTCCAGGTCGACGTACTCGATACCGCCGGTCACCTGGTTGACGGCGTAGGACAGCCGGTCGTAAACGTCCTTGCGGTGCTTGACGGAGACGATCAGCCAGTCGTCATCGGCCAGTCTGAGCAGCAGGGCACGGTAGTCGTCGCTGACACGCGCCGACCACATCCTGCTGTCGCCCTTGAGCTGCTGGAGCTTGAGCCCGGTCGTGTGCGGGTTGGCCTTGAACTTGTGTTGGAAGTCGAAGAAGGCGCCCTTGACCGTGCGGGGGAGCTTGAGGATCTCCTTGTCGGCCTTGTCGAGCAGGCGCAGCGTCACGCCCGAGGTGTTCATTGCCTGTGCTCCCCGTTGTCGGTGCTGTCGTGATTCTGGGCTTGACGGGTCAACCGGACGATCAGCTCGGCAGCGTCCCAGGCCGTGGCGGTGCGTGCGTCCCAGCCGGCTGCCGCGAATGCCTCGTCCCGGTCTGCGGACTCGTAGTCGGGCTCCTCGGTGGATTCCGGGCCTCCTGTGCGGGGGGCCAGGACCACTGCGATGCGGACGGTAGGCCAGGCCAGTTCTGCCTGCCAACCACGCTCGTCCAGTTCGTAGCCGTCCTGGGGGGCGGGCACACCCGCATCGGCGAGGGCCCGGGAGAGGTCCACGAGGCCGGCCTCGTCCGGATCCAGGTACTCCAGCACCTGGTCCCATGCCGGATCTCTTCCCGTTGCCGGCGTCACGGGCGACTCGACTGGGGCGGCTGTCCTTTCGCCGTTCGGGACGCCGGCGACCTCCTCGACAGGTGCCGTGGAGGTGACGGCCAAGGCAGGCTCCGCTACCGGGATCCCGATCCGGGTTGAGGGCAGCCACCCTTCACCGCCGGTCACGGTGAGCACGTCGGTCGTGAAGCCGTCGAGCAGGCTGCTGGTGAGCTGCACGCTGTCGCCGCCGCCTTGCTCCAGGAACTGCAGCACATTGCTCCAGTACAGCCAGCCCCGCCAGCGCCGCCGATGCACTTGCGTATCGGTCAGGGCCGCCGCACTGTCGTCCAATACCGCAATCCCCGTCCACACCGGTGGAGTGCGCCTTCCGTCTGCGGCAAGGACGAGTCGGCAGCCGGAGCCGTCCGGCCCGTAGACCAGCCTTACGGGCCCGGCCGAGCCAGTGACCGTTCGGCCTTGCAGCGCGTCCTGGATGCCCACACCGACAGTGTCGGATCCGAAGGCAGCGCCGCGGACGCCCGCCGTCCCGATCAGACCGGCGGCAGCGGCCTCCGCCCGGCGCTGCCAGCGCAGTGCGTCCGGCGACCGTAGATAGGCGAGCAGCAGCCGGGCCGGATTGACCCACACCGAGTCGGACAGCTCACCGGGCAGCCCCTTGCCCACCCGGCTGAAGTAGTCACGCGCCCGGTTCTGTGCATCCGTCCCGTACGGTTCCCAGACCGGGTCCACCGGGCCTGCCCCCGCATATCCGGTGTCGCGCACACGCTCGCGCCATTCCTTGACGTCGTCGTACGTCAACTGGAACACCCGCAGCCCACTGCTGCGCAGTTCGGTCCGCTTGGCGGCGTCGTCGGCCAGCCGGTTGTGTGCGGGGGTCGCGTGGTACGCAAAGCCGTCCAGGTACACGGCAACACGCGGGCTGGGCGCATCGAGGCGTTCGAGGAGTATGTCGGGCCGTGTGCCGTCCAGTGCGCGCTGCTGTGAGACGCGCCAGCTCACGGTGGTGCCGTCGGCCGCAGTCAGCCGCAGATCCAGGGCGTACGAACCGGCCGAGGTCGTGTACGCGTCGGCTGCGGCCTGGGACTCGGACAGTCTGGCCCAGTCCTGGAGCGTGTCGATGAACATGATCTCGAGGTCGCTCTCCGCCTGCCGTTCCAGCGGAATGTGCCGGGTCGTCTCGACCGGTGCGGTCTGCCACCGCTCACCGTCCGCGCCCAGCAGATCGTCCAGCATCTGCCGCACCTCGTTGCGGCTGACCTTGTCGTAGTCGGCCGCGGGAACGCGTCGCAGCAGGCACTGGTGGCAGCCGTCGAGTCCCTTCTCGCGGCAGCCGCAGCTCTCGATGACCTCGCGCGCCTTGAGCAGCACGTCCCGGAAGCCGTCGGCCGACGCCAGCCGGTGCAGGTAGCCGGTGCCTCCGGGCAGGCGGTCGTAGACCACGAGGAAGCGCCGCGGCCAGTCCGAGCTGTCGGTGCCCGCATGATCGGGCATCGTCGCCTCGGCGATGTCGATGTGGTCCGGGTCGCCCCCGTACTGGGCGGCGATTCCCGCGAACAACGCGGCGGTGAACGAGGCCAAGCGTTCCTTGGCCCGGGCCACGGAGGCGGGCAGCAGGACGCGCACGGCCTCGGTGCTCAGCTCGTGGGCCAGGAGCAACGGGACGTCCTGGCCCTTGCCCTGCTGCTCGCCTGCGTCGCCCGCGGAGGTCCCCTTGCCCCGGCGGCGCGGACACCACAGCAGGTGGTGTGCTGCCGCCGGGGTGCTGGTCGCCCCCGACTCGGTCAGCGCGTGCTGAGGCACGTCCACAACAGGACGTCCCTCTGCGGTGGCTCCTCCGCAACTGGTGCAGACGTAGAAGGGATTGAGCCGCACGTCCGCACCGGCGAGCGGTGCCGTGCTGCTCCCTTCCTCGCGGTCGAGCCCCAGATTGAACGTCCGGATCTTCGCCTGGCGGGTGAAGTCCACGCCGAACACGGCTGTCTCGTGCCGCCAGGATCCCGGGGCGATCCGCTCGGGGTCGACGTCGACCGTCGTCAGCACCGCGTAGTGACGACGGTCCCGCTCGTCACGGTCGTCTCGCACCCGGGCGTCGTCCCGCTTGTCACGGGAGATGACCCGCCTCGGCTGGAGCACGTACTGCACGCATCCCGCATCGGCGATCTCCCGACCGCCGCACCGGGAGCACGGACTCGTATCGTCCTTGGCGTTGTGGTGCGTACGGGCGTACCCGCACGAGGGACAGAGCCGCCACACCGACCAGGCCCTGCGGTCGGGGGTGCCGACGTCGAGCGCGCGCACGACGTGCCGGTAGCCGTTGACGTAGAAGCTGTTGCCGGGGGCGAGTTCCGTCAGGGCCAGCTTGCGGGAGCGCTCGTAGTCGCGCGTCTCGCTGCGGTAGATCCGGCCTGCCGCATCCGCAGCGGGGTTCTCCGCCCGCGCACCCTCCTCGTCGTCCCGGGTCTCCGTCCAGTAGAGGGTCGCTTCCAACTGGGTGGTGGTGTCGGTGAGGCTGTAGTTCGGCAGCAGCCCCAGTTCCACCAGCGTGCCGTGGGCACTGGACTGGCTCAGCTCCCGGAGCAGGTCCCCGGCGCTGCGCCGCTCCGCGAGCAGCTCCCGGCGCTCACGGTCCTGCACGGTGTCCGTACGGACCAGATGCCCGGCGGCCTCGTCGATCGCGGCGATCCTGCGACGGAGTTCCTCGCGCCGTCCCGTCCAGTCCTCTTCGGCTTCCTGCAGTGCCCTGACGATCCCGCCGGTGGCGTAGGCCTTCAGTTCCTCCGCGGCATACGCGGAGACCCCCGCGCCGTCGGGGGCTTCGGGCCCGCTTCCGTCCGGGAAGAAGCTGAGGAACTCCTCGACCAGCGTGGCACCGTGGGTCTGTGCCGCGTCTGCCAGGTCCTGGCACCAGCCCGTGGTGCCGAACAGCGCCGAGGACAGCCGGGGGACCGGGGAGAGCGTTTCGCCGTCGGAGGTGAGCAGCTCGCCACGTGCCGCGAGGTCCAGCAGCCGTGCCGTGTACTGCCGCCTGAGGATCTCCACAGCGGACAGGTAGCAGCCCGGGGGCAGGATCGTCCCGGCGATCATCTCGCGCGGCTCGTCCAGGTAGTACAGATCGCGGGCCCTGCGCCCGCCGAAGGCGACCACGAGCGCGTTGCCCGTCCGGCGTCCGGCCCGACCTGCCCGCTGTACGTAGTTGGCGGGCCCGGCGGGCAGCGAGCCGAGCAGGACGGCGGACAGCTCACCGATGTCGATGCCGAGTTCCAGGGTCGGCGTGCACGACAGGACGTTGGGGTCGGTGTAGTGCGTACCGGCCTTGAAACTGCGCTCGACGCGCTCCCGTTCGGGCCGGCTCAGCATGCCCGTGTGCTCTGCCGTGACCACCCGGAAGGTGCCGCCGGTCAAGTAGAGCCGACGGTAGTAGTCGCCGGTGTAGTCACGCTCACGAACCGACCCACCGAACCCGGAAGAACTGGATCCGCTCCTCGGCATACCGGGCTGGGGAGCGGTCAGCTGTCCCTTGCACCGGTAGCGGGGACAGGGGTGTCCGTACCAGCGGGTGAGGCGCTCGGGCGCCACGACCTGCTGCCAGCCGCAGTCCTCACAGCCCACGAATGCCTTGTTCACGACGGAGTCGTCGAGCAACTGCGCCTGGATGTGCCCGGGCTGCAGCCCGTAGATCCTGGTCTGCCGGTCCTTCGTGGTGCGTGCCGCGAGTACCCGTTGGTCGGCGAGGGCGGGAAGCAGCTTGCGCAGGTATTCTGTGGCGCCGGCCGCATCCAGGTCCAGGCACCTGCGCGTCCAGTCCTGGTACCAGCCCAGCCGTCCGGTGATGGCGTCGAACTCGGACTTGTCCTTCTGGCCGTCCAGCAGGAAACGCGGTGGAGCGACGCCTTCGGGGAAGGCGGGCATGCCGTCGGGCCTGCGGCCGGAGATGAGGTACCGGTTGGTACCGGCTTCCCTCATCCAGGTGTCGAGCCAGCGGTGGTGTACCGCACCACGCAACCTGAGGCGCTCCAGGATCCCCCGTACGTAGGCGAGGTAGCGCTCGGGCGTGGGCAGCCCGCCCGTGGCCAGGAGCTGCCCCGGCAGGGAAAGATGGAGATCGCGGGCGATGTCCGTGACCCGGTCGGGTTCGTCCACGACGACGTCGACCGCGGCGGTCCGCGTCAGCTCCAGGGTGCGCCCCATCCTGCTGCGCAGCCCGAACTCCATCACGGTGGCGAAGGCGAGGCGCTCGCCGATCAGCTTCCAGGTGCGGGCGTCGCCGGTTCCGCGCCCTGACAGCAGCCGGTCGACCCCCGGCTCGTCGTGCAGGTCGGGTGGCACGACGGCGGCCAGGGCGTCCGGGTCGTCGACGGACTCCAGCACATGACCGATGAGGTCGTTGAGCGCGGTGGGCGCCCCCGACTCGTCCAGATTGTGCGCGAGGAGGGACCGCAGCGAGAACTTGTAGGACGCATTGGCCACGTAGCCGGCCCGGTGTGCCGCGTCCTGGGTGGAGTCGTTGAAGAGCAGCGTCTTGCGCTCTTCGGGAACGAGCGCGATCTCGCCACCGGTGAACAGCTGGGTGACGGTCGCCGAGGCGAGGGCTGCCTGAGAGGTACCCAGGAAGCGGATGCTGTTGTCGGTGTGGCAGGCGGGGCAGCGGTCGTCCTTCGCAGCCCGGTCGGCAGACTTCTTGTCGAGCAGGGCCAGCGCGAACCAGGCATCGATCAGCTCGGTGGCATCCGCAGACACCGGCAGCCGGTAGGTGCCCTGCCCGCCGTCCAGCACCACCACCGACAGCGGGTCGACCCCGCCGTCCGACGGCCGGGCCCCGGTCAGGGCGTCGAAGACCTGCTGCCGTTCTCGCTGCGTGGCGGAGATGAAGTAGCGGATGCGCCGCTTGTCTCGGCCCACGGCAGCCCGCCAGATCCGGTCCTGCGCCATGACCAGCCGCTGCGGATCAGTCTCGGGGGACAGGGCTGCCCAGCCGGAGCGCCCGCAGTTGCGGCAGTACACGGCGGGCAGGTGCACCTCGGCCGGGCGTACGGCCGTATCCGTGCCGGGCAGCGGCTGTGGACGGCTCGCCGACGGCCAACCGCCGGAGGCTCCGTCAGGATCTTCGTCGGCCAGCGGAGCGGCGTTGAGGGCGGCCCGGCGGGCAGCTGTGCGGTTGTCCTCGTACCAGCGGAACTCCGGGGACGGCCCTACGCCGCGCAGGACGCGGGTGACGGGCCGGACCCACAGGTGCGCTTCGATGTGCAGGAGGGGGCGAGGGCTGCGCTCATCGGATTCCGGGTCCCGGGCGGCCGACAGCAGGGCGACGAACCGGGACAGGGCCTGGAGGACGAGTTGCGGATTCTCCCGCGCGGTGCGCCCCCACGAGTATCCGAACCGGGCCAGCCTGTCCCGTAGTCCCCACTCGTCCAACGGCTCCCCGCCCAGCAGCGACAGGACGCCGTGCGTGAAATCGTGCCGCTTGAGCAGCCGCCCGATGCGGAAGGCGTCGAGGCCGGAGCGGCCCAGCATCTTGGCGGCCAGGCCGTCCAGGTCGAGCAGATCGGGCTGCGCCTCCACGCCGGGACCGCCCGAGACCGCGATGACCTCCTGGGGCGTCGGCGGCTCCGGCAGCTCGTAGTCGACGGCGCCTGTGAACTCCTCGGCCGACATCCGCTCTTCCCCGACGACCGAGTCGGCGGGGAAGGGCATTCCGAACACGCGCGAGGCGACATCGAGGATGCCGCCGGCTTCCTTGCCCGCGGTGCCCTCTCCGAGGGTGGCCGACGTCGCCACCGGGCAGATGGACCCGAGGGGCTTGCCCGGCCGTGACGCGCCGGTCGCGGAGGCCAGGCGGCGCAGCAGCATCGCCACGTCGGTGCCCTGGGCCCCGTCGTACGTGTGGAACTCGTCGAGGACGACGTAGGAGAGGTCGGCGCCCTCCCACAGCGAACGGTCCTCACCGCGCTGGAGGAGCAGGTCGAGCATCTTGTAGTTCGTGATCAGCACATCGGGCGGCGTGACGCGCATTTCCTCGCGCCGCGTCATCACCCGCCGGAAGTCGGTGTCGGGCCGGTCGCCGATGTAGAGGCCTGCGGTGACCTGCGCGAGCTCCGGCCGGCTCAGGTACTCGCCGATGCGCCCGGCCTGGTCGGTGGCGAGGGCGTTCATCGGGTAGAGCAGGACCGCCTTGATGCCGCGGCGGCCCTGGGCCCGCTGACGGCGGCAGTGGTCGAGAACGGGGATGAGGAACGACTCGGTCTTGCCGGATCCGGTACCGGTGGTCACCAGCGTCGGCTGGGCGGGACCGTGCAGGGTGGACAGCCGTGTCCACGCCTTGGCCTGGTGCCGGTAGGGCGCGAAGCCGGGGAAGCCGGCCGTCCACTCGAGCTCCCGCTGCCAGCTGTCGTCGGCGCGGTGGAACGGGGTCCTGATCCGGAGGTAGGGGCCCCGGAAGATGCCCGTCTCGGGGTGGCCGAGGAAGCGCTCCAGGGCCCGCCGGGTGTCCTCGTCGGCGAGGGCGTACGTCGTCGTGAGGTACTGCGTCAGACTGCCGCGCAGCTGGGCGGCGGCCATGGTGGGCTTCACGACGGTCCCCTTTGTCTTGCCGATGCCCTGATGATCAGTACCACCGTATAGCGGGCATAGCAGCCCTTGCGCCGGTGGGCCTATGCCGCCCCATGCCAGGCCGCCAGGTCCTCCACGAAGTCCGCGTAGGAACGGTTCTTGCCGGCGGGCCGGGGAGATACGTGACCGCCCTGGACAGCGGCCTGCCGACACTGCCGAGCGTTTTCCCCTGGTTGTCCGACTCCAGAGCGCTGTCGAGCTTCAGTGAACTGCTCGTGAGTTGGGCGGCGGTCTCGAAGCCCTCCACCGGATGCTGCGTGAAGCGTTCCTGTCGGAACATCCTGTACCTGGCAGGAGACGACCCCGGCAGCCGAGGCCGAGAGATGCTCAGCTCATAGCGGTCCGGGGCTTCCAGGGATGCGAAATCCGACCAGACGCCATCGAGGCCGATCGAGATGCGCGACACGGGCCGGCGACCACCACGGAAGGCCAGCACATCGAATCCACCCCGGGAGTCCAATGCCGGCTCAATTCCCTGCCGGGCCACATCACCCAGAAACTCCAGGGCATGCAGGACGTTCGACTTGCCCGCTGCGTTGGGCCCCACCATGACCGTCAAGGGGCCGAGGGGCAGCTTGGTGTCCGTCAACGTACGGAAGTTCCGCACTGTCAGTCCGAGTAGCCGGTGGTTCAAGCCACGTGCCCAATCATGGAGCAGCCGGGCACAGCACGGCCGGTGTCGACAAAGCATCCGTCACGGCAGACGCACTGTCATGCGCGTGTGCTGCGCAGAGGATTCGGCCACCGAGCATCACGAACAGTACCTCGCTGGTCACAGCGGTACCAGGTTCTTGTGCATTCCAGCCACGTGGGCTGAAAAGGCGTCATTCCGCGAAATGGCCACGCAACTGATGCTGAAGAGCGAGGCAAGAGGACACGGGCTGAGCCAAGGGGGAGCCGCCATGTCCGGACCGCTGTACGTTCCCGTCCTGCCGACCCGCCCGCACGCCGCCGCGGCTTACGAGCAGCTGAGTCCGGCCATTCAGGCGGCCGTCATGCCGCTCTGGAACCTCCCTCCGCGACCGGGGCTGCCCGAGGAGCTGCTCATCGCACACACGCGGCGCGAGGCGCACGCTGCGAGCAGGGTTCAGCGCCACCGACCGGGCTGGCTCGACGCCCCGTTCGCCGGCGAGACACAACTGGCCGTCCTCGCCGACGTGATGTCAGATCTGGGTGAACTGAGTCCGCTGCGCCCGGTCACTGGCCCCGGTCGCCCCGAGTTCCAGCAGACCGCGGCGCTGGAGACGGCCCGGCGCAGCGGGAGCGGCGTCGGCATACGCGTCACGCTCGCGGGCGAGTGGGACGACGACTCCGCCCAGACCGTCCGTGACCTGCTCGCCCGCGCGGATCCGGCCGTCGAGACGGACCTCCTCCTCGACCTGGGGGCGGTCCGCGCGGACCGGCCGGACGCCGGGAAGGAGGCGCTGCGCGCGCTGGACGCATTGATGCCGCTGGCGCCGTGGCGAACCGCCGCAGCCTTGAGCGGCGGCTTCCCCGAGGTGACCGCGGACATGCTGGAGCAGGGGCTGCGCCCCGAACCCCGCGCGGACTGGCACGTCTGGCGCGAGCTGACCGCCGGCGACCGCGTTTACGTCCCCTGGCTCAGCTACGGCGACTACGGCATCCAGCCCGCCCGGATGATCGGTCGCGAGCCGTCGTCCGGACGAGGCGGCCCGGCATGGGGAGTGCTCCGCTACACCACCGAGGAGTCCTTTGTCCTCGCCAAGGTGCTGGCCCGGGGGGAGGACCGGACCGCAGTCAACCGGGCCGCAGCCCGGCAGCTCCTCGAACTGCCGGACTTCCGGGGTGCGACGGCCAGCGCGGGTGAGAGCTGGCTGCGGGATTGCGGGCGCGGCCACGGCTCGGCCGGCACCGGGAACGCCGCGGTCTGGCTCCGTGTCGGCAACGTCCAGCACATGACGTACGTCGTCCGGAGCCTGGGGGCGTGACTCAGGCGAACAGCGGCTCCAGCGCCGAGTCGCCGGCCAGAATCCGCCATGCCGGGATCCGGACCGTCCGTGTCACCGGCCCGGCCTTCGCCCCGGAACCGCCGGACGGCAGGCCCGTCAGCAGGTCGCCGCGCGCGTGGTGCAGCCGCAGATGGCGCGCCGGGTCCTGGTCGTGCTGGGGGCCGGGGTCGATCATGACCGCCGTGTTCGCCCCGTCCACCGTGAACAGCAGGTCCACGGTGTGCCCACCGACCACGGCCGCCCGCTCCAGATCGGTGATGCCGCATGCGCCCAGGTACTCCTGGAGCCGGTCGGCCAGCTCTTCACGGAACCCGGAGACCGAGTTCGCCCTGGCGGCCGGGTCCTGGTCGGCGTACGTCCCCGCACGCAGCACCGCCGACCGCTCCGCGAGCAGCGCGGGGAGTCCCGCCTGCCCCTGCCAGAACGCGTGACTGCCGACGGTGATCAGCTGAGACTTCGCCCGGGTGACGGCGACATTCCACAGGTTGACCTGACTCGCCACCCAGTGCGTCGTACGGGGCGGAGTGTTGCCGGTGGCCACCGGGCTCAGAACCATGACGTCGCGCTGTCCGCCCTGGAAGGCGTGCACGGTGCCCACCCGAACCCGGTCGTCGTCCGCCCAGACCCGGGCCAGTACCTCCTTCTGTGCCCGGAAGGGTGTCACCACCCCGACGGTGGCATGCTCGGGCAGCCGCGCCAGCAGCTCGTCCACCGTGTCCCGTACCCGCTCCGCCTCAGCCGCGTTCCGCCAGGACTGGCCACCGCCGCCGCGCGCGGACTCGCCGTGCGGCACGTCCACCCAGCCCAGCACCGGCGCCGGATCGGCCGTGCCGAAAGGATCGGCCGCCGGGACCTGGCTCCGTACGTCGGTGAGCACCTGCAACTGGCCCGCATAGCAGTAGCCGTTGACGATGTCCGCGATCGCCGGATGGCAGCGGTAGTGCTCGTCGAGCAGCAACGCCGCCTCACCGTGCTGTGCGGCCGCGTGGTACGAGGCGTACACGTGGTAGGCGAGCCGGTGGTCCTCCAGCTGCGCCGCGCTCAGCCCGGCCCGCACGCGTGCCTGCCGTTCCTGCTGTGCTGTGATCCCGGGAATGTGCCCGAGCTGCATGGGGTCGCCGATGATCAGCGCCCGCTTGGCCCGGAACAGCAGGGGGAGGACCGACGGAATCGAGCACTGGCTCGCCTCGTCGATCACCACGAGGTCGAAGAGTTTGGGGACGAGTTCCAGCTGGCGTACCGAGTGGGTGCTGATGGCCCACCCCCTGAGGTGCGCCATCAGATTGCGCTGACTCTTCTGGAAGCCCGAGCGCTGGCGCAGTGCCTGGAGCCGCTGGCCCATGAGCGACCGGCCTCGGACCATGGCCTCGGCCGCCACGGCCCGGGCGAGCTCACCCGACGTCTCCGACAGTCCGGCCGCGCTCTCCAGCCGGGCTCGCTTCAACTCTTCCTCGTCCCGGCCGAGGAGCTGAGGTACGAGCTCCCGCAGCGTGCTTTCCACGGACACGGCCTCCGCCAGGGCGAGGAGGAGCTCGGGCCGAGCCGGCCGCGACGAGGCCCAGGACGGCCAGGCGTCGGCCGGAGCCGCACCGGACGCGGCAACGAACGCGGAAAGGGCCCGCCCTCTGCGCCACCGGCCGAGGGTGAACCATCCGGCACCGGCGGCTTTCCGGGCCCGCTCCTCCCAACGCGCGAGCGCTGTGACCTCGCTGTCGGCCCATGCTGCTGCCAGCAGCTCCACCGGCAGTCCGAGCTCTTCCGCCTGCCGGGCACGCTGCCGCAGCAGCTCCAGCAGGCGCATCTCGTCACCGACCAGCCGCGCCGCCTCCGTCCGGTGCGCGGCCGACCGGGAGTGCCGGTTGCGCAGCTCGCCCGCCACGGTCGCCGCCCCCCGCCCCGGGGCCTCGATGGGCTGGGCGAGCAGCCGTTCCAGTTTTGCGGCCTCGCGCTCCAGCGCCGCCGCGTTTCCGGTCCGCATGAGCAGCCCCGGCGAGATCGCGTCACACCGCTCGGCCACGACGTTCACGGCCTCGTTGTTCGTGGACGCGACCAGCACGGACTGGCCGGCGGCGACAGCCGTCGCGACCACGGCGGTCACCACCTCGCTCTTCCCGGTACCGGGTGGCCCGGTGGCGACGGTCAGCGGGCGGGTCATCGCCGACGAGATCACCAGCTCCTGGCTCTCGTTGCAGGGCCCCGGGGCGACGACGAAGGGCGTTTCGCGGCTCGTGTCCCCGTCGCCGCCGCCCGTCAGGAGCGCGTCCAGCGCGGTGCCGGGAATCTGCCCGGTCCGCGTGGAGATCTGGAACAGGTTGTCCACGAGGGCCTCGGTCGCGACCCGCTCCACGCCCGAGGGCGCGAGGAGGACGGCGGCGTTGTGCGCACCGGGCCGCAGCGAGTCCATCACGGAGCGCTCACTGAGCGCCGACAGGTCGAGGGGCTCCAACTCCGGTACGCCGAGCTCCGTCAGGAGTTCCCGCACGGCCTTCACCATCTGCGCGCCGTTGCCCTCCTGCCAGGTCGGCTGCCACCGGGCGAGGAGGTCGGCGGCTGCGTCGTCGTCCAGCAGTTCCGTGATCAGGCCCGTGTGCAGGGAGGGCACCCCGCTCGGGCGGAGCCTGTCGCGGCCGTCCTCGTCGGGAGCGAGCTCCATCGACTGGATCAGCAACGGCGCGATCCGTACCGCGGTCCGCCGCCGGGCGTCTCCGCCGCGCTCGGGGAGGGTGATGGCCGGATAGCCGTACCAGTACTCCTGCAGCCCCGCGCCATCCGCCTGGGCACCCCTGCTCTTCGGTTTCGGCAGCTGGGAGGGCGCGGGCAGGGCGGCGCCGAGCCCGGACTGGATCGTCTCGGACCCCTGACCCAGCAGGAAGTACGCCGAGCTCCGCCCGCTGTCCCGGTCCGGCAGCATGCCCGACGCGGCCTGCGCGCCGAGGCAGTGCACGTAGTAGCGCAGCAGCCGCTGCCAGTCGACACCGTCGCGGGCATCGAGCCCGGCCAGGGCACGGGCCTTCAGCAGTGCGGGGGAGGTCTGGGCGGCCTGGTCGGCGGCGTCGCGGGGCGGGGCGGGGAGGTTCACGGATCGCGCCACGGAGCGGGCGAGCGGCAGGGAGTTCGTCGCCCGGATCGTGGACTTGGTCGGCCGCTGCTCCTGGGGCACGCCGTTGCGCACCATCTGCGAGGTCAGGTACTCGAACAGGTCGTCCGGAGTGATCCAGCCGCTGTCCTTGATCCGCCCGGACCGCAGCCCTTCCACGATCTCGCCGGTGAACCGGGAGGTGCCGAGGGTGGACCCTGCCGGTGCCATGGCGGAAGCGGTCTGGAGGGCGTCGGACGCGGTGATGAAGTACACGCCGGTCGGCCGCAACAGGGTGCTGGGCGCGGGCCGATCGTTCGAGTCGGCCGCGCCTTTGGCGGTCCATCCCTGGACGACCGAGCCGCTGGAGCAGCAGTCCAGCAGCACGACCTTCGAGGAGGCCCGGCAGGACTGGAGCATCCGTTCCAGGAACTCGGCGGGCACGGCGGTGCCCGGCAGGTCGTCCGGGTCGGCGTCCCGGGTGAGGAAGTACAGCTGGCCGTCGGCCTCGCAGAACTCCCCGTGCCCGCTGAAGTAGAGCAGGGCGGTCTCGCTGGGCTGCCGAGCCTCCAGGAACTCCTCGATGGCGTGCAGCATCTCGGCGCGCGTCGGTTCGGGGACCATCGCGCAGTCGTTGTACATACCGATCTCGGTGCTTTCCAGTACCGCCTGCATGTAGTGCAGGTCGGCCCGGACGGGCGGCAGATCGTGGTAGCGGTCGCTGTCGTACGTGGATACGCCGATCAGCATGGCGTACCGGTCGTTGTCACTCACTCCGCGGCCGGTCCGTCCTCGTGGCTGACCTCCGAGCCACCGGAAAGGAACCGCTCGATCTGCTCGTCGTCGGCCCGGGCCTGCTTGCCGGAGATGCTCAGCGTGGCCCCGTCGGGCCGGGTGACGACGATGGTGCGCTGGGGCACGCGGGCCAGCCAGATCTGGATACCGGCGGCGACCATGGAACCGCCGCTGAACACCAGCCCGATCAGATCCGCGACCGGCCCGCCCTTGAGGGAGTTGTCGGTTGCGGTTGCCTGTGGACTGGGGATGTCGAGGGCGGCCTGCGGATCGGTCTCGGCGATGGCGGCGAGCAGCTCGCGTGCTTCGCGCCGGGCGCGGAGCGGGTCCTCGTCGACGATGGAGATGCGGTAGCCGGCCGGGCCCGCGTGGATGGCGCTCACGTTCACTGTCCCCCTTGATTGCCCGTGCGGCGGACACACGGACCGACGAGCCTATCGGGGGTTGGGTGTGAAGATCCCGCGCATAGCCGAAACCCGCTGGTCAATGGCGTGAAACGCACAGCTCCGCCCACACCGTCTTACCGGGAGCGTTGGTGCGCGGTGAGATCGCCCAACGGTTCGCGAGCCGGGCCACGACCAGCAGCCCGCGCCCCGACTCGGCGTCACCGGGCGGCTCGCGGTGGGAGAGCAGGGGCAGGCGCTCGGTGCGGGTGTCGGTGACTTCGATGCGCAGGGTTTCGGCGGTGCCGGTCAGGCGGAGGTGGAAGTCCCGTCCGGGGACGTGGCCGTGGCGCACGGCGTTGGCGGTGAGCTCGGCGGCGATCAGCGTCAGGGTCTCGTTGGCGGGGGAGGTGTAGGGGTGGCCCCAGGTGTCGAGCCGGTGGGAGACGAGTCGACGGGCGAGGCGGGCACCGCGGGGTGAGGAGGTGAAGTGCATCGAGAACTCAAGGGCGTCTGGTGCGGGGGAAGTTTCGCTGTTCACGGGGTACACGCTTCCGCCACGCCCTTACCGTGGGAAGAGACGGTGCGCTTACAGCGGGTAGCGGTAGGCGACCGGTCTGCGGGTGTAGGCGGGGCGGAGCGTGACGGCGGACGCGGAGCGGCGTTGGCCGATGGAGGTGATGCCGGGCATGAGCGAACCGACGCAATCAGCTGATGAAAACCAAGGACCTGAGCCTGACTCAGGGGCTGGGGTGCTGCGGGCCTTCGGCCGCCAGCTCAAACGCTTCCGCGTGCGGGCCGGCATGGAACGGCCCGAGTTCGGCGAACGGCTGGGCTACTCGGTCTCCACCATCGCCGCGTACGAACAGGGGCGCAGGGTTCCGCCGCCGGAGGTCATCGACCAGGCGGATGAGCTGCTGGACGCGGGCGGTGTCCTGAAGGAGATGAAGGAGGAGGTCGAGCGGGCACAGTTCCCGGCGTTCTTCCGCGACGCGGCGAGGTTGGAAACCCAGGCGGTCGAGCTGCATGTGTACGCGACGAAGGCCGTGCCTGGTCTTCTACAGACGGAGGAGTACGCTCGCGCGGTGTTCGCCATGTGGCGCCCGCTGCTGCCGGACGAGACCGTTGAGCAACGTGTGGCAGCGCGTCTTGCCCGGCAGGAGATCTTCGTACACGTGCCTCTGCCGACGATCAGCTTCATCATCGAGGAGTCGGTCCTGCGGCGTCCCCTGGGTGGTCGGAGTGCGATGCGCGGGCAGCTCGAACAGATCAAGCTGGTCGGCCTGCGCCGTAACGTCGAAATCCAGGTGATGCCCATTGACGTGGAGGAGCATGCTGGCCTTGAAGGCCCGTTCACCTTGATCGAGACACGCGACGGGCGGAGGATCGCCTACGTGGAGGGGTACAAGGACAGCCGTCTGCACACCGACCGCAAGGCGGTTCGGGAGTTGGAGGAGCAGTACGGCATCCTCAGGGCCCAGGCGCTTACTCCGCGCGCATCGCTGATCTTCGTCGAGAAGTTGCTGGGAGACTCATGAATGCCGAACAGTCCGCCGGAACCGTCGCTCAGTTGGCGTGGTTCAAGAGCAGTTACAGCACCGGCTCTGGTGGTGAGTGCGTCGAGGTTGCCATGGCGTGGCGGAAGTCAAGCCACAGCGCTGGGGACGGCGGCCAATGCCTTGAGGTGGCCGCATGCCCCCACGCCATCCATGTCCGTGACTCCAAGGACACAACCCGTCTGGGCCTCATGTTCGCTGCGTCCGCGTGGACCGCGTTCGTCGGTTTCGCGCTCGGTAGGACTCACCCGGAGCGGTAAAAGGTCTGCCTCGGACACATCATTGTCCGAGGTAGACCCTTGCCCTACGAGCTACGCCAGTTCACGCCTCGCCGCTGGCTTGCGCCTCTACCTCTTCGCGCGACGGAGGTACCCACCGGCCAGCGGCGATCTCCGCATCCAGCCGCGCCTGGAAGTGCGCATGCGCGGCCCGCATCTCAGCCTCGCGATCGGCCTTGTAGAAGGGGGCGACGTAGCCGGCTGGGGGCGGGGTGTTGCCGGGGTCGGCGAGGTGCGCTTCGAAGTCCAGCCAGTCCTGCTTGGTCTGGCCGTGTCCGTATGTGTTGAAGTTTTCGGCGATCTTGCGGCCGTTGGCGTCGAACCAGGTCTTCGCCTCGTAGTCGTTCAGCTGCGGGTACCGGGACTTGAAGATCGCGGCGAGCTGGTCGGCTGTGATACCGAGCCACACGGATACGAGGGCGTCGAGCTCGACGAGCGCGGCCCTGCGCTCATACTCCGTGCGGAGCGGTGTGCTGTACGCCCAGGTGGGAGTGAGACTGGTGGCAAGAGGCTTCAGGCGCGGCCAGTTGGGGTTGGCCCAGTCCTCGTAGCCCGCCCAGCGGGGGTCAAAGAGTTCTGCCCAGAGCAGGGCGTAGTGGGTGGTGAGGGCGTTAAGTCGGAGGGTACGGAGGAGCAGGGCGGAGGCCAGTGGGTGCGTGGGGTCGGGGGCGGGCATCTTGCGGGCCTCGGTGAACTGGAGGTCCCCGCGGCCAGTGATACGCAGCAGATAGTCGAGGGGTAGAGAAGCCCAGAAGCCCGCGTTGAGAGTCGTCAGGCGCCCGTCGGCCAGGGATGCCGTCTGCACTGTGTGGACATGGGCCGGGCCGGGCGGAAGCAGGGCGGCGTGGAGGCTGCGGCTGGTGTTGAAGGGGATCATCCTTCGCCAGGCCAGCCGAAAATGCGATGTGGAGGGCTTTCCAAGCCAGGAGTCCTGGGCCGCTAGGTAGGTCGCCTCGTCCGTGGCCCGCACATAGTTGCTCACGGGGACGTGCGCCTCTGGAAGTTCCGTCGGCGCGATCGCCTCCCAGTGTCTTTGGTTGAGGCAGGGAATCATCGGCTCATTTGCCAACGGCAGGGCGTACGAAATGTGCGGTCCTTGAAGGATGACGTCTGAGAGTTCGAGGACGGCCTGGTTGCCCCAGCGGATCAGCCCGTCCTTCTTGGCGCCGGTTTCGTGGTATCCGCTTGAGACCATTGGGTTGTAATCGGCCAAGGTGTTGCCGTAGGCAGCAAGTGCCTCGATTGCCCCTTGCTCGCCAACGAGGACGGGGTACAGCAACGGAGTCTGTGCCGATCCACCCGTCGATCCCGTCAGGGCATGCCAACTGGTCAGCAAAGCCATGTCCACCTGCACGACGCGCTCGCGGTGCGGCCGGATGTCCCACGAGCCGTTGTGCTTGATTCCCGGCGCGGCGCCTCGTCCGTCGTGGATCAGCGAGTCGGGCAGCGCCTCGGCGTCGCGCAGCTGGCTGACATGCAGGAAGTTGGGCTCCTGCGACCTGCCATAGATGTGCATCGCGAATTCCTGTGAACGGGAAAGATCTTCGAAGGCCCAGTTCGCCGAGTTGACGAAATGTGCGTGCACCCGGAGATGGCGATAACTGGCGGCCCGGATGGCACCCTCGCGTACGCCGCCGAAGTGCGTGTCCGGGTGAATCATGCCTGCGCTGCCGTGCATTGCGATGTGCTGCCATACCTGAGCCATGAAGGCACGGTAGAGATCGCCCTGGGTACCAATCAGGAGCGGATACATGATCGGGCTACCCAGTGTCGCGACGGCCCCCGCATGGGCCGCCAGTTCGGAGAGGACGAAGCCCGTGCCGTCCGCACGCGTGCCCAGCACGTCTTGCTTGCGCAGGCGCCACTCCGCCGCGCTCGGATCTTCCGCCATCACAAACCAAGGTTCCAGCTCAGCCAGAACCAGGTCCTCACGCCACTGTGGCCTAACCCACGGGGGGTTGCCTACCTGCAAGTCGAATCCGCCCTGAGCAAAGACCTGGGCGTACTCTAGATCCCAGTGGAAGAATCCCTGCGCCTTGGCTACGTCCTTTGCAACCGCCGTCCATGGGAACCGGCTCTCCAGCCACTGGAAGCGGTCCATGCCCATCCACTCGGGCAGGTCGTTTTCGTACCGCTCAAGTGAGTCGAGCGAGTCGAACGACGCGACAAGCGACTTCTCAGGCACGTCATGCGTGCCGAGCAGGGCCTCCGCGAAGTCCAGCCAGTCTTCGAGCTGCGCGAGCGGGATTACGTCGCGGCGCTGCTCGGTGAAGGCCTGCTCCCCCTTGCGAGTGCCCTTCCTGCGCTTGTCGATGTCGCCGCGCTTGACCTCCTTGACCGTGACGTTGCCGAGGAGGTCGATCTCCTCGTACGTACGGATCACTGCATTTGCATCAGCGGTCTCGGACCCCTGCGCGGCTACGCTCTCGGCGCGCGCGTAGCGACCGTTAGAGCCATCAAGAAGCCCCACCTCCTGCACCGGCCAGAACCACAGCGCGCACCACGTGTCCATGACTTGCTTCAGCCGCCAGTACGGGGTGTCCACCGCCACCAGGTCCCCCAGGACCTTCTCCCTCGGTACCGCTTCCTTCGGTGAGCGCAGCCAGTCTTCGTTCGCCTCCCACACGTCGATGCGGCGGGAGATCTCCCGCTCGGAGATCGTCAGCCGCTGCACTACCAGGTCCCACAGGTACTCGGCACGCCGGGCCAAGCCCTGGAGTCGGGCAGTCTGCTTCGCAGTTGGGGACTTCGTGATCGCCTTGCGCCAGGCGGCCAGCGCCTTCGCTGCCTCCGGCGCGAGCGCCTTCGCTTCCTTCTCGGCCGCCACCGCGCCCCACTCCTTCGCCGGAAGGAGGAAGTGGTGCACCGCGCCCTCGGGCAGCGGCGTCCCCGACAGCGCGTCCACCAGCGGATAGCGCTCCGGGGTCGTGCCCAGCCAGCCGCCCTTCTTCAGGCGCTCCGCCGGGTACACCTCGCGCCGGCCGCCGATGAGCGAGTTGCCGCGGCGCAGGTGCAGGCCGAACCAGGGGGCCTCCATGCCCGGGTGCATGGTGTTGAGCCACAGTGAGACCTCGGCCAGCTCGACCGCCGTCTCGTTGAGGTCCACGCCGTACGAATTGTGCAGCGCGATGTACGCCTTGGCCTTCTGGAGCTCGACCGCGTACTGCTCCGTGTCGATGGCCCGGCCCAGTTCCTGCTGCCTGCGGCGCAGGTACTCGGCCGCGACTTGGTTGATCGCCTCGTTGAGGAACGCGCCCGAGCCGAGGGCCGGCTCGCAGATCTTCCAGTCCAGCAGCTCCCGCGCCTCGGTGATGGTGCCGTCCTGGTCCAGGCGGTGCTGGAGCGCCAGCTGGACGGTGACCTTCGTCAGCGATTCCGGGGTGTAGTACGACGCCGAGGTCTGCCGGTCGCGGCCCGAGAGGCGGTACACGAAGGAACCCGGGTCGTACCGCACCCGCAGTTCCTCGCCGGTGTCCTTGTGCTGCCGCTTGACGAAAACCGAGTCCGGATACTCCTCGGTCTTCGACTTCGGCACCAGCCAGGAGCCGTCCTTGGGGTCGCCGCCCTTGGCGACCTCGTACAGCTCCTCGCCCGCGATGAAGCCGGTGTACGACATCAGGCCCTCGTACACCGCGCCCAGCTGGTTGATGCCCAGCTGTGCGTACGAGATGAAGCCGCCGCGCTCGCCCTTCTTGCCCTTGGTGAGCATGAGCTTGTGCAGGACCGCGTACAGCGTGGCGTTGCGCAGTCGGGTGTCGAGGTAGCGGACGGACTCGCCCCGGGCGAGGGCCTCGTCGGCGTCGTGGCGCGGGTCGGGGACGGTGTCCGCGCCGATCAGCTGGATCGACTCGCGCTCGAAGAGCTTGGAGTGCAGGGGCTCGAAGCGCAGACCGAGGTCCTCGCTGGTCTTCGCCTCGACGGCCTCGGCCTCGGCCGCCGCCCCGTGCGTGCGACGCGGCCGGTAGCCGTCCTGGACCTTGCGGAACAGCAGGTCCAGGGACTCGTACAGGTAGAAGCCCTTGCGGGACTTCTCGTCGATGAGGTCCCGCTCGGCCACGAGTTCGCCGAGGCGCCCGAGGCCGTAGCCCAGCTGGTACTCGGGATAGTCGGACGGCAGGATCCCCAGCTCCGGGCGGGCCTCCGCGTACAGCAGGAACAGGATGCGGTACAGGTAGCGCAGCGATTCGCGGGTCAGCTGCTTTCCGAGCTCGGGGAGTTCGCCGATGTCCTGCGGTTGCACGCCCTGCTCGCGCAGGCGCTCCAGCACCTCGTTGGCGATCAGCTCGACGCTCGTGCGCAGGCCGTCGCGGAGTTCGCTGGAGACGCCCACCGCGTGCTTGGTGGACTTGCCGACGAGCTCGGCGAGCGGGTTCTCACCGCCCTCCTCCGGTGTGCGCAGCGAGTCCGCGCCGAACAGCGCCGCGATCGTGTCGAGTTCACCGCCCGCACGGCTGTCGTTGCGCTGTAGGGCGGTGTCGAGAGAGACCGCCAGGTACCGGCCCTCGCCCCAGACGGCGCGGTCGGCCAGGACGATGACTCCGCCGACGAGCAGCAGGACGTAGCGTGGCGCGTCCTCGCAGGCGAACAGGAACGAGGCCAGCTTCGAACCGGTGGCCAGGGTGTGCGAGCCGTCGAGGGGCACCGGGTCCAGGAGCCGGCCCGGGCCTTCGGGGTCCAGGGCCGCGTCGGGCTCGGCCGCCCAGCCGCAGTTGATCGCGACCAGGCCCTTCTCGGCGTGCGCGACCGGGATCTCGTAGGTCTGGCGGGCCCGTTCCACGGTGATGGTGCGCGGCTTGGCGTCGTAGCCGAGGGAGCGCAGCACGTCGGAGTTCAGGGCCAGCACCCGCTCCCGCCAGGCGGGGGCGGCGTACGTCACCGAGTCGTCCTCGGTGTCGGGCGCGGAGGTGGTGCCGTCGGCGTCCTCGGGGAGGGCGAAGAAGGACCGTGCCCGGAAGTAGTCGCGGCGCAGGGCGCGCAGTCCCGCGCGCGGAGTGACGGGGAGCGCGATGCTCTTCGGCTCCCGCACCGCGCCCAGTTCGTCAGGGGCCGTTTCCTGTGCCGCGTCTGCCGGCGGCCTGGCGGCCTCCTCCCGCTCCTTCCAGGTCTGGAGCAGGCCCGACTTGAGGTCCTTGGGCAGTACCTCGGCGAGGTAGTGCGCGGAGAAGTAGTCGCCGCGGTTGACGAGGGAGTCGTACGTCATGACAGGGCTCTTCTCACAGTGCGGCGGGCGCGGCGGACGGGGACGCGGGCGCAGCGGGTGGGGCGTCGGGGTCGGGAAGCAGGACCGCGAGGACGCGCAGCATGGGGCGCTGTCCGGTGGTCAGCAGGTCGTCGGCGAGGTCGGTGAGCCGCTTCTTGGTGTGTTCGCCGGCGAGAGTGGGCTGTTCCCACTCGCCGAGCCGCTCCTTGTGGAGCGCGATCGACTCACGCAGCGGCCGGTCCCAGGCGTCGCGGTGCTCCTCCATGAAGGATTCGGCGGCGCTCAGCACGTCGGGGATGGCGGCCTTCAGCGGGGCGGGGTCGCGGTAGCGGAGCTTGTTCGCCATGGTGGGGCCCACGCCAGAGCTGCGCAGCAGGGACACCATGTCCGCGTTCACGGTCCCGCTCCTGGTGACGCCCATCCACTTCACGACGGTGGGCCTGCCGAGGCTGTTCGAGTACACCCCCTGCACGAGGAACGTGGGCTCCGCGACGCCTGCGGTGATCATCGGAGCTTCCTGGCGGCCGAGCCGGACCAGCACCTTGTCGGTGAGCCACTCGACCACCGGATGCAGATCGGTCAGCAGCGAGATCTCCGGCCAGCTCGACATGGAGTCCGCCTCGCGGGCCCGCTGGAGCGAATGCTGGGCGAGCCGCCGGTTGAAGGTGACGAGCAGGCGCTCGCGCAGCCCCTGCTCCCGCAGGTAGTCCACGGGCAGGGCCTTGAGCCGGTGGAGGAGGTCGGCGGGGGGCTTGAACGACAACAGCCCCGACTGGTCGTCACGGTCGAGGTCCAGCCGATCACGGGCATCCGGGTACACCTCGCGGAGCGCCTCGTCGAGGAAGTGGGCGGTGGAGTCGAAGAGGCGGGGGAGCACGGCGCTGCTCGCGCCCATGCCGCTCGCGGGCGCTTCCGGAGCGGGAGTCTCCGAGGAGTCCTCCGCGGCAGCGTCCGCGGCTTCTGCCGGATGCTCTCCGACCGAGCCGAAGAAGTCCGCGAGGAAGTCGTCCATCACGGCTGCATCCGCGTCGGCCCCGGACTGCCGGGCGTCCAGCGACTCGTCCACGGTCTTGCCGCGCAGCAGGTCCTGGATCAGGGACTTCTCCTCGGCCTCCGCCCGGTAGAGCCCGCTGACGGCCTCGGCGGTGCCGAGCGCGCGGTACGCCTGGTCCTCGCGCTCCAGCAGGCGTTCGGAGACGAGGGTGTCGTCCTTGGCGCCTTCGACCTCGCTGGTCAGGATCAGGGCACGGAACTGCGGCTGGTGGGCCTGCCCGTAGCGGTCGATGCGGCCGTTGCGCTGCTCGATGCGGATCAGCGACCACGGGACGTCGTAGTGGACGAGCTGATGGCACTGGCGGTGCAGGTTGACGCCCTCGGACGCCACATCGCCGGTCAGCAGGATGCGTACCGGAGCGCCGGCGAGTCCGAACTTCTCCACGACGTCCATCTGCTGTTCGTCGGAGAGGCCGCCGTGCATGACCTGGGTGCAGCCCTGCGCGGTGCGGCCCCGGAAGCCGAGGGCGGCGGGGAGGACGGTGGCAAGCCATTCCAGGGTCTGGACGCGCTCGGAGAAGACGACGACGCGGGTATCGGAGGAGGGGCCGACACCGATGCTCTTCAGCTGCTCGACCAGCGCGCCGAACTTCGCCGAATCCGCCTCGGTCATGTCCGCGGACAGCTCCGTCAGGCGGTGCAGGGCGGACAGCTCCGCCGCTGTGCTCCGGGGGTCGTCCTTCTTCTCCAGGGTCTTGATGCGGGCGGCGACGGTGGCCCTGAAGGCCGCGTGGGAGGACAGGAAGGACTTCAGGAGCGTGTACGGGAAGAGCGGCACCGAGCTCACGGAGGTGCCGCCGTCGTTCGGCAGCCAGACCGCCGCGAGCTCCTCGAAGATCTTCTCCTCGGCGGGGGTGGCCGGGCAGTGCACCGCCTCGGACGGGCCGCGGTCCGCCCACTGCCCCTTCATCTGCTCGCGGACCTCGGTGCTGACCTTCGTACGGCGGATGAAGAGGTGCTCGATGTCCTCGGCCCGGTAGTTCTCGGGGTCGCGGATCGCCGCGGGGTCCAGGAGGCCGATGAGCTCGGCGAAGGACTTCGCGTCACCGTTGTGCGGGGTGGCGGAGGCGAGGATGAGGGCGTCGGTGCGGGGGGCCAGGGTCTGGGCGAGCTGGTTGCGGAGCGAGCCGCGGTTGATCAGGTTGTGTGACTCGTCGATGACGACCGCGTCCCAGCGGATCTGCTCCAGGTGGTGCCGGTACTGGTCGGTGTTCTTGAGGGTGTCGATGGAGACGATCACGCGCTTGAAGAAGGTGAACGGGTTACGGCCGGCCGGGATCTCCCGCTGGATCCGCTCGATGCCCACCGAGTCCAGCCGCACCAGCGGAATCGCGAACCTCGTCCACAGCTCGTGCTGGAACTGCTCCAGCACGTGCTGGGGGGTGACGACGAGGATCCGCTCCCCCCGGCCGCGACGGATCAGCTCGGCGAGGGTGAGGCCGATCTCCAGGGTCTTGCCCAGGCCCACCACATCAGCGATGAGGAGGCGCGGGCGCAGATTGGCACCCGAGAGGGCGAGCTCGGCGGGCCGACGCTGGTAGGGCAGCGGATCCAGCAGGAAGGAGTCCGCGAGGGCCAGCCGGCGCTCCGACTGGGGCAGCGCCGTACGACGCAGGACGGCTTCCAGGAACAGACGGGAGCGGCGGTAGTTCGGGGAGTCGTCCGCGATCAGCCGGGTGTCCCGCGGATCGATCAGCTCGATCGTGTCCAGACGCGTGAAGAACACGGCCTCCTGGTCGCGGACGAAGTCGGACACACCGACCACTTCCACGCGGGCGCCGTCCGCCGTGGTCAGTACGGAGCTCTTGACCAGCCACACCTCGTCGCGGACGAGGACCTGAGCGCCGGCCGGGAACTGCTCATGCCCCGCCTCAGCCGACAGGTCACCGTTCTGCTCGGAGCTGGTCTGGACGACGGTCACCCGTGGCCTCCTGTGGCGTTTCGTGGCGGATGGGGCAGGCCCTCCAGTATCGCGGGTTCGCGCCCGTCAGAAGGTCGCGGATGCCGCATAGGCCTCGCGCAGACGCTGGGCGGTGATCCGGGCCTGGGCGGAGTGGCGGGGGCGTCCGCCACGGGCCCTGGCCGGGGGGCCGGACACCGGGAGGGGAGACGGGGCCTGGCCCGCGTCGGCGGTCGGCGCTGAGGGCGGCTTCTGCGCCGGACCCATGGCGCCGGCGGCCTCGGGCTGGGGCTCGGGGTGGTCGACGAGTGTGGGGGTCCGGTCGGGGCCGGTAGGAGGCAGTACGCGGGTCGTTTCGGTACCGGTCCCGGTCGTGGGCGGTTCCGCGGTCGCCCCGGCCTCCGGCTCTCCGGCGGGGGAGAAGGGAACGGTCGGTGCCTCGGCCGGGGGGAGCAGGCTGTCCAGCAGCTGCGTGGGCGCAGCCGTGTGACTCGTCAGGCGGCGTCGGGCCTGGGCGACCTTGAAGCCCTGCGCCTCGATGACGGCGCGGCACTGCTTCACCACGTCGTCGAGGGCGGGCCGGTCCTGGGCCTGGTGCGCCAGCATGGCCGTCAGCAAGGGCACGAGCTCGTCCGGCACCCCCGACAGGTCGGGGGTTTTCGCGGGGTCGGTGACCTGGTGGAACAGGACGTGGATGTTGGCCGCCTGGTAGGGGAGGTGGCCGGAGGCGGCGAACAGCAGCACGGCGCCGAGCGCGTACACGTCGACGGCCGGCGTCAGCGGCTTCTCACCATTGGCCTGCTCCGGCGGCATGCAGGACGGGGTGCCGACGACGGTGTTGGGTGCGGTCAGGGACACGCTCGACTCGGCGAAGACCGCGAGTCCGAAGTCGATGATCTTCGGGCCGTTGGGGCCCAGGAGCACATTGGCGGGCTTGAGGTCGCGGTGCAGCAGACCCTGCTTGTGCACGGTCGCGAGTGCCTCGGCGAGAGTCGCCCCGAGCGAGGCCGTGAGCAGGGAGGGGAGCGGTCCGTGGCTCGCCACGTGCCGGCTCAGGTCGAGTCCCTCGATGTACTCGGTGGCCAGCCACGGGCGGTCGGCTTCCGGGTCGGCGTCCAGGAGCGCTGCGATCCGGGCACCCCAGATCGTCTTGAGGATCTCCACTTCCTGGGCGAAGCGCTGCCGTGTCTCGGAATCCACGACGGAAGGCTTGATCACCTTGACTGCGGCGGGCTCACCGCCCGGGGACTCTCCCAGATACACCTGCCCCATCCCGCCGTGCCCGATGCGGCCGAGCAGCTCGTAGCCGCCCAGCTCGGTGGGGTCGTGTGGGCTGAGAGGTGCGATCTGCACGAGCTGCCTTTCCACTCGGGTGGGATGTCATCTGGACGGACAGTCGTGTGTGACTGGGCAATAGCGCACACGGTATCCATCTGGACGACGGTTCCGTACCCGCTGGAGGAGAAGCCCAGGGGAGCTGATGGCCGCTTCAGCCGAGATCCCGGTTACGTTCCGCGAGACATCGGAGCCACAGCTCGTAGGCATGGCGGGCCTCGTGGACCGACTCGACGGCGAACCCCCGCTCGGCAAAGCCGGCCGCGGCTGCCTCCCGCACCACACGGACCACGTGGTCCGCCACCATGCCGAGGCGCTCGGCATGGGCGTCCCGCAGTCGCGGTGCCAGTTCCTCTCCACGGGCGGCCACGGCCATCAGGTCCTCAAAGCCGGTCTCGTCCGTGTAGGCAGAAGGCAGGCCGGGAAGGTCGGCCGATGAGAGATGACGGACAGCCGGCGGCCTCTGCCCGAATTCCTCCTCGCGCCCGAGGAGACGGTTCAGCAGAGTGCGTGTCCCGTCCGTGTCGCGGACGAGTGCCGAGGCGGCTTCCAGCGCGGCCAGCTGTACGGGAATGTCTGCGGCTTCCTCGGCTGCGAGTAGCTCAGCCAGTCGGTCAGCGATCTTTCGGCCCGTCTCCGATGCCTCATCGATGACGTTGTCGCAGGCGTCGAGTTCGGAGAAAGCACGCTCGGCCGTGCGTACGGCCGCGCGCACCATGGCGGCCTTGTCGCCGTCGAACCGGCCTACCGCCTGCGCCAGCTGTGAGGCTGTCATGGAGGAGGCGGCGGCCAACTCGTCGGTGTGCCGCTGCCTGGCCGTGCCGTTGGACGTTCCGATTCCCACCGTTTCCCCCTTGCTGTGACGATGCTCCCGCTGTAGATCATGGACGGCTCTTCGTGCACGGGGCAATCCGCGGCTGGAACCCGTGACATCCGGACATCATCGTTGGCCGGAAACTTGCACATCCCCATCGCAGTGGATCATCGCGCCCCACAATGCGTTCATGCCCACTGGCACACACCACCCGGACGAGGAGACCGATGGCCGAGGAATACCCGGAATTCCAGCTGCGCCTGCCCCACGGTGGGCCGACGGCGCGAGGGCGGCTGCTCTCCGAGATGGGTACCAACGGCAGTCAGAAGATGGTCGTGCTCGCCGGGTCCCCGGCTCGTCCGGACGTCGTGCCCTCCTTTCCGTTGAGGACACCCTCCTCGCACAGGCTGCGGGAGAAGCTGATCGAGGAAGGGGCGATACTCGAGACCGCCACCTGGCCGGGGTGGCTGGAGGTGGTCCGGGACGTCGAATGCAATTCGCCGTCCGCCGCAGGTGACATTCTCGTGGGCCGCAGCTGTAACGGGTGGCTCGAATGGAAGACCGAGGACGGTCGGCCGCTCGCCGATTTCCTCGAACAGGTCTGGTCGGGCCCCAGCCGCGCGTGGCTCGTGAGGGCTGCCCACCCCTGGGCCTCCGACCTCGTACAACAGCTGTGGCTTCTTGAGGGCCGAGTGACCCTCGCTGCTCTCCGGCTGCGGCCGGACGTGGCCCAGGGCGTCAGCAAGGAGCAGCTCCGTACCTTCGTCGACGAGGACTACGAGTCGACTGCGACCTACGACGAGAAGGTGCAGCTCGTCGACGAACTGCACTCCTTCTTCTCCCGGATGCGGCCGGGAGACACGGTGTGCACCGTCTCCGACGGCCGGCTCTACATCGGTGAGATCACCGGAAGCGTCGAGCAGCGAATCGCCGAGGACGGCAGCAGCAGCCTGCGCCGCCCCGTGGAGTGGGGGAGGGAGGGCTTCCCGCTGACGGAGCTGCCCGAGGAACTCCGGTTGCAGCTGTCGCTGAAGCACGACGTGGTCGATCTGACGACTTCCAAGGCCATCATCGACGGTCTGGGCGTCAGCGACGAGGAACTCGTGCAGGAGGCCTTGGACAGCGGGGCCGAGCCCGGAGCCGAGCCCGCGGCTGTCACGGCCCGCCGCGAAGTGGAGCTGCCCGAACCCACCGAGGAGCTGCGGAAGGCGCTCAACGTGCACGACGTGGAGTGGTTGCAGGAGGTCAGGAACGTCCTGGAGGACGAGAAGCAGCTGATCTTCTACGGTCCCCCGGGCACGGGGAAGACGTTTCTCGCGCAGGAGATCGCCGAGTATCTCGGCGGGGGACGCGAGCAGGTGAATGTGGTCCAGTTCCACCCTTCGTACGCGTACGAGGACTTCTTCGAGGGCTTCCGCCCTCGTGAGGACCCCAAGACGCGCGAGGTTGCGTTCCGCCTCACAGCCGGTCCACTGCGGGAGTTCGCCGCGCTCGCCCGCCGCGAGGGAAACCGGCACATCCCGCATTTCCTGATCATCGACGAGATCAACCGGGCCAACCTGGCCAAGGTCTTCGGCGAGCTGTATTTCCTCCTGGAGTACCGCGACCGCTCGGTTCGGCTGACCTACTCGGGCGAGGACTTCTTCCTGCCCCGCAACCTCTTCATCATCGGCACCATGAACACGGCCGACCGCTCGATCGCCCTCGTGGATGCGGCGATGCGCCGGCGCTTCGCCTTCGTCGAACTGTCTCCGCGCATCGAGCCGACCGGCGGACTCCTGCGCCGGTGGCTGGCCGAGGAAGGCAAGGATCCCGAGCCGGCCGATCTGTTGGACGCGTTGAACGCCCGCATCGACGACGCCGACTTCCGGATCGGACCGTCCTACTTGATGAAGTCCGGAGTCTTCCGGGAGGGAGGACTGGAGCGCACCTGGCGGACGAAGATCCTCCCGCTGCTGGAGGAGCACCACTACGGCGAAGGCGTGGACATCGAAAGCCGTTACGGGCTGTCGGCGCTGCGTGGGGCGGTGGCGATGCTGTCGGGGCAGCAGGAATCGGGTGAAGGGTTCGACTCGGAGTGACGGCCGTCGTTTCCCTCGTCGAGCACGCGCCCGCCCGAGCCTTCCCGATGCCGGACACGGTGGGCCGCGCACTGGCAGCCGCGAAGATCCTCGAAGAAGCCGCCCCCGACTCCTATGTGCCGGGCATGTGGCGCCTGCGTGCGGGGAGCAAGGTCGGGGTGGTGGCCGTTGCCGTCCCGGGTGGCGAGACCGTCACCGTACGGATCACTCCCAAGGTGCCCGTCGCGCGTCTGTTCTTCCTGCTCGGCTACAGCAGTGACCCGGGCGGCTGGCGGAACGGCGTGGTCGATGTCGCCGAACACAGCGAACTGCTCCCCGCACTTGCCCATGCCGTCGAGCGTCAGACCGACCGGGCTCTGCGGCGGGGCCTGCTCCAGGGCTACCGGACCGTCGAGGAGGCGTCCCTCGTCGTACGGGGCCGGATTCGGGAGGCCGAGCAGATCAGACGGCGGTTCGGGATGCCCCTGCCAGTGGAGGTGGCCTACGACGAGTTCACCACCGACATCGCCGAAAACCGGATCCTGCGTGCTGCCGTCGACCGCCTTCTGATCCTCCCCGGTGTGCCCCAGACGGTACGGACGCGCCTGATGCGCCAGCGTGCCCGGCTGGCAGACATCACACCGCTCGTACGCGGACAGGTGATTCCGGCTTGGCGGCCCACGCGTCTCAACACCCGCTATCACCAGGCCCTCCACCTCGCTCAGGTGGTTCTGGACGGGGCGTCGGCAGAGCACCTGCCCGGTAGCCTGCGCATGGACGGGTTCCTCTTCGACATGAACCGCGTGTACGAGGACTTCGTGTGCGCAGCGTTGCGGGAGGCGGTGCGTCCCTACGGAGGCCGGAGTGCCCTGCAGGCAAAGGATGTACACCTGGACGAATGCGATTCCGTCCGGCTACGACCGGATTTCGTCTGGTACGCGGACTCGGGGATGCCGTGCATCGTGGCTGACGCCAAGTACAAGGCCGGCAAGCGGCGAGGCTATCCGAACGAGGACCTCTATCAGATGCTTGCCTACTGCACTGCCTTCGGCCTGCCTGAGGGCCATCTGGTGTACGCCAAGGGCAGCGCTCCTCACACCAGCCACCGAGTACGCCGCGCGGGGACGGTCCTCCACCAGCACGCCCTCGACCTGGACCGACAGCCGGAGGCCCTTCTGGCGGAGATCCGGGAACTGACTCACCGTATGGTCGCGGGTGTGAAGAGTCGCATTTAGTCACCGCGTACGTGCCGCCTTGGAGCTGGAGGCTCGAGAGTTCGCTCCTCCGAGAGCACGTCGGACCTTGCTGAGATGTCGCGCAGCAGGGCGTCCTTCAGGTCGTACAGAGTCCTGCTCTCCATGGCCAGTTTCCTGGCCATGGAGTGAAGGGGATCCGTCACCTCGTGGAACCGTGTGCGTGTTCGCGCGTCGGGCCATGTGACCTCCAGGCGTGAAATGCCGGCGGTGGCCTCGGTGTGACCGAACACGCGAGGTGGCAGTGCGATCACGCACTCGACTGTGTTGTCCCGTACCAGCCGTTCCCGGAGCTTTCGTGCCGCGGGTTGGGGGCTCTTGGCTGCGATGTCAGCCATGAGGAAGGCTGCCCGGCCTTGGGTAGACAGGGCATGCGCGATGTGAAGTATCCACGCGGAGTTGGCAGAGCCTTTGGGCGGACGCTCATCCAGCCACCGGGGTCGACGAGGGGTTGATCCTGTCGGTCCTTTGGCGCCCAGGCAGGCTGATTGAACGGAAGGTTCGCCAAGACGATGTCGTACGGCACTGTCTCCGGCTCAGCGAGGCTGTCACCGGGCGGGAAGATGTGCGCGTCGATGCCCCGCACTGCGAGCCCCTGCCCCTGCCCCTGCCCCATCCGCTTCCCGGTAGTGACGTTCCGTGAGGCTGGGTGAGGTGTCCGGTTCGTGTTGAGTCAGGGGCCGGACGGGCTCCAGTGCCCGAGAAGGGCCTGAGGTCGGCGGCTCGTGGTTCGGGGATGTCGGGCAGCCGGGGGGTGTGTTGGGTGTCCTCTGTCAGCCGAGCGGTGTGGCGCCACCTGTGCCTCCGATTGCCCGGCGTGACGCGCTTCTTCAGCGGCGGCTTCGGGCGGCTGTTGCGGGGGTGCCGGCAGGTGGGCAACGGGGTGTTGTGGTGGTTGCGGACCGCTACTGTGTGGTGTGACCTGCCGGAACGCTACGGGCCGTGCCAAGCGGTCTGTGAAGGGGGCGCCCGGCCGCCGGCCGCTCAGACGATCACATCGGCGAGCATGAGGGTCGCCACCCCCAGCAGGACGTAGGCGAAGATCCGTTGCAGGGTTACGCCGGTGATCTTGGTTGCGAGGCGTTTGCCGTCCCAGGCGCCCAGGATCGCCGCACCGGTGAAGGGGGCGATCACCTCCCAGCGCAGATCTCCGCCCGTTCCCGTCCGTGCGGTGAGCGCGGCCAGCGAGTTCACGGTGATGACCAGCAGGCTGGTGCCCACCGCCTGCTTCATCCGCAGGCCCAGGACGCCCACCAGGGCGGGAACCGCGAGGAACCCCCCGCCGACGCCGAGAAGTCCCGTCACGGTGCCGAGTCCTGCCCCGGCACCGGCCGCTTTCGCGGGCCGTATCCGCTCCGGCGGTTCGGACCCCGTCGGGCGGAGCATCCGTACCGCGGCCAGCGCGGCGACGACGGCGAAGGCCCCGGTGAGCAGCGTCGCCGGGAGGTGCCCTGCAACGGCTCCGGCGAGGAAAGCCGGTGCGACGCCCGCGAGCGCGAACAGCGCACCGGTCTTCCAGACGACGTTGCCGTCCCGGGCGTGGGCGTAGAGGGCGGTGGCCGAGGTCGCGGTGACGATGATCAGGCTGGCGGTGGTCGCCGCCGCCGGGGAGAACCCGAGCAGGTAGATCAGCGCCGGGACCGCGAGCACGCTGCCACCGCCGCCGAGAGCACCCAGGGCCAGGCCGATGACGGCCCCTGCGACCAGGGCGAGGATCAGGACGCTCACGCTATCGAGCCGCCGTTGCCGCGTTCGTCCACGACCGGGTACCCGGCAGCGGCCCAGGCGTTCATGCCGCCCTTGACGTCCACCGCGTCCGCACCCCGTTCGGTCAGGAGCTTCGCGGCCTGCTGCGAGCGGTGGCCGCTGCGGCAGATCAGCACGAGCGGACGGCCCTGCGCGGGTGTGGGCAGCGCCGCTCCCGCAGCCAGAGCGGTCAGTGGGGCGTGGACCGCGTCCGGGGCGTGTCCGGTCTGCCATTCGGGCTTTTCCCGCACATCCAGCAGCACGGCTTCGGGCCGCTTCCCGCCGGTACGTGTGCGCGCCTCGTCCACGGACAAGCGCTGTCGGCTCCTGCGGAAGAGGAACATCGTCGACGTCACCTTTCTCGTTTCTCGTTTCTCGTTCGGGGTTGTGTGAGCAGGTCGGCGAGGAAGGTGTCCACGTCCACGGTCGGAGCCGTGTTGGCCGCCCTCTCCTCGCCGATCGTCGTCACGTCGCGCCGGCCTGCGCGGAGGAGCAGAAGCCGCCGAACCCGTGCGTGGGCAGGACCGCCGTCTCGTCGGGCAGGGCGTCGGCAAGGCGGTGGGCCGAGGCGTGCTGTGCGCGGGCCGGCCCCTCGGTCAGCCGCGGATCGACCGCCGCCGCCTGCTCGCCACCGGCGAGGTGGCGGCGGTTGCCGAGCCCCTCGCGCTCGATGGTGTCGACGAAGAACACGCGCGATACTCCCTTCACGCAAAATTACCCCCGGGGGTATGTCATTCACTCTAACACCATTACCCCGGGGGGTATATTTCGAGGGGTGGGGGCAGCCGTTAAGCCCGCATTGTGTGGAGGCGGGACCCCTGGCTCACGGTCCACAAGTCCCGGTCGGGGTGTGGCCGGCCGAAGTCGGGGGATATGGGGTGATCCGGCGCCGCGGATTCGTCGCGCCCGACGGCGACGAGCGTGCCGGCCTGTGGTTCCTGATCCGGGGGTCCCACCGTGACCCGGGCGAAATGGCCGAAGTGAGCGAGCTGTGCGGTCGGTGGTCAGCTCCGTGCGGCATCTCGACGGCTCACGTGCCGCCTTCTGCAACGGCGGCGAGCGCGGCGTCGAGGCGGCGCGCCGCCTCGTCCGCGACAGGGGTCATGGCGTCGACGCCGGTGAGTGTGACCATGGTCGCGGGGTCGATCGCCTGCACGATCACCTGGTCGCCGTCGGCGCGGACCACGACATTGCAGGGCAGCAGGAGCCCGATCGAGCGGTCGGCGTCCAGCGCCTGACGGGCGAGTGGGGGGTTGCACGCCCCGAGGATCAGGTACGGCTCCATGTCGTGGCCGAGTTTCGCCTTGAGCGTGGCCTGGACGTCGATCTCGGTCAGGATGCCGAAGCCCTGGTCGGCGAGGGCGCTCCGGACGGTCTCCACCGTCTCGTCGAAGGCTCCGGCGACCTTGATGGTGCGGTCGTAGTCCATGTCTTCACCCCACTCTTCGGATGGCGACCGCCTCGGCATGCGGCCGATCCGGTCGTCGTGCTGCCGGCTGTTCGCGGCCCGGGTTCGGGCCGCGAACAGCATGATGTCCTGACGCACCCGTTCAGAGGCGGACGACAGGCGATGGCGGGCCGTTCGGTCTTTCGGCCTGGCCCCGTGGTGACGCTCCGGGCGTCAGTTTCGCTCGGCGGTGCGGGTGGCGGCCTGCCGGTGGACGCCGTCCATGTCGACGGACCGGATCCTGGCGATCACTTCTTCCAGTGCCTGTGGCGGCAGCGCGCCGGGCTGCGCGTAGAGCACGGTCCGGTCGCGGACGGCCATCAGGGTGGGGATGGAGGAGATCCGGAAGGCGCCGGCGAGTTCCGGCTGTGCCTCGGTGTCGACCTTGCCGAAGACGATGTCCGGGTGACGCTCGGCCGCCCGTTCGTAGACGGGGCCGAACCTGCGGCAGGGCCCGCACCATCCGGCCCAGAAGTCGATCAGCACGATCTCCGAGCCCGTGACGGTCTTCTCGAAGTTTTCCTTGGTCAGCTCGACGGTGGGCATGGGTTCCACTCTCCTCCCGTATACCCGGTGGGGTATATGGGGGCTTCAACGGGCGTAGGGGCGGGTTTGTTCCGCGATTCCGCGACCCATCGGCTTTCGAATACCCAGGGGGGTATTTGACAGTCCCGGCGTGAGGTGTTTACCGTCGGAGGCGTAATACCCAGGGGGGTATCTGGAAGTGGATCTCGCTCATGGCTCGTCAAGTGGACCTGGAGACCTTTGCCGCGGCCTGGAGTCCCGGCGCCGTGATCGTCGACGTGCGCACCTCACCCCGCGCTCGGCGCCGCCGCCGTGACGGATGCCCTTTCCGTCGCCGGTGGGACCCGGGGCCGGGTCGGTGCGGGCCGCCCGATGGTGACGGGGTCCGCCCCCGGGGTGGTTCGACCTTCCCGCGTTCGCCCGCCCGCCCCTGCGGGGAGCGGGCCGCCTTTGGCCTCTCCGATACCCCCTAGGGTATCTGAACCATCGTTTACGGAGGTTTCCGTGTTCTTCGCCCAGTACTACCTCGACTGCCTCTCCCAGGCGTCGTACATGATCGCCGACGAGACCACCCGCGAGGCGGTGGTCGTGGACCCCCGCCGGGACGTCTCGGAGTACCTGGCGGACGCCGAGACTCACGGCTTCACCGTGGTCGGCGTCATCAACACCCACTTCCACGCGGACTTCGTCGCCGGACACCTCGAGATGGCGGCCGAGACCGGTGCATGGATCGGCTACGGACGCCGCGCCGAGACCGAGTACCCCATCCGCAAGCTCGCCGACGGCGAGACCATCAGCCTCGGCGACGTCACCCTGGAGATCATGGAGACCCCGGGGCACACCCCGGAATCGATCAGCGTGCTGGTCTACGAGCACGGCATGGACACCGTCCCGTACGGCGTGCTCACCGGCGACGCGCTCTTCATCGGCGACGTGGGGCGCCCCGACCTGCTCGCCTCCATCGGCGTCACGGCCGACGAACTCGGCGCCATGCTCCACGACAGCGTGCAGAACAAGCTGATGGGGCTGCCGGACGAGGTGCGGGTCTTCCCCGCGCACGGTGCCGGATCCGCCTGCGGCAAGAACCTGTCGACGGAGAAGCAGTCGACCATCGGCGAGCAGCGGGCCACCAACTATGCCTGCGCGCCCATGTCGCAGGAGGACTTCGTCGCGATCGTGACCGCCGGCCAGTCCACCGCTCCCGGCTACTTCGCCTTCGACGCCGAGCTCAACCGCAAGGAGCGCGAGCTGTTCGACCCGGCCGCCGCGCCGAGGCCGCTGGGCGTCGAGGACTTCACCGGCCTCCGCTCCTCCGGCGCCGTGGTGGTCGATGCCCGCGACCCGCAGGAGTTCGCCGCCGGACACCTGCGCGGCTCGGTGAACGTGCCGGCCGACGGCCGCTTCGCCGAGCAGGCCGGCACCGTCCTGCCCGCCGACGCCGACCTGCTGGTCGTCGCCCCGCAGAACCGCGAGGAGGAGATCGTCACGCGCCTGGCCCGGATCGGCTTCGACCGCGTGGCCGGCTACCTGCGCTCCCCGGACGACGCCCTGGCCACCCTGGCCGACGAGGTCACCCCGGCCAGCCGCCTCACCGCCGCCCACGTCCGCACCGCCCTGGCAGGCGACAATCCGCCGGCCGTCATCGACGTCCGCACCTGCGGCGAGCGCGGGGACAACGGCTTCATCGACGGCGCCCTGCACATGGCGCTCGGCGAGCTGCCGCGCCGCCTGGACGAGATCCCGCGCGACAAGCCGCTCGTTGTGCACTGCGCAGGCGGCCACCGCTCCTCCATCGCCGCGAGCCTGCTGCGTCACCACGGCTTCACCGACGTTTCCGACATCCTCGGCGGCTACGCCGCCTGGGCCCTGACGGAAGTGCCCGACGCCGTCTGATCCGGCGGACCGCAGTCGTCGGTGCCCCCGCGACGGGGCCCTCGACGCCCTGACGGGCACCGCCGGGTGTGCCGGCCCTTCCTACCCGCACCTCTACCCCGCTCCGCCCCGTGTTCCTGTCCGGGGCCGATTCACCACAACGGAGTTTTCATGACCACCGACGCCTCCCGCGCCACCGTCCTCACCCCCACAGCCCTGCAGCACCTCGTCGACAGCGGACGCGCTCCCCGCGTTCTGGACGTGCGCACCCCGGGCGAGTTCCGGACGGTCCACATCCCCGGTTCCTACAACGTCCCGCTCGACACCCTGCGCGAGCACCGCGCCGAACTCCTGACCCACCTCGACGAGGACGTCGTCCTCGTCTGCCGCTCCGGTGCCCGCGCCGCCCAGGCCGAGCAGGCCCTCGCCGAGGCGGGCCTGCCGAACCTGCGTGTCCTGGACGGCGGCATGATGGCCTGGGAGGCCGCCGGAGCTCCCGTCAACCGGGGTGAGGCGCGCTGGGAGCTGGAGCGCCAGGTCCGCCTGATCGCCGGTTCGGTCGTGCTCGTCACCGGCATCGTGGGTGTGTTCGTGCCCGGCGTGCATCTGATCGGCACGGCGATCGGCGCCGGGCTGACGTTCGCCGCGCTCAGCAACACCTGTGCAATGGGCATGATGCTGGCCAAGCTGCCCTACAACCGCGGACCGCGCACTGACATCCGTACCGTCGTCGCCTCTCTGCGGGACCGCTCGTGATCACGCTCGTGCTCGCCGCGTCCGTCCTGGCCGGGGTCGGCCCGGGCGTCCTGGGCGGCGGTTCCATCCTGACCGTGCCGATGTACTCGGCAAGGCGTCCGCCACCGTAGGCACCGATCATGCTGACCGCGCCGAAGATCAGCCCGGTGCACCAGCGCACCCGACCCGCCCGGGGCATGCGGGACGAACCCGACGAGGCTGGTGACGCCGACGACGAACAGGGAGGTGGCGATGACCTCGCCTCGCGGCAGCGACCGCCGTGACCTGGGGCACCCTGCGGGCACGCCGTCCGCGGCCCGCCTCGGGCGCGCCCCAGGTAGGCTCCCTGGAATCGGCCGCACACCCCTGGCGTTATACCCCAAGGGGTATTCTTGAGTCGATGGCCGGCGAGAAGGAGGAACCCGGTGAAGGTGGAAGAAGAGGCGGCGACCGCGGTCCTCAACCGGCTGCGGCGCGCTCAAGGGCAGCTCGCGGGCGTCATCGCCATGATCGAGGCCGGCCGCGACTGCAAGGACGTCGTCACGCAGCTCGCCGCTGTCTCCCGCGCCCTCGACCGGGCCGGATTCAAGATCGTCGCGAGCGGGATGCGCCAGTGCCTCGCCGAGAGCGAGGAAGGCGCACCCCCCATGACCGAGCAAGAACTGGAGAAGCTCTTCCTCACGCTCGCGTGACACACGACGGCGGCCGGCGGACATCCGTCGGCCGCCGTCGCCCGCGTGATGACGGCTTCGCTCGGACCCGGCCCGGACCGATGCGAATCGGCCAAGTACGCACGTCCTTGCCGATCATGGGCGCCATTCCGGGAGGATGGCAGGCAATGGACATGGTTTCTCCGCAGGTGGCGGGCCCGGCCGGCGGGTACGGGCCCTTCGCGCATCTCACCGCTCCGAACGTGCTGCTGTACCGGGCGGTGATGCGGGAATTCCTCGTCGCCAAGGAGCGGTTCGCCGTGCATCTGCGCCCCGAGGACGTGTACACGGGGCTGGCGCCAGAAGCCCGGCCGGCGGAGCTCGACGCCGTGGTCAAGGCGCTCGACGGCCTGGTGGCCTGGGGGAACCTGCGGGCCGATCCGGACACCGGGCGGGTGACGGCCGTCGAGGACTTCTACCGCAGGCGGTTCATCTACCAGCTCACGCGGGAGGGCGAGGCGGCGGAGCAGGCCCTGTCCGCGTTCGACGAGGCACTGGGGCGGCGGGGCGCGCTGCAGGCCGTCGCGCTGCACGACATCGTGACGCAGCTGCGCGCCCTGCTCGTGCTGGCGGCCGAGGAGGAGCCCGATCCGGCCAAGACGCATCTGGCGCTGGACGGGCTCGCGAGCCGCTTCGGCGCCCTCGCCGACAACGCCCGGGCGTTCATGGGCTCCCTCCAGCGGACCATCGACCTCCACGACGTGGGGGAGGAGGCCTTCCTCGCCTACAAGGACCAGCTCATCCAGTACCTGGAGCGGTTCATCCAGGACCTGATCACCCTCGGCGGGCGCATCGCCCGGCTGATCCTCTCCTTGGAGGAGGGCGGGAGCATCGAGCTCCTGCTGCGTGCCGCGGCCGCCCGCGAGGCGGCGGACGCCACCCCGCAGGAGGCGGCGTACGCGGGGCGGGCCGCGTACGAGCGGTGGGCCGGCCGGTGGGAGGGCCTGGCGGCCTGGTTCCTCACCCGGGACGGCCGGGAGTCGCAGGCCCGGTTGCTGCGCGGCCGCGCGCTGGGCGCGATCCCGCAGCTGCTGGCCGTCGTACGGTCGCTGAACGAGCGGCGGGCCGGGCGCTCGGACCGCTCCGCCGACTTCCGCACCCTCGCGCGCTGGTTCGCCGAAGCGCCCGACGACGATGCCCGGCACCGGCTGTGGCGCACCGCGTTCGGGCTGTACCCGGCCCGGCACCTCACCGTGGACGCCGAGACGCTGGCCGCCCGCCACGCCCGCCCCGAGCCGGCGGGCACGGCGTGGGCCGACGCCGCACCGCTGCGGATCAGCCCGCAGCTGCGCCGCACGGGAAGCTACGAGCGGCGCGGCAAACCGCGCAAGGTCGAGGACCGGAGGGAGGCGCGCAGACTGCTCGCCGAGACGGCCGCCAAGCAGGCCGCGGAGACGGCCGCGGCCCGGGCCCGGCTCGTCACCCACGGCGTCACCAGGCTGTCCGGACTCGGCGAGCTGGACCCGCTCAGCTTCCGGCTCTTCCTCCAGCTCCTCGGCGACGCCCTGGCCACCTGGCGGCCCGGTATGACGCACACCGTGGCCACCAGCGCCGACGGCTCCATGGAGATCCGGCTCACGGCACCGGCCGACGGGTCGACGGCCGAGGTCCGCACACCGGACGGGATCTTCCGCGGCCCGGACCACAGCATCGAGATCGTCGACCTCACCGAAGGCGAAGGAAGTGGAGGGAGGGGAGCGTGACGACCACGCCGCTCGCCGAAGTACTCGACGGGCAGCACGCCGCCGAGCGGCGCAAGGCCGCCCGGGCCCTGCTGAAGCAGCCGCTGCTGCTCGCGCACGGCGCGTACGCCGACGAGTTCCGCCTCGTCCGGCGGCACGCCTCCGAGCTGCGCGACTGGTTCGACCGCAACACCGGCTGGTCCCTCCAGGTCGACGCCGAGACCGCCCGGCTGGGCAAGATCCCCGCCGTGCCCGACGACGCCACGCATCCGGCGCGCGAGGTCACCCGCAGCGCCGCCCCCTTCAGCCGCCGCCGGTACGTCCTGCTCTGCCTCGCCCTCGCCGCCCTCGAACGCGGCGAGGCACAGATCGCGCTGGGCCGCCTCGCCGACCAGATCGTGCTGGACGCCAAGGACCCCCGGCTGGCCGCGGCCGGCATCGAGTTCACCCTGGACCGCCGCGACGAGCGGCTCGACCTGGCCGCCGTCGTACGGCTCCTGCTCCACCTCGGCGTGCTGCGGCGCGTCGCCGGCGACGAGGACGCCTACGTCAGCGGAGCAGGCGACGTCCTGTACGACGTCGAACGGCGGGTGCTCGCAGGTCTTCTCGCCACCCGCAGGGGACCCTCCACCATCGGGGCCGAAACACTGGAGGCCCGGCTCGCCGAGCTCACGGCGGAAACCGCCCTCGACAGCGACGAACTGCGCTTCCGCGCGATGCGCCGCTCGCTGACCCGGCGGCTGCTCGACGACCCCGTCCTCTACTACGACGGGCTGACCGACGCCGAACTCGGCTACCTGACGCGCCAGCGCGGCTTCCTCACCGCCCGCATCAGCGAACTGACCGGCCTGGTCGCCGAAGTGCGCGCCGAAGGCATCGCCATGGTCGACCCCGAAGACGACCTCACCGATGTCCGCATGCCCGAATCGGGTACCCGCGGCCACGTCACCCTCCTGCTCGCCGAGTACCTCACGGCGGCGGCAGGACCGGTCGTCCCCCTGGCCGACCTCGAGCGCCGCGTGGTCGAACTGGCCGCCGAGCACGGCGGATTCTGGTCCAAGTCGGCCCGTGAGCCCGGGGCCGAGGCCGACCTGGCCGAACAGGCCGTCGCCCGGCTGGCCGCCCTCGGCCTGGTCGCCCGTACCGCCGACGGAGTCGTGCCGCGCCCGGCGCTCGCCCGCTACGCCGTCGGGGAGACCGTCGTGCTCGAACCCCGTACAGCCGGCACCGCACGGGTGCCCGCCCAGCGAAAGGCGCACCGGCCGTGACCCCCCGTCCCCCGATTCCCGCCCCTGAGCGCCCCCGCTGGCAGCCCCTGCGGATCGGTCTCGTCGACCTCTTCCACTACGACGTGGAGGAGTTCCACTTCCGCGACGGCCGACTGCTGCTCCGGGGGAACAACGGCACCGGCAAGTCCAAGGTGCTGGCCCTGACCCTGCCCTTCCTGCTCGACGGGGACCTCAGTGCCCGCCGCGTGGAACCGGACGGGGACCCCGGCAAGCGGATGGAGTGGAACCTGCTGCTCGGCGGTGAGCACCCGCACTCCGAGCGCCTCGGCTACACCTGGGTGGAGTTCGGCCGCCGCGACGCGGTGAGCGGCGAGGAGCAGTTCTGCACGCTCCTGTGCGGGCTCAAGGCCGTCAGCGGGCGCGGTATCGCCCGGCACTGGTGGGCGGTGACCGCGCAGCGGATCGACCACGGCCCGGCCGACGTGCGCGCGGCCGGGACCCTGAGCCTGCTCGACGCCACCGGTACCGCCCTGTCACGGGATCGGCTCATGGAGGCGGTCGCCGGGCAGGGGATGGTCCACGACCAGGCCAAGGCCTACCGCCGGGCCGTCGACGAGACCCTGTTCGGCCTCGGAGAGCAACGCTACGCAGCCCTCGTCGACCTGCTCATCCAGCTGCGCCAGCCCCAGCTGTCCAAGCGCCCCAACGAGGCCGCCCTCTCCCGCGCCCTCACCGAGGCCCTTCCGCCGATGGACCAGGCCGTCATCGCGGACGTGGCCGAAGCCTTCCGCTCCCTGGACGAGGAGAAGGAGGAGCTGCGGGCGGCCGGAGCCGCCCAACGGGCGGCCTCCGTGTTCCTCGACCACTACCGGCGCTACGCCCGCGCGGCCTCCCGCCGTCGCGCCCGCCTCCCGCGCAGCGAACACTCGAGGTACGAGCAGCTGCTGCGCGACCTCGCCGAGGCGCAGGCCCAGAGGACCGCGGCGGAGGGGGACCGGGCGGCCGCGGAGGAGCGCGCCGCCGCCCTCACGGAGACCCGGGCGAGGCTGGAGGCGGCCGACGCGGCCCTGCGCGAAGGTCCCGAGATGCGCAGCGCCCAGGAACTGGAACGGGCCGCACAGGCGCTGGAGCGGGCGGAGACGGACCGCGCCCGTGCGCGCGAAGACGGGGAGGAGGCCTCGCTGCGGCACACCAGGGCGCTCGGCCGCCTCGCTGCCGCGGAGAACCGGCTCGGGGCCGCCCGGAAGCTGGCGGGGGACACGCTGCTCCGGGCCAGGGAGACGGCTGCGACCGCCCGGCTGGACCTTCCCGGGGACGAAGGACGGGCGGTCGCCGACCTGCGGGCCGCGGTGGCCGAAGCGACCGGCCGCAGGCACCGCACCCTCACACACGTGGAGGCGCTCGCCGACCGGGCCGACGAAGTGACGGCCGGGCGCCGGGCTGCCGTACTGCGGCTCGACGAGGCGGAGACCGAACTGGCGCGGGCCGCCGAGGCGCTGGAGGCGGCCGACGACACGGCGCGGGCCGCCGGAAGGGCCCTGGTCGACGCCGTACGCGAGCACGCGGGCCGGTGCGGGGAGCTGGCGTACGCCGACCCGGCCGGCCTTCTGGACGAGCTCCAGGAGTGGACCCGGCACCAGGACGGCCCCTACCCCGCACGCCGCCGTGCCGCGGAAGCGCACAGCGTCTCCGCGGCGGTCCTCGCCGACCAGGCGGCGGAATCGGCGCAGCACCGGGCCGGCCTGGCCGCCCGTACCCGCGCCGCGGAGCAGGAACTCGCCGGGCTGGAGTCCGGCGGCCGACCCGGGCCGCAGGCCCCGTACACGCGGAGCCCCGGAGTTCGGGACCAGGCGCCCGGTGCCCCTCTGTGGCGGCTCGTCGACTTCCGGGACGAGGTCGCGGACCGCGACCGCGCCGGGCTGGAGGCGGCCCTGGAGGCCTCCGGGCTGCTGGACGCGTGGGTGCGCCCCGACGGCGCGGCCCTCGCCGCGGACGGCCATGACGTACTCCTCGCCCCGGACTCCGGACCGGTCGGGGGACCGTCGCTCGCCGACGTACTGCGCCCTGCCGTGGACCACGGTGACGCGCAGGCGGCGCGGGTCGGCGTGGAGTCGGTGGCCCGGCTGCTGGAGGCGATCGGCCTCGGCGGCGCTCCCGGGGACGCGGCACCGGCCGTCGGTGTACCGCCCGCCGGCCCCGCGGGCACCGGGACCGCGGACGGCACCTGGGTCGCACCGGACGGACGCCACCGCGTCGGCGCCCTCACCGGCCGCTGGGCCAAACCCGCCGCCGAGTACATCGGAGAGGGCGCCCGGGAAGCCGCGAGGCGGACCCGGATGGCGGCCCTGCGGGCCGAACTCTTCCTTCTCCGCCAGGAGTCGGCCGAAGCCGACGCGCAGCTGCGGGCGGTGGCGAGCCGCCGGCGCACGCTCGATGTCGAACTGGGGGCCGTGCCCGACGACGCGCCCCTGATCAGGGCGCACGCCGACGCCGCGGCGGCAGCCGACACCGTGCGCCGGGCCCGGGTGCGGCGCGACGAGCGGGCCGCCGAGGCGACGGCCGCCGCCGAGCGGGCCGAGGCGGCCACCACCGAACTGGAGGAGACCGCGGCCGATCTGGGGCTGCCCCCGGACCGGCCCGCGCTGGCCGCCGTACGGCAGGCCCTCGCCGAACTCGACGTCGTGCTGGCCGGACTCTGGCCCGCGCTGCGTGAGCGGAGCGAAGCGTCCCGGCAGGCGGACGAGGAACGCGAGGAGGCGGTCCGGGCGGGGGAGCGGACCGCCGAACTCGCCCTGCGCACGGAGGCGGCCGTCCGTCAGGCGGCCGCCGCGGACGAGCGGCTCGCCACACTGCGTGCGACCGTCGGCGCCGCCGTCGCGGAGCTGGAGCGGCTGCTCGCCGAGGCCGCGGAAGCCCTGCGCGGGTGCGCCGCCGACGAGAAGCTCACCCGGGAACGGCACACGGAGGCGGACCGGCGGGCCAGCCGGGCCGAGGGCCGTATCGAACAGCTGGAGAAGGACGTCGCCGAAGCCGCCGCGGCACGCTCCGAGGCCATCGCCGCGCTCCAGCGCTTCACGGCCACGGGGCTGATCACGGTCGCGCTCCCCGATCTCGTCGTACCGGCCGCGGACGACGGCCCGTGGGCGCCCACCCCGGCCATCGCCCTGGCCCGCGCCCTCGAATCGGAGCTGTCCGCGACGGACGACTCGGACGGTGCCTGGGAACGGGTGCAGCGGCGTCTGAGCGAGGAGTTCAAGATCCTCCAGGACGCGCTGTCGCGGCACGGCAACACCGCCTCGGCGCGCATGGTCGAGGACGGCATGATCGTCGACATCGTCTACCAGGGCCGTGAGCGCACCGTGCCCGCACTCGCCGAGGCGCTCGCGGTCGAGGTCGGCGAACTCACCCGCATCCTCTCCGCACACGAGCGCGAGATCCTCGAGACCCACCTGATCACGGAGGTGGCCGGCACCCTCCAGGAGCTGATCGCGGCGGCCGAGCGGCAGGTACTGGCCATGAACGCCGAGCTGGAGGAACGGCCCACCTCCACCGGCATGAGGCTGCGCCTGGTGTGGCGGCCTTCCCGCAAGGCCCCGGTCGGCCTCGCCGAGGCCCGAGGCCGGCTGCTGCAGACCGCTGACGCGTGGACGGCCGAGGACCGGGCCGCGGTGGGGGAGTTCCTGCAGGCGCAGATCGCCCGCCAGCAGACCGAGGACGCGGCCGGCAGCCGACTGGAGCACCTCACCGCGGCCCTCGACTACCGCTCCTGGCACGAGTTCGCCGTCGAGCGCCGGCAGCACGGCCGCTGGGTCCCCGCCACGGGGCCCGCCTCCGGAGGCGAACGCGTCCTGGCCGTGTCCGTCCCCCTGTTCGCCGCCGCCTCCTCGCACTACGCGAGCGCGGGCAGCCCGTACGCACCGCGCCTTGTGACCCTGGACGAGGCGTTCGCAGGGGTGGACGACGACTCGCGCGCCAAGTGCCTCGGGCTCCTGTACGCCTTCGACCTGGACGTGGTCATGACCAGCGAGCGGGAGTGGGCCTGCTATCCGCAGGTGCCGGGCATCGCCATCGCCCAGCTCGCCCGCGTCGACGAGGTGGCCGCGGTCCTGGTCACCCGCTGGGAATGGGACGGCACGGCCCGCACGCGCCGCGAGGACCCGGTGCGAACGGCCGACCAGGAGACCCTGTGGGCGTGAGCGGTCCCGCGGTGGACGAAACCCGCCTGCGCCGCCTCCTCGGCGGCGACGACCTGGCCTGGCTGGTGGAGCGGGTACGCCGACGCCTGGAGCGCGGGCAGCCCCTCACCGGGGCGGTCTCGCTGGCCACGCCGAGCCCGGCCGAACGGGCGGCGGCCGAGAGACTGCTGGGCCGGGCACCGGGCGTCGGCAGGGCGCTGACGGTCCGGCTCGACGCCGTGGAGGCCGTGCTGGTCGGATCGGGCATCAGCCCGGAGGGCCTGGAGGCGGCCGTGACGGTGCTCACGGGGCGGGTCGTCCCGCTCGACGAGGTCCGCCGCAGCGAGGAACAGGCCTGGGGGCAGGCGTACGCACCCCTGACCCTGCTGGCCGAGGAGCTCCCGGCGTACGCCGCCTGGGCCGTCCGCGTGCGCGAGGACGGACTCGTGCGCCGGCTCGCCCGGACTCCCACCGCCGCCCGTCCGCTGGTGGAGCAGACCGCCCGCGTGCTGCGGGAACTGCCGGTCGCACCGGCACGGTCGCTTCCGGTCTTCGCCGCGGAGGTGCTGGGGAGCGCTCACGCACTCGACGACGGGACGCCGGGAGCCACCCTCGCGCTCTCCGGCGCCCGCGCTCTGACCGGCCACCCCGACGGTGCGGGAGCGGCCTGGAGACGAGCCGCATGGGCCTCCGTCGGACTGCTCCGCGACGACGTGTCCTCGACGGTGCTCACCCTCAACCTCCGCGGGACCCAGGCCCTGGACTGGATGGCCGACGCGGGCGAGCCGTGTGTCCTCACGCTCCGTCAGCTCGCCCGCCGCCCGCCGCGGACGGCACCGCCCGTGGTCCACGTCTGCGAGAACCCCGCGGTCCTCTCGGCCGCGGCGGACCACCACGGACCGGACGCCCGACCGCTGATATGCGTCCAGGGGCAGCCGTCGGCCGCCGCCCTGACCCTCCTCACCTCCCTGCACGCGCTCGGTACGGCCTTCCGCTACCACGGCGACTTCGACTGGGGAGGCCTGCGCATCGCCACGACGCTGTCGGGGCACGTGCCGTGGCGGCCCTGGCGCTACTGCGCCGACGACTACCGCGCAGCCGTGGCGGCCGCCGGCTCCGACCTGCGCCCGCTGGACGGGAAGCCGGCGCCGTCGCCGTGGGACCCCGACCTGGCGCTCGCCCTGGCCGAGCACGCCCTGCGCGTCGAGGAGGAGGCCGTTCTGGACGCGCTGCTGACGGACCTCGCGGGGTGAGACAGCCGTCCGGCTGTGTGCCTTGTGAGTGTCAGGCGCGGTGTGTTGGTCGCTTGTCGGGTGACGTGGTGTCATGCCGCTCCCTGTGCTCAGAGGCCTCGCAGCGGACGCACCCGGGCTTGCCGCGCCGATCTCGTCGGGACATCTGCGTTCGGCGGCTTTGCGGCGAGGGGCGACCTCCTGTGTGATCTCGGCGATCCAGGAGTCGTCGCTGGCACTGGTGGACGACTCGGCCACCTGGTCCGTATTGGCCGAACGCCTGGAAGCGGTCGGCGGCAGCCCCATCGACGCCGGGCGGGCGGACGTCGGCCGGGGTCCGGGTCACGGTCTTCACCCGCCCGCCCGAAGAACAGCAGGAACCCTCCCGCGTGGCCCGGCACCGGGAACTCGTGAAGGAGTTGGAGGTGGCCGGCTGCGGGGTCGAGTTCCGCGATCGCATGCACGAGAAGGTCCTCATCCTGGACGGGGCCGTCCTGTGGCACGGTTCGAAGAACCTGCTCGCGAACATCGGACCGACCGACCTGATGATGCGCTGCACCGACCCTGCCTCCTGCGAGCGCGTACGACGGCTCGTGGAACAGACCCGTATGGAACGGCCGGCGCGCGCGCCGTGGCGCCCGGCCGAGCAGGCCACGGCTGCGCCCGAGGTGCCGGCCCAGCGGTCCGGGACGACAGACGAGGTGTTCCCGGGGCTCGTTCGGGACGGCCGCCTGTACCTCGGCGTCCCGTATGCGGAGAAGGACGAGGCGAAGCGCCTGGTCAAGGCCCGGTGGGACAGAGAGGCCCGGCATTGGTGGGTCGACGCCGAGGAGTTCAGAAGGGAACAGGCGGCGCGCAGGGAGACGTTACGGCCAGCGAGTGCTCACCCTGGTCGAAGTGCGGGGGTGAGCTGCACTGCGTTTCGTGGAGTTCGACCTGATGCTGCTGGATTCGTGATCCGAAGCCAGCCAGGACGCGCGGCTGCCAGCTCCGGCACGAAGGCGCTCGCCTTCCCGTCCTCCGGGCGCCCCCCTGACCGGCGACTTTGAGGGCTGCTGGGGCTTCGGCTCTGCCTCGGGCGACTACAGCCGCCTCCAGGTCTTCACGCTCACCGCCCCGACCGGATCGTGATTGACGTCTGCCGCCGATTCGGTCGAAGGCCACCCGGGCCGGGGCTCAGACCGGCAGGCCCGTGGGTTCCTTGATGCGCTTCATGATGATCTGCGAGTTGACCTCCGTGACCCCCGAGAGGGCCGTCAGGCGCTCGATCCACAGGCGTTCGTACGCGCGGAGGTCGTTGACGGCGATGCGCAGCAGACAGCCGGGGCTGCCGAAGAGGCGGTAGGCCTCGATGACGTCGGGGATGTCCTGGAGGGCCGCCTCGAAGGCCTCGACCGCCTCGCGGTCGCGGCGGACCTCCACCGACACCAGGACCTCGAAGCCGCGGCCGACCGCCTCGGGGTCGATCACCGCGCGGTAGCCCTGGATCACCCCGTCCTGCTCCAGCTGCCGCACCCGGCGCATGCAGGGGGAGGGGGTCAGGCCGACCCGCTGGGCCAGTTCCTGGTTGCTGAGCCGGCCGTCGCGCTGGAGCTCACGCAAGATTTCACGATCAATAGCGTCCACCGCGCAATTATCCCCCAGGGTTTGTCGCAGGATGCTGACAACGCGCAATCGCATTGCGCGTAGATCTCACTATCATTGCTCCTTCCAGGAAATGTGTGCGAACCCCGCTCCGGGGTTCAGACGTCAGGGAAGGATGGCCATGGGGCGCATCGTCGTCATCAGCACCGGCGGGACGATAGCCAGCCGGTGGACGGGCTCGGGCTTCGCCGCCGAGGCGGACGGCCGCGAGGTCATGGCCACCGCGCCACTGCCCGAGGGCATCACCGTCGAGGTCGTCGACCTGTTCAGCGTGAACAGCCCCCGCCTCACCACCGCCCACCAGCTCACCCTGCTGCGCACCGTCCACGAGGTCCTCGCCGACCCCGCCGTCGACGGCATCGTCGTCACCCACGGCACGGACACCCTGGAGGAGTCCGCCTTCCTGGTGGACCTGCACCACCACGACGCCCGCAGCGTCGTCTTCACCGGCTCGCAGCTGCCCATGGGCTCCACCGAGGGCGATGGCCCCGGCAACCTCTACGATGCCCTGCTCACCGCCGCGACCACGCGCGGGCTCGGCGTCCTGGTCGCCTTCGCCGGCCGTGTGCACGCCGCCCGCGGCACCATGAAGACGCAGGCCGTGGCCCTGGACGCGTTCGCGGACCCCTCTCGCGAGCTCCTCGGCAAGGTCGGCTTCGGCAAGGTCACCGTCCTGCGGCAGCCGCAGCGCCCGCAGGCACTGGCCCTGCCCGCGATGCCGGAGCTCCCGCCGCGCGTGGACATGGTGATGCACCACGCCGACGGCGACCCGGTGCTCCTCAATGCCGCCGTCGCGGCCGGCGCCCGGGGCATCGTCCTCGTCGGCACCGGCGCCGGCAACGCCACCCCGGAGATCGTCGAGGCGGTTCGGGAAGCCGTGGCCCGCGGCGTGCTGGTCGCCCTGACCACCCGCGTCCCGGCCGGCCCGGTCACCGAGATCTACACGCACGGCGGCGCGGTCGACCTCGTCGCCGCCGGAGCCGTCCCCACCGGCACCCTCCGCGCCGGCCAGGCCCGCATCGCGGTCCTCTCCGCGCTGCTGTCCTCCGAGAACCCGGTCGAACAGGCCCGCGTCCTGCGCGCGTCCCTGTCCGAGGAGGACGCGGTCCTCGTCGACGCCTAGCCGTTCCGGCCCGCCCGCGTCCCGGGCGCCATAGGATTCCCCCGCAACGATCACAACGTCGCGGGGGGACGCGCAGATGGAGCCCGGGATCATCGGCAGCCGCCTGGCCTCGGCGGCCATCGGCCCGCTCGTCAGGAAGCTCTTCGTCACGGAAGGCCCCGGCGCGGGCCTGGTCGACAAGCCGATCAGGATCTCCGGCTACGTCTCGTTCCGCGGCGAGAAGCGCTCCCTGACCGAGTCCGACCTGCGCGCCCTGGCCGGGAAGCTGGTCCGCCAGGCCCTGCGCACGGGCGAGCGCGCCGTTGCCGCCGACGAACAGCAGGCGGTGGCCGACGCCCTCGCCGCCACCCTCCACGCGCTGGGCGACCTCACTCTCAGCGACGTGGAGGCGGTCCGGCTCGGTACCTCGGCCTTCGCCCGCGAACTGCGGCGGGCGGCCGACCGCCCCGAGCGCGAACTGACCGCGGACGGAACGTACTTCTACGAACGTCTGCTCGAAGCCGCCTGTCTGCACATCCTGCACTTCTTCACGCAACGCTCGACCTTCGTGGCGCACAGCCTGGTGGCGCAGACCCGGGGGATCGCGGAACTGACGGCCAAGGTGGACGAACTGATCCGTCGGGACCCGCTGCCGGGCGCCCAGGACGCGGCGTTCGAGGCGGAGTACCTGCCGTATGTCGCCCGCAGGCACGCGAAGCTGACGATCTACGGCATCGACCTCGGCAGCTCCCCGACGCGGTGGCCGCTGGACGCGGCGTACCTGAGCCTGGAGGCGACCGGACTGCCCGCAGTGACGCCGGTCCCGGCCAGGTGGCTCGACGCGGCGGCCCCGTACGACCACCCCTCGGGTGTGTTCCAGATGGAAGGGGCCGTCGACGTCGACAGGGCCGAACAGGTCCTCGAAGCCCTCGCCCACGCTCCCGCGTCGCAGCCCGCCGACCAGGCCCTCGCCGGCAGCCGTCGTGTCCTGCTGCGTGGTGAAGCCGGATCCGGCAAGACCACCCTCGTCCAGTGGCTGGCCGTCTCCGCCGCCCGGCAGGACCTCCCGCCACGGATGGCGTACTTGGAGGACCGCGTCCCCTTCGTCCTGCCCCTGCGCACCCTGACCCGCCACGGCGAACGGCTCCCCGCGCCCCGGGACTTCCTCACCGCCGCAGGCTGCCCGCTCGGCGGGAGCCAGCCCGACGGCTGGGCGCACCGGGTTCTCGCGGCGGGCCGGGGCCTGGTCCTCGTGGACGGCATCGACGAGGTGCCCGACGCCGAGCGCGCGCGGACACGTACCTGGCTGCGGGACCTGATGGACCTCTACGACGGCGACAACCGCTGGCTGGTCACCTCCCGCCCCTCCGCCGTCGGCATGGACTGGCTCTCCGAAGACGGCTTCACCGAGCTGACCCTGTCCGCGATGGGTCCCGCCGAGACCGCCACCTTCATCAGGCGCTGGCACGCCGCCGCCCGCCAGGGCACGGACGAGGACGAGGAGCTGGAGGCGTACGAGGCCCAGCTGCTCGCATCCGTGCGTCTCAAACCCGATCTCGGCCGGCTCGCCACCAATCCCCTGATGTGCGGCCTGATCTGCGCCCTCCACCGCGACCGGCGCGGCTACCTCCCGCACGGCCGCAAGGACCTCTACGAGGCCGCCCTCTCCATGCTGCTCAGCCGCCGCGACCGCGAGCGCGACATGCGCCTGCCGGACCTCCGGGAGGAGCCGCAGCTCGACCTGCTCCAGCGGCTCGCGTACTGGCTGATCAAGAACGGCCGTACGGAGATGGACCGTTCACGGGCCGAGGACATCATCGGCCGGGCCCTCCCCGCCGTCCCCGAGGCGGCCGCCCTGGGCGGGGCGCCCGTGGTCTTCGAGCACTTCCTCCAGCGCAGCGGCCTGCTCCGCGAACCGGCCCCCGGCACGGTGGACTTCGTCCACCGCACCTTCCAGGACTTCCTCGGTGCCCGCGCCGCCGTGGAGGACGGGGACTTCGGGCTGCTCACCGCCCACGCCGGCGACGACCAGTGGGAGGACGTCATCCGCATGGCGGTCGCCCTGGCCCGCCCCGCCGAGCGCACGGCGGTCTTCCGCGACCTGCTCGCCCTGGGCGACGGCTCCAGGGACGGTCGCGTGCAGGCCCGGATCTACCTGCTCGCCGCCGCCTGTCTGGAACATGCCACCACCCTCGACCCGGACGTCCGCGCGGCGGTGGAGGAGCGCACGGCCACGCTCATTCCGCCGAGGAGCGAACAGGAGGCCCGGGCCCTGGCGGAGGTCGGTCCGCTCGTCCTGGGGCTGCTTCCCGGCGCGGAGGGGCTCAGCCACGCCGAAGCGCACCACGTCGTGATCGCGGCCTCGCACGTCGCCTCGGACGCGGCCATCCCCTTCCTCTCGCAGTTCGCCAAGTCCGCGTCGATCGCGGTCCGCTCGCAGCTCGTGTGGAGCTGGTCCCGGTTCGGCAGCGCCGACTACGCCGACCAGGTCATCGCCCACCTGGACCCGGCACACCTCTTCTACACGCTCAGGTCGGACGAGCACCTCCGCCAGCTGGACCGGCTCGGCATCAGGGTGGAGCAGCTGGACATCAGGAGCGGTGTGTCCGCAGAGGCCCTGACGGGCTTTCTCCGTCACCGAAGCCCCACCAGGATCAAGCTCCTGGCCGCGACCGTTCCCGACCTGGGCTTTCTCGAGGGGCAGACCGCCCTGGCCGAGCTCGACCTCAGCCACTGCCCGCACCTGAAGGACATCTCCCCGCTCAGTGGCCTGCCGCTCCGGCACCTCAGCGTTATCAGCGGCCGGCCGGATCTCGACGTGAGTACGCTCCCGGAGCTGCCCCGTCTCGTCAGCCTCGACCTCCAGCTCTCTGCCCTGGACCGCCTTCCGGCCGGCCCGATGCTCCCGGAACTCCGCACCCTGATCCTCAACTGGGAGGACGGCGAGAAGAGGCCCCAGGAGGCCGTTCGACGGATTCCGGAGCTCTTCCCCGGCCTGGAACGATGCGCCCTCCTCGGCGACGTCGCCGAGGGGGACCACGTCGACATCACCCCGCTCGCCGGACTGGCCGGCCTGGCGAGGCTCACTGTCGAGACGAGCCGCGACCGCATCCGCGGTACCCACCGGCTGCCGACCTCCGTGCATCTGGAGTGCCTCCCGTAGGCCCCCTCGCACCGAGGGCCCGCCACCGCACGAAACGGCGGCGGGCCCGGGCCGTACTCAGTTTCCGGCGAACGCCGCCAGGATGCGGTCCGCCGCCGACGTCGCCGTGACGGCGCCCGCCCTGACGCCCGCCTCCAGGGCCGGGGCCAGCTCCCGTACCGCCGGGTCCGCCTTCAGCCGTTCCAGGAGTTCGTCGCGGACCATCGACCAGGTCCACTCCACCTGCTGCGCCGCCCGCTTCGCCGCCAGCCGGCCGCCCGCGTCCAGCAGGACCCGGTGCTGCTCCAGGCGGTTCCAGACCTCCTCCAGCCCCGTCGACTCCCGCGCGCTGCACGTCAGTACCGGCGGGGTCCAGGCCGCGTCCGCCGGGTGCATCAGGCGCAGCGCGCCCGACAGCTCCCGGGCGGCGGCCTTCGCGTCGCGTTCGTGCGGGCCGTCCGCCTTGTTCACCGCGAGGACGTCCGCCAGCTCCAGGACGCCCTTCTTGATGCCCTGGAGCTGGTCGCCCGTGCGGGCCAGGGAGAGGAGGAGGAAGGAGTCCACCATGCCGGCGACCGTGGTCTCGGACTGGCCCACGCCGACCGTCTCGACGAGGACCACGTCGTAGCCGGCCGCCTCCATCACGATCATCGACTCCCGGGTGGCCTTCGCGACCCCGCCCAGGGTTCCCGCCGAGGGCGAGGGGCGTACGAAGGCCGCCGGGTCCACCGACAGGCGCTCCATCCGTGTCTTGTCGCCCAGGATGGAGCCGCCCGTCCGCGTGGAGGAGGGGTCGACCGCGAGGACGGCCACCCGGTGCCCGAGGCCCGTCAGCATCGTCCCGAACGCGTCGATGAAGGTGGACTTGCCCACCCCCGGCACCCCGCTGATGCCGATCCGGCGCGCCTTACCCGCGTGGGGCAGGAGCTCCGTCAGCAGCCGCTGGGCCAGGGTCCGGTGGTCGGCCCGGGTGGACTCGACGAGGGTGATGGCGCGCGCGATGTGCGCGCGCCTCCCGTCGAGCACGCCCTTCACGTACACGTCGATGTCGATCTTCGGGGGCATCCCGCGTCCGCCTACAGCTCGTGGCCCAGGTCCGCGGCGAGCCGCGTCACCAGGTCGTGGGCCGCGTCCGGGATGACCGTGCCGGGCGGGAACACCGCCGCGGCGCCCATCTCCAGCAGCGTGGGAACGTCGGCCGGCGGGATGACACCGCCCACCACGATCATGATGTCCTCACGGCCCTCTTCCGCCAGCTGCTCGCGCAGCGCCGGTACGAGGGTCAGGTGGCCGGCCGCCAGCGACGAGACGCCCACCACGTGGACGTCCGCCTCGACGGCCTGGCGGGCCACCTCCGCCGGGGTCTGGAACAGCGGGCCCACGTCCACGTCGAAGCCCAGGTCGGCGAAGGCGGTCGCGATCACCTTCTGGCCGCGGTCGTGGCCGTCCTGGCCCATCTTCGCGACCAGGATGCGCGGACGGCGGCCCTCCGCCTCCTCGAACCGGTCGACGAGCGCACGGGTGCGCTCCAGGGACGGGGACTCGCCTGCTTCGGTGCGGTACACACCCGAGATCGTACGGATCTGGCTCGCGTGCCGCCCGTACACCTTCTCCAGGGCGTCCGAGATCTCGCCGACCGTGGCCTTGGCCCGTGCCGCGTCCACCGCCAGGGCGAGCAGGTTGCCCTCCAGGCCCTGGCCGGCCCCGCGCTCGGCGGCGTTCGTCAGCGCCCGCAGCGCGTCCTGGGTGCGCGCCTCGTCGCGCTCCTCGCGCAGCCGCCGCAGCTTCGCGATCTGCTGCGCGCGCACCGAGGAGTTGTCGACCACGAGGACGTCGATCTGCTCGTCGTTCTCCACGCGGTACTTGTTGACGCCGATCACCGGCTGCCGGCCCGAGTCGATCCGCGCCTGGGTACGGGCCGCGGCCTCCTCCACGCGCAGCTTCGGGATGCCCGCGTCGATGGCCTGCGCCATGCCGCCGGCCGCCTCGACCTCCTGGATGTGCTGCCAGGCCCGGCGCGCCAGGTCGTAGGTCAGCTTCTCCACGTACGCGCTGCCGCCCCACGGGTCGATCGACCGGCAGGTCCCCGACTCCTGCTGGAGCAGCAGCTGGGTGTTGCGGGCGATGCGCGCCGAGAAGTCCGTCGGCAGGGCCAGGGCCTCGTCGAGGGCGTTGGTGTGCAGCGACTGGGTGTGGCCCTGCGTCGCGGCCATCGCCTCGATGCAGGTCCGCGTCACGTTGTTGAACACGTCCTGCGCGGTGAGGGACCAGCCCGAGGTCTGCGAATGCGTGCGCAGCGACAGCGACTTGGTGTTCTTCGGGTCGAACTGCTTCACCAGCTTCGCCCACAGCAGGCGCGCCGCGCGCAGCTTGGCGACCTCCATGAAGAAGTTCATGCCGATCGCCCAGAAGAACGACAGGCGCGGCGCGAACGCGTCCACGTCCAGCCCGGCGCCCTGTCCGGCCCGCAGGTACTCCACGCCGTCGGCGAGGGTGTAGGCCAGTTCCAGGTCGGCCGTGGCCCCCGCCTCCTGGATGTGGTACCCGGAGATGGAGATGGAGTTGTACCGCGGCATCTTCTGCGAGGTGAAGGAGAAGATGTCCGAGATGATCCGCATCGAGGGCTTCGGCGGATAGATGTACGTGTTGCGGACCATGAACTCCTTGAGGATGTCGTTCTGGATGGTCCCGGCGAGCTTGTCGGGGGAGACGCCCTGCTCCTCCGCCGCCACGATGTACAGGGCGAGGACCGGCAGCACCGCGCCGTTCATCGTCATCGACACCGACATCTTGTCCAGCGGGATGCCGTCGAACAGCTGCCGCATGTCGTAGATCGAGTCGATGGCCACGCCCGCCATGCCGACGTCGCCCGTCACGCGCGGGTGGTCGCTGTCGTAGCCGCGGTGCGTCGGCAGGTCGAAGGCCACCGACAGGCCCTTCTGGCCGGCCGCGAGGTTGCGCCGGTAGAAGGCGTTGGACTCCTCGGCCGTGGAGAAGCCGGCGTACTGCCGGATCGTCCAGGGCTGGTTCACGTACATCGTCGGGTACGGGCCGCGCAGGTAGGGGGCCACGCCCGGGTACGTGCCCAGGAAGTCCAGGCCCTCCAGGTCCCGCCCGGTGTACAGCGGCTGGACGCCGATGCCCTCGGGGGTCTCCCACACCAGGTCGCCCGTGGCGTTCCCGGTGGACTCCTTCACCGCCGCGCGCCACTGGTCCTCGGTGGCGGCCGGAGCCGTCCCGCCGAGGGCGAGCCCGGAGAAGTCGGGGATGCTGCTCATGCCGCTCACTGCGCGACTCCCATCCGGTCGAGTACGGAGGACAGCACGGCGACCGCGTCGCAGCCGGCGAAGACGTACTCGTCCACGGCTCCGGCCGAGGTGCCGGGCCTGCCCGCGAGGAACACCGTCGACGCGCCGGCCGCGCGCAGCGCCGCAGCCACCGCCTCGGCCTGCTCCTCGTACAGCGCGTCGCTGGAGCACAGCACCGCCACACCGTCCGCGCCGCTCGCCGCGTACGCCTCGGCGGCGGTCGCCGCGTCCACCGACACCGGGTCGTGGACGGGCTCGATGCCGCCCGCCTGGAACAGGTTGGAGGCGAAGGTGGCCCGCGCGGTGTGCGCGGCGGCCGGGCCCAGCGCGGCGAGGAACACCCTCGGGCGGGCGCCGGTCGACTCCAGGTGCGCGTCGCTGCGGGCGCGCAGCGCCTCGTACGCCTCGTCCCGGCGCACCCGGGGCAGGCCCCCGCCGGGGGCCGGGGGCGCGGCCTCGCGCACGACCGGCTTCTCCGACAGCAGCGGGAACTCGCTGACGCCGGTGATCGGTTCGCGGCGGGTGGCCAGCTTCTTCGAACGCGCGGCCCAGGTGCCTGCGAGGCGCTCCGCGACCAGGCCGGAGCGGAGCGCGGCGGGCAGGCCGCCGGCCCGCTCGACGGTCTGGAAGAACTCCCAGGCGGCGTGTGCCAGTTCGTCCGTGAGCTGCTCCACGTAGTAGGAGCCGCCGGCCGGGTCGATCACCCGGGCCAGGTGCGACTCCTCCAGAAGGATGGTGGAGGTGTTGCGGGCGATGCGCCGGGCGAAGGCGTCCGGCAGGCCCAGTTCGCCGTCGAACGGGAGCACGGTGACGGAGTCCGCGCCGCCCACGCCGGCCGCCATGGAGGCGACGGTGGTCCGCAGCATGTTCACCCACGGGTCACGGCGGGTCATCATCACCGGGGAGGTGACGGCGTGCTGCCGCTGGGCGCCGGCCTCCGGGACCCCGCAGGCCTCGGCGACCCGGGCCCACAGGCGGCGGGCGGCGCGCAGCTTGGCGATCGTGAGGAACTGGTCGGCGGTCGCCGCGTAGCGGAACTCCAGCTGCCCGAAGGCGGCTTCGGTGCCGAGTCCGCCCTCGGTGAGGGTGCGCAGGTACGCGACGCCGGTGGCCAGGGACAGGCCGAGCTCCTCGGCGGCCGAGCCGCCGGCCTCGTGGTACGGCAGGGCGTCCACGGCCAGGGCGCGCACGCCCGGCCAGGAGGCGGCCGCCTCGCGGGCCAGCTCGACCGCGGGGGTGGTGTCCTGGGCTTCGCCGGTACGGGCCTCGTGGCCCAGCGGGTCGATGCCGAGCGCGGCGCGGGCGGCCTCCGGGGCCACCCCGCGCTCCGTGTACAGGGCGAGCAACGCGCGGGCGGCTTCGGCGGCTTCGGCGCCGGCGTCGAGGGCGACGGGGGCCAGGTCGAGGTAGACGCCGTTCAGGGCCCGGCCGAGGCCGGCGACGGGGACGCCGGCGCGGCCGACGGTCAGCCAGAGCGAGGTGGTGCCGTTCTCCAGGTCGGCCAGCGCCGCCTCGTTGACGCGTACGGGGTCACTGCCCGCGATCCGCTGGCGCACGTCCCAGCCGGAGGTGCTGGTGCCGTCCGGGGTGCCGCCGCGGACGAAGGGCGCGAAGCCGGGGAACCCGGTGCTGTCGGCCCTCGCGTCCGCGCCCGAGGGCGCCGTGTACAGCGGGCGGGTGGTGAGCCCGTCCTCGAGCGTGGTGGACAGTGCTGCTTCCGCTGCCTCGCCGGAGACTTCCTTGCCCGACTTGCGCAGTACGCCTTCGACGAGGCGTTGCCACTGCTCATGTGTCGCGTCAGGAAACTCGGCGGCCAGGGAGAGCCCGTCGTCAGGCAGGACCGTCATGGCCCGAATGCTAGGGGTGGCTACTCGGCGGTTACCAGAACCAACGGATGTGATCTCCCCCTCTCAGATGAGCCCGCGCCCTGGCCGGGCGGTCACGGGGTGGGGCCGTGACTGTGGTCGCCGCCCTGCCATCCGGCGTGGCTGGGCAAGATCAGCCTCGCCGGTCTGAGGCGCGGAGGTCTGGGGCCGGCCCCCACGGCGCGGTCCGCAGGCGGTCGGCCTGCGGTCCCGAGGAGGGTCTGGGGCGGAGTTCCAGGGAACGGAGGAAGGGCGGGGAGGGGACCGGCCCGCGCGGCGCCCGGGGCGTCAGACGCGTTCAGACCGTGAGGACGATCTTGCCGCGGGCCTGCCCGGTCGCGCTCAGTTCCCAGGCCCGGCCGGCCTCGGCGAGCGGGAGGACGTGGCCCACCTTGACGGCGAGCCTGCCGGTGTCGGCGAGCTCCGCGAGGGCGGTGAGGTCGGCGGTGGAGGAACGCGCCCAGATGTGCTGGGCGCCCTTGTCGCCCGCGTCGTTGTCGGCGACGGAGATCACCGGGCCGCCCGGGCGGACCACGGACCGGAGCAGCTCGACGCCGCCCTCGCCGTAGAAGTCGAGCCCGGCGTCGACGCCCCCGGGGGCCAGCGCGGCGATCCGCTCGGCCACACCGTCCCCGTACAGCACGGGTTCGGCGCCCAGTGAGCGCAGGTAGTCGTGGTTGCGGGCGCTGGCCGTGCCGATGACCCGGGCGCCGAGGGCGACCGCGACCTGTACGCCGAGCGAGCCGACCCCGCCGGCGGCGGAGTGGATGACGACGGTCTGGCCGGCGGTGACCCCGGCGCGGGTGACGGCCTGGTAGGAGGTGAGCCCGGCCAGGGGGAGGCCCGCGGCCTCCTCGAAGGTGAGCGTCGCGGGCTTGCGGGCGAGGGTGCGCACGGGGGCCGAGACCAGCTCCGCGTACGTGCCCAGCTGGACCCATTCCTTGCGGACGTATCCGTAGACCTCGTCGCCCACGGCGTAGTCGTCGGTGTCGGGGCCGACGGCCTCGACCACGCCGGCCACGTCCCAGCCGGGGATCACCGGGTGCCGGATCTCCAGGACGTGCCCGAGGAAGCCGGCGGCGAGCTTCCAGTCGACCGGGTTGACCCCGGCGGCTCTGACGCGGATCAGCACCTCGCCGGGACCGACCTTGGGCTCGGGTACCTCAACGAGTTCCAGGGAGGCGGGAGTTCCGTAGCTGCGGTAGGTGATGGCCTTCATGTACGGGGCAACGAACCGGGCGGCCGGTGGTGTTCCGTCCGGTTCCCGGACTCGAGCGGTCCTCGTGCGGGCCTCCGCGTGGCCTCATGCGGGCAGGGTGTCGGGGTGCGAGCGCCGCCGGGCCGCGCTGAGCAGGGCCTGGATCTGCACGCCCGACTGCTCGACGTCGTCCAGCGGGGAGGGGAAGGCCGGCCGGACGTCCCGGTGCCCGCTGCGCTCCTCCAGGCGCAGGGTGATCCCGTACCGGTCCAGGGCGAGCGGCAGCGCGCGGACGACGGCGGTGGGGCGCGGCCCGACCAGCCGCAGCAGCAGGGTGACCAGTTCGGGGTGTTCGTCGAGGAGGTGGTGAGCATGCCCGCCTCGTAGGGGGCGAGCGGGTCGGGCCGGGCGCCGTCCAGCTTCTCCGGACCGAGGTGCGAGGTCCCCTCCGCGGTCTGGAGGACCGCGTGGCCGTATTCCACGCAGGCGGTGGCGTCGGGGCCGGCGTCCTCGCCGGTGTACGGGGTCAGCAGGCGGCCCGGCGCGGTGACGCGGGCGCGGACCCGGTCGCGTACGGGGGGCGGGGCGACGTCGGTGAACTCCAGGCGGACGGACGGGCGTCCGTCGCCGGGGAGGCGGGCGGGGTGTCCGGCGGCGGGTGCCGCCTGGTGCAGATGGAGGCGGCCGAGGGGATCGTCGTCGTCGAGGTGGCGGACCTCGTGGCGCACCCCGTCGACGACCACCGTCATGGAGTGGGCGGCGGCCAGGACCGAGTGGATTCGCTCGGCGTCGGTGGGCCGGGCGGCGGCGGGCGTGGCGGCGGGGGCACCGGGCAGGCGTATGCGGATCTCTCCCTCGTCCAGAAGGTCACCCAGAAAGTTAGGTATGCCTAACCTAACTTATTCGTGGTTCGGGGAGTACCCCGCGGGCCAGCCGCCCGAGGGTTTCGGCGATCCGTTCGGGCGGGAATCCGAGGGTGTGCCGCTGGAACTGGTAGACCTCCGGGGCGAGGGGGCTCAGCAGCGCGTCCACGCTGACATCGGGATCGGGGGCGTCGGCCTCCACCAGCAGGGACCGGACGTGCGCGCGCCAGTGCCGGTAGGCGCCCGCGGAGAACCGGGCCGGGCCCGGCCGGATGCCCAGGGTCAGCGGGAGGTGCCGCTCCAGGTGGTTCAGGACGGCGGCGTAGAAGGCCGCCAGGCGCTGCGCCGGGGGAGCGCCGGGGCCCAGCGGGGGCGGGCCGAAGGCCAGACGGCCCTGGAGGATGCGCTCGTGCTCGTCGAGGAGGGCCGCGGCGACGGCCGGCGGATCGGGGAAGCGCCGGTAGAGGGTGGCCCGCCCCACGCCGGCGGCCTTTGCTATCTGGTCCATCGTCACGCTGCGGGGGTCCCGCTCCGTGAACAACTGCTCGGCGGCCGCGAGGATCTGGGCGTGGTTGCGGATCGCGTCCTCGCGCTGCCGGGGGCGCGGGGGCGGCGCCCCGGCGGTCCCGGGTGCGGTGCGCCGGACGGGGCCGTCGCCCGCGATGTCGCGTAACGTGCGGACCTCCTCGCCATTGGTCATGGCGGCGACCCTACGTGCTTCGTGTCGGTGTTGGGCCGAACGGGTGAAACGCGAGAGGATGGGGGGATGCACATGAAGCGCACGGCCGAGGCGGCCCGGTGAGCAGGTACGACGTCACCGACGAGCAGTGGGAGGGACTCGCGCAGGTGGTGCCGCTGCGCAGTCGCAACGAATGGCCCTCCCGGGTGGACCACCGCACGATCCCCAAGGCCCCCGGGTCGTCCGCGGCGGAACAGCGGCGCTTCGTGGTGATCCGGGTCCAGATCTTCGCCGACGCGCGGGAGGTGGCGGAGTACCTGATCGCGCAGATCCCGGTGCTCCTGGACCTCACCGGCGCGGACAGCGAAGTGGCGAAGCGGATCCTCGACTTCAGCAGCGGGGTCGTCTTCGGGCTGGGCAGCGGGATGCACCGGGTCGACCGGAACGTCTTCCTGCTGGCGCCCGTCGGCACCGAGGTCGAGGGCATCGCGGCCGCGGCCGTCCCCCGATCGTAGGAAGGTCGCGGCGGTGGAACGGTTCGCCGGGCCCGGCAGGGGCCCGCGGACCGTACCGTCCGCCCATGGACGCCACACTGCACGCGGCCGGGCCAGGAGCCCCCGTCGCGTTACCCGCCGCGGCCGGCGAGGACACGGCTCCCGGGGCGCTGCCCCGGGAGCACCAACGGCCCGCCGTCACCGAGTTGCAGCTGTCCGCCTTCGGGCCGCACCGGGCGGCGGTGTTCCCGCTGGGGCCGCTGACCCTGTTCGCCGGACCCAGCGGCAGCGGCAAGTCCCAGGCGCTGGACGCCTACAGGGCCCTGTCCCGGCTCGCCTCCGGGGCCGTGCTCGAAGAGGTCTTCCCGGATGCGGCGGCCCGGGTGCCGGAGGCGGTACTGCCCGACGCCGACGGCCGGCGCGGCTTCCGGATCGGCTGCACCGTCGACGGTCCGGCCGGTCCCGTCCGCCTCGACCTCGCCGTACAGGTGGAGCCGTCCCTGCGGATCGCCGGCGAGCGGCTCTCCCAGCACGGCGACGTGCTCCTCGCCACCGCCCTGCGCGACCCGCGCCGCCGCTCCGTCCAGGCCGCCTGGCTGACCGGCGGCTCCGCCGGGATGACCCGCGCTCCGCTGCCCGACGACCGGCTCGGCACCGCCCTGCTGCCCCTGCGCGTCGCCGGGGCCACGGCCGGGCAGCGGCGGGTGCTGGCCGCCGCCGAGCAGGTGGTGGTGGCGCTGCGGTCGGTGTTCCCCTGCGACCCCCGGCCCGGCCGGATGCGGGCACCCGTGCCGCCCGGGGAGGGGCGGCTGCGGAGCGACTGCGGGAACCTGGCCGACGTCCTGCGCCGGACGCGCCACGAATGCGGCACCCGGCACGCCCTGTTGACCCGGGCGGCGCAGACCGGGTGCGCGGGCCCGGTGGCCGCGCTCGGGGTGCGCGACGACGGGCCGAGCGCGGCCGGAGCCCGCGGCGGGGGCGCCGGCGGGCTGGTGGCGGCCGTGCTGGAGCGTGGCGCCGGGCGCCCGGCCACGGAGCTCGCCCGGCTCGGCGACGGTGAACTCCGCTTCCTGGCGCTGGCCCTCGTCCTGCTCACCGGGCCCGGGGTGCTGGCCGTGGACCCGGCGGCCGAGCTCCTCTCGGCCCGGCAGGCGCTGACCGTGCTCGCCGACGGCCTCGACCGCGGCCTGGACCGGCGCCAGTGCGGCGAACTGCTGCGCCTGGCCCTGCTCTCCGGGGCGCGCGGCCATGTCCGGCTGGTGGGGGCGGTCGGCGAGGACGCGGCGGGAACCGCCCGCGGGATCCCCGGCGTCTCGGTGGTAGACCTGTCCCCATGAGTGCTGCACCCACGGACGACGGGCCCCGGCCGCCGCGCGACGAGCGGCTGTACCGACTCCAGCGACGGCTGGCCGAGTTCGCGGCCGCCCGGGACTGGGCCCCGTACCACACGCCCAAGAACCTGGCCGTCGCGCTGAGCGTGGAAGCCGCCGAACTGGTCGAGATCTTCCAGTGGCTGACACCGGAACAGTCGGCGGCGATCATGGAGAAGCCGGAGAACGCGCACCGGGTGGCCGATGAGGTGGCCGACGTGCTGGCGTATCTGCTGCAGTTCTGTGAGGTTCTCGGGGTGGATGTGCTGGATGCGCTCGCCGCGAAGATCGAGAGGAACGAGCGGCGTTTTCCGGCGACCGGGACATCGACACCAGAATGTCACTCTTCGGAGTGATGGTGTCGTCCACAATCTTGATTGTGTCCGCAGATTTCCGAATACCCCTGGCTTTACCGGCCCGGTGCCTTCACTCTGGGTAGTGGAGATGGACAGGATGTCGTGCGGACGGGGGACGGCATATGGATGCGGTACGGCTCATCGCTGCCGGCCGGCACGCGCTGGCACGGAGCGCGGCTGCGTGGGACATCGTGGGCGAGGCCTGGCAGGCCCAGGCACTCGCCCAGGGGCTGGGGAGCTGGCTGGCGGTCACCGGGCCTCCGGAGCTGAGAGCGGAGGCGCGGGGACTGGGAGAAGCGGGGGGCAGAGGCTGCGGGGCCGTCGACCGGACGGCCCTGGCCGACGGTGAGGGCGTCGCACCCGAACAGCCGCCGCGCGCAGCGCAGCTGACGGCGGTGGCGGACGTGCGGCAGGCGCTGCTCGGACTTCAGGCGCTGCTCGGCGAGGTCGGGATAGCGCTCGTCGGAGTGGCCTGCGCGACGGACGACGAGAGCCTGTACTGGCAGTGCATAGAGTCGATCGACGCGGCGGACGAGTCGAGCGACCGGGTCCGGGCCCTGCTGCGCAGGATGGCGGTCCGGGAGCGGGGTTCGGCCTCGGGCGTGCTCTGAGGCCCGGCGCGCGCCGGGCGGCCGGGCCGCGGGTCCGGGGCGTCGGGCTCGGGGTCCCGCCGCGGGCGGCGGACCCCCGCGGGGTCAGAAGGACCGGTCGGAGCCGGGCCCGCCCTCGTACGCGGACCTGCCCGGGCCGACCAGCGCGGCGGGGGCGTTGCGGTCCGACGAGTGCTGGAGGTCGGCGTCGAGCCGGGACAGGTCGGCGTTGAGCGCCGCCATCAGCTCCTCCATCTGCTGGAGCAGGCTCTTCGGCGTGCCGCCCTGGGCGGGCACCGCCGGCTCCCCGTGTACGCGGTCGTGTGCTGCCTGTCCGGTCTGTCCGGGTGCCCGGGCGCGGACTCGTGGGACATGGCGGCCTCCTCGGCCCTGGCCCCTCCGGTCTGGAAGGGGACGGCGGTCGTACCGGCGGGGAGACCGCCGGCGCGCGGGCCGGGTGGCCCGGCTCCGCCCGGGCCAACGATCTCCGTCCGCGCTGGTCACTGACGCGCCGGGGCGCGCGCCGCCCGGTTGACGCAGATTCACCCGGCAAAGGAGTGGGAAGGGCAGGATGGAGTCATGGATCTCCGCATTTTCACCGAGCCCCAGCAGGGCGCCGACTACGACACCCTCCTGACGGTCGCCAAGGCCACCGAGGAACTCGGCTTCGACGCCTTCTTCCGCTCCGACCACTACGTGCGGATGGGGTCGGTCGACGGCCTGCCCGGCCCCACCGACGCCTGGATCACCCTCGCCGGCCTGGCCCGCGAGACCAAGCGGATCCGGCTGGGCACGCTGATGACGGCCGGCACCTTCCGGCTGCCCGGCGTCCTCGCGATCCAGGTGGCGCAGGTCGACCAGATGTCCGGCGGCCGGGTCGAACTCGGCCTGGGTGCGGGCTGGTTCGAGGAGGAGCACAAGGCGTACGGGATCCCCTTCCCGGCGGAGCGGATGGCCCGGCTGGAGGAGCAGCTGGCCATCGTCACCGGCCTGTGGGCCACCGAGCCCGGCGCGACCTTCGACTTCCACGGCACCCACTACCGGCTGGAGAACTCCCCGGCCCTGCCCAAGCCGGCCCAGGCCAAGGTCCCCGTCCTCGTCGGCGGGCACGGGGCGCGCCGCACCCCCCGCCTCGCCGCCCGGTACGCCGACGAGTTCAACATGCCGTTCGCCTCGGTCGAGGACAGCCGCCGGCAGTTCGCCCGGGTCCGGGAGGCCGCCGCCGAGACCGGGCGCAAGGCGGAGGAGATCGTCTACTCGAACGCCCTGGTGGTGTGCGTGGGCAAGGACGACGCCGAGGTCGCCCGGCGGGCCGCCGCCATCGGCCGCGAGGTCGACGAGCTCAAGGCCAACGGCCTGGCAGGCTCCCCGGCCGAGGTCGTCGAGAAGCTCGGCACCTACGCGGCCATCGGCTCCTCCCGCGCCTATCTCCAGGTCCTCGACCTCGGTGACCTGGACCACCTGGAGCTGATCGCCGGACAGGTCATGTCCCAGCTCGGCTGATCCGCCCGAGCCGACCCCGATCCCCCCACCGGACGGAGGACCCGCCGATGCCCCGCGCGACCGGCCCACTCGCCGAAGCCCTGGCCCGCGGGCCCGTGCTCCTGGACGGCGGGCTGAGCAACCAGCTCGCCGACCAGGGCTGCGACCTGTCCGGAGACCTCTGGACCGGCCGGGTCCTCGCCGAGCACCCTGACCAGGTGGAGGCCGCCCACACGGCCTACGCCCGGGCCGGCGCCGAGGTGCTGATCACCGCGAGCTACCAGGTCGGCGACGACCCCGTTCTGCTGGAGCGCGCCGTCCGGGTGGCCGACCGCGCGGCGCGCGCCGCCGGGCACGGCGTGTGGGTGGCCGCCTCGGTGGGCCCCTACGGGGCGGTCCTCGCCGACGGCTCCGAATACCGGGGCCGGTACGGGCTCACCCGGGACGCGCTGGCCGCCTTCCACCGCCCCCGGATCGAGGCACTGCTCGCGGCGGGGCCGGACGTACTGGCACTGGAGACCGTTCCGGACTCCGAGGAGGCCGGGGCCCTGCTGCGGGTGCTGGCCGGCACGGGCGCGCGGGCCTGGCTGAGCTACACCGTCGCCGAGGGCCGCACCCGGGCCGGCCAGCCCCTGGCGGAGGCCTTCGCCCAGGCCGCCGACGCACCCGAGGTGATCGCGGTCGGCGTCAACTGCTGCGATCCCGCGGACGTGCTGCCCGCCCTGGAGGTCGCCGCCTCCGTCACGGCCAAGCCGCTGCTGGCCTACCCCAACGACGGCTCCGTCTGGGACGCCGGGACCCGCACCTGGCACGTCCCCGCGCACCCCGCCCCCTGGCCCACCACCGCCTGGCAGGAGGCCGGGGCCCGGCTCGTCGGCGGCTGCTGCCGCATCGGCCCGCCCCAAATCGCCGGCCTGCGTGCCGCTCTCCACCGTCCGCCGCCGGTATGAAAACCAGTGGGCCGCGGGGGAGCCCCGGCACATACTGAAGTGCATGTTCCTGACGATCAGCATGACCGGCACCACGGAGAAACCTGCCACTGACCTGGGATTCCTGCTGCACAAGCATCCCGGGAGGACGCAGGCCTTCGCGACCTCCCACGGCACCGCCCATGTCTTCTACCCCGAGGCGACCGACCAGCGCTGCACCGCCGCGCTGCTCCTCGAAGTGGACCCCGTCGCGCTCGTACGGCACGGCCGGGGCAAGGGCCGGGGCGGGGCGCCCGACGCCGCGCTCGCGCAGTACGTCAACGACCGGCCGTACGCGGCCTCCTCGCTGCTCGCGGTCGCCCTGAGCGGGGTCTTCCGCACCGCCCTCAAGGGCCGGTGCGCGGCCCGGCCCGAGCTCCCCGGCCAGGCGCGCCCGCTGCGGATCGAGATACCGGTGCTGCCCGCCCGGGGCGGCGCCGACCTGGTGCGACGCCTGTTCGGGCCGCTGGGCTGGGACTCGGTGGAGACCACCCCGATCGCCCTGGACGAGCGCTTCCCCGCCTGGGGCGACAGCCGCTACCTGCGGCTGGTGCTGGAGGGTGAGCTCCGGCTGGAGGACGCCCTGCGCCAGCTGTACGTGCTGCTGCCCGTGCTCGACGACTCCAAGCACTACTGGGTCGCCCCCGACGAGGTGGACAAGCTGCTGCGCGCCGGGGACGGCTGGCTGGCGGCGCACCCCGAGCACGCGCTCATCACCGCCCGCTACCTGGCCCGCCACAAGCGGCTCACCCAGAGCGCCATGGAACGCCTGGAACTGGCGCGCCTCGCCGAGGCCGACGGCAGCGAGGCCGAGGAACTCGACAACGCCGTGGGCGAGGCGGCAGCCGGGCCGGACGGCGAGCCGCGGGAGCGGTCCGTGCCCCTCGCGGTACGCCGCCGCGACGCGGTCCTCGCCGCGCTGCGCGAGGCCGGAGCGGCCCGGGTCCTCGACCTGGGCTGCGGCGAGGGGCAGCTCGTCCAGGCGCTCCTGCGGGACCCCGCGTTCACCGAGATCGTCGGCGTGGACGTCTCCGTGCGCGCCCTGACCACCGCCTCCCGCCGGCTGCGGCCCGAGCGGATGGGCGAGCGGCAGAGCTCGCGGGTCCGGCTGCTCCAGGGCTCCCTGGCGTACACCGACAAGCGGCTGGCCGGCTACGACGCGGCCGTGCTCAGCGAGGTCATCGAGCATCTGGACCTGCCGAGGCTGCCCGCGCTGGAGTACGCCGTCTTCGGCTCGGCCCGCCCCCGCACGGTCCTCGTGACCACCCCGAACGTCGAGTACAACGTCCGCTGGGAGTTGCTGCCCGCCGGACGGGTCCGCCACCGCGACCACCGCTTCGAGTGGACCCGCGAGGAGTTCCGCGCCTGGGCCGACCGGGTCGCCGCCCGTCACGGCTACGCTCGGCCTGCCCGTGCGCTACCCGTGGGCCGAGGACTACCGGGGCAGGGCGGCCGTGGTCTACGGACACACCCCCGTCCCTGACACCACCTGGATCAACAACACCATCTGCCTCGACACCGGCGCCGTCTTCGGCGGCCGGATGACCGCCCTGCGCTGGCCCGAGCGCGAACTGGTCGACGTACCCGCGGAGAAGGTCTGGTACGAGCCCGTCAAGCCGCTGGCCGCCGAGGCGCCCGGAGGGCTCGACGGCCGCCCGCTCGACCTGGCCGACGTGCAGGGCCGCCGTGTCGTGGAGACCCGCCACCTGGGCAACGTGGGCGTCCGAGAGGAGAACGCGGCCGCCGCCCTGGAGGTCATGAGCCGCTTCGCGGTCGACCCCCGCCTGGTGCCGTACCTGCCGCCGACCATGGCGCCGACGGCCACCTCCCGGGAGGACGGATGGCTGGAGCACCCCGCCGAGGCCTTCGCCCAGTACCGGGCCGACGGCATCGCGAGGGTCGTGTGCGAGGAGAAGCACATGGGCTCCCGCGCCACCGTGCTGCTGTGCCGGGACGCCGCCACCGCCCGGACGCGCTTCGGTGTCGAGGGCGGCCCCACCGGCTCGCTCTACACCCGCACCGGGCGTCCCTTCTTCCAGGAGCCGGAGCTCACCGAGGAGTTCCTCGCCCGGCTGCGCGCGGCCGTGGGCGGCGCCGGACTGTGGGAGGAGCTCGGCACGGACTGGCTGCTGCTGGACGGGGAACTCCTGCCCTGGTCCCTGAAGTCCGCCGGCCTGCTGCGCAACCAGTACGCGGCCGTCGGCGCGGCCTCCAGTACCGTCCTGCCGGAGGCCGTCGCCGCCCTGGCCGCGGCCGGGGCCCGGGGCGTGGACACGGGCGGACTGCTGGAGCGCCAGCGCGGACGGGCCGCCGACGCCGAGGCCTTCACCGAGGCCTACCGGCGCTACTGCTGGACCACCGACGGGCTGGAGGGCGTACGGTTCGCGCCGTTCCAGCTGCTCGCCGCGGCCGGGCGGTCCCTGGCGGCCGTACCGCACGACGAGCAGCTCGCCTGGCTGGACCGCCTCGCCGACGCCGACGAGCGCTCCGCCGACCCGCTGCTGCGCCGCACCAGCCGGGTGTACGTGGACACGGCCGACGAGGACTCCGTCCGCGCGGGCACCGGCTGGTGGCTGGAGCTGACCGGGGCCGGCGGTGAGGGCATGGTCGTCAAACCGCTCCAGGCCTACGCCCGGGACGGGAAGGGAAGGCTGGTGCAGCCGGGACTGAAGGTGCGCGGGCGGGAGTACCTGCGGATCGTCTACGGCCCGGAGTACACCCGCCCCGACCGGCTGGAGCGGCTGCGCGAGAGGTTCCTCGGGCACAAGCGCTCTCTCGCCCTGCGCGAGTACGCGCTCGGCCTGGAGGCGCTCGACCGGCTGGCGGCGGCGGAGCCGCTGTGGCGGGTCCACGAGGCGGTGTTCGCCGTCCTCGCCCTGGAGTCGGAGCCGGTCGACCCCCGGCTGTGAAACCGAAGACCGCGTAAAGCGGCGGCCCCCGTACGGCCTCGAATTAGGTCGTATGGGGGAACTTTCGCGGAGAAGGCCGGGAAAGCCGCCGGCGGGATCGTTCATTCAGGGCAGCGGAGTGTCCGCGACCCTGGAAGGACGGAACGTCACCTATGAAGATGACCGCGCGCGGAAGCATTGCGGCGCTCATGACCTGTATGGCCGCGGCCGCCGCGACCTCCCCGGCCCTGGCGGACTCGGTTCCGGTGGGGGTCCCGCTGGAGGCCGTGGAGACCACGCTGGGCGTGCCCGCCCCGCAGGTGGCCACCGCCGTCCCGATGCCGGTCGTCGGCGCCCCCGAGGCGCCCGTCCACCACAAGGGCGACCTGCTGCCGACCCCACTGCTCCCGGCCGTCCCGGTCGCCACCGACCTCGGGCTCACCAAGGTCGCCTCCCCGGTGCCCAACCTGCTGGGCTCCAAGGAGACGGACGGCGAGGGCACCGTGGAGTCCCCGCCGACCACCATGCTCACCCGCACCCCCGGCGCGGTCCTGGGTGCCCCGCTGACCATGCCCGACGGCAGCAACTACGGGATCCCGAACCTGACCACCCCCAAGCTGGGCGTGGTCGCCCCGGACCTCGTCGGCTCCCCGTCGGCGCTTCTCGGCCTGCGCTGATCCGCGCGACCGGCGCCTGGTCGGAAAGCCGTTCGGTCTGGGTACGTGTACGGCATGGGATTCCATGTCGACTCCGAGACCGGGCGGCTCCGCCGCGTCATCCTCCACCGCCCCGACCTGGAGCTGAAGCGGCTCACGCCGAGCAACAAGGACGCGCTGCTCTTCGACGACGTGCTGTGGGTGCGCCGCGCCCGCCAGGAGCACGACGGCTTCGCCGACGTGCTGCGCGACCGGGGCGTCGCCGTCCACCTCTTCGGCGACCTGCTCCGCGAGGCCCTCGACATCACCGAGGCGCGCCACCTCGTACTGGAGCGGGTCTTCGACGAGAAGGAGTACGGGCCGCTCGCGACCGCCCACCTGCGCTCGGTCTTCGACGGGCTGCCCTCGGCCGAGCTCGCGGACGCGCTGGTCGGCGGCATGACGAAGCGTGAGTTCCTGGAGCGGCACAGCGAGCCGGTGTCGGTGCGCTTCCACGTGCTGGACATGGACGGCTTCCTGCTGGGGCCGCTGCCCAACCACCTCTTCACCCGCGACACCTCCGCCTGGATCTACGACGGGGTGTCCATCAACGCCATGCGCTGGCCGGCCCGGCAGCGCGAGACCGTGCACTTCGAGGCGATCTACCGGCACCACCCCCTCTTCACCGGCTCGGGACCCTTCCACTACTGGTCGCAGGGGCAGTCGGACTACCCGTCGACCATCGAGGGCGGGGACGTCCTGGTCATCGGCAACGGCGCCGTCCTGATCGGGATGAGCGAGCGGACCACCCCGCAGGCGGTGGAGATGCTCGCCCGGGGTCTGTTCGCGGCCGGGTCGGCATCGGTGATCGTGGCGCTCGACATGCCCAAGCGGCGGGCTTTCATGCACCTGGACACGGTAATGACGATGGTCGACGCGGAAACGTTCACCCAGTACGCGGGGCTCGGCATGCTGCGCTCCTACACGATCCGGCCGGGGCAGGGGGCGAGCGAGCTCCAGGTGAGCGACCACCCGCCGGAGCACATGCACCGGGCGATCGCGTCCGCGCTGGGTCTGGACCGGGTGCGGGTGCTGACCGCGGGGCAGGACGTGCACTCGGCCGAGCGCGAGCAGTGGGACGACGGGTGCAACGTGCTGGCGGTGGAGCCGGGGGTGGTCGTCGCGTACGAGCGGAACGTCACCACCAACACCCACCTGCGCAAGGAGGGAATCGAGGTGATCGAGATCCCCGGCAGCGAGCTGGGGCGGGGCCGCGGCGGGCCGCGCTGCATGAGCTGCCCGGTGGAACGGGACGCCGGGTGAGGGCAGGCTGAGGGGGTACGGGCTGGTGATCACGGGTGCGGACACCGTGCATGTGATCCACCCGACTGAATATGAATGCAGAGGATCGTATAGACTTCCATAATCCCCTGTCAGCGTTCCCCTGGAGTCCCGATGGCCACCGACCTCTTCGGCCGCAGTTTCCTCAAGGAGCTCGACTTCACCGCCGCCGAGTTCCGCGGTCTGGTCGAGCTCGCCGCCGAACTCAAGGCGGCCAAGAAGGCGGGCGCCGAGGAGCGCCGGCTCCAGGGGAAGAACATCGCCCTGATCTTCGAGAAGACCTCCACGCGCACCCGCTGCGCGTTCGAGGTCGCCGCCGCCGACCAGGGCGCCCACACCACCTACCTCGACCCCTCCGGCTCCCAGATGGGGCACAAGGAGACCGTCCGCGACACCGCGCGCGTGCTCGGCCGGATGTTCGACGGCATCGAGTACCGGGGCGACAGCCAGCAGGCGGTCGAGGAGCTCGCCGTGTACTCCGGCGTGCCCGTGTTCAACGGCCTCACCGACGACTGGCACCCCACCCAGATGCTGGCCGACGTGCTCACCATGACCGAGCACTGCGCCAAGCCGCTGGAGCGGACCGCCTTCGCCTACCTGGGCGACGCCCGCTTCAACATGGGCAACTCCTACCTGGTGACCGGCGCCCTGCTGGGCATGGACGTACGTATCGTCGCGCCGAAGGAGTACTGGCCGGCCGAGGCGGTCGTGGCCCGGGCCCGTGAGCTGGCCGCCTCCAGCGGGGCGCGGATCACCCTGACCGAGGAGGTCGCCGAGGGCGTGGCGCAGGCCGACTTCGTGGCCACCGACGTGTGGGTCTCGATGGGCGAGCCCAAGGAGGTCTGGGACGAGCGGATCGCGGCCCTGGCCCCGTACGCCGTCACCATGGACGTCCTGCGCGCGACGGGGAACCCGGACGTGCGGTTCCTGCACTGCCTGCCCGCCTACCACGACCTCGGCACCGGGGTGGCCCGGGAGGTCCACGAGCGGCACGGGCTGGAATGGCTGGAGGTCTCGGACGAGGTGTTCGAGTCGGCGCACTCCGTCGTCTTCGACGAGGCGGAGAACCGGCTGCACACCATCAAGGCCGTGCTCGTCGCGACGCTGGCGAAGCCTGCCGCATAGTCATACGGGCCGCTCGTGCCGGGCCCCGCGGGGCCCGGCGGCGGCCGCGGCGGCCGGCAGGGTGAACCGGACGGCCTTGCCGCGCTCGGTGGGGCGGTGGCCGCAGGCAGTGCTCAGGGCCCGGAGCGGCACCAGGCCGCGGCCGTGCTCCTGCCAGGGGTCGGGGTGCTCCTCGTACGGGCGGGCGGTGAGCTCGCCGGGTGGCCGCGGATCGCCGTCGTGGACCTCCACCTGGCAGCCGCCCGCCCTTGTCTCCACGACCAGCTCGATCGGCGCCCCCGCGGTGGTGTGCTCCACCGCGTTGGCGACCGGCTCGGCGGTCGGCAGCTCGGCGGTGTCGCGCGGGGAAGGGGAACTCCCGCTTTCAACCTTACGGAGCGGCCAGGTGCGCCCCGTAGGGCACTCCGACGGCAAGGGGCGGACCCATGGCCGCGAGGGGCGGGACCCTCGGCTTCGCCGGAGGCCGCACCTTCCCGATACCCCTCCCCGGATGCCCTCCCCGGGATGCCTCCTCCCTCGGATGTCGCGTTTCCGTGACGGCAGTCACAAGTAGGTGATAGCGTCGTGCGCGTGAGCCCCTTCACCGGTTCCACACCAGCGACCGGACAGTGGCGCCACCTGCGGGTCACCCGCCAGGACGGCATCGCCACCGTCACCCTCGACCGCCCCGAGAAGCTGAACGCGCTCACCTTCGGCGCCTACGCCGACCTGCGCGATCTGCTCGCCGAACTCTCCCGGACCCGTTCCGTGCGCGCCCTCGTGCTGGCCGGCGAGGGCCGCGGCTTCTGCTCCGGCGGGGACGTGGACGAGATCATCGGCGCCACCCTCGCCATGGACACCTCCGAACTCCTCGACTTCAACCGGATGACCGGCCAGGTCGTCCGCGCCGTCCGCGAATGCCCCTTCCCGGTGATCGCCGCCGTCCACGGGGTGGCCGCCGGCGCCGGCGCCGTACTCGCCCTCGCGGCCGACTTCCGCATCGCCGACCCCACCGCCCGCTTCGCCTTCCTCTTCACCCGCGTCGGGCTCTCCGGCGGCGACATGGGCGCCGCCTACCTGCTGCCCCGGGTCGTCGGCCTCGGCCACGCCACCCGGATCCTGATGCTCGGAGAGCCCGTAGGGGCCCCCGAGGCGGAGCGCATCGGGCTGCTCAGCGAGCTCGTCGACGAGGGCAAGGCCGACGCCCGGGCCGCCGAACTCGCCGCCCGCCTCGCCGCCGGGCCCGCCCTCGCCCACGCCCAGACCAAGGCCCTGCTCACCGCCGAGCTCGACATGCCGCTGGCCGCCTCCGTGGAGCTGGACGCCAGCACGCAGGCCCTGCTGATGCACGGCCAGGACTACGCCGAGTTCCACGCCGCCTTCACCGGGAAGCGGCCGCCGCAGTGGAAGGGCAGGTAACCCCGTGTCCGTCTCCGTCACCGGGTCCGCGCCCGCCCGGCGGGTGGCCGTCGTCGGCGGGGGACCGGGCGGGCTCTACGCCGCCGCACTGCTGGCCCGGCAGGGGCACGCCGTCGACCTGTGGGAGCGCGGCGCCCCCGACGACACCTTCGGCTTCGGCGTCGTCCTCTCCGACGAGACCCTCGGCGGCATCGAACGGGCCGACACGGTCGTCCACGCCGCCCTCGCCGCCGAGTTCGTCCGCTGGGACGACGTGGACATCGTCCACCGCGGCCGGCTGCTGACCTCCGGCGGCCACGGCTTCGCCGCCCTCGGCCGGCGCCGGCTCCTGGAGATCCTGCACGCACGCTGCGAGGCCCTCGGAGTCCGGCTCCGCTTCCGCGCCCAGGCGCCCGACGCCCGGTCCCTGGCCCGCTCCCACGACCTGGTCGTCGCGGCCGACGGGGTGCACAGCACCACCCGCGAGAGCGGCGCCGCCCACTTCCGGCCCACCGTCACCCCCGGCCGCTGCCGCTACGTCTGGCTCGCCGCCGACTTCGCCTTCGACGCCTTCCGCTTCGAGATCGCGGAGACCGAGCACGGCATCATGCAGCTGCACGCCTACCCGTACTCCGCCGACTCCTCCACCGCCATCGTCGAGATGCGCGAGGAGGTGTGGCGGGCGGCCGGCTTCGACCTGTGCGACGAGGCGGAGTCCGCCACCCGTTGCGCCAAGATCTTCGCCGAGGCGCTGCGGGGCAGGCCGCTGCGCGGCAACCGCTCCGCCTGGACCCGGTTCCGCACCGTCGTCAACGAGCGCTGGTCGCACGGGAACGTGGTCCTCCTCGGCGACGCCGCCCACACGGCCCACTTCTCCATCGGCTCCGGCACCAAACTCGCCGTCGAGGACGCCCTCGCGCTCGCCGAGGCGCTGGCCGGGCATCCCGAGGTCCCCGACGCCCTGGCCGCGTACGAGGCCGAGCGCAGGCCCGCCGTGGCCAGCACCCAGCGGGCGGCCGCCGCCAGCATGCGCTGGTTCGAGGAGATCGGCGGCTACGTCGGCCAGCCCGCCCGGCAGTTCGCCTTCAACCTGCTCACCCGCAGCCGCCGGGTCACCCACGACAACCTGCGGCTGCGCGACGCCCGGTTCACCCGTGCGGTGGAGGCCGACTTCGGCTGTCCGCCGCAGGGGCCCGACGGGGCGTCGACCCCGCCCATGTTCACCCCGTTCACCCTGCGCGGGCTGACCCTGCGCAACCGGGTCGTCGTCTCGCCGATGGACATGTACTCCGCCGAGGAGGGGATGCCGGGCGACTTCCACCTGGTGCACCTGGGCGGGCGGGCCCTCGGCGGGGCCGGGCTGGTCATGACGGAAATGGTCTGCGTCAGCGCCGAGGGCCGGATCACCCCCGGCTGCGCCGGCCTGTGGACCGCCGAGCAGGCGGCCGCCTGGAAGCGGATCGCCGACTTCGTCCACACCTCGGCGCCCGGCACCGCCCTCGGCGTCCAACTCGGCCACTCCGGCCGCAAGGGCTCGACCCGGCTCATGTGGGAGGGCATGGACGATCCGCTCCCCGAGGGCAACTGGCCCCTGGTCGCCGCCTCCGCCCTGCCCTACAGGCCCGGCGTCTCCGCCGTGCCACGCGCCCTGGAGGCGGCCGACCTCGCGGCCGTCCGCTCCGACTTCGCGGCGGCTGCCGCACGGGCTGCCGACTGCGGGTTCGACCTGCTGGAACTGCACTGTGCGCACGGCTACCTGCTGTCCGGCTTCCTCTCCCCGCTCACCAACCACCGCGACGACGCCTACGGCGGCCCCCTGGAGAACCGGCTGCGCTTCCCCCTGGAGGTCTTCGACGCGGTCCGCGAGGTCTGGCCCGGGGACCGGCCGATGACGGTCCGGCTGTCGGCGACCGACTGGGCCCCCGGGGGCACCACGCCGGAGGAGGCGTTGCGGATCGCCGCCGCCTTCGCCGCGCACGGCGCCGACGCCGTCGACGTGTCCACCGGACAGGTGGTCGCGGACGAGGCCCCGGAGTACGGGCGCTCGTACCAGACCCCCTACGCCGACCGGATCCGCAACGCCCTGGGCGTGCCCGTCATCGCCGTCGGGGCGATCTCCTCCTGGGACGACGTCAACTCCCTGCTGCTGGCCGGCCGCGCCGACCTGTGCGCCCTGGGCCGGCCGCACCTGTACGACCCGCACTGGACCCTGCACGCGGCCGCCGACCAGGGGTACGCGGGCCCGGGCGCCCCCTGGCCCGCCCCGTACCGGGCGGGCAGCCGCAAGCCGCCCACCGGGAAGGGGTGAGGCGGCCTCCGGGAGGCCGGGCTCCCGGGGTTCAGGCGCGGACCAGCTCGACGCGGTCCTCGACGGGCGTGAAGCCGAGGCGCCGGTAGACGCCGTTGCTGGTGGGGTTGGCCAGGTCGGTGAAGAGCAGCACCTCGCTCGCCCCGGCCCCGTACGCCGCCCCGCTCACCGCGTGCGTCACCCCGGCGGCGTAACCGCGGCGGCGCTCGGCGGGCGGGGTGTAGACGGGTCCGATGCGCGAGGCGGAGCCGATCGGCCGGAAGAAGCCGGCCAAGGAGACCGGCCGGCCGTCCCGCTCCCAGACGAGGAACCCGCCGTACGAGATCCGGTCGCGCAGGGAGGCCTCGGAGGGGACGCCGGGGATGCCGCACTCCCGGTTGAACTCCGCGCACCACCGCGTCAGCAGCGGCAGGTCCGCCTCGGTGGCGTGCCGGGCCCGTCCTGCGGGGGCCGGGTCGGGGGCCGTCAGGGTGCCCAGCCGGTACAGGCGGAGCTCCTCGCCGACGCGGGTCGGGGTTGCCCAGGCCTGGGCCAGCGTCTCCGCGTCGGTGCGGCGGACGGTCAGGCTGCGCACGCGGGCGAGCAGCGGCTCCGACGAGAGGGCGCCGCCCAGGGCCCGGACCGCCTCGGCGGGCAGGACGCCGAGCAGCAGCGGGCGGGGCGGGGTGTGCAGCACGACCCCGCCGGCCGTGCCGTCGGGCCCGGTCCACCAGCCGAAGAGGGGTTCGGCGTCGCCGTAGGCCCGGGGGCCGCACCGCTCCAGGGCGTCGATGACGCTCAGCAGGGTGGTGTTGACGACGGGGTGCGCTGCGACGGTCCGGCGCGCGGCGGCCGGACAGGCCGCCAGATCGGTGCTGAAGGTCCAGGCCATGCCCCATCGTGACGGGCGCGGGAGGCGGCCCGCACCGGGTTTTTCCGGGGGCGCCCGGGGGAGGCGGGCGCGCTCCCCCGGGCGGGGGAGGCGATACCCCCGCATAGGGGAGGAGCCGGCGTCGGGCCGCTGGGATCTTGGGAGGGCGAGCAGGACACCGGCCCGGCCGACCACGGCGGGCCCTCGGACGAGGAGGAACCATGGACGCTCACGAAGTCACCGGCCGGGCGACGCGCACCGCCCCGCTACGGCTGTACGAAGCGGGCGCCCGTGTCGCGCAGCCGGGCGTGCAGCTCGGTGAAGACCGCCGCGGCCCGGTCGCCCGGCCAGTCGGCCGGAAGCAGCTCCCGCGGCAGCCCCGGGTCGGCGTAGGGCAGTCGCCGCCAGGTGTCCAGGGCTGGCAGGTAGGCCCGGTAGGCGGCCTCGGGGGTGGGCTCGGGGCCCGAGTGGAGGGCCCGCAGGACGGGTTCGTGCAGGTCGAGGAACTCCTCGTGCTGCTTGGCCAGGGCGGCCAGGTCCCACCAGCGGGCCACCGCCTCGGCCGTCGGGGCGAAGCCGAGGTGGGTGCCGCGGAAGAGCTCCACGTATCCGGTCAGGTGCAGCCGCTCCAGGGTGTGTTCCGTCTCCTCGGTCAGCTGGGCCGGTGCGATCCACACCCCCGGGGCCACCGACCCGAAGCCCAGCCGGGCCAGGCGCGAGCGCAGCAGGTGCCGCTTGTGGCGCTCCTGCTCCGGGACGGAGAAGACGGCGACCAGCCACTCCGGCGAGACCGGTACGGCCCCGTAGATCCGCCGGTCGCCGTCCTCCAGCAGCAGCCGGGCCTCCTCGGAGGGCTCATAGCCGGCGGAGCCGTCGGCGGCCTTCGCGGGCACCAGGAAGCCCCGCCGCTTGAGCCGGGACACCGAGGAGCGGACGGAGGGCGCGTCGACGCCGGCCGCGCCCAGCAGGCGGACCAGGGCGGACACCGGGACGGCTCCCTCGAAGGAGCGTCCGTAGGCGCCGAAGAAGGTGACGATCAGGGATCGCGGAGTGTGCTGCTCGACCACGGGTTCACTCTAGATCGCGCAGCCGGAAGCGCTGAAGCTTGCCGGTCGGGGTGCGGGGCAGCGTCGGCAGGAAGACGAAGGAGCGGGGGCACTTGTGGGGGGCCAGCTCCCCCTTCATGAAGGTCCGCAGCCCGTCCTCCGTGAGCACGGCCCCCTCGCGCGGCACGGTGTAGGCCACCACGACCTGACCGCGCCGCTCGTCCGGGTGGCCCACGACCGCGACCTCCGCCACGTCGGGATGGCGCAGCAGCGCCTCCTCCACCTCCGGGCCCGCGATGTTGTAGCCCGAGGAGATGATCATGTCGTCGGCGCGGGCGACGTAGCGGAAGTAGCCGTCGGGGTCGCGGACGTAGGTGTCGCCGGTCAGGTTCCAGCCGTCCCGTACGTATTCGCCCTGACGGGGGTCGGCCAGGTAGCGGCAGCCGACCGGACCGCGCACGGCCAGCAGCCCGGGCTCGTTGTCCGGCACCGGCCGGCCGGAGGGGTCCACCACACGGGCCTGCCAGCCGGGGACGGCCCGGCCGGTGGTGCCGGGGCGGATGTCCTCATCGGCGGCGGAGATGAAGATGTGCAGCAGTTCGGTGGCCCCGATGCCGTTGATGATCCGCAGTCCGGTCCGTTCGTACCAGGCCTGCCAGGTGGCGGCGGGCAGGTTCTCGCCCGCGGAGACGCAGCGGCGCAGTGCGGAAAGGTCGTACGCGCCCGTGTCGTAGGGGCCGAGGGCGTCCAGCATCGAGCGGTAGGCGGTGGGGGCCGTGAACACGACGGTGACCCGGTGCTCGGCGAGGGCGGGCAGGAGGCGGCGGGGTGCGGCCTCCTCCAGCAGCAGGGCGCAGGCCCCGGCCCGCAGCGGGAAGACGACCAGTCCGCCGAGGCCGAAGGTGAACCCGAGGGGAGGACTGCCGGCGAACACGTCGTCGGGGCGGGGTCTCAGGACGGTGCGGGAGAAGGTGTCGGCGACGGCGAGGAGGTCGCGGTGGAAGTGCATGCAGCCCTTGGGGCGGCCCGTGGTCCCGGAGGTGAAGGCGATGAGGGCCACGTCGTCGGCGGAGGTCTCGACAGCGGGGTACGGCGCGCGGTGGGCGTCGGCCAGCCGCAGGAGGTCGTCGGGGGAGTTCCCGCCGTAGGGGGCGATCCGCAGCCCGGGGACCTCGGCCCTGGCCAGGTCGCCGAGGGCGTCGGCGTGGCAGACGGCGTGCCGGACCCTGGCCATGGCACACACCGTCGCCAGCTCCTGGGCGCGCTGCTGGGCCAGGACGGTGACGGCCACCGCGCCCGCCTTCATCACGGCCAGCCAGCAGGCGGCGAGCCAGGGCCCGGTGGGGCCGCGCAGCAGCACCCGGTTGCCGGGGACGACGCCCAGATCGACGGTCAGGGCATGGGCGAGGCGGTCGACGCGCTCGCGCAGCTCCCCGTACGACCACACCTCGCCCGACCCGCTGCGGAAGGCGGGCCGGTCCGGCCCGAACCGGTCGATGGTGGCGTCGAGCAGTTCGGCGCCGCAGTTCAGCCGGTCAGGGTAGGCCAGTTCGGGCAGCTCGAAGAGGAGCTGCGGCCAGGCGTGAGCCGGCGGCAGGCTGTCGCGCGCGAAGGTGTCGGTGTGGGCGGAGGGCTTGAGCTCCAAGGCGGGTTCGCCCCCTTGCGACGTCCGGATTGGGGTGGAGCCGGCCGTGCTGATCTGTCCAGAGCGTATCGTGATGGTGACGGCAGTCAACAGGACGCGATAGATGACTCGACGGGACTTGGGGGCCTTCGGATGGCCGGATTCGCGCTCGGTGGGGAAGAAGAGGAGTGGTGCGCGCAGTTGCGCGCCCTGTCGGAGCGGAGGCTGAGGCCGCTCGCCGAGAAGGGCGAGCCCGGCCGGGTGAACCGGCCGCTGCTGGCGGAGCTGGGCGAGATCGGTCTGCTGGAGCGGGTCTTCGGTTCCGGCGCGCTGGAGCTGTGCCTGCTGCGGGAGTCCCTGGCCTACGGGTGCACCGAGGCGGAGACGGCCTTGGCCCTCCAGGGCCTCGGCGGCCATCCGGTGCTGCGGTCGGGGAGCGCGGCACAGCGGGAGCGGTGGCTGCCGGGGGTCCGGGCGGGGCGGCTGGTGGCGGCGTTCGCGCTGAGCGAGCCGGGCGCCGGTTCCGACGCGGCGGCCCTGGCGCTGGAGGCCGCGCCGGACGGGACGGGCTGGCGGCTGGAGGGGGCCAAGTGCTGGATCTCCAACGCTCCCGAGGCCGACTTCTACACCGTGTTCGCCCGCACGGGTGAGGCGCCGGGCGCCAAGGGCATCACCGCGTTCCTGGTCCCGGCGGACCGGCCGGGGCTGACGGGCGAGGCGCTCGACATGCTCTCGCCGCACCCGATCGGCTCGCTGTCCTTCGCCGGGGTGCCCGTCGGCCGGGAGGACGTGCTGGGGGCGCCGGGGCAGGGGTTCCGGGTGGCGATGGAGACCCTGAACCTCTTCCGGCCGAGCGTGGGGGCCTTCGCGGTCGGCATGGCGCGGGCCGCGCTGGACGCCACGCTGGCGCACACCGCCGGCCGTACCGCCTTCGGCGGGGTGCTGGCCGACCTCCAGGCGGTCGCGCACCGGGTGGCGGAGATGGCCACACGCACCGAGGCCGCCCGGCTGCTCGTGTACGCGGCGGCCGGCGCCTACGACAGCGGCTCCCCGGACGTGCCCCGCCGGGCGGCGATGGCCAAGCTCCTCGCGACGGAGACGGCCCAGTACGTGGTCGACCACGCCGTCCAGCTGCACGGTGCGGCGGCGCTGCGCCGGGGCCATCTGCTGGAGCACCTGTACCGGGAGGTGCGGGCCCCCAGGATCTACGAGGGGGCCAGCGAGGTGCAGCGCGGCATCATCGCCAAGGAGCTGTACCGGGGGGTGGCGGCCCGATGAGCGCAGGCCGTCCGGGCCCGCACCGGATCAACCCGCCGGAGCTGTCCCCTGCGACGGGCTTCTCCCACGCCGTCACCGCCACCGGCGGCCGGCTGGTGTTCCTGGCCGGCCAGACCGCCCTCGACGGATCGGGCACGGTGGTGGGGCGGACCCTGCCGGAGCAGTTCGAGCGCGCCCTGGCCAACCTGCTGACGGCCCTCGCGGCGGCGGGTGGCGTCCCCTCGGACCTGGCCCGGGTGACGGTGTACGCCGTGGACGTGGAGGACTACCGCGCCCACGCCCGCGAACTGGGGCGGATCTGGCACCGGCTGGCGGGCCGCGACTATCCGGCGATGGCCGTGGTGGGAGTGGTCCGCCTCTGGGACACCGAGGCCCTGCTGGAACTGGACGGGATCGCGGTGCTCCCGTGAGGCGGGCTACGAGGCGGAGTCGAGGAGGGTGCCCATCCATTCCTCGATGCCGGCCACCGTGCGCGGCAGGGCGCCGGACATCAGGCGGGCACCGTCGGAGGTGATGACGAGGTCGTCCTCGATGCGCACGCCCATGCCGCGCAGTTCGGCCGGGAGGGTCTCGTCGTCCGGCTGGAGGTAGAGGCCCGGCTCGACGGTGAGGACCTGGCCCTCCTCCAGCACCCCGTCGAGGTAGGTCTCGGCGCGCGCCTGGGCGCAGTCGTGGACGTCGAGGCCGAGCATGTGGCCGCTGCTGCACAGGGTGTAGCGCCGGTACAGGTCGCCCTCGGCGTCCTTGAGCACGCCCCATGCGGCGAGGCCGTCGGCGATGACCCGCATGCCCGCCCGGTGGAAGTCGCGGAAGCTCGCGCCGGGCCGCAGCGCGGCGATGCCGGCCTCCTGGGCGGCGAGCACCAGCTCGTAGACCTGCTTCTGGACGGGGGAGAAGCGCCCGGACAGCGGGAGGGTGCGGGTGATGTCGGCGGTGTAGAGGCTGTCGGTCTCCACGCCCGCGTCCAGCAGCAGGAGTTCGTCCCGGTCGAGCCGGCCGTCGTTGCGGGTCCAGTGCAGCACGCAGGCGTGCGCGCCGGAGGCGGCGATGGTCTCGTAGCCGAGGCCGTTGCCCTCGGCCCGGGCCCGCAGGTTGAAGACCCCCTCGATCCAGCGCTCGCCGCGCGGGTGGACGAGGGCCCGGGGCAGGGCGCGCACGGCGTCCTCGAATCCGGCGGTGGTGTGGTCGACGGCGAGCTGGAGCTGGTCGACCTCCCAGGCGTCCTTCACCAGGCGCAGCTCCGACAGGGCGGCGGCCAGGGCGGTGTCGGTGGCGGCGTCGCGGGCGGTGGGGGAGCCGAGCGCGTCGAGGTGGGCGCAGCGCAGGCCGGTGAGCCGCTCGGCCTCGGCCAGGTCGGGGCGCCGCCCCACCCAGAACTCGCCGTAGCGGCGGTCCCGGTAGAACTCCTCCGTGCCGTCGGAGCGGTCGGAGCGGGGGCGCAGGTAGAGGACGGCCTCGTGGCCGTGCGGGCCGGCGGGCTCCAGCACCAGCACGTGGCCCACCTGGTCCTCGCCCGTCAGGCCGGTGAGCCAGGCGTAGGCGCTGTGCGGGCGGAAGCGGAAGTCGCTGTCGTTGGAGCGGACCCTCAGCTCGCCGGCCGGGACGATCAGCCGTTCGCCCGGGAAGCGCGCGGAGAGCCGGGCGCGGCGGGCGGGGGTCACGTCGTACGCGGTCACCCGGGAGCCCGCCGGCAGGGGCGAAGGCGCCCAGTTCCCCGCCATGAAGCGGGACAACTCCGCTGATACCGGGAGGTCGTGGCTGCCGGTGTTCAGGCGGGAGGAGGTGTCGGTCACGGAGGCTCCCTCAAGAAGGACTGAACTGGGGGGCGCACAGGTCTTGTCAGTGCAATTTCACATTACTATGTTACAGCTCACACCGCGGCGCATTAATCCCCGTCAAACGCCGTGTGAAGCAGGGCAGTTCACGCACCACTACCCCCACCTCCCTTCCCACAGGAGTCCCAGGTGTCCCAGCACAGAGCTGTGCGTACGTCTCTCCTCTCGGCCGCCGTCACGGTCACCCTCCTCGCCACCGCCGGCCAGGCAGTGACCCAGGCCGCCGAGCGGGGCACCCCCGCCGCCGCACCCGCCGCGTCGGCGCCCGCCGCCTTCGCCGCGGGTCCGGCCGCCGCACCGAACCCCTTCGACGAGGTCGACCGCCTCGCCGACGCCAAGCAGCTCGCCCCGGTTCCCGCCCCCGCCCCCGGCGGCAAGTCCGTGGCCGACAACCGGGTTCCCGGCGCCGCCGACCCGGCCCCCGGCGCCGACAAGAGCGGCAAGGCGGCCCCCGCCCAGGCCGCGCCCACCGCGAAGAGCGTCGCCGCGGGCGTCCCCTGCACCCTTGACGGGATCACCGGCCTCGGCCCGGAGCAGTTCGCCGACTTCCTCGCCGACCCGGCCGTCACCGCCGACGGCTGCCTGCGCGGCCTCATATGGACCTGGGACGCGCGCCTCGCGCCGGTCATGTCCGACGCCCACGTCCAGGCCGTGTCCCGCCGGATATCCGCCCTGTCCGCCGCCCACGACGGCCGCAACTCCTCCCACCTGGAGGAGATGTTCACCTACCTGCACGCCGTGGCCTACCACGACTACTCGCGCACCGAGATCGACGTCACCGACGCCCCCACCGTCGACGCCATGCGCCGGGCCATCGCCGACTTCGGGGATGCCGCCCACACCTTCGACGTCACGGCCTCCAACGCCCGCACCCTGCGCGAGGCCCTCTATGCGGGCAGCGCCCCCGGTCTGCGCCAGCACCAGCTCGGCCTGATCAAGAAGGTCCTGGCCACCCTGGACGCCTCCCACCCGGCCACCAACACGGACGCCGCCTGGGGCGGCGCGGCCCTCGCGGCCCTCTCCGTCAACTACCTGGGCGTCTACCCGGGCAACCAGGACGCGGCCTTCCACGCCGCCGTCACCGCCGACCCCGCCTACCGTGCCCTCTTCAAGGCCTTCGCGGGCTACACCCACCTCAAGGGCACCGCCAACTCCTGGGCGGCCCGCGACGCGCTCGGCGAGTACGGCCGCTTCGGCCAGGTGGACGGCCTCAAGGACCAGATCACCACCGACCTCGGCGCCCTCCTGGAGCCCGTCAAGTCCGGCTGGGGCAACGGCAGCGAGCAGTGGGCCAAGCTGGTCTCCTGGCTCAACTTCTATGAGGCGTGCAAGCCGTACGGGGTGTGCAAGGAGGACATCGAGAAGCAGCTCTTCCCGAACACCTACACCTACGACAACGGCGGCATCAAGGTCCGCACCGCCCTCGACCGGGCCACCGTCGACCAGCTCTACTACGCGAGCAAGCAGGTCAAGACCCAGTTCCACCGCGTCCTGGGAACCGACCAGCCGCTGGCCGGGGACCCCAACAGCACGCTGAACATCGTGCTGTACGCCTCCCGCGCCGACTACGAGAACTACCACCCGATCCTGACCGGATACGGCACCAACAACGGCGGCATCTACATCGAGAACGGCGCCACCTTCTACACCTACCAGCGCCGCGTCCCGCAGGACTCCTCCCTCACCCTGGAAGAGCTCTTCCGCCACGAGTACACGCACTACCTCAACGGCCGCTTCGCCGTCCCCGGCTTCTTCGGCCAGGGCGACTGGTACCAGGGCGACCGCACCACCGCCATGGACGAGGGCACCGCCGAGTTCTTCGACGGCTCCACCCGCGACAACGGCATCGCCGTCCGCAAGTCCCTGGTCCGGGGCATCATCAACGACACCGCCGGCGGCGGCCCGCGCATGAGCGTCGACCGGCTCCTGCACGCCACGTACGACGGCGACGGCTTCCGCTTCTACAACTACGCGGGCACGTTCTTCGAGTTCCTCTGGACCGAGAAGCCCTCGCTGCTGCGCGAGATGTACGGCTACCTCCGCGCCAACGACGTCGCCGGCTTCGACGCCTGGCGCAACCGCATGGGCGCGGACACCTACCTCCAGCGCGACTACAACCGCTTCCTGGACGCCCAGATCGCCAAGGTGGACCAGCTCTACGTCCCGAACACCACCTTCACGCCCAACGACCAGCTGCGCGACTCCGCGCTCGCGTCGGTCAAGTCCTCCTTCGCGTCGGCGACCTACAACACCCCGGACTGCGTGGAGAACGGTGACACAGGCAAGCGCCGCTTCACCTGTACGGGCCGGATCACCGCGAACCTGAAGAACTGGCGCAGCGACGACCAGAACTTCAAGGACATGTCCGAGACGGTCGACTACTTCCTGCTCGACCGGGCGGGCGCGGCCTCCAACAACCTGGCGGACATGAACTGCTCCTTCGGGCCGCTGGAGATCTGGGACAACAAGGCGGCGGGCACCTCCCCCTACAGCTGTGAGGGCCCCCTCCGCAGCTGACCCCACGCCCGGGCCGGTTCCGAGTCCCACGGGGGGCGGAACCGGCCCGGGCGACCCTAGGCACCATCAAAAGAATGTGACATATTACTGACATGGACGTCGTGATCATTGGCGCCGGCGTCGTCGGAGCCGCGTGCGCGTACTACGCGAGCCGCTCCGGTCTCTCCGTGGCGGTGGTGGACCGGGGCCCCGTGGCCGGCGGCACCTCCGGCGCCGGTGAGGGCAACCTGCTCGTCTCCGACAAGGAGGCCGGGCCGGAACTCGACCTGGCCCTCCTCTCCGCCCGCCTCTGGCAGGACCTCTCCGCCGAACTCCCCGGGGCCGTCGAGTACGAGCCCAAGGGCGGCCTGGTGGTGGCCCCCGACGAGACGACCCTCAAGGCCCTGCGCCACTTCGCCGAAGGCCAGCGCACGGCCGGGGTGGTCTCCGCCGAAGTCGGCCCGGATGGCCTCCACGAGCTGGAACCCCACCTCGCCCCGGGCCTGGCGGGCGGATTCCACTACCCCCAGGACGCCCAGGTCCAGCCTGCCCAGGCGGCGGCCCAGCTCCTGAGGGCCTCGGGCGCCGCCGTGCACCCGGGCGAAGAGGTCACCGGGCTCCTCCTGGAGTCGGGGGCCGTCCGGGGTGTGCGCACCTCCCGTCGGACGCTGCGGGCGACGGCCGTGGTCAATGCCGCGGGTACCTGGGGCGGCCGGATCGCCGACCTCGCCGGAACCGCCCTGCCCGTCCTGCCCCGCCGCGGCTTCGTCCTGGTGACGGAACCCCTCCCGCGGGTGGTCCGGCACAAGGTCTACGCCGCGGACTACATCGCGGACGTGGCCAGCGACTCGGCTGCCCTCCAGTCCTCGGCGGTCGTCGAGGGCACCCCCTCGGGCCCGGTCCTGATCGGCGCCACCCGCGAGCGGGTCGGCTTCGACCGCACCCTCTCCACGGACGCCCTGCGCCGCCTGGCGGCCCAGGCGGCGGCCCTCTTCCCGGTCCTGGCGGACGTCCGCGCCCTGCGCACCTACCACGGCTTCCGCCCCTACCTCCCGGACCACCTCCCGGCCATCGGCCCGGACCCCCGAGCCCCCGGCCTCCTCCACGCCTGCGGCCACGAGGGCGCCGGCATCGGCCTGGCCCCCGCGACGGGAGCCCTCGTCGCGGCGGCCCTCACCGGAGCCGAACCCCCGCTGGACCCCGCCCCCTTCCGCCCGGACCGCTTCGGTCCGTGACCCCGGCCGCCCCGTCCCCCGCACACCCCAGGAGCCCCTCTTGAAGCGCAGCCCCCGCGAGCTGGTCGGCGGCAGCCCGGCGGCCACGTACCCGATCGACTTCGACGGCCGCGCACTGCCCGCCCAGGAGGGCCAGACCATCGCCGGCGTCCTGTGGGAGGCCGGGATCCTCGCCTGGCGCACCACCCGCGAGGGCGGCGCCCCGCGCGGCGCCTTCTGCGGGATCGGCGCCTGCTACGACTGCCTCGTCACCGTCAACGGCCGCCCCAACCAGCGCGCCTGCCTCGTCCCGGCCCGCCCCGGAGACACCGTCACCACGCAGGAGGGCACCGGCCATGCCGACCTCGCCGTCTGAGTCCACACCCTCCGCCGGGGCGACCCCCGCCGACCTGGCCGTCATCGGCGCGGGCCCCGCCGGGCTCGCGGCCGCCGTCACCGCCGCCCGGCTCGGCCTGCGCGTCACCCTCCTCGACACGGCCGACCGCCCCGGCGGCCAGTACTACCGCCGGCCGGCCGCCGCGCTCGGCGCCGAGCGTCCCGAGGCCCTGCACCACGACTGGCGGGCCTTCGCCACCCGTGAAGCCGCCCTCCGCGCCCACGAGAGGTCGGGCCGCATCACGTACCTCCCCCGGCACCACGTGTGGACGGTGGTCCCCGACGGCACCTCCGGCGCCTGGACCCTCCACGCGGTGGCCGGCCACGCCCCCGACGAGACCCGGGAGACCGTCCGGGCGCGCGCCGTGCTGCTCGCGACCGGCGCCTACGAACGCCAGCTGCCCTTCCCCGGCTGGACCCTCCCCGGCGTGGTCGGGGCCGGCGGCGCCCAGGCCATGCTGAAGAACAACCTCGTCCTGCCCGGCCGGCGCGTCGTGGTGGCCGGCAGCGGCCCGCTCCTCCTCGCCGTGGCCGGCTCCCTCGCCGCGGCCGGAGCCACCGTCCCGGCCGTCCTGGAGGCCGCCTCCTACACGGCGTACGCCCCCCAGGCACCCGCCCTCCTGCGCAACCCCGCCAAACTCGCCGAAGGCGCCACGTACGGCGGGGCCCTGCTCCGCCACGGCATCCGCCTGCTCACCCGCCACGCCGTCACCGAGGCGCACGGCACCACCCGCGTCGAGGCCGTCACCGTCGCCCGCCTCGACAAGGACTGGCGCCCGCTGCCCGGCACCGCCCGCCGGATCCCCTGCGACGCCCTCGCCGTGGGACACGGCCTCGTGCCCCAGCTGGAACTGGCCACCGGCCTCGGCTGCGCCACCCGCCCCAGTCCCGACGGCACCGTCGCCCTGGAACTGGACGCGGCCCAGCGGACCTCGGTCCCGGGCGTCTGGTCGGCCGGCGAGACCGGCGGCATCGGCGGGGCCGCACTGGCGCTGACCGAGGGTGAGATCGCCGCCCACGCGATCGCCGGCCGGCCGGTCCCCGACGCCCTCGTCCGCCGCCGCGCCCGCCTGCGCGCCTTCGCCGGCGCGATGGCCGCCGCGCACCGCCCCGGCTCCGGCTGGACCGGCTGGCTGCGCGAGGAGACCGACGTGTGCCGCTGCGAGGAGGTCCCGGCCGGCCGGATCCGCGAGGCGGTCCAGGAGCTCGGGGCGCGGGACGCGCGGACGGTCAAGCTCCTCACCCGGGCCGGCATGGGCTGGTGCCAGGGCCGGATGTGCGGTCCGGCGGTGGCCGCCCTGGCCGGCGGGGAACCCGCGCCGGACCGGCGGCCGCTGTCCTGTCCGGTCCCGCTGCGCCACCTCGCCGCGCTGCCCCCGGCGGAGGCGGCCCCGACGGGAACCGCCCCGGCGCAGACCCCGCCCGGCCCCTGAGCGCCGGGGCCGCTCCCCCGAATCACCACCGCGCCCCAACCGGCGCCCTCCGGCCCCTTGTGGCCGATCCACGCCCACTAGTAAAATGTCACACACCACACTAGGGAGTCCTTCCATGACCGACGCGCCCACCCCCGCGCCCTCCGCCGACCACGGCCCCGACACCCGCACCCGCCCCTGGCACGGCATCATGGTCGCCACCGCCCTGCCACTGCGCGAGGACCTCACCGTCGACTACGACGCCTACGCCGAGCATGTGGCCTGGCTGATCGCCAACGGCTGCGACGGCGTCGTCCCCAACGGCTCCCTCGGCGAGTACCAGACCCTCACCGACGAGGAGCGGGCCCGCGTCGTGCGCACCGCCGTCGAGGCCGCCGGTGACGGCGCCCGCGTCATGCCCGGCGTGGCGGCGTACGGCAGCGCCGAGGCCCGCCGCTGGGCCGACCAGGCCGCCGAGGCCGGAGCGGGCTCCGTCCTGCTCCTGCCCCCCAACGCCTTCCGCGCCGACGAGGGGACCGTCCGCGCGCACTACGCCGAGGTCGCCGGCTCCGGCCTGCCGGTGGTGGCCTACAACAACCCGTACGACACCAAGGTGGACCTGACCCCCTCCCTCCTCGCGCGCCTGCACGCCGACGGCAGCATCGTCGCCGTCAAGGAGTTCAGCGGGGACGTCCGCCGCGCCTACGAGATCGCCGAGCTCGCCCCGGGCCTCGACCTGCTCATCGGCGCCGACGACGTCCTCCTCGAACTGGCCCTGGCCGGCGCCGTCGGCTGGATCGCCGGTTACCCCAACGCCCTGCCCCGGTCCTGCGCCACCCTCTACCGGGCCGCTGTCGCCGGTGACACCGCCACCGCCCTGCCGCTCTACAAGTCCCTGCACTCCCTGCTGCGCTGGGACTCCAAGACGGAGTTCGTCCAGGCCATCAAGCTCTCCATGGCCCTGGCCGGCCGCCCCGGCGGCGCCACCCGCCCCCCGCGCTTCCCGCTCACCGGGGAGACCGAGGCCGCCGTGCGCGCCGCGACCGAGAAGGCCCTCGCCGAGGGCCTCAACTAGCCACCCGGCTGTCCAGCCACCCAGTACGAACCAGCGAACGGCCGGAGGGGCGAACCGATGCGCACACGCCACGTCTACCACGCGGTGGACTCCCACACCGAGGGCATGCCGACCCGGGTGATCACCGGGGGAGTCGGGGTGATCCCCGGCGCCACCATGGCCGACAAGCGGCTCCACTTCATCGAACACCTGGACCACGTCCGCACGCTGCTCATGTACGAGCCGCGCGGCCACGCGGCGATGAGCGGTGCCATCCTCCAGCCGCCCACCCGACCCGACGCCGACTTCGGCGTCCTGTACATCGAGGTGTCGGGCCTGCTGCCCATGTGCGGGCACGGCACCATCGGGGTGGCCACGGTCCTGGTCGAGACCGGCATGGTCCCGGTGGCCGAACCGGTCACCACGGTGCGGCTCGACACCCCGGCCGGGCTGGTGAGCGTGGACGTACGGGTGGAGGACGGCGCTGCCACCGCCGTCACCCTCACCAACGTCCCCTCCTTCTGCGTGGGCCTCGACCTGAAGGCCGAGGTCCCCGGCTTCGGCACCGTCACCTACGACCTCGCCTACGGCGGGAACTTCTACGCCTTCGTCGAACTCGACGCCCTGGGACTGCCCTTCGACCGGTCCCGCAAGGACGACCTGATCGCCGCCGGGCTCGCGGTCATGGACGCCGTCAACGGCTCCCCGGACCGGCCCGTCCACCCAGAGAACCCCTCCATCTCCGGCGTCAAGCACGTCTACCTCGCCGCCCCCGGCTCCGACGCCCGCCGCTCCCGGCACGCCATGGCGATCCACCCCGGCTGGTTCGACCGCTCGCCCTGCGGCACCGGGACCAGCGCGCGCATGGCGCAGCTGCACGCGCGGGGCCTGCTGCCCCTCGACACCGACTTCGTCAACGAGTCCTTCATCGGCACCGAGTTCACCGGCCGCCTGATCGGGGAGACCACCGTCGCCGGCCACCCGGCCGTCGTCCCGACGGTCACCGGCCGGGCCTGGATCACCGGCACCGCCCAGTACTTCCTCGACCCGTCCGACCCCTTCCCCGGAGGGTTCCTGCTGTGACCGCCCCGACCTCCGTCCGCACCGTGGACTACCACACCGCCGGCGAGCCCTTCCGGATCGTCGACACCGCCCGCGACGGGATGCCCTCCGTCCCCGGCGACACCGTCGCCGAGCGCTGCGCCACCGCCATCGGCCCGGGCGGATCCGGGACGGCGCCGCGGCGCGGCCCGCTGGACGACGTACGGCGGCTCCTGGTCCAGGAGCCGCGCGGACACGCCGGCATGTACGGGGGGTTCGTGGTGCCCCCGGACGACGACGGGGCCCACCTCGGGGTGCTGTTCTGGCACAAGGACGGCTACTCCACCGCCTGCGGCCACGGCACCATGGCACTCGGTGCCTGGGCCGTGGACTCCGGCCGGGTCGCGGCCCCCGACGACGGGGACGTCCAGGTGCGGATCGACGTGCCCTCGGGCCGGGTCGCCGCCACCGTCCACCGGGCCGGGGGCCGCACCACCGGGGTCACCTTCCGCAACGTCCCCGCCGTGGTGGGCGCCCGCAAGGTGCCGGTGGCCACCACCCTGGGCATCGTCGAGGTGGACATCGCGCACGCCGGCGCCTGCTACGCCTCCGTCTCCGCACGCGACCTCGGCCTGGAGGTGACCCGCGCCGCGCTGCCGGCCCTGGTCGGCGCCGGGCGGGAGATCCGCGCGGCCCTCGCCACCCACCCGGCGACCTGGCACCCGGACGGCCCGCTGCTCTCCGGCGTCTACGGGGTGATCCTCCACGAGGAGCTGCCCGAGACCCCGTTCGGGCCGCACCAGCGCAACGTCACCGTGTTCGCCGACGGGCAGATCGACCGCTCGCCCTGCGGTTCGGGCACCTCCGCCCGGCTCGCGCTGCTGGCGCAGGACGGCCGGCTGGGCGCGGGGGAGGACCTGCTGCACGAGTCGGTGACGGGCACGGTGTTCACCGGCCGGATCCTCGACGGCGGGGTCACCGAGGTCACCGGCACCGCCTACCGCACGGGGGAGCACCTCTTCACCGTCGACCCGTCCGACGCCCTCGGCGCGGGCTTCCTGCTGTGACGGCCGCCCCCGCGACGGTTCCCGTCCTGCTGGGCGCGGACGAGACGGCGGGCCTGCTGACCACCGCGCGGGCGGCCGACGCCCTGGACGGCGCCCTGCGGGCCGGCCTCGACCCGGAGGCCTGCCCGCAGCGCACGGGCGTACCCACGCCCGGCGGCGAGCTCCTGCTCATGCCGGCCGCGTCGGGCGCGTACGCCGGGGTGAAGATCGCCGGGGTGGCCCCCGGCAACCCGGCCCGCGGACTGCCCCGGATCACCGGCAGCTACCTCCTCCTGGACGGCCCCACCCTGCGCCCGCTGGCCGTCCTGGACGGCGCCGCCCTGACCGCCCTGCGCACCCCGGCGGTCTCCGCCCTCGCCCTGCGGTACCTCACCGAACCCGGCCGCCCGCTACGGCTGGTGCTCTTCGGCGCGGGCCCGCAGGCCTACGGGCACCTCGACGCGGTCCTGGAGCTGCGGGAGCTCGCCGAGGCGGTGGTCGTGGCCCGCGACGCCGGCCGCGCCGGCGAACTGGCGGCGTACGCCAGGGCCCTGGGCGTCCCGGCCCGCACGGGCACGCCGCAGGACGTGGCGGGGGCCGACCTGGTGCTCTGCTGCACCACCGCCCGCGAGCCGCTCTTCGACGGGCGGCTGGTGGCCCCTGGGGCGGTGGTCGTCGCCGTGGGCTCCCACGAGCCGGACGCCCGGGAGACGGACACCGCCCTCGTGCGACGCGCGGCGGTGTACGTGGAGTCGCGCGCGGCGGCGCTGCGCGAGGCGGGGGACCTGCTGATCCCCGAGGCCGAGGGGGCGATCGGTCCCGGTCACATCCACGGCACCCTGGCGGACCTGGTCACCGGACGGAACCTCCCCGGAGGACGGACGGACGGTCCACAGCTCTTCAAGAGCGTGGGCATGGCCTGGGAAGATCTTGCCGTCGCGGTGGCGATCTACCACGCGACCGGAGCGAACGGCGAAACGTGACATTGTACGCTGTTCCTCCGCACGTCCGTGGTGTGCGGGGTCTCGGAGGAAGAGCAATGGGTGACCTGAAGCAGCACAGTCTCATCAAGGCCCAGGAACGGCTGCGCGACCAGGTCGGCCATGCCCTCCGGGCCGCGCTGATAGCGGGAGAGCTCCGTCCCGGCAGCGTCTACTCGGCTCCGGGTCTCGCCGCCGAACTCGGCGTGTCGGCCACGCCCGTGCGCGAGGCGATGCTGGACCTGGCCCGCGAGGGCCTGGTCGAACCGGTCCGCAACAAGGGCTTCCGGATCACCGAGGTCAGCGAGCGCGACCTCGACCAGTACACCGAGCTGCGCACGATGATCGAGGTCCCGACCATCGGGCGGATCACCCGCACGGCCACGCGGGAGCAGCTGGAGCGGCTGCGCCCGATCGCCGAGGAGATCGTGGGCAGCGCACGTGAGCACAACCTCATCGGGTACCTGGAGGCCGACCGCCGCTTCCACCTCAGCCTCCTCGCCCTCGCCGGCAACGAGCGCCTGGTCGAGACCGTCGGCGACCTGCGCAAGCGCTCCCGGCTGTACGGGCTGACGGGCCTGGACGAGGCCGGCAAGCTGGTCTCCTCCGCCGAGGAGCACCTCGAACTGCTGGACCTGATGCTGACCGGCGACGCGGAGGCGGCCGAGGAGTGCATGCAGCGCCACCTCGGCCACGTCCGCTCCCTGTGGGCCCAGGGCCGCGACGAACCGGTGGGCCGCCCCCAGGGCGGCCTCGGCTCCGGCCTGTAGGGGCCACTCCTCGCGCAGAAGCCGCCGGGCAACCGCCCGGCGGCTTTTCGCGTCCAGCGGCCGACGCGTCCTCCGCGCCCCAACTCCTCGGCAGGGGAGCCGATTTGGACACGGCTGGATAACGGCGGCGACGAGGGGTTGTCAGTACAATTTCACATTACTATGTTACCGGTCACACCCTAAAGCGCGGCCCTTCACTGGAGTGACCCATGACCAAGCGCACGCAACTCGCCCTCGCCGCCGCCCTGGTGGCGTCGCTCGCACTCGGCGCCGCGGGCTGCTCCGACCCCAAGAAGGGATCCGAGGGGAAGGGCGGCGCCAACCCGGCCGCCGCCAACGACGGCAAGACCCTCGGCGGCACCCCCGTGAAGGGCGGCACCCTCACCGTCCTGTCCAACCAGGACTTCTCCCACCTCGACCCGGCCCGCAACTGGGTCATGCCGGCCATGGACTTCGGCACCCGTCTGCTCTACCGCACGCTCGTCACCTTCAAGGCCGAGCCCGGCAAGGGCGGCAGCGAGCTCGTCCCCGACCTCGCCACCGACCTCGGCACCCCCTCCAACGGCGGCCGCACCTGGACCTTCACCCTCAAGGAGGGCCTGAAGTACGAGGACGGCAGCCCGGTCAAGGCCCAGGACGTCAAGTACAACGTCGAGCGCTCCTTCGCCCCCGACCTCACCGGCGGCCCCGACTACGCCGCCCAGTACCTGGCCGGCACCGAGGGCTACAAGGGCCCCCTCCAGGGGCAGCACCTCGACTCGGTCAAGACCCCGGACGACCGCACGATCGTCTTCGAACTCAAGCGCCCCGTCGCCGAGTTCTCCCAGACCGCCACCCTCCCCACCTTCGCCCCGGTCCCGCAGTCCCAGGAGAAGGGCACCCAGTACGACTCCCGCCCGTTCTCCTCGGGCCCGTACAAGATCGAGTCCTACGAGCGCGACAAGAAGCTGGTCCTCGTCCGCAACGAGCACTGGGACCCGAAGACCGACTCCGTCCGCAAGGCCTACCCGGACCGGTTCGTCGTCGTCATGGGCCTCAAGGGCGGCCAGATCGACGACCGCCTGATCGCGGGCGAGGGCGCCGACGCCTCCGCCGTCGAGTACTTCAACATGCGCCCCGAGAGCGCCCCCAAGGTCCTGCCCAAGCCCGACGTCAAGGCCCGCCTGCTCGCCGAGTCCCAGGGCTGTACGACCATGCTCCACCTGAACAACTCCCGCGCTCCCTTCAACGACCCCAAGGTCCGCGAGGCCATGCAGTACGCCGTCGACAAGGACGCCGTCGTCACCGCCGCGGGCGGCCCCGCCCTCAACGAGGTCGCCACCGCCTACCTGCCCCCGGCCCTCACCGGCGGCAAGCAGGCCGACACCCTGAAGATCCCCGCCGCCGGCGACCCCGCCAAGGCCAAGGAGCTCCTCAAGGCCGCCGGCAAGGAGCACCTCAAGGTCTCCCTCTCCGTCTCCACCGGCGACAAGGCCAAGGCCGAGGCCCTCCAGCAGGGCCTGGCCCGGGCCGGCGTCGAGGTCGTCATCGACACCGTCGACCCCGGCGCCTACTACGACGTCATCGGCGACCTCTCCACCACCCCCGACATGACGTACACCGGCTGGTGCCCCGACTACCCCTCCGGCTCCACCTGGATCCCCTTCGTCTTCGACGGGCGGACCATCAAGGACAAGGGAAACCAGGGCAACTACGCCCAGTTCCGCGACGACGCCACCATGAAGCGGATCGACGAGATCAACGCCATGGCCGATGCCAAGCAGGCCAACCAGGCCTGGATCGACCTCGACGCCGAGGTCATGAAGAAGTCCCCGTCCATCCCGATCCTGCTGGAGCGCAAGCCGCTCCTCGTCGGACCCAACATCGCCGGCGCCTACGGCCACCCCGTGTGGACCGGCACCGTCGACTACGGCAGCATCGGCCTCAAGGACCCGTCGAAGAGCCAGGGCTGAGGAAGCCGGGACCGGGACCCCGAGCCACCATGACCACCACCGCACCCGGCGCCGCCCCCGAGGCGGCCCCTGCCACGACGCCCACCGGGGCCGTCCCCCCGGGCAGCAGCCCCTGGCAGCTCGCCCGGCGGGAACTGCGCCGCCGCCCCGCCGTCCGCGTCAGCCTCTGCGTCGTCCTCCTCTTCGTCCTGACGGCCCTGACCGCCCCCTGGCTGGGCGCGCTCGGCGGCTGGTCGCCCGAGGAGTTCGACAAGGCCGCCGTCGACCCCTACCTCGCCGGCCAGCCGCTCGGCTCCTTCGGCGGGATCAGCCCCGAGCACTGGCTCGGCGTCGAACCCGTCACCGGCCGCGACCTGTTCGCCCGCGTCGTCCACGGCGCCCAGGTCTCCCTGCTCATCGCCTTCGCCGCCACCGCCATCGTCGTCCTCGCCGGCACGGCCGTCGGCATCGCGGCCGGCTACTTCGGCGGCCGCACCGATGCCGTCCTGTCGCGGCTCATGGACCTCACCATGTCCTTCCCCTCCCTCATCTTCATGATCGCGATGCTGTCGGTGGCCAAGGACGTCAACCGGATCGTGCTGATGACCGCCGTCATCGGGCTCTTCGGGTGGCCCGGCGTGGCCCGCGTCGTCCGCGGCCAGACCCTCTCCCTCAAACACCGCGAGTACGTCGACGCCGCCCGCGTCGGCGGATCCGGCCCCTGGCGGATCCTGACCCGCGACATCCTCCCCGGCGTCTCGGGCCCGGTCATCGCCTACACCACCCTGCTGATCCCCGGCATGATCAGCACCGAGGCCGCCCTCAGCTACCTCGGCGTCGGCGTGCGCCCGCCCACCCCCTCCTGGGGCCAGATGATCGCCGAGTCCGTCGCCTTCTACGAGACCGACCCGATGTACTTCGTCATCCCGAGCGTCTTCCTCTTCCTCGCCGTCCTCGCCTTCACCCTCCTCGGCGACGCCCTGCGCGACATCCTCGACCCGAGGGGCGGCCGCAGTTGATCCTCTACCTCCTGCGCCGGCTCCTCGCCCTCGCGGGCGTGCTCGTCGCCATCGCCGCCGTCACCTTCCTCATCTTCTACGTCCTGCCCACCGACCCCGCCGCCGCGGCCTGCGGCAAGACCTGCAGCCCCGAACGGCTCGCCGACGTACGGGAATACCTCGGCCTCGACCGGCCGCTCTGGGAGCAGTTCACCCACTTCCTCACCGGCATCTTCACCGGGCGCACCCTCGGCACCGGCCAGTACGCCGTCCGGTGCGACTTCCCCTGCCTGGGCTACTCGTACGAGAACTCCCTGCCCGTCTGGGACCTGCTCATGGACCGCCTCCCGGTCTCCGCCTCCCTCGCCTTCGGCGCCGCCGTACTGTGGCTGCTGCTCGGCCTGGGCGCCGGCATCACCGCGGCCCTGCGCAAGGACACCGCCACCGACAAGGCGCTGATGGTCGGCGCGGTCGCCGCCGCCTCCCTGCCGGTCTACTTCACCTCGGTCATGCTCATCTACGGGGTGATCCGCATCGCCGGGCTGCTGCCCTACCCCAGCTACCACGAGCTCACCGCCGACCCGCTCGGCTGGGCCGGCAACCTGCTGCTGCCCTGGACCGCGCTCGCCCTGCTCTACGCCGCGATGTACGCCCGCCAGAGCCGCGGCTCGATGATCGAGGCGATGGCCGAGCCGTACATCCGCACCGCCCGCGCCAAGGGCATGCCCGAGCGGACCGTCGTCGTCAAGCACGGCCTGCGCTCCGGGATGACCCCGATCCTCACCATCTTCGGCATGGACCTCGGCGGCCTGCTCGCCGGAGCCGTGATCACCGAGTCCATCTTCGGACTCCCCGGCATCGGCCGGCTGTTCTACGGGGCGCTCGTCAGCTCCGACCAGCCCGTGGTCCTCGGGGTCACCCTGCTCGCCGCCTTCTTCATCGTCGTCGCGAACCTCGTCGTCGACCTCCTGTACGCCGTCATCGACCCGAGGGTGAGGTACTGATGACCGCCCCCGCCGCCCCCCTCCTCGAAGTGCGCGACCTCAGCGTCACGTTCAGCACCCCGCGCGGCACCGTACGGGCCGTGGACTCCCTCGGCTTCACCGTCGAGGCCGGACGCACCCTCGGCATCGTCGGCGAGTCGGGCTCCGGCAAGTCCGTCACCTCCCTCGCCGTCATGGGCCTGCACCGGGCCGGTGCCGAGGTCGCGGGCTCCGTCAGGCTCGCCGGACAGGAGCTCACCGGGCTCCCCGAGAAACAGCTCGCCACGGTCCGCGGCCGGAAGATGGCCATGATCTTCCAGGACCCGCTGTCCAGCCTGCACCCCTACTACACCGTCGGCGAGCAGATCGCCGAGCACTTCCGGGTGCACTTCCGGGCCGGCCGGGCCGCCGCGCGCAAACGCGCGGTCGACATGCTCGGCGAGGTCGGCATCCCCGAACCGGCCCGCCGGGCCGGGGAGTACCCGCACCAGTTCTCCGGCGGCATGCGCCAGCGCGCGATGATCGCCATGGCCCTGGCCTGCGAACCCGACCTCCTCATCGCGGACGAGCCCACCACCGCCCTCGACGTCACCGTCCAGGCGCAGATCCTGGAGCTGATCGCCCGCCTTCAGGAGGAGCGCGGCCTCGGCGTCGTGATGATCACCCACGACCTGGGGGTGGTGGCCCGCGTCGCCCACGAGGTGCTGGTCATGTACGGCGGCCGCGCCGCCGAACAGGCCTCCGTCGACGATCTGTTCAGCGGTCCCGCCCACCCCTACACCCGGGGGCTGCTCGACTCGCTGCCCCGCCTCGACAGCGCGGACGACGTCCCGCTGCCGTCCATCCCCGGCTCGCCGCCCTCCCTGCTCCACCCGGCGCCGGGCTGCGCCTTCGCCCCGCGCTGCGCGGTGGCCGCCGCGCCGCCCGCGGGGGACGCGGGACGCTGCACCGGCGAACGGCCCGAACTGCGCCCGTACGGCTCCCCGGACCGGCTGGCGGCCTGCCACTTCGCCGGCGTGCTTCCCGCCGCCCCTGCCCCGGAGGTGTCCCGATGACCGCCCCGGCCACCCGCCCCCACCCCGCCGCCGCGCGGGAGGGGTCCTCCTCCGGGCCGCTGCTGAGCGTCCGCGACCTGACGATGGCCTTCCCCGGCAAGCGCACCCTGACCGGGCGCCGCTCGGCGCCCGTGCGGGCCGTCGACGGGGTCTCGTTCGATCTGGAGGCCGGGCAGACCCTCGGCCTGGTCGGCGAGTCCGGCTGCGGGAAGTCCACCACCGGCCGGATGCTGGTGCGGCTGCTGGAACCCACCTCGGGCAGCGTCGTGTTCGACGGCCGGGACATCAGCCGGCTCTCCCAGAGCGCGCTGCGGCCCCTGCGCAGGAACATCCAGATGGTCTTCCAGGACCCGCACTCCTCCCTCAACCCCCGCCAGACCGTGGCCCGGATCATCTCCGACCCGCTGCTGGTGCAGGGCTGGAGCGCGGCCGACGCCCGGCGCCGGGCCGCGGAGCTGATGGAGCTGACCGGACTGATCCCCGAGCACATCGACCGCTACCCGCACGAGTTCTCCGGCGGCCAGGCGCAGCGCATCGGCATCGCCCGCTCACTGGCCACCAGCCCCCGGCTGGTGATCGCCGACGAGCCGGTCTCGGCCCTCGACGTCTCCGTCCAGGCGCAGATCGTCAACCTGATGGAGCGGCTGCGCGCCGAACTGGGCCTGGCCTACGTGTTCATCGCGCACGACCTCTCGGTGGTCAAGCGGGTCAGCGACCGGGTCGCGGTGATGTACCTCGGCCGGATCGTCGAGATCGGGGACAAGAAGTCCCTGTACGAGAACCCGCAGCACCCGTACACCCGGGCGCTGCTGTCCGCCGTCCCGCTGCCCGACCCGGCGGCGGAGCGGCGGCGCGAGCGGATCGTGCTGCTCGGCGACCCGCCGAGCCCGGCCTCCCCGCCCCCGGGCTGCACCTTCCACCCGCGCTGCCCCAAGGCGCAGGAGGTCTGTCGCACCGAACGGCCGCTGCTGCGGATCGCCGCCTCGCGCGAGGTGGCCTGTCACTTCCCGGGTGACTGACGGGGATCACGGGAAGAAGGGAGGGCCCCGCGGACGGCAAGCAGCGTCCGCGGGGCCCTTCGGGTGTTACGGGGGACTACGCCAGTTCGCGGCGGAAGAACTCCAGCTCCAGCGCCGTGATCTTCTCCCGGGCCCCGCCCGGGGTCATGTGCGTGACGCCGGGCAGCGCCAGCAGCTGGTGCGGGCGGCCCGCGTCCGTCAGCGCCTGCGACAGCCGCAGGGTGTGCGACGGGTGGACGTTGTCGTCGGCCAGGCCGGTGACCAGCAGCAGGGGCCGGGTCAGCCGGGGCGCGTCGGGGATCAGGGAGTCCCGCTCGTACACCTCGGGGTGGTCCTGGGGAAGGCCCAGGTAGCGTTCGGTGTACGCCGTGTCGTAGTGCCGGAAGTCCGTCGGCGCGGCCCCGGCGGCCGCAGCGTGGAAGACGTCCGGGCGGCGCAGTACCGCCATCGCGGCCAGGTAGCCGCCGTAGGACCAGCCGCGGACGCCGACCCGCTCGAGGTCGAGGTCGCCGTGGCGGGCGCCGAGTGCCCGCAGGGCCGCGACCTGGTCGTCGAGGGTGACCTCGGAGAACCCCCGGTACATGGCGTGGGTGTGGGCGGGGGAGACGTTCGCGGTGCCGCGGTTGTCGACCGTGACGACGGCGAAGCCCTGGTCCGCCCACCACTGGCGGTGCTGCCAGCGGCGGGGCTCGGCACAGACGTCCTGGGCGCCGGGGCCGCCGTAGCTGTCCATCAGGACGGGCAGGCGCCGGCCGGGGACGTGGCCGCGGGGCAGGACGAGGGCGGTGGGGATCTCGCGTTCGGTGACCCGCTCCAGGGCCGGAACCACCCGGAAGGGCAGGGGTGCGGACAGGTCGCGGGGGCTGAGCTCGCGGCCGTCGGCGGTGTACAGGGTGCGCCGGACGCCGTCGGCGTCGGCGGAGGTCAGCAGCAGCGCCCCGGCCGCGCAGGCGCTGACGGTGTGCACGCCGGGTCCGTCGGCGAGCGGGGTGAGCGCGCCGGTCGCCGGGTCCAGGAGGAGCACCTGCTGCTCGGAGGGGTCGCGCAGGGCGGCCTCGACGAGCAGCCGGTCTCGGTGGATCCCGGCCACGGCGCGGATCTGGACGTCCTCGCCGGTGAGCGCCTTGCCGTCGACGGCGAGTCCGCGTGCGGCCCCGTCGCCGACGTCCACGGAGGTGAGGACGCGTCCGTCGGGCAGGCGGGCCGGGGTGCCGGGCAGGGGGTCCACCCACTGGGGGTGCGTGGTGCGCGAGAGCTCGCGGGTGCGGCCGGTGGCGGGGTCGGCGGTGAGCAGGACGACGCATCGCTGGAGCCGGTCCTGGACGGTCAGCAGGATCTCGTCCTCGGACTCCCAGCCCGCGTCGGAGACGTAGGGGAGGGCGGCGGCGTCCCAGTCGAGCCGTACCCGGCCGCCGTCGGCGCGCAGGACCCACAGCTGGACGTCGGCGTTGGGGCCGCCGGCCTCGGGGTAGGCGAAGTCCTCGGCCGGGAGCTCGGGGTGCGCGGGGTCGGTGAAGTGCCGCCGCTGGAGGGCGCTCTCGTCCACCCGGGCGGCGAGCAGGGTGCGCCCGTCGGGCGACCACCAGTGGCCCCGGGTGCGGTCGAGCTCCTCGGCGGCGGCGAACTCGGCGACGCCCCACCGGGCCCCGTCATCGGGGCTGATCCGGCCCCCGGGCACGGTGTGGAGGGCGTCGTCCGCCACGTAGGCGGTGCGCGAGCCGTCGGCGGCGGGGCGCGGGTCGAAGACGGGGCCGGCGGTCGGGACCGGTACGGGGGCGCCGTCGCAGGCGACCTCGTAGAGCCGCCCGTAAAGGGGGAAGACGGCGCGGCGGCCGTCGCCGGAGAGGGCGTACGTGCCGATCCCGGCGGCCACCAGACGGGTGCGCTCGCGCAGCCGGCGCTCGATCGCGGGGAGTTCACCGGGTTCGGGGACGAGGGTGCGGGGGTCGGCGAGCAGGCTCTCCTCGCCGGTGGCGGTGTCGAGGACCCAGAGGCTTTCGACGGCGTCGGTGGGGCCCGTCGAGCGCAGGAACCAGAGGAGGCGGCCGGCGTCGCCGAAGGAGAAGGCGCGGGGCGAGCCATGGGTGAACCGGGCCGTGGCGGCGGACTGCCTGAGGAAATCGTCCATGATCTTAGTGTGACATGTGAAATATCACAGGGGCTAACCCATTCGAGTGGTGACCCCTGATGGGCGGGCGTAGCGTCGACTGGTGGACCCGAACGCATCGCCGCACAGCACCGGGACCGACGGCAAGGCCCGAGGGAAGGGCGCCGGCAACGGCAACGGGCCGGCCCTGTTCGTCCTCGCCTCCTGCCAGTTGATGGTCGTCCTCGACATCACGATCGTGAACATAGCGCTTCCGCACATCCAGACGGCACTGCATTTCTCCACCGAGAGCCTCTCCTGGGTCGTCAACGCCTACACCCTCACCTTCGGCGGACTCCTCCTGCTCGGCGGCCGCACCGGCGACATCCTCGGCAGGAAGCGCGTCTTCGCCTCCGGCGTCCTGCTGTTCGGCCTGGCCTCCCTCCTCGGCGGACTCGCCCAGAACTCCGGCCAGCTGATGATCGCCCGGGCCCTCCAGGGCGTCGGCGCAGCCATCGCCTCCCCGACCGCCCTGGCGCTGATCACCACCACCTTCCGCGAAGGCCCCGCCCGCAACCGGGCCTTCGGGGTGTTCGCCGCCGTCTCCGCGGGCGGCGGCGCCATCGGGCTCCTGATGGGCGGCCTGCTCGTCGAATGGCTCAACTGGCGGTGGGTGCTCTTCGTCAACGTGCCCATCGCGCTGGTCATCGCCGTGATGGCGCGCAGGGTCCTGCACGAGTCCGAACGCCACCCCGGGCACTTCGACCTCGTGGGCGCGTTCCTGGGAACCGGCGGCATGGTCGCGCTGGTCTACGGGTTCATCCGTGCCTCCCAGGACGGCTGGAGCGATGCCGGCACCCTCGGCTCCTTCGGCGCGGCCGTGGTCCTGCTGACCCTGTTCGTCCTCAACGAGCGGCGCTCGCCGCAGCCGATCACCCCACTGCACATGTTCGCGGACCGCAACCGGGCCGGGACCTACGGGATCATGCTCTTCCTCGCCTGCGCGATCTTCGGCATGTTCTTCTTCCTGACCCTGTTCGTGCAGGACGTCCTCGGCTTCAGCCCGCTGCGGGCCGGCCTCGCCTTCCTGCCCGTCAGCGTCATGGTGGCCCTGACGGCGACCGCCACCTCCCGGCTGCTGCCCCGGTTCGGGCCCAAGCCCTTCATGGTCACCGGCGCGCTCTGCTGCGCCGCCGGACTGTCATGGCTGACGCGGATCGACGTCCACTCCACCTACCCGGGCGACATCCTCGGCCCGATCGTCGTGTTCGCCACCGGGATGGGCATGCAGTTCCTCTCACTGACGCTGACGGCCCTGTCCAACGTGCCCGACCGGGAGTCGGGCGCGGCCTCCGGACTCCTCAACTCCATGCAGCAGGTCGGCGGCTCGCTCGGCCTGTCGATCCTCGTCACCGTCTTCGGGACCGCCAGCCGCAACGAGGCGAAGGACCAGGCGCTGCCGTTCCTGCGCGCCTCCACCCCCGAGCAGAAGGCCTTCTTCCTGCGCACGCACCAGTTCCCCAAGCCCTGGTCCGACCTGGTGCTCACCTCGGGCGTGAGCGCGGCCTTCGAGGCGGCGGCGGCCTTCACCCTGGTCGGGGCGCTGATCGCGGTCTTCGTGATCCGGGTCCGGGCCTCCGACCTGGAGCGGTTCAAGGGCAACCACACCCCGGCAGGCGTTCCGGGGGAGTCTCCCGGGTAGGGTCGGCTGGTCATCGATCACCGGGGGGAAACCGATGCTCCGACCCATCCTGCGCGGCGCCGCCGTGACGGCCGCGACCGTCACCCTGGCGGCGCTCACCGTCTCCTGCGACAGCGGCCGGGTGTCGGGGCCCGCGCCCGGGCCCGCCGCGGCCGCCCTCGCCGCCTCCGCCTCCGACGCCGGTCCGCAGCCGCCGCCCCCGCAGCCGGAGAGGGTGCGGGACGCCTTCGCCGGGCTCCAGGCCACCCTGGAGGACTCCTGCACCCCGGCGAACTGCGCGTACCTCCTCGGCAGGGTCCACGACGAACTCCACCGCGTGGACCGCGCGATGAAGGCGGACCCCCGGGGCCCCGGCCACTTCCCCGAGCCGCTCGCCCTGATCGCCGGCCTCGACCGGGAGCTGGGCGCCGACCACGGCTTCGAGAACCTGAAGCGGCACCAGCCCGCGGTGTTCGGCGCCCGGGACGGGGTCGCCGCCTGGATGCAGGACCACCCCGAGGACTACCGCTGACGTGTGGACCGCCGCCGACCGCGGGAACCGCCCCTGACCCCGCCGGCCACCGCCGGCCGCGGCCGGCCCGTTACCGTCCGGTGCGGCGGACCCGGCAGCGCATGGGCCCCTTGGTCTGCAGGGTGATCCCGGCGCCCACCGGGACCTGCGTGTCCACGGCCTCGAACTCGTAGGCCCGCAGGATCATCGCCAGCGCGATCACCGACTCCAGCATCGAGAAGTGCTGGCCGATGCAGGCGCGCGGCCCGCCGCCGAAGGGGAACCAGGCGTACCGCGGCCGGCCGGCCTCGGCCTCCGGGGTGAAGCGGCCGGGGTCGAAGCGGTCCGGGTCGCTCCAGTAGCGGGGGTGGCGGTGCGTCACCCAGGGGGCCAGGATGACCGTGGCGCCCGCCGGCACGGCGTGCCCGTCGATCTCGGTGGCGGCCACCGCCTCCCGCCCGAACACCGGCGCGGCCGGGTACAGCCGCATCGCCTCCTTGAGCACCCGGGTGAGGTACGGCAGCCGGTCGAGGTCGGCGGCCTCCGGCGCCGCACGGTCGCCCAGGACGCGCAGGACCTCCTCCCGCGCCAGGGCCTGCTCCTCGGGGTGGCGGCCGAGCAGGTGCAGGGCGAAGGCCAGTGAGGTGGCGGTCGTCTCATGCCCGGCCAGCAGGAAGATCAGCACCTGGTCGCGCAGCTCGGCGGCGCCGAAGGCCGCGTCGCCCGAGCTCTGCGCCCCGGCCAGCAGGGTCAGCAGGTCCTCGGCCGGCGCTCCGCCCGCGTCCGCCGACCGGCGCCGCTCGGCGATGATCCGGTCGCAGACCCCGTACAGCTCGTCCATGGCGGCGGCCGCCCGCCGGTTGCCCGGCGTCGGCCAGCCGCGCGGGACGTTGGCCGGGGAGTAGCCGCGGCGCAGGACGTAGTCGGTGATGACGGGGAAGCACCGGTGGACGACGTCGACGGTGGCGTCCACGTCGGAGCCGAAGAGGATCCGGGACACCGCGCGCAGCGCCAGGTGCATCATCTCGTCCGAGACGTCGACGATCCCGTCCCGCGCCTCCGTCCAGGCCGCGAGGGTGCCCTCGGTCTCGGCCGCGACCGCCCCGGCGTAGCCGTCCACCCGCTTGCGGGTGAACAGCGGCTGCACGAGCCGGCGCTGGCGCAGGTAGTCCTCGTCCTGGGCGGTCAGCAGGCCGTTGCCGAAGGAGTCCCGGATCTCCTGGTAGAAGGGGTTGTCCTTGCGGAAGTTGGCCGACTCGGAGGCCAGCACCTGCTGGGCGCCCTCGGCCGAGAAGACGCAGTACAGCTCCATGCGCAGCCCCGGCGGGCCTGCGTCGATCCGCACGACGTCGCCGTGGCGCCGCTGTGCCCGCAGGTAGGTGCCGAGGGAGTCGGCCTTCAGGTCGAGGAGCGACCCGAGCAGCGGTATCCCCTCCAGACCGGGAACCTCCGTCCCCGTACCCGTCTCCGCGCTCGTCCCCACTGCCATGACCGTCCCCCTCGACTCCGTACCGACGAGGGGGATTCTGCCGTCCGCGCGCCCGCCCGGGCGAGGGTCCGCGCGCCAACCGGCCGAATAACGATCCCGGTCCGGCGGGCGGACGGCGCTCCCGTCCTAGATGTCCCGGAAGATCTCGATCTGGGCGCCGACCGAGTTGAGGCGCTCGGCGAGTTCCTCGTAGCCGCGGTTGATGACGTAGACGTTGCGCAGCACGGAGGTGCCCTCCGCCGCCATCATCGCCAGGAGGACGACCACCGCCGGGCGCAGGGCCGGCGGGCACATCATCTCGGCCGCGCGCCAGCGGGTGGGGCCCTCGACCAGGACGCGGTGCGGGTCCAGGAGCTGGAGGCGGCCGCCCAGGCGGTTGAGGTCCGTCAGGTAGATGGCGCGGTTGTCGTACACCCAGTCGTGGATCAGGGTCTGGCCCTGGGCCGTCGCCGCGATGGCCGCGAAGAACGGGACGTTGTCGATGTTCAGCCCGGGGAAGGGCATCGGGTGGATCTTGTCGATCGGCGCTTCGAGCTTGGAGGGGCGGACCGTGAGGTCGACCAGGCGGGTGCGGCCGTTGTCGGCGACGTACTCCGCGGAGCGGTCGTGGTCCAGGCCCATCTCCTCCAGGACCGCCAGCTCGATCTCCATGAACTCGATCGGCACCCGGCGGATGGTGAGTTCGGACTCGGTGACGACGGCGGCGGCCAGCAGGCTCATCGCCTCGACCGGGTCCTCCGAGGGGGAGTAGTCCACGTCCACGTCGATGACCGGCATGCCGTGCACGGTGAGGGTGGTGGTGCCGATGCCCTCCACCTTCACGCCCAGTGCCTCCAAGAAGAAGCACAGGTCCTGGACCATGTAGTTGGAGGAGGCGTTGCGGATGACGGTGACGCCGTCGTGGCGGGCCGCGGCCAGCAGGGCGTTCTCGGTGACGGTGTCCCCGCGCTCGGTCAGGACGATCGGGCGGCCGGGGGAGACGCCGGGCTCGACCTTGGCGTGGTAGATGCCCTCGGTCGCGGTGATGTCCAGGCCGAAGCGGCGCAGGGCGATCATGTGCGGCTCGATGGTGCGGGTGCCGAGGTCGCAACCGCCGGCGTAGGGCAGGCGGAAGTGCTCCATCCGGTGGAGCAGCGGGCCCAGGAACATGATGATGCTGCGGGTGCGGACGGCCGCCTCCGCGTCGATGGCGTCCATGTCGAGGGCGGCCGGGGGGATCAGCTCCAGGTCCACGCCGTCGTTGATCCAGCGGGTGCGGACGCCGATGGAGTTGAGGACCTCCAGGAGCCGGTAGACCTCCTCGATGCGCGCCACCCGGCGCAGCACCGTACGGCCCTTGTTGAGCAGCGAGGCGCACAGCAGGGCGACGCACGCGTTCTTGCTCGTCTTGACGTCGATGGCGCCGGACAGACGGCGGCCGCCGACCACGCGCAGGTGCATCGGGCCGGCGTAGCCCAGGGAGACGATCTCGCTGTCGAGCGCTTCACCGATTCGGGCGATCATCTCAAGGCTGATGTTCTGGTTGCCGCGCTCGATGCGGTTCACTGCGCTCTGGCTGGTGCCGAGCGCTTCGGCGAGCTGGGTCTGGGTCCAGCCCCGGTGCTGCCGGGCGTCACGGATGAGCTTGCCGATGCGTACGAGGTAGTCGTCTGCCATGGGTGCACGTTATCTCAGATATGAGATGGTGATCGCATCGGGTGGTACGAATGGGTGACATAAGGGTGTTGCGGGCGGGAAGGGGCTTACCGGGCGTCAGGTCGTGGCCCGGGCCGAGCGGGAGGGGGAAGGGCGGGCGGGGGGGGGTGAGGGCCAGGGCCCCCACCCGTCCCTCTTCTCAGTGGCCCGTGCAGCCGCAGGCGCGGTGGCGGCCGCCGTGGACCGCCGCGTACGAGGCGGGGCGCGGGCCCGCCGCCCCGCGCGCCAGGCCCGCCGCGGCGGCGCGGCCCGCCGCCGACCCGGCGTCGTGCACCACGCGCCCGCCGACCAGGGTCATCCGCACCTGCGTTCCGCTGATGTCGGCCACCGGGCAGCGCGTCACATCCCGGTCCAGCAGCACCAGGTCCGCCGCCTTGCCCCGCTCCACGGTCCCGGTCAGCCCGTCCTGGCGCAGCTGCCAGGCCGTGCCCAGGGTGTGCATCCGCAGGACGGAGGTCCGGCTCAGGGCCTCCAGCTCCGGGTGGAGCGCGCCCGCGCCGTACGCCCCCTGGCGGTCGATGGCGGTACGGAGCTGGTTCCACACCTGGAGCGCGTCCACCGGCCAGTCCGAACCGCCCGTCAGCCGGGCCCCGGCCCGCTCCAGGCTGCGCGCCGGGTACATGCGGCGGTGCCGCTCCGGACCGATGTACGGCAGCAGCGCCTCCATCGTCCAGGTGTCGGCGGTGGCCCACTGGAGTTGCATGCAGGCCGCCACCCCGAGCATGGCGAACCGCCGCAGGTCGGCCGGGTCCACCAGCTGGAGGTGGGCGATCGTGTTGCGGAGGTCGAGCCTGCCGGTGACCCGGCGGGCGGCCTCGTACCCGTCCAGGGCGGTACGCACCGCCCGGTCGCCCAGGCCGTGGGCGTGCATCTGCCAGCCGACCGCGTTGAACGCGGCGGTCAGCCGCCCGTAGTCGGCGGCCGAGGTGTACAGCTCGCCCCGGTTCGCCGTGGAGTGCCCCTGGCCGTCGAGGTAGGGCTCCAGCAGTGCGGCGGTCTGCGCCGGGTACTCGATGACCCCGTCCAGGAACACCTTCACGGTGCCGAAGCGCAGCCCGGCCACCCCGCGGAACTCCCGCTCCAGCCCCAGAGCGTAGGCCTTCGAGGCCGCCGGGTCCTTCGTCTGCTCCACGTCCAGCCGGATCGCCGGCACGATCCGCTGCGGGAGCCGCCCGGCCGCCGAGAGGGCCTGGTAGAGCTCCAGTTCGTGCCGTCCGGCCAGGGCGTCCATCATCGTCGTCACCCCGGAGGCCGCCGCCTGGGCCAGTACCTTCGCGCAGGCCTCGACCAGCTCGGCCCGGGTGGGCTCGGGCACGTGCCGCTTCACCAGGTCCTGCGCGTCGTCCTTCAGCACGCCCGTCGGCTGCCCGTCGGCGCCCTTGACGATCCTGCCGCCCGCCGGGTCGGGGGTGGCGGCCGTGATGCCCGCGATGTCCAGCGCCCGCCCGTTCGCCCAGAGGTTGTGCCCGTCGCCGCCGACCAGGACCACCGGACGCCGGGTCGGCAGCGCGTCCAGCAGCGCGTGGTGCGGGAGGGTGCCGGTGGGCAGCAGCCCGACCGGGTTCCAGTCCTCCACCACCAGCCAGGTGTCGGGCTCCGCCCCGGCGCCGCCGGTGTCGGCGAGGAACCCCGTGAGGATCTCCGTCAGCTCGGCGGCCGTGGTCTCGGCCCCTTCCAGAGAGGGCCGCAGCGACCGGTCGCCCGCGCCCAGCGGGTGGACGTGCCCGTCGTGGATCCCGCTCATCAGGGTGGCGCCGCGCCCGTCGACCACCTCGGTGTCCCGGCCGGACAGCCGGCGCATCTCCGCGTCGGTGCCGGCGGCCAGGATCCGCCCGTCGCGGCCGACCGCCACGGCCGTCACCGGCGCGCCGCCGGACGTGCCCGTGAACACCCGCGCGCCGTGCACCACCAGGGCGGCCGGTCCGCGCGCCGGGGCCGCCGAGGCGCTGCCCGCCGCGGGGCCCAGCAGGCCCGCCGCCCCGGCGGCCCCGGCCGCCGCGAGGAGCCCGCGCCGGGAAACAGAAGACGTCATGACCACTCCAAACCGTTGGCTGTGGCCAGGACACTGGGTGATTAACCCCTTAACCAGAACCCGCCCGCCGCGACGGATTCCGCATACCCCGCCGGGCGCGGAATCCGTACGATGACCCGCGTGCCGCCAGGACCGACCCTCGCCGACATCGCCCGCGCCGCGGAGGTGTCCACCGCCACGGTCTCGCACGCCCTCAACGGCACCGGCCGGCTCGCCGAGGGCACCCGGCGCCGGGTCCGCGAGATCGCCACCGGCCTGGGGTACGGCTTCCCGCGCGCGCCCCGCACCCGCACCCTGGGCCTGGCCGTCACCACCTTCGCCGGGGCGCCCTGGAACTTCGTGGCCGTCGCCTACTTCTCCCGCTGGCTGACCGCCGCCACCTCCGCGGCCCACGCCCACGGCTACGCCCTGACCACGCTGCCCGCCGACCGGGGCGCCGGAACGCCCTGGCACCACCTCGCGGTGGACGGGATGCTGCTGCTCGACAGCCCCTGCGACGACCCGGTGCTGCGCGCCCTGCGGGCCCGGGGCATCCCGCTGGTCTTCGACGGGCGCCCCGCCGACCCCCGGCCGGGCGACGTCTGGGTGGACAACGACCACACCGCCACCACCCACGAGGTGCTCGACCACCTCGCCGATGCCGGGGCGCGCCGCATCGCGCTGCACACCGGCTTCGGCGACGAGCACTACACCCGGGCCGTCACCGAGGCGTACGGCCGCTGGTGCGCGCGCCGCGGCCGGACGCCGCTGCCGCTCCGGTTCGATCCGCACGACGCGCCCGGCCACGCCTTCGACCGGGCCTTCGCCGAAGGCGCGGCCGACGCCGTCTACTCCCTCTACGACCCCGGCGGCCGCCAGGCGCTGGCCGCCGCGGCCCGGCACGGCCTGTCGGTGCCGGGCGACCTGCTGCTGGTCTGCGCGAGCGAGGACCCTGCGTACGCGGACTGTCTGCCTCCGGTCAGCACGGTCACCCTCCACCCGGAGGCGCTCGCCGAGACGGCGGTGGCGGCCCTGGTGGCCCTGCTGGAGGGCGGAGCCCCCGCCGCCCCGGACGGGCTCACCGTCCCCGCGACCCTGCTCCACCGGACCTCCTCCGTCCGTTGAGCGCGCCGTGACCAGATGTGCGGCAGCGGTGGACGGCGGACGAGGGGCGGTGCGACGTGCCGAGACGGACACGGACGCGTGCTGACCCGAGGCGCGGCCATGTACTAGAGTTATCTCGACATCGAGATATCTGCCGAAGGCGCACCGCAGCCGCCCCCGTGGGTAAGGGTTACCTAACTTAGCCTTACCTCAGCGGATTGGCCACAGGGCGTGGCGGCAGGATGCGGTCATACGCGCGAAATCATGCATGAAGGAGACTGTCGTGTCGGCGAACAGCTTCGACGCCCGCAGCACGCTGCAGGTGGGCGACGAGTCGTACGAGATCTTCCGGCTGGACAAGGTCGAGGGCGCCGCGCGCCTTCCCTACAGCCTGAAGGTCCTGCTGGAGAACCTGCTCCGCACCGAGGACGGCGCGAACATCACCGCCGACCACATCCGGGCGCTCGGCGGCTGGGACTCCCAGGCGCAGCCCAGCCAGGAGATCCAGTTCACGCCGGCCCGCGTGATCATGCAGGACTTCACCGGCGTCCCCTGCGTCGTGGACCTCGCCACCATGCGTGAGGCCGTGAAGGAGCTCGGCGGCGACCCGTCCAAGGTCAACCCGCTCTCCCCGGCCGAGCTGGTCATCGACCACTCGGTCATCGCCGACAAGTTCGGCACCAAGGACGCGTTCTCCCAGAACGTGGAGCTGGAGTACGGCCGCAACAAGGAGCGCTACCAGTTCCTGCGCTGGGGCCAGACCGCCTTCGACGACTTCAAGGTCGTCCCCCCGGGCACCGGCATCGTCCACCAGGTCAACATCGAGCACCTGGCCCGCACGGTCATGGTCCGGGGTGGCCAGGCCTACCCGGACACCCTCGTCGGCACCGACTCGCACACCACCATGGTCAACGGCCTCGGTGTGCTCGGCTGGGGCGTCGGCGGCATCGAGGCCGAGGCCGCGATGCTCGGCCAGCCGGTCTCCATGCTGATCCCGCGCGTCGTCGGCTTCAAGCTGACCGGCGAGCTGCCGACCGGCACCACCGCCACCGACCTGGTGCTCACCATCACCGAGATGCTGCGCAAGCACGGCGTCGTCGGCAAGTTCGTCGAGTTCTACGGTGAGGGCGTCGCCGCCACCTCCCTCGCGAACCGCGCCACCATCGGCAACATGTCGCCGGAGTTCGGCTCCACCGCCGCGATCTTCCCGATCGACGACGAGACCCTGAAGTACCTGCGCCTGACGGGCCGCGACGCCCAGCAGGTCGCGCTGGTCGAGGCGTACGCCAAGGAGCAGGGCCTCTGGCTGGACCCGAAGGCCGAGCCGGACTTCTCCGAGAAGCTCGAGCTGGACCTCTCCACGGTCGTCCCGTCCATCGCCGGCCCGAAGCGCCCGCAGGACCGCATCGTCCTGGCCAACGCCGCGGAGCAGTTCGCCGTGGACGTCCTGAACTACGTCGACGACGCCGACGAGGCGGGCAAGGAGTCCTTCCCGGCCTCCGACGCCCCGGCCGCCACCAACGGCGTCCCGAGCCGCCCGACCCAGGTCACCCTGGCCGACGGCACCTCCTTCGAGATCGACCACGGCGCCGTCACCGTCGCCGCGATCACCTCCTGCACCAACACCTCGAACCCCTACGTCATGGTCGCCGCGGCGCTCGTGGCCAAGAAGGCGGTCGAGAAGGGCCTGACCCGCAAGCCGTGGGTCAAGACCACCCTGGCCCCGGGCTCGAAGGTCGTCACCGACTACTTCGACAAGGCCGGCCTGACCCCGTACCTCGACAAGATGGGCTTCAACCTCGTCGGGTACGGCTGCACCACCTGCATCGGCAACTCCGGTCCGCTGGACGAGGAGATCTCGAAGGCGATCAACGAGCACGACCTCGCGGTCACCTCGGTCCTCTCGGGCAACCGCAACTTCGAGGGCCGCATCAACCCCGACGTCAAGATGAACTACCTGGCCTCCCCGCCGCTGGTCGTCGCGTACGCCATCGCGGGCTCCATGAAGGTGGACGTCACCACCGAGGCCATCGGCACGGACACCGAGGGCAACCCGGTCTTCCTCAAGGACATCTGGCCCTCCGAGGCCGAGGTCAACGACGTCGTGGCCAACGCCATCGGCGAGGACATGTTCTCGAAGTCCTACGCGGACGTCTTCGCGGGCGACGCCCAGTGGCAGGCGCTGCCGATCCCGACCGGCAACACCTTCGAGTGGGACGCCGAGTCCACCTACGTCCGCAAGCCCCCCTACTTCGAGGGCATGACGATGGAGACCACCCCGGTCTCCGACATCGCCGGCGCCCGCGTGCTGGCGAAGCTGGGCGACTCGGTCACCACCGACCACATCTCCCCGGCGGGTGCGATCAAGGCCGACACCCCGGCCGGCAAGTACCTCACGGAGCACGGCGTCGAGCGCCGCGACTTCAACAGCTACGGTTCCCGCCGCGGCAACCACGAGGTCATGATCCGCGGTACCTTCGCCAACATCCGCCTGCGCAACCAGATCGCGCCGGGCACCGAGGGCGGCTTCACCCGCGACTTCACCGTCGAGGGCGCGCCGGTCTCCTTCATCTACGACGCCTCGCAGAACTACCAGGCCGCCGGCATCCCGCTGGTCATCCTGGCGGGCAAGGAGTACGGCTCGGGCTCGTCCCGCGACTGGGCCGCCAAGGGCACCGCGCTGCTCGGCGTCAAGGCCGTCATCGCCGAGTCCTACGAGCGCATCCACCGCTCCAACCTGATCGGCATGGGCGTCCTCCCGCTCCAGTTCCCCGAGGGCGCCACCGCGGCCTCCCTGGGCCTCACCGGCGAGGAGACCTTCTCCTTCACCGGTGTGGAGGAGCTGAACAACGGCACCACCCCGCGCACGGTCAAGGTCACCACCGACACCGGTGTCTCCTTCGACGCGGTCGTCCGCATCGACACGCCGGGCGAGGCGGACTACTACCGCAACGGCGGCATCATGCAGTACGTCCTCCGCAACCTCATCCGCGGCTAAGGGCGCGCCAGGCGGAGTGATCCGCCGCTTGTCGGCACCATAGGGCCGTACCCCCGTCAAAGGGGGTGCGGCCCTTCCGCTTTTCGGGGCGGAGGAATCGGATGACGGACAGGTCTCAACTCGGAAAAGCCGGGAACGATCCTTGTGCACGATCTTGCTCAGCAAAGCCGGAGTGGACTATACCTGTGCCCCAATCCTGACGAAGGCGAGGACTTGAGCATGGGATCCACCGGTGAGGGCCTCGGCCGCCGTGATCTGGTCAAGCGCTCCGCAGCGCTCGGACTGATCGCCGTGCCGACGATGAACTTCCTGTCCGCCTGTGCCTCCGGCGGTGGGGACGCCTCCACGAAGGGGCCCGACAAGGGGCTCGTGTCCAAGGACAACCCGTTCGGAGTCGCCAAGGGCGGCGAGCTCGACGTGGTCGTCTTCAAGGGCGGGTTCGGCGACGACTACGCGAAGGCCTGGGAGGCCGCCTTCGACAAGAAGTGGGGCACCTCCAGCTCCCACCTGGGGACCCAGGAGATCGCCGCCAAGCTCCAGCCGCGCTTCAACGGGGGCAACCCGCCGGACGTCATCGACGACTCCGGCGCGCAGCAGATCAAGGTCGACGTCCTCGCCAAGGGCGGCCAGCTCGCCGACCTCACCGCGGTGCTCGACGCACCCTCGCTCGACGACCCGGGCAAGAAGATCCGCGACACCCTGATCGCGGGCACCGTCGAACAGGGCACCCAGGGCGGCAGGTTCGTCTCCCTCAACTACGTCTACACCGTCTTCGGCCTCTGGTACTCCGGCAAGCTCTTCCAGGAGAAGGGCTGGACCGAGCCCAAGACCTGGGACGAGTTCCTGGCGGTCTGCGCCAAGGCCAAGGAGGCCGGCATCGGCGGCCTGGCCCACCAGGGGAAGTACCCCTACTACATCAATGTCGTGATCATGGACCTGATCGCCAAGAAGGGCGGTCTGGAGGCCATGAAGGCCATCGACAACCTCGCCCCGAACGCCTTCGAGGGCAACCCGGCCGCCCTGGCCGCCGTCGAGGCCGTCTACGAGGTGGTCGAGAAGGGCTACCTGATGCCCGGCACCAACGGCCTCACCCACACGGAGTCGCAGACCGCCTGGAACCAGTACAAGGCCGCCTTCATCCCCTCCGGCTCCTGGCTGGAGAACGAGCAGCTCAAGCAGACCCCCCCGGACTTCGACATGAAGTTCCTGCCGGTCCCGGTCCTCGCCGACAGCAAGCTCCCCTTCACCGCCATCCGGGCGGGCGCGAACGAGCCCTTCATCGTCCCCGAGAAGGCCGCCAACAAGGCCGCCGGCCTGGAGTTCCTGCGCTCCATGCTCTCCCGCGAGTGGTCGACCGTCTTCGCCCAGCAGGCCAACTCGCTCACCGTCGTCAAGGACGGCGTGGACCCGGGCGTCAAGCTCCGCCCGGGCACCCAGTCGGCCGTGGCCGCCGTCAAGGCCGCCGGGGCGGACACCTTCAACTACCTGTACCCCGACTGGTACAGCGAAATGGACACCGAGATCCAGAACGCGTCCAATGAGCTGATGGCCCAGCGCATCCAGCCGAAGGAGTGGATCAAGCGGGCCCAGGCCGCGGTGGACAAGGCCGCCAAGGACCCCAACGCCAAGAACAACCACCGCAGCTGACCCCACGTCCACCGGCGGCGTCACCAGGGACGGACACCATGAGCCAAGTAGCCCGGAGCAGGGGACGGACCGGCTTCATCGCCGGCTTCCTCTTCCTGCCGCTCGCGCTGTATCTGACCTTCGTCATCTGGCCGTACGTTCAGACGTTCGGCTACTCCTTCACCAACTGGTCGGGCCAGTCGCCGACGTTCGACTTCGTCGGCCTGGAGAACTACTCGGCCCTGATGGAGGACGAGGTCTTCCGCGGCGCCCTGTGGCACAACCTGCTGCTCCTGGTGTTCGTCCCCGTCATCACCATCCTGCTGGCCCTCTTCTTCGCCTTCATGGTGAACGCGGGAGGGCGCAGCGGGGCCGGCGGGGTGCGCGGCGTCCGCGGTTCGGCCTTCTACAAGATCGTCTACTTCTTCCCGCAGGTCCTCTCCCTCGCCATCCTCGCGGTCCTCTTCGGAGCGGTGTACCGCAGCGACGCGGGCGGCCTGCTGAACGGATTCCTCGCCAAGGCGGGCCTGGTCGACCCGGCCCACCCCGTCGAATGGCTCAACCAGCCCGACCTGGTCCTGTGGTGCCTGCTGCTCGTGGTGGTCTGGCACGGGGTCGGCTTCTACCTGGTCCTCTTCTCGGCGGCCATGCAGTCCGTCCCCAAGGACATCTACGAGGCCGCCCTGCTCGACGGCGCCGGCCGCGCCCAGACCTTCCTGAGGGTCACGCTGCCCCTGCTGTGGGACTCCGTGCAGACCTCGGCGGTCTACCTGGGCATCGCCGCCATGGACATGTTCGTCCTGGTGTCCACCATGACCTCCGGCCAGTTCGGCGGCGGCCCGGACCACCACAGCGAGGTCATGGCGACCGTGCTGATGCGCAACTTCCTCTACTTCGGCAAGAGCGGCTACGCGTGCGCCATGGGCGTCGTGATGCTCGTCCTGACCATGATCCTCTCCGTCGTCACGCTGCGCGCCACCCGCCGCGAGCGCATCGAGTTCTGAGCGGGAGACCCGATGACCACAGTTGTCAAGGCACCCGGCGAGTCCGCCGCCGAACGGTCCCGGGGAGGCGGCCGCCCCGACGGCGGCGGCAGGGCCCGCTCCGACGGCACGGCGCTGAACGTCTTCTCCCACGGCTTCCTCGCCGTCTGGGCGGTGCTGATCGTCCTGCCCCTGGTCTGGCTGGCGCTCGGCTCCTTCAAGACCGACTCCCAGATCGGCGCCTCCGCCCTGAGCTGGCCCGCCAACTGGCACTTCGACGCCTTCGGCCGGGCCTGGGACAAGGGGATCGGCGGCTACTTCGGCCACACCCTCGTCGTACTGGCCTTCTCCGTCCCCCTGACCATGCTGCTCGGCTCGATGGCGGCGTACGTGCTGGCCCGCTACCCCTTCCGGGGGAACCGGGTCATCTACTACTTCTTCGTCAGCGGGGCCATGTTCCCCGTGTTCCTGGCGCTCGTTCCGCTGTTCTTCATGGTCAAGCGCCTGGACATGCTGAACACGTACCAGGGCCTGATCCTGGTCTACGTCGCCTACTCGATGCCCTTCACCGTCTTCTTCATGCACTCCTTCTTCCGCACCCTGCCGACGGCGGTGCACGAGGCGGCGGTGATCGACGGGGCCTCCGACACCCGGATCTTCTTCCGGGTGATGCTGCCGATGGCCAAGCCCGGCCTGATCAGCGTGGGGATATTCAACGTCCTGGGCCAGTGGAACCAGTACATCCTGCCCTCCGTGCTGATGCAGCCCCAGAGCGGATCGGACCCCGAGCGCTACATGCTCACCCAGGGCCTGATCCAGCTCCAGTACCAGATGGGCTACGAGACGGACCTGCCGGTGCTCTTCGCCGGCGTGACCATCGCGATGATCCCGATGCTGGTGGTCTACCTGTCCTTCCAGCGCCAGATCCAGGCGGGACTGACCTCGGCCACCCTCAAGTAGGCCGGCCTCCTCACAGCCAGGTGCCGAACCGGCGGACGTACCAGGTCTTCACCAGCTGGGTCAGCGTGCAGTACGCGAGGAGCACGCCGGCCAGCCAGGGGAAGTAGTCCGCCGGCAGGGCGGTGAAGCCCAGTGCTGGGGCCAGCGGCGAGAAGGGCAGCCAGAGCCCGGTCAGCACCGCCAGGACGGTGGCCGCCATCACCGGCCAGGAGGCGCGGGACCGGAGGAAGGGGATCTTGCGGGTCCGGATCATGTGGACGATGAGGGTCTGCGAGAGCAGGCCCTCGACGAACCAGCCGGTCTGGAAGAGCGAGGCCTCGCCGACGGTGTTCGCGGCGAACACGTTCCACATGATCACGAACATGGCGACGTCGAAGATCGAGCTGATGGGACCGATCGTCACCATGAAGCGGAAGATGCCCTTGGCGTCCCAGTTCCTCGGCTTGCGCAGGTACTCCTCGTCCATCCGGTCCCAGGGCGTGGCCAGTTGGGCGATGTCGTAGACGAGGTTCTGGACCAGCAGCATGATCGCGAGCATCGGCTGGAAGGGGATGAAGGCGCTCGCCACCAGGACCGAGAAGACGTTGCCGAAGTTCGACGAGGCCGTCATCTTGATGTACTTGATCGTGTTGCCGAAGGTGGTGCGGCCCTGGACCACGCCCTGCTCCAGGACGGTCAGGTCCTTCTCCAGCAGGATGATGTCCGCCGACTCCTTGGCGATGTCGACGGCGGTGTCGACCGAGATGCCCACGTCGGCGTCCCGCAGCGCGGCGGCGTCGTTGATGCCGTCCCCGAGGAATCCGACCGTCCGGCCGTCCGCCTGGAGGGACCGGACGATCCGCGCCTTCTGGACCGGGTTGACCTTGGCGAAGACCGTCGTACGGGCGGCCAGCGCGCGCAGGCCGGCGTCGTCGAGGGCGTCCACCTCGCAGCCCTGGACCACATGGCCCACCGCGATGCCGACGTCGGCGCAGACCCGGGCGGCGACCAGCTCGTTGTCGCCGGTGACCACCTTGACCGCGATGCCCTTGTCGGCCAGGCCCTGCAGGGCCCGGGCGGCGGAGGGCTTCGGCGGGTCGAGGAAGGCGAGGAAGCCGACGAGGGTGAGCCGGTCCTCGTCCGCCACGGTGTAGGTGTCGCGCGGGGTGTCGATCCGGCGGGTGGCCACGGCCAGGACCCGCAGGCCCCTGCGGTTGTTGTCCTCGGCGATCGCCCTGACGCGCCGGCGCAGCTCCTCGGTGAGCTCCACCCGCTCGCCCCGGTCGGTCATGTGGCCGCAGAGGTCCAGGACCTCCTCGACCGCGCCCTTGGTGATCATCACGTGTTCGGAGCGGCCGGGGCTGTCCACCATCGCGTTGCGGTTCAGGACCACGGACATCCGCCGCCGGGCGAAGTCGAAGGGGATCTCGTCGACCATCGTGAACCGTGCGTCGACGACAACCTCCTCGGCCTCGTTCACCCGGTCGATGACCGCCTGGTCCAGCAGGTTGCGCAGGCCGGTCTGGAAGTGCGCGTTGAGGTAGCCGTACTCCAGGACCTCGCCGTCCTCGTCGCCGTGCACGTCCAGGTAGCGGTCCAGGACGATCCGGTCCTCGGTCAGCGTGCCGGTCTTGTCCGTGCAGAGCACGTCCATGGCGCCCAGGTTCTGGATGGCGTTGAGCCGCTTGACGACGACCTTGCGCCGGGACATGGCCACCGCGCCGCGCGCCAGGTTGGCGGAGACGACCATCGGCAGCATCTCGGGGGTCAGCCCCACCGCGACGGCGACACCGAACAGGAAGGCTTCGTTCCAGTCGCCCTTGGTCAGGCCGTTCACCATGAAGACGACCGGGACCATGACCAGCATGAAGCGGATCAGCAGGAAGCTGACCCTGCGCACGCCGTTGTCGAAGTTGGTCTGCGGGCGCTCGCCGACGAGGGTGCCGGCCATGGACCCGAAGTAGGTGTCGGAGCCGGTCGCGACGACCACGCCGGTGGCGGTGCCGGAGGTGACCGAGGTGCCCATCAGGCAGAGGTTGCCGGCCTCCACCGGGTCGCTGCTCCCGTGCCGGCCGAGGTCCTCGGAGCCGGGGGAGGCATCGGCCTTGGCCACCGGCAACGACTCGCCGGACAGGGCCGCCTGGCTGACCATCAGGTCCTTGGAGGTGATCAGCCGCAGGTCGGCCGGGATCAGGTCGCCGGCGGCCAGCCTGACGAGGTCGCCCGGGACCACCTGGTCCATCGGGATCTCGAGAGTGGTCGCCGCCGAGCCGCTGCCGGCCCGCCGCTGTACCGCGCAGGTGGTGGTGACGAGCCGCTTCAGGGCGTCGGCGGCGCGGCCGGAGCGGTACTCCTGCCAGAACCGCAGCAGTCCGCTGAGCGCGACCATCACGGAGAGGATGAGGACGCCGGGGTCCTCGGGGTCCTGCCAGAACATGACGGCGGCCAGGAAGACCAGCACGCCGATGAAGGGGTTGCAGAACGCCTTCGCGAGCTGCACCGGCCACAGCGGGGCGCGCTCCCGGGCGACGGTGTTGGGGCCGTGCAGCCCCAGGCGGCGCACCGCCTCGCCGTGGGTGAGGCCGCCCCGGGAGGTGTCGGCCTCCTGGAGGACCTGCACCACCGGCCGGGTGCTGATCGCGGCGAGGCGCTCGCCGACGAGGCGGGTGGCGGTCTCCAGCTCGGCGGCCTGGCGCTCGCGGCGGGTCCGGCCCGGCGGTGCGAGCTTCGCCGGGGAACGGGGGGTGAGCATGGTCATGACGAATACCTCCCTCCACCGCGTCCGGGCAGCGCGCAGCCGCGCGGTCACGTGGAGTGGTCATGGTGCGGCGCGGGTGGCGGGAGCCGCCACGGGGTACGCCGTGGACAGGGATGACGTATGCCGGACAGGAGAGTCAGGGCATGCGGAAGGAAGGGAAGAAGGGTTCCCAGGGGAAAGAGTCAGCCGACGTGGGCGCGGCGAGGACTTCGATCGGGACTCATCCCGAACACCTCCTCGCGTCGCGCCGTCAGAACACGGCGCCGGGTCCGGCCGGAAGGCCGCAGAGGACGGGGCGCCTCGGCGACCGTAACACGATCTCGGAGGGCGGTGTGCACCCCTTTGGCCTGAGGTGTCCTTTTCCGTCTGTCTCAGGGCCTTGACGTCTCAGGGGCCAAAGGCTCGACTTAAGGTTCACAAGTTGGAGAGAAGCCGGGGTCTCGGAACACCTACCGCGACGACCGGCCGGGGGGCGACGGATGGCCGTCGCTTATGGGCAGGAGTGGATGGGTCGTGCAGACTCCCGGATCGCAGTCCTCGCTGCATCGCGCGAATCTCGAACGGGTCGTGCGGGCGGTGCGCCTCGCGGGTTCGCTGACGCAGGCGGAGATCGCCCGTACCACCGGACTGTCGGCGGCGACGGTCTCCAACATCGTCCGCGAGCTCAAGGAGGGCGGGACCGTCGAGGTCACCGACACCTCGGCGGGCGGCCGGAGGGCGCGCAGCGTCTCGCTCAGCGGGGACGCGGGCATCGTGATCGGCGTGGACTTCGGCCACACCCACCTGCGGGTGGCGGTCGGCAACCTCGCGCACCAGGTGCTGGCCGAGGAGTCCGAGCCGCTGGACGTGGACGCCTCCTGGGTGGAGGGCTTCGACCGCGCGGAGGCGCTGGTCGGACGGCTGGTCGAGCAGGTCGGCGTGGCCCGGGACAAGGTCATCGGCGTCGGGCTCGGCGTCCCGGGTCCCATCGACGTGGAGTCCGGCACCCTCGGGTCGACCGCGATCCTGCCGGGCTGGGCGGGGATCAACCCGCGCCAGGAGCTCTCGCAGCGCCTCGGCGTGCCCGTCTACGTGGACAACGACGCGAACCTCGGCGCCCTCGGCGAGCTGGTGTGGGGCAGCGGGCGCGGGGTCAGGGACCTGGCGTACATCAAGGTCGCGAGCGGTGTGGGCGCCGGTCTGGTGATCAACGGGCAGATCTACCGCGGCCCCGGCGGCACCGCCGGGGAGATCGGGCACATCACCCTGGACGAGTCGGGCCCGGTCTGCCGCTGCGGCAACCGCGGCTGCCTGGAGACCTTCGCCGCGGCCCGCTACGTGCTGCCCCTGCTCCAGGGCAGCCACGGGCCGGAACTGACGATGGAGCGGGTGGTCGAGCTGGCCCGCGAGGGCGACCCGGGCTGCCGCCGGGTCATCGCCGACGTGGGGCGGCACATCGGCAGCGGCGTGGCCAGCCTGTGCAACCTCCTGAACCCGAGCCGGATCGTGCTCGGCGGCTCGCTGGCGGAGGCCGGTGAGCTGGTCCTGGCGCCGATCCGCGAATCCGTGGGGCGGTACGCGATCCCCAGCGCGGCCCGGCAGCTGTCGGTCCTGACGGGGACGCTGGGCAGCCGCGCCGAGGTACTCGGCGCACTCGCGCTCGTACTCAGCGAGATGGGCGATTCAACACTTTTGGCAGAAAATGGTGGGATGCGCACTCCCGTCGTCGTGTCTTCATTTAGATAACGGATGACTCCGTTGTCATCTCGTTAAGGATTCACTCCTTGACGGCAAACTCGCGGCCGGGGTTGACTCACATCCACCTCGGCCGCGGTGTTGCGGCCTCGTCAGGGAGGTTCACTTCATGAACACGCGTATGCGTAGAGCCGCTGTTGCCGTGGCCGCCGGCGCCATGGCCGTCTCGCTGGCCGCCTGTGGCAGCGCCAAGGAAGCGGGGGGCGAGAAGCCCTCGGGTCCCGTGGCCGCCGGTGACGCGATCAAGGTCGGCCTGCTCCTGCCGGAGAACCAGACCGCGCGCTACGAGAAGTTCGACAAGCCGCTGATCGAGAAGAAGATCTCCGATCTCACCAACGGCAAGGCCCAGGTCGTCTACGCCAACGCCAAGCAGGACGCGACCACGCAGAACTCCCAGGTCGACACGATGATCACCAACAAGGTGAACGTCCTGATCATCGACGCGGTCGACGCCAAGGCCATCGCGGGCTCGGTCAAGAAGGCCAAGGACGCCGGCATCCCGGTCGTCGCCTACGACCGCCTGGCGGAGGGCCCGATCGACGGCTACACCTCCTTCGACAACGAAGAGGTCGGCAAGGTGCAGGGCAAGGCCCTGCTGGAGGCCCTGGGCGACAAGGCCAAGGACGGCCAGATCGTCATGATGAACGGCTCCGTCACCGACCCGAACGCCGCGCTGTTCAAGAAGGGCGCGCACTCCGTCCTCGACGGCAAGGTGAACATCGGCAAGGAGTACGACACCAAGGAGTGGAAGCCGGAGAACGCCAACACCAACATGGCGGGCGCCCTCTCCGCGCTCGGCAAGGACAAGGTGATCGGCGTCTACTCCGCCAACGACGGCATGGCCGGCGGCATCATCACCGCCCTCAAGGCGGCCGGTCTCAGCCCCCTGCCCCCCGTCACCGGCCAGGACGCCGAACTCGCAGGCGTCCAGCGGATCGTCGCGGGCGAGCAGTTCATGAGCGTCTACAAGCCGTACGCCCCCGAGGCCTCGGCCGCCGCCGAGATGGCCGTCGCCCTCGCCCAGGGCAAGAAGGCCGACGACATCATCAACAACAAGGTCGACAGCCCGACCACCAAGGGCGTCCCCTCCGTGCTGATCCCGGTCGTCTCGCTGACCAAGAGCAACATCAAGGACAGCGTCGTCAAGGACGGCGTCTACACGGTCGACGAGATCTGCACCGACAAGTACGCGGCCGCCTGCGCCGCCATCGGCCTCAAGTAAGGCCCTCCGCCGCCTCCCGCCGCGGAGAGCCGGCCCCCCTGCCCTGCCCGGCGCCCCGCTCCTCATGTCCCCGCCACCCGCGGGGCGCCGGGCAGAAACGTTTCACCTTTCGCTTGTCGTATCCCATCCGCCCCGCTCCTGCTCTTTTGCACGACATCCCCGCCGGTCAGGCGGCGAAGGAGATGGTTCATGTGTCCGCTGCGCCCGTGCTGGCGTTGCGAGGGGTCTCGAAGCGGTTCGGCGCCGTCCAGGCCCTGACCGACGTAGAACTCGAGATCCACTCCGGTGAGGTGGTCGCCCTGGTCGGCGACAACGGCGCCGGCAAGTCCACGCTGGTCAAGACGATCGCCGGCGTGCACCCCATCGATGACGGAGTCATCGAGTGGGAGGGCCGTCCGGTCTCCATCGGCAAGCCCCACGACGCCCAGAACCTCGGCATCGCGACCGTCTACCAGGACCTCGCGCTGTGCGACAACATCGACGTCGTCGGCAACCTCTTCCTGGGCCGCGAGCTCAAGCGCTACGGCGTGCTCGACGAGGTGGAGATGGAGCGCCGCGCCCGCGAGCTCCTGACCACCCTGTCCATCCGGATCCCCAGTGTCCGGATCCCCATCGCCTCCCTCTCCGGCGGTCAGCGCCAGACGGTGGCGATCGCCCGCTCGATGCTGGGCGAGCCCAAGCTCGTCATCCTCGACGAGCCCACCGCGGCCCTCGGCGTCGAGCAGACCGCCCAGGTCCTCGACCTGGTCGAGAGGCTGCGCGAGCGCGGCCACGCCGTCATCCTCATCAGCCACAACATGGCCGACGTGAAGGCCGTCGCCGACAAGGTGGCGGTGCTGCGGCTGGGCCGCAACAACGGTGTCTTCAACGTCGCCGACACCTCGCAGGAAGAGATCATCTCCGCCATCACCGGGGCCACGGACAACGCCGTGACCCGCCGGGCGGCCCGCACCGGGGAGGCCCGCAAGTGAGCACCGAACACCACACCCACGCGGAAGAGGTGGCCCGGCTGGCCAACCCCGCCGCGCCGGCGGACGCCATCCCGGCGGTGGACCCCCGCCTCCTGGTGCGCGAGCAGGGCCTCTCCGGCTACCTGAGCGAGTTCGGCCGCAAGATGAAGGCGGGCGACCTGGGCTCGATCCCGGTCGTCCTCGGTCTGATCGTCATCTGGGGCATCTTCCAGAGCCTGAACTCGAACTTCCTCTCCCCGGAGAACCTCTCCAACATCGCGATCACGATGGTCGCCACCGGCATGATCGCCGTCGGTATCATCTTCGTGCTGCTGCTCGGCGAGATCGACCTCTCGGTCGGCTCGGTCAGCGGTGTCTCGGGCGCGATCGTCGCCGTCCTCGCCGTGACCCACGGCGTCAACGAATGGCTCGCGATCCTCGCCGCCGTCGCCGGCGGCGCCCTGATCGGCGCGATCCACGGCTTCTTCTTCGCCAGGATCGGCGCCCCCGCCTTCGCCGTCACCCTCTCGGGCCTGCTGTTCTGGTCCGGTGCCATGCTCCAGATCCTCGGCAGCAACGGCACCATCAACATCGACCCCGACGGCGTGGTCGGGCAGCTGACGACGTACTACTTCTCGGACGTGGCCGCCGGCTACGGCCTCGCGGCGCTCGCCACGGCCGTGTACTTCCTCGCGTCCTTCCTCGACAACCGCCGCCGGGCGGCCGCCGGGGTCCCCTCGCGCCCGCTCTCCGAGATCCTGCTGCGCACCGGCCTGCTGGCCGTGTTCACCTTCGGTCCCGCGGTCGTCTTCAACCAGTACAAGGGCCTGCCGCTCGCGGTGGTGCTCTTCGTGCTGGCCCTGGTCGGCACGGACTTCCTCCTGCGCCGCACCACCTTCGGCCGCAACGTCTTCGCCCTCGGCGGCAGCGTCGAGGCCTCCCGCCGCGCGGGCATCAACGTCAACGCCATCCGCATTGCGGTCTTCTCCATCTCCGGCACCTTCGCCGCCGTCGGCGGGCTCTTCTGGGCCTCCAAGATCGCGGCGGCCAACCAGAGCGCCGGCGCCGGCGACCTGCTGATGAACGTGATCGCGGCAGCCGTCATCGGCGGCACCAGCCTCTTCGGCGGACGCGGCCGGACCTGGAACGCCCTCCTCGGCGTCATGGTCATCACCTCCATCCAGTACGGTCTGGCCCTGGAGGGGATCGCGACTCCGATCCAGTACATGATCACTGGTGCCGTACTGCTCGCCACCGTGGTCATCGACTCGGTCACCCGCAAGACCCAGAAGACCGCCGGACGCGCCTGACCGCGCGCCCGGGGCCTCGCCCCCACGGTAAGACCCGTCACAGTGCCCGGTGCCACTCCGCGTGGCGCCGGGCACCTGTGCGTACATATGTACGTATGAGTGTGCGGTTATACGTCCGTTTGGGAGGTGTGATTCCGCCGTGCGGTGTACAGGTATGACCGTGGGCGTACCCCTCCCGGCACCGCCCGATGAATCCGCTCGCGAGCGGAACATTAGACTCGACAGACCAGCCAGCAACTGCAAGGAGGCACGGGTGCTGCTGACCCGCATCAAGGGACCGCGCGATCTGGACCGGCTCAGCCAGGAGGAGCTCGACCAGCTCGCCGCCGAGATCAGGTCCTTCCTGGTCGATGCCGTCTCCAAGACCGGCGGGCACCTCGGCCCCAACCTCGGCGTGGTCGAACTGACGATCGCCCTGCACCGGGTCTTCGAATCGCCGAAGGACAAGGTCCTCTTCGACACCGGGCACCAGGCCTACGTCCACAAGCTGCTCACCGGCCGCCAGGACTTCGCGGGCCTGCGCTCCAAGGGCGGCCTGTCCGGCTACCCCTCGCGCGCCGAGTCCGACCACGACGTCATCGAGAACTCGCACGCCTCGACGGTCCTCGGCTGGGCCGACGGCCTCGCCAAGGCCAACGAGGTCCTCGGCCGCGAGGACCACCACGTCGCCGCCGTCATCGGCGACGGTGCCCTCACCGGCGGCATGGCCTGGGAGGCGCTGAACAACATCGCCGCCGCCAAGGACCGCCCGCTCGTCATCGTCGTCAACGACAACGAGCGCTCGTACGGCCCCACCATCGGCGGCCTCGCGAACCACCTCGCCACCCTGCGCACCACGGACGGCTACGAGCGCTTCCTGGCCCGCGGCAAGGAGATCCTGGAGCGCACCCCCGTCGTCGGGAAGCCGCTCTTCGAGACCCTGCACGGCGCCAAGAAGGGCCTCAAGGACTTCATCGCCCCGCAGGGCATGTTCGAGGACCTCGGCCTGAAGTACATCGGCCCCATCGACGGCCACGACATCGAGGCCCTGGAGTCCGCTCTCCAGCGCGCCAAGCGCTTCAGCGGCCCGGTCATCGTGCACTGCCTGACCCAGAAGGGCCGCGGCTACACGCACGCCGAGCAGGACGAGGCCGACCGCTTCCACGGCATCGGCCCGATCCACCCCGACACCGGCCTGCCGGTCAAGGCCGCAGCCGCCAGCTGGACCTCCGTCTTCGCCGACGAGATGGTCAAGCTCGGCCACGAGCGCAAGGACATCGTCGGCATCACCGCGGCGATGCTCCACCCGGTCGGCCTGAAGAAGTTCGCGGACACCTTCCCGGACCGCATCTACGACGTCGGCATCGCCGAGCAGCACGCGGCCACCTCGGCCGCCGGCCTGGCCACCGGCGGCGTCCACCCGGTCTTCGCGGTCTACGCGACCTTCCTCAACCGCGCCTTCGACCAGGTCCTCATGGACGTCGCCCTGCACAAGTGCGGGGTCACCTTCGTCCTGGACCGCGCCGGTGTCACCGGCGACGACGGTGCCTCCCACAACGGCATGTGGGACATGTCCATCCTCCAGGTCGTCCCGGGCCTGCGGCTCGCCGCCCCGCGCGACGCCGAGCAGCTGCGCGCCCAGCTCCGCGAGGCCGTCGAGGTCAAGGACGCCCCGACCGTGGTGCGCTACTCCAAGGGCGTCGTCGGCCCGGCCGTGCCGGCCGTCGGCAAGGTCGGCGGCATGGACGTGCTGCGCCTGCCGGCCCCCGAGGTCACGCTCCCCCTCGGCCCTTCGGGCCTGGGAGGTGCCCCCACGGACGTACTGCTCGTCTCGGTCGGCGCGCTCGCCCCGATGTGCCTGGAGATCGCCGCCCTGCTCGACAAGCAGGGCATCTCCTCGACCGTCGTCGACCCCCGCTGGGTCAAGCCGGTGGACGAGGCCATGGCCCCGCTCGCCGAACGCCACCGGGTCGTCGTCACCGTCGAGGACAACGGCCGCACCGGCGGTGTCGGCGCCGCCGTCGCGCAGGCCCTGCGGGACGCGGGCGTGGACGTGCCGCTGCGCGACTTCGGCATCCCGCAGCGCTTCCTCGACCACGCGCTGCGCAAGGAGATCATGGCCGAGATCGGCCTGACCGCCCCGGACATCGCGCGCCAGGTCACCGGCCTGGTCGCGAAGCTGGACGGCCGTTTCGAGAGCGAGCCGGCCGCCGCCGTCGACTAGCCGTACCGCGGGGGCGCCGCGGTCGCGCGGTTGCAGCACACGGGCCGGGAGATCACCCTTGAAGGGTGGGCCTCCCGGCCCGTTCGCGTACTTCTTGGGAGGTGCGTCGGTGAGCTCGGATCTCAACAGCCCGTTCCGTACCAAGACGGTGGAACAGTCCATCCGGGACACGGAGGAGCCGGAGCACGCGCTCCGCAAATCGCTCTCCGCCTGGGACCTGACCGTCTTCGGTGTCGGTGTCATCATCGGTACCGGCATCTTCGTCCTGACGGGCATCGCGGCCCGCAACAACGCCGGCCCCGCCACCGCCCTCTCCTTCGTGGTATCGGGCGTCGTCTGTGCCCTCGCGGCCCTCTGCTACGCCGAGTTCGCGTCCACCGTTCCGGTGGCCGGGTCGGCCTACACCTTCGCGTACGCATCGATCGGAGAACTGCCCGCCTGGATCATCGGCTGGGACCTCGTCCTGGAGTTCGCCCTGGGCACCGCCGTCGTGGCCGTCGGCTGGTCGGGGTACGTGCGCCAGCTCATGCACACGAACCTCGGCTGGGACATGCCCACCGCCCTGTCCGGGCCCGACGACGGCGGGCACTTCGACCTGCTGGCCTTCCTGCTGGTCCTCGCGCTGACCGCGATCCTCGTCATCGGCACGAAGCTGTCGGCCCGCATCACCGCCATCGTCGTCGCCATCAAGGTCTTCGTGGTGCTGCTGGTCATCGTCGCGGGCGCGTTCTTCATCAAGGCCGACAACTACTCCCCGTTCATCCCGCCGGCCGAGCCACAACCCGGCGGCAGCGGCTGGACGGCGCCCCTGGTCCAGCTGATCTTCGGCTACCAGCCCACCAACTTCGGTGTCATGGGCATCTTCACCGCCGCCTCCCTGGTCTTCTTCGCCTTCATCGGCTTCGACGTCGTGGCCACCGCGGCCGAGGAGACCAGGAACCCGCAACGGGACATGCCGCGCGGCATCCTGGGCTCGCTGCTCATCTGCACGCTGCTCTACGTCGCCGTGACGATCGTGGTCACCGGTATGCAGTACTACAAGGAGATGTCTCCGACAGCCCCGCTCGCCGCCGCGTTCAAAGCCGTCGACCAGCCCTTCTTCTCCGGAGCCATCAGCCTCGGGGCGGCCATCGGCCTGATCACGGTGTGCATGATCCTGCTTCTGGGGCAGACCCGCGTGTTCTTCGCCATGAGCCGTGACGGACTGCTGCCGCGCGTCTTCTCCGTCACCCACCCGAAGTTCCGCACGCCCTACCGCGCCACCGTGCTGCTCGGTTCGATCATCGCCGTGGTCGCGGGGTTCACCAGCCTGGAGAAGCTCGCGGAGCTGGTCAACATCGGCACCCTGTTCGCCTTCGTCGTGGTGGCCCTCGGCGTGATCATCCTGCGCAGGACCCGCCCCGACCTGCACCGGGCCTTCCGTACCCCGTGGGTGCCGGTGGTGCCGATCCTGTCGATGGCGGCCTCGCTCTGGCTGATGCTCAATCTGCCGGCCGAGACCTGGCTGCGGTTCGCGATCTGGATGGTGATCGGCCTCGTCGTCTACTTCCTGTACGGCAAGCGCAAGAGCCGCCTGGCCCAGCTCGGACGGGACGCGGAGCTCTAGGAGCGGCCGCCGGAGCGCCTGCGGTTCAGGCCGACGGGGTCGGCGAGGGCGCCGGGGACTTGGACCTGGTGCCCGAGCCGCCCTTGGCGGGGGAGTCCTTCGCCGAGGCGGGCACCTTCCGGTCGGTCCGCAGGGCCTCCCACAGTTGGGAGGCCTGCTCCTGTGCGATCACGACCCGGTTCGGGTCCACCTTGTCGTACGCCACCGGGAGCATGATGGTCTCCATCGTGGACGGGTCCACGCCCTTCATGCTCTGCGCGAAGTCGGCCAGTGCGCTGAGCGAGGCCAGGTCGGAGTCGGTGGTCAGGGACTTGGTGCCGGCGTCGGCGAGCTTGTAGAGCCGGGCCGGGTTGCCGAGGGCGTCCTGCTTCTTGATCTCGGAGAGCATCGCGAGCATGAACTGCTGCTGGAGGCCGATGCGTCCGAGGTCGCTGCCGTCGCCGTAGCCATAGCGGGTGCGGACGAACTTCAGCGCGTCCGTGCCGTTCAGCCGGTGCGTGCCCGCGTCGAGTTTCAGGCCGCCCTTCGCGCCCGTCATCGGCTGGTCGAGGGTGACGGTGACCCCGCCGAGGGCGTCCACCAGGCCCTTGAAGCCGGCGAAGTCCACCTCGACGAAGTGGTCGACGCGGATGCCCGACAGCTGCTCGACGGTCTTGACCACGCAGGCCGGGCCGGCCACCGAGTAGACGGAGTTGAACATGACCCGGTTCGCCTCCGGGACGGTCTTCCCGTCCTGGTCCTTGCACTCGGGCCGGGTGATCAGGGTGTCGCGGGGGATGCTCACCGCGGTGGCCCGGGACCGGCCCTCGGGTATGTGCACCAGCATCGCCGTGTCGGAGCGGGCCCCGCTGACGTTGCCGTGGTCGAGCTCGCCGTTGGCGCCGGCCCGCGAGTCGGAGCCGAGCACCAGGACGTTCTGGGCCTTCTCGGCCACCTTCGGCGGCCGGTTGTCCGCGCCGATGGCCCGGTCCAGGTCGACGCTGTCGATGTTCCCCTCGAGGTGGCTGTAGACCCACCAGCCCGCTCCGGCCGAGCCGAGGACCACGACGGCCGCCGTCCAGGCCAGTCCCCGGCGGATCCGGCTCGCGCGCGAACGGGTCGGGGCCTGTTCCGGCGCCGGTTCCGGCGTGGTCGTGGCGGGGGCGGTGGCGTCTGAAGTCATGCCCGGGGACCGGTCCTTCCGAACGGGTGGCGGGGGGAGTGCGGCGGGGGAGCGCGGGCTCCAACATAGACGCAGCGGCCCGCCGGACGACCCCCGGGGTATCCTGATTCTGTTCGAATCGTGCGGGGGAAGGGTTGCTTGCGGTCCATGGCGACGCGATCCAGACGCAGTCCGAACAAATCCCCCGGACGCCCCGCGGGGCCCGGCGGCGCCGGCGCCCGTGACTGGAACTCCGTGGCCCTGGGCCCCGTGGCCGGACGCTGGGTCCTCGCCGGCAAGGACGGACGGCTCACCGCGTACGCGCGCGCCGAGGGCGGTCTGCTCCGCTGGACCGAGCGCGTCCCCGGCGGCCCCGACTGGAGCGGCCCCGACCTCTTCCCCACCGACGGGCTGACCGACCTCTCGGTGGGTCAGGGCCCCGACGGATACGCCCACTTCGCGGGCCGGCGCCGGGCCCGCGCCGAGGGCGGCGACGGCACCGAGACCCTCACCTACCACCACGCCGTGCAGTACCAGAGCGGACGCCCGATGGGCCCCTGGGACTCCCTCGGCACCCTCTACCACAACGTCGAGATGTCGCTGCGCGGCGGCCCGCCGGCCGTGACGGCGGACGCCCAGGGCACCCCCCACGTCTTCGTCCGCAACAACGGGCGCGGCATCCACGTCAAGCGCCAGGACAAGAAGGGCAACTGGGTGGCGTGGCAGGACCTGCGGGGCAGTATGACCTTCGAGGGCTGCTGCGCCTCCTCCACCGCCGACGGCCGGATATGGTTCGCCGCCCCGGGCGAGAAGGGGCTCTCCTTCTGGGCCCAGAGCGGGCCGGGCGGCCCCCTGGAGAGGGGCGAGGACGTCCCGTACCTCGCCCTGGACGGGTCGGTGCGGGCCCTGGAGACGGCCCCGGGACGCGTCACCCACTTCTGGCACGCGGCCGACGGGAGCGGGGTATTCGCCCACCGCGAGGGCGCCGGGGTGATGGCCCTGGGCGGCGGACCGGCCTACGGGGCGGTGGCCGCCGTCCGGGCGCTGGTCGACGGGTACGACTGCACAGTGCTGGCCCACCGGGCCGTGGGTGGCCGTACCGTCCTCGCCGCCTACCCGACGGAGCACGAGGCGGCGGGGCTGTGGTGGACCGAGATCGGCGAGGAGTGCCTGGGGTCCCCGGCCCTCGCCGTCGACGCCCGCGGACTGGTCGTCATCGTCTCGATCAGCGCCCGGGGCGAACTGCTGGTCAACCGTCAGAAGGACAGCTCCGGGCTCTCACTGGGCCGCTGGCAGCGCTTCTGACCGGCCGCCCGTCCGCCGCCGTCCCTGCGGCGGGATGCTGGCCAGGCCGTGCCGGGCGATCGCCAGGCTGGAGATGCGCCGCAGGAAGTCCACCGAACGGGCCGCCGTGTCCGGGGTGATCCAGGCGTCGTCGATCTCGCACAGCTCCACCCGTACCGGCGCACCGCGCAGCACGATCGGCAGGGTGTAGGCGATGGTGGACGCGAAGGTCAGCAGGGACAGGCCGATGGGCTCGGTCAGCGCGGTCAGCTCCAGCGGCAGCTCGGGGTGGACGATCTCCATCCCGGTCAGTGCGGCGATCCGCTCCAGCTTGGCCGCGCTCTCCCGGCGGTGCGCCAGATAGCGTCCGGCCGCCCGGCTGCGGGCGATCCAGCCGACGGCTTCGATGTAGCGGTCCTCGTCGATGACCCCGGTCTCCACCAGGGAGCTGCCCGCCAGGTCCGCGCCGGGCCGGGGCCGCGCCGGGCCGAAGGTGGCCCGGCTCCAGGCGTAGTCGTTCGGCCGTACCTCGGCGCCCGGCGGGGCGGACACCGGCATGCAGGTGAAGAAGACGGCCCGCTCCAGCTCCTCCCGGGCCAGCCACCGGTTGACCGGGCCGCCCTTGGAGGACTTGACGTCCCCCTGGTGCCAGCGGGTCAGCTGCTGCCCGCTCGTCAGCAACGCCACCAGCTCGGTGGTGGCGGTGCCGTCGTCGACGACGACCACCTCGCGGGCCCGGGAGCGCGGCAGCAGCAGCTGGATGGTGCGGGAGAACAGGTCCCCGATCACCAGGCGCCGGGCCGCGGCGACAGCCCGGCCGAGCCGGACCAGTTCGCCGGCCCGCCCCAGGTACCCCGCGCGGACCTCGTAGCGCCGCCACGCCACCTTGGCCTGCGAGGCGTACCGGCACAGCCGGCGGACCTGTGCGCGCGAGCGCGGGTCCACCGGCTGAAGCACGGCGATGGTGAGGGACGCTGCCTCGCCCGGGTGGACGTGGGCCCACTCCAGGACATTCAGTAGTTGAGCCGGGCTCTCCACCAGGGCGAGGGTTTCGCTCATGCCGAGGTCGTCACGCCCTCGGCGGAATGGGCGCCCTGGACGCGCCGGAGCTTCTTCATCGGGCCGAGCTCGGAGTCGTAGACCTTCTTGACGCCGTCGCCGAGGGCGGTCTCGATGGTGCGGATGTCGCGCACGAGGCGGGCGAGGCCGCCGGGCTCGACGGAGGCGGCCTGGTCGGAGCCCCACATGGCGCGGTCGAGGGTGATGTGCCGCTCGACGGCGCAGGCGCCCATGGCGACGGCCGCCACGGTGGTCTGCAGGCCCGTCTCGTGCCCCGAGTAGCCCACGGGCACGTTGGGGTAGGCCGCCTCCAGGCTGTTGATGACCCGCAGGTTCAGCTCCTCGGCCTTGGCCGGGTAGGTGGAGGTGGCGTGCAGCAGGATGATGTTCTCGCTGCCGAGCACCTCCACCGCGTGCCGGATCTGCTGCGGGGTGGACATGCCGGTGGACAGGATGACCGTCTTGCCCGTGGCGCGCAGGGCCAGGAGGAGCTCGTCGTCGGTCAGGGAGGCGGAGGCCACCTTGTGTGCGGGCACGTCGAACTTCTCCAGGAAGGTGACGGCTTCGGTGTCCCAGGGAGAGGCGAACCAGTCGATGCCGCGCTTCGCGCAGTGCTCGTCGATGGCCCGGTACTCGTCCTCGCCGAACTCCACGCGGTGGCGGTAGTCGATGTACGTCATCCGGCCCCACGGGGTGTCCCGCTCGATGTCCCACTGGTCGCGCGGGGTGCATATCTCGGGCGTGCGCTTCTGGAACTTCACCGCGTCACAGCCCGCGTCGGCGGCCGCGTCGATGAGGGCGAGGGCGTTCGCCAGCTCGCCGTTGTGGTTGATCCCGATCTCACCGATCACATAGGCGGGCCGGCCGGCGCCGACCTCCCTGTTTCCGATCCGGCGGATCCGGTTGCTGTGCACCACTGTTCAGAGTTCCTTTCCGGGGTACTGCTGGGGTCGCGGCGACGGGGTCGCCGAAGTCTGCGGGGCGTCCAGGAGGGGGGCCAGGGCCCGGGCCCGGTCGAGGTCGCCGGGTTCGTCGAGCTCGATGGCCCGCTCGGGGGCTGTGGGGACGAGCTGGGTCCGGCCGAAGAAGCGGTGGCCGCTGCGGCGGAAGCCCTCGGTGCGCATGGCGTAGACGGCTCCCGACTCCAGGTACTCGGGCGTGCGGTCCTGGCGGCGCAGGCGGACCGCGCTGTCGTGGTTGACGCCCTGTGCCCGGTGGCCGGGGCCGGCGCCGGGGTCGGCGTTCCACAGGAAGCCGTGGAAGGGCACGGCGGTGAAGGCGGAGTCGGCTCCGTCGCGGACGACGGCCAGCACGGTGTCGTCCACCTCCTCGGAGGTGGTGAACGGGCTGGTGCACTGGACGAAGACCAGGACGTCCACGGTCTCGGCGTGACGTTCCTCCAGCACGTCCAGCGCGTGCAGCAGCGCGGACTCGCTGGAGGCCCGGTCCGAGCCCAGCCCGGCCGGGCGCTCCACCACCTCGGCGCCGGCCTCCCGGGCGGCGCGGGCGATCGCCGCGTCGTCGGTGGAGACCGCGACCCGGGTCACGTGGGCGGCGCCCAGGCAGGCCCGGACGGCGCGGGCCACGAGCGGTACGCCGCCGACGTCGGCGACGTTCTTGCCGGGGATGCCCTTGGAGCCGCCCCGGGCGGGTATGACGGCGGTGACGTTCACGGGGGTGCTCTCCTGGATGGGGGTGGGGGCGCTCATACGCCGCCCCACTGCTGGATCTTCGGGGCCACGCGCTGGACCCCGAACTGGTAGGCGACCTTGAGCACGCGTCGCGAGGTGCGCTTCATCGGGCCGCGGGAGCGGGCCGCGGCGGCCCCCGGGCCGGGGGAGCCGTCGGGATCGAGGCCCCGGCGGCGCAGCAGCGTACCGACGTATTCGGGCGCGCTGTCGGCCGTGTAGTAGGGGGTGACCGGAGGCAGCGGACGGCTGCGCAGTTCGAGGATCCGCTGCCGGAGTTCGCCGAAGGGATCGGTGGAGCGGATTCCCTGGTCGACCGTCCAGGATTCGTGGGCGAGTGGGGCCGCACCCCCGTCTATGGCGGTCCAGTCGGTGACGCAGCCGGAACCGGTGAAGTAATGGTTGCCGTGTACCTCGCGGATTCCGAGATCGCTCAGAATGGCGGTGGGCATTCCCCGGTGCATCGATTCGAGGGCGGCTGTGGAGCTGACCGTCACCAGGAGATCGGTGCGGTCGAGGGTCTGCGACATGTTGCCGTACACGAAATGCAGATTGGGTGGCAGCGGTTCGTCCAGCTGTTCCGCCAGGACCTGGTAGTGGTACGCCTCCACGTGGGTGGTCGCCTCGCCGGGTCTGCTGCGGAGTTTGATGAGGACATCGCGCCCCGGGCGCAGTCGGGCGTGGGATATCGCGCGGCGCAGCATGTACATCCGGCCGTTGCGGTCGGCGGGTACCGAGGGCTGGACGGCGAAGCACACCGTATAAGGGTGTTCGGCGAAAGTCCGGTTCGGATCGTAGGGGCGCTGGTCGAGAAAGGGAAGAGCCGTCTGGACGATGCTGGACGCGGGAATTCCGAGGGGTTCGTACACCTCGGTGAATCGGCGCCGGTCGAAAGGGCTGTTGGCGAGGACGATGTCGGCGCCCGCGCGCAGCAGGAGGCCGTCGGCCATCTTCTCGTAGACGACGCCGACGTAACCGGTCATCAGGATCGGCCGGTGCAGGGCGCCGGCGAAGCGGCGGGCCAGCGCGTGCAGGGCCGCGTGGGTGGCGCCGCCGACCGTGCCCAGGATGATCACGTCCGCCGCGGCGAGGGCGGGGGCGGCCGCGAACTCGGCGAGCGTGACCTCGGTGATCGAGGAGGGGGTGATGCCGACCTCCGCCAGCTGGCGCGCGGTCGGAGTGCTCCGGCCGCGCAGCATGTGCGCGTGGACCTCGCTGCCCGGCGCCAGACCCACCGCCAGCCCGGCACCCCATTTCCAGCGGGTGTCGGAGTCTGCGAGCACGTGGATGCGCACTGGTGGATTCCCGGTCGGTCGGCGGTGCCCGACTGCTGTCGGCGTGCCCGCAGCCGGGCGCGGGCTCGGGCGGGGCGGCCGCACGGCCCGTTAGACCCTACATCCTCACCTGAGCCTTATGTGTCACGAATAGGCCTCGAAGGGCAGGGGAGTTGTACGTCACACCCCAAGCGCCGTTCGGGTTCTCCCGGGTGCTCTGACATGATGGCCGAGTGTCGGTGAATGGGGAGAAGGTGAGTGCCGACGATGGTGACCCTTTCGGTGATCGTCGCGATGTGTGACGTCCGCGACTTCTGCCGGACGACGCTGAAGTCCCTGGCCCTGAATGCGCGGGAGGACTTCGAGTTCATCGTGGTGGACGACGCGTCCGTTGACGGGACATCGGAGATCCTGCGGGAGATGATACCCGGGATCCCCGGCGCCGTACTCATCCGCAACGAGCGGAACATGGGGATATCGGCGACCCGGAACATCGGCCTCGCCGCGGCCCGCGGCCGCTTCTTCACCTTTCTCGACGGCGACGACTGGTACGCCCCCGGATATCTCGCACAACTCGTGGGCTGGATGGGTCAGTCCGGGGTCGATTTCCTGCGCACCGGCCATGTCCGGGTCTACGGCAGGAAACGAAAGATCGTCATGCCCCCGCTCGCCCCGCGGGCCCTTCCGCTGAATCCGCTGGACTACATGGGGCCGGTGGACGCGTCCACCTTCATCGACTACCCCTCGGTCTGGGCGGGCATCTACGACCGCGAGCGCCTCCGCGAGGCGGGCGCGTTGTTCTTCGAGGAGACCCTGCGAACCGCAGAGGACCGGCACTGGTTCTATCAGCTGCACCTGCGGATGCGCTCCTTCGGAGTGGTCGACCTGCACGGCGTCTTCTACCGCCGCGATGTGTCCACTTCACTCACCAAGATCCCCGACGAACGGCAGCTGGACTTCCTTCGCGCCTTCCGGCTGGTTTTCGACGAACTCGCCCACCACCCGCGCGGATATGAACTCTCGTTCAAGGCCATGCGAACTCTGTGCGCCCTCGTCGTCATTCACATGGACCGCGCCGGCGACTACGACGAACCCACCCGGGGCCTGCTGTGGGAACGCAGCGCGCAGACCCTCTTCGACCTTCCCCGGGACATCCTGGAGGGGACCCTGGCAGGAATGGACTCCGCACGCGTGAACAAGCTCAGAGCACTGCTGTCCCAGCACCCGGATGCCGCTGCCCGATGACCCGCGTATTCGCCGCCTCCACCCTCTACGGGGCCATGACGGTGGCCGCCGCCATCGACGCCGGCCAGTTCGGCCAGGACGACCGCGAGCGGATCCTGCTCGTGTGCAACAACGTCGACATCCCCGAGGTCGCCACCCCGCTGCACCGGATGCCCGGCGCCGCCGCCGTCCTCGCGCGCTTCCACCGGGTCGTCTACTGGAACGACCTCATCTACCCCTTCCACCCGTCGCTGTGGGCCCCCCGAGACGAGGACGCCCCCCTCTGGCGCACCGTGATGGGGGAGAAGATGGGGATCAGGCCCGGCCCCCTGGAGCTCGTCGTCGAGTCCATCCAGGTCAAGCCCGCCCAGACCCTCTGCAAGATCTTCTCCGACGCCACCCTCACCGTGTACGCCGACGGGGTCATGAGCTACGGACCCACCCGCAACGACCTGCCCCGCCCCCTCCACGGCCGGATCGACCGGGTCCTCTACCTCGACCTGATCCCCACCCTGCTCCCCATGCTCCTCACCGAGTACGGGATCCCCTCGCAGCCGGTCCACACCGGCGCCGTCCTCGACCTGGTGGCGGAGCTCACCGAGGAGTGCCGCCCGATCCTCGACCGGGTGGTCCCGCCGCAGCTCGTCGAACGCGGACCGCAGACCGCGCTCCTCCTCGGCCAGTACCTCTCCCCCCTGGGCATCCTCACCGAGGAGGAAGAGGAGGAGCTGCACCGGCGCATGTTCGAGCACGCGGTACGGCTCGGCCACACCTCCGTGGTCTTCAAACCGCACCCCAGCGCCCCCTCCAGCCTCTCCGACACCCTCGCCGAGGCCGCCCGCGAGGCGGGCGTCCCCTTCCTCGTCCTGGACGTCCCGGTCCTCGCCGAGACCGTCTTCGCCTACCTGCGCCCCCGCCAGGTGATCGGCTGCTTCTCCACCGGTCTGTTCACCGCCCGCACCCTCTTCGGGATCCCCGTCGCCCAGATCGGCGCGCTGGAGGTCATCCGGCGCATGCGGCCCTACGCCAACAGCAACCGCATTCCCGCCACCCTCACCCACGCCCTCGTCCCCGACCTGGACGTGCCGACCGCCGCCCCGGCCGACCGGATCCTGGACGCCGAGCACGTCCGGGCCGAGGTCACCCCGTACGTCCAGGCCGTCGGCTACTGCATGCAGCCCAAGCGGTACGCCTTCCTGCGCCCGGTGGCCGAGGAGTACGTCGCGGCGGCCGTCGACCAGTGGGAAGGCCGCCCCGAGCTGTCCATGCACTTCAACGAGCGCACCCGCAGCCGCCTGGAACTGCCCGGCCCGCGCACCTGGAAGTGGCGGCGCGGCCTGGGCTGGACCCTGCGCGGCGCCGGGGAGCGCGCGGAGCCGGACGAGGTGCCCGTCACCGACGTCACGATGAACGGGTTCGCCTCGCTGGTCGAGGCAAAGGACGACCGGGGCGTCCTGGAGGTCGGCGCCCGGCTGCTGGCCGAGCAGGAGAACCTGGACCTGCTCATCGGCATGGCCCAGGCCCACATCCGCCGCAAGGAGACCGACCAGGCCAGGCAGCGGATCGAGCGGGCCATGCAGATCTCCGCGGACAGCGGGCGCGCCCTGGTCTGGCTGCGGATCGCGGAGACCGCGGCGAAGCTCGGCAAGCACGGCGACGACCTGCGCCGCCAGGCCGGCCGGCAGGCCCTGACCATCAATCCGGCCTCGCCGGCCGCCCAGCGCCTGGTCAAGAGCGGCCGGCTCGGCCGCAGGTGAGACAACGGGGAGGGCCCCGTCCTCACCGGGTGCGGACGGGGCCCTCCTGCGCTCTGCGCGTGTTACGCCGGGACGCTGGCGACACCCGGGGCGAGGAACTTCTTGCCGTTCACCCGCTCCGAGACGCCCTCACGGTCCAGGTACGGGGTGATGCCGCCCAGGTGGAAGGGCCAGCCCGCACCGGTGATGAGGCAGAGGTCGATGTCCTGGGCCTCGGCCACGACACCCTCCTCCAGCATCAGGCCGATCTCCTGCGCCACCGCGTCCAGGACGCGGTCGCGGACCTGCTCCTCCGTCAGGACGGAGTCGCCCTGCACCAGGAGGGCGGCGACCTCGGGGTCCAGCTCCGGCTTGCCGGAGTCGTAGACGTAGAAGCCGCGCTTGCCCGCCTTGACGACGGCGGCCAGGTTCGGGGAGACGGTGAAGCGCTCCGGGAAGGAACGGTTCAGGGTCTCGGAGACGTGCAGGCCGATCGCCGGGCCGACGAGCTCCAGCAGCACCAGCGGGGACATCGGCAGGCCGAGCGGCTCGATGGCCTTCTCGGCGGTCGCCACCGGGGTGCCCTCGTCGATGACGTTCTGGATCTCGCCCATGAAGCGGGTCAGGATGCGGTTCACGACGAACGCCGGGGCGTCCTTCGTCAGGACCGCGGTCTTCTTCAGCTTCTTGGCGACACCGAAGGCCGTGGCCAGCGAGGCGTCGTCGGTCTGCTCACCGCGGACGATCTCCAGCAGCGGGAGGATCGCGACCGGGTTGAAGAAGTGGAAGCCGACCACGCGCTCCGGGTGCCGGAGCTGGGAGGCCATCTCCGACACCGACAGCGAGGAGGTGTTGGTGGCGAGGATCGCGTGCGCCGGGGCGACCGCCTCGACCTCCGCGAACACCTTCTGCTTGACGGACATCTCCTCGAACACGGCCTCGATGATGAAGTCCGCGTCCGCGAAGCCCTCGGCCTTGTCCAGGACACCGGTGACCAGGGCGGTCAGGCGGTTGGCCTTGTCCTGGTTGATCCGGCCCTTGCCGAGCAGCTTCTGGATCTCGGCGTGGACGTAGCCCACGCCCTTGTCCACGCGCTCCTGGTCGATGTCGGTGAGGACCACCGGCACCTCCAGGCGGCGCAGGAACAGCAGCGCCAGCTGCGAGGCCATCAGGCCCGCGCCGACGACGCCGACCTTGGTGACCGGACGGGCCAGGGACTTGTCCGGGGCGCCGGCCGGGCGCTTGCCGCGCTTCTGGACCAGGTTGAAGGCGTAGATGCCCGAGCGCAGCTCGCCGCCCATGATCAGGTCCGCGAGGGCCTTGTCCTCGGCGTCGAAGCCGGCCTGGAGGTCGCCGTCCTTGGCCGCGGCGATGATGTCCAGCGCGCGGTAGGCGGCCGGAGCGGCGCCGTGCACCTTGGAGTCCGCGATGAAGCGGCCCTTGGCGACGGCCGCGTCCCAGGCCTCGCCGCGGTCGACCTCGGCGCGGACGACCTCGGTGTCGCCCTTCAGGACCTTCGCGGTCCAGATCAGGGACTGCTCCAGGAAGTCGGCACCCTCGAAGATCGCGTCGGCGATGCCGAGCTCGAAGACCTGCTTGCCCTTGAGCTGGCGGTTCTGGTTCAGCGAGTTCTCGATGATGACCGAGACCGCGCGCTCCGCGCCGATCAGGTTCGGGAGGATGGCGCAGCCGCCCCAGCCCGGAACCAGGCCGAGGAAGACCTCGGGCAGGGAGAAGGCCGGGATGGCCTTGGAGACGGTGCGGTACGAGCAGTGCAGGCCGACCTCGACACCGCCGCCCATCGCCGCGCCGTTGTAGTACGCGAAGGTGGGGACGGCCAGCGCGGAGAGGCGCTTGAAGACGTCGTGGCCGCCCTTGCCGATGGCGAGCGCCTCGTCGTGCTTCTTGAGCAGCTCGACGCCCTTGAGGTCGGCGCCGACGGCGAAGATGAACGGCTTGCCGGTGATGCCCGCGCCGACGATGGTGCCGGCGGTGGCCTCCTGCTCGACCTGGTCGATCGCCGCGTTCAGGTTGGCGAGGGACTGCGGGCCGAAGGTGGTCGGCTTGGTGTGGTCGAAGCCGTTGTCCAGCGTGATGAGCGCGAAGCGCCCGGCGCCGAACGGCAGGTCCAGGTGGCGGACGTGCGCGGACGTGACGACCTCGTCCGGGAACAGTTCGGCCGCGCCCTTCAGGAGCTCAGCGGTGGTGCTCACTTGGAGTCTCCCTCGGCGTCGAAGTTCGGGTTCTCCCAGATGACCGTGGCGCCCATGCCGAAGCCGACGCACATGGTGGTCAGGCCGTAGCGGACGTGCGGCTGCTCCTCGAACTGGCGGGCCAGCTGCGTCATCAGGCGGACGCCGGAGGAGGCCAGCGGGTGGCCGAAGGCGATCGCGCCGCCGTACTGGTTCACGCGGGCGTCGTCGTCGGCGATGCCGTAGTGCTCCAGGAAGGCCAGCACCTGCACGGCGAAGGCCTCGTTGATCTCGAAGAGGCCGATGTCCTCGATGGACAGGCCCGCCTGCGCGAGGGCCTTCTCCGTGGCCGGGATCGGGCCGTAGCCCATGACCTCCGGCTCCACGCCCGCGAAGGCGTAGGAGACGAGGCGCATCTTGACCGGGAGGTTGTTCTCGCGGGCGAAGTCCTCGGACGCGATGATCGCGGCGGTGGCGCCGTCGTTGAGACCGGCGGCGTTGCCCGCGGTGACCCGGCCGTGCGTACGGAACGGGGTCTTCAGGCCGGCCAGGTTCTCCAGCGTGGTGCCCGGGCGCATCGGCTCGTCGGTGGTGACCAGGCCCCAGCCCGTCTCACCGACCGCCTCGTTGGTGTTGCGCACCGAGATCGGGACCAGGTCCTGCTGGATCTTGCCGTCGGCGTACGCCTTGGCGGCCTTCTCCTGCGAGCGCACGGCGTACTCGTCGGCGCGGAGCTTGGTGATCGTCGGGTACCGGTCGTGCAGGTTCTCGGCGGTCATGCCCATGAACAGGGCGGACTCGTCGACCAGCTTCTCGGAGACGAAGCGCGGGTTCGGGTCGACGCCCTCACCCATGGGGTGGCGGCCCATGTGCTCGACACCGCCGGCGAGGGCGACGTCGTACGCACCGAAGGCCACACCGCCCGCGACGGCGGTCACGGCGGTCAGCGCGCCGGCGCACATGCGGTCGATGGAGTAGCCCGGGACCGACTGCGGCAGGCCCGCGAGGATGCCGGCCGTGCGGCCCAGCGTCAGGCCCTGGTCGCCGATCTGCGTGGTCGCGGCGATGGCGACCTCGTCGATCTTCTTGGGGTCCAGGTCCGGGTTGCGGCGCAGCAGCTCCCGGATCGCCTTCACGACGAGGTCGTCGGCGCGGGTCTCGTGGTAGATGCCCTTCGGGCCCGCCTTGCCGAACGGGGTGCGGACGCCGTCGACGAAGACGACGTCCCTGACGGTACGAGGCACGTTGGCTCTCCTCCAGGTGCGGGTGTGCACTGCTGCGCGGCGGAGCGCTCCTTCTCACTGAGCGCCCGCTCACCCGGCCCATGCTACTTGCGGGTAACTCATGTGCACACCCCCTCCCCGAACAGCGGCGAAGGTCACACCGCGGGGACCGCGCCGACAACGCCGAGAGCCCCCGTCCGCGGAGGGACGGGGGCTCTCGGGGCGTTCGGATCAGGAGGCGGCCGACGTCAGGGCGGCCACCAGGGCCGCGGTGACCTGCTCGATCTGCCACGGGCGGGCGCCGTAGCCCGTCAGGGCCTCGGACACCGCGTCCGCGTCGGCGCGGCGGGGAGGCTCCCAGCACAGCCGGCGCACGGTGTCCGGGGTGATCAGGTTCTCCTGGGGCAGGTTCAGCCCCTCGGCCAGCGCCGACACGGCCGCGCGGGCCGCGGACAGCCGCGCTGCGGCGGCCGGGTCCTTGTCGGCCCACGAACGCGGCGGCGGCGGGCCCGACGGGGCCGCCCCGGGCTGCGGCAGCTCGCTCTCGGGCAGGGCCTTCGCCCGCTCCACGGCGGCCATCCACTGGTCCAGCTGGCGCCGGCCCATCCGCTGCCCGAAGCCGGGCAGGGCCGACAGCGCGTGCACGTTCGCGGGGACGGCCAGGGCCGCCTCCACGATCGCCGCGTCGCCCAGCACCTTGCCGGGGGACACGTCACGGCGCTGCGCGATCCGGTCGCGGGCCTCCCACAGTTCCCGCACCACGGCCATCTGCCGCCGGCGGCGCACCTTGTGCATGCCGGAGGTGCGGCGCCAGGGGTCCTTGCGCGGCGGGGCGGGCGGGGCGGAGGCGATGGCGTCGAACTCCTGGCGGGCCCACTCCAGCTTGCCCTGCCGGTCCAGCTCCTTCTCCAGCGCGTCCCGCAGATCCACCAGCAGCTCCACGTCCAGCGCGGCGTACCGCAGCCAGGGCTCGGGGAGCGGGCGGGTGGACCAGTCGACGGCGGAGTGCCCCTTCTCCAGCTGGTAGCCGAGCACGCTCTCGACCATCGCGCCGAGCCCGACGCGGGGGAAGCCGGCCAGGCGTCCCGCCAGTTCGGTGTCGAACAGGCTGGTGGGGGCCATGCCTATTTCGCGCAGGCACGGCAGGTCCTGCGTGGCGGCGTGCAGGATCCACTCGGTGGAGGACAGGGCCCCGCCCAGGGCGGAGAGGTCCGGGCAGCCGACCGGGTCGACGAGTGCGGAGCCCGCGCCCTCGCGGCGCAGCTGCACCAGGTAGGCGCGCTGCCCGTAGCGGTAGCCGGAGGCGCGTTCGGCGTCGACGGCGACGGGGCCGCTGCCCGCGGCGAAGGCCGCGACGACCCGGGCGAGCGCCGCGGTGTCGGCCACGACGGGCGGGATGCCCTCGCGGGGCTCCAGCAAGGGAATCGGCAGCCCATCGGACGAAACCTCTTCGTCCGGGGGGCCGCCCCCGGTGGTGGTGCGCAGGTGTGCTGCGGTCTCTTGGGCGTCGGTCACCGGTCAAGGGTATCCGTGTATGTGACGCGCCCGTCGCCGGAACGTTCCGTCGACGGGCGCGAAGGGGAGGCGCGGGCCTGCCGGGTTCGCCGGCCGCCGGCCCGGAGCCTCAGGGCGCGGTCAGTGGATGATCCCCGTCCGGAGTGCGACGGCGACCATCCCGGCCCGGTCGCCGGTGCCCAGCTTGCGGGCGATCCGGGCGAGGTGGGACTTGACGGTCAGGGCGGACAGGCCCATCGAGACGCCGATGGCCTTGTTGGACTGGCCCTCGGCGACGAGGCGCAGGACCTCGACCTCGCGGCCGGACAGCTCCCGGTAGCCGCCCGGGTGGCTCGGGGCACCCGGGGGGCGGCGGTGCATACGGGCGGCGGCGGCACCGATGGGGGCGGCGCCGGGCCGGGTGGGGAGACCGATGTTGGTGCGGGTGCCGGTGACCACGTAGCCCTTCACACCGCCCGCGAGGGCGTTGCGCACGGCTCCGATGTCATCGGCGGCGGACAGGGCCAGGCCGTTCGGCCAGCCGGCGGCGCGGGTCTCGGAGAGCAGGGTGAGACCGGAACCGTCGGGCAGGTGGACGTCGGCCACGCAGATGTCGCGCGGGCTGCCGACGCGGGGGCGGGCCTCCGCGATGGACGACGCCTCGATCACGTCGCGGACTCCGAGGGCCCACAGATGGCGGGTCACGGTGGAACGGACGCGCGGGTCGGCCACGACGACCATGGCCGTCGGCTTGTTCGGGCGGTAGGCGACCAGGCTTGCGGGCTGCTCGAGAAGAACGGACACCTAGGCCTCCTGGGGGAGTGGCGGGACGGGCCGGCTCGGGGAAGGAAGCCGGTGCGCACCGTGCGGATGGTCACTGACTCCTTCGGCACGTCACCCGCCCGGCTTTAGGGAATGATCACGATTTGGTGAGTAACAATTCGGGCAATTCGGACGCACGATCGATCAAGGGATGATCAGAAGCCCGCCATGACCGCGCGGGTTTGACGCTCCGTCATGAACCTGAACGATCGTCCCCCGCCGCCGGACACCCTCAGTCCGCCGCACGCCCCTTCGGGACGGCCCGCCGGGACGCCCGCTACGGGTGGTGCGGCCCCCGCCGCTGCGGCAGGGACACCACGCCCGGTGCCCCCTCCGCCGGCACCGCCGGCGGCAGTCCCGCGATCTGGCACAGCAGCTCGCACCAGGCCGCCAGGTGCGCGGACGTGTCCGGCACCCCGCCCACCCCCTCCCGGGGGGTCCACGAGGCCCTGATCTCGATCTGCGTCGCCGGGCGCCGGTCCCCGAGGCCGCCGAAGTAGTGCGAGCTCGCCCGCGTCACGGTCCCGCCGGGCTCCCCGTACGCCAGCCCGCGCGCCTCCAGTGCCCCGGTCAGCCAGGACCAGCACACCTCGGGCAGCAGCGGGTCCGCGGCCATCTCCGGCTCCAGCTCGGCCCGCACCAGCGTCACCAGCCGGAAGGTGCCCTGCCAGGCGTCGTGCCCGGCCGGGTCGTGGAGCAGGATCAGCCGGCCGTCGGCCAGGTCGTCCTCCCCGTCCACGACCACCGCCTCCAGCGCGTACGCGTACGGTGCCAGCCGCTGGGGCGGCTTCGTGGGGTCGATCTCGATCCCGGGCCGCAGCCGTGCCTTCCGCAAGCCGTCGACCGCCCGTCGGAACGGCAGCGGGACCGAGCTCTCCTTCGCGCCGTCCACACCGTCAGCGCCATCTGAAAATCGTCCCTGAGCCGCAGCCATGCCGGGAAGACTAGGCGGAACGGGCGCCCGCGCGCCGCAGGGACACCCGCCCCGGGTCGGACACTTCTTCATACGTGCGAAGATTTGCCGCGTGAGCGCCACTACCAGCCCGCAGGGCCAGCCGAGTCAGACGTACGATTCCGCCTTCCTGAAGGCCTGCCGGCGCGAGCCGGTCCCGCACACCCCGGTGTGGTTCATGAGGCAGGCCGGCCGCTCACTGCCCGAGTACCGCAAGGTCCGCGAGGGCACGGCCATGCTGGAGTCCTGCATGCGCCCCGACCTGGTCACCGAGATCACCATGCAGCCGGTGCGGCGCCACAACGTCGACGCGGCGATCTTCTTCTCCGACATCGTCGTGCCCCTCAAGGCCATCGGCGTCGACCTCGACATCAAGCCGGGCATCGGCCCGGTCGTCGCCCAGCCCATCCGCCGCCGCGAGGACCTCGCGCAGCTGCGCGACCTCACTCCGGAGGACGTCGCCTACGTCACCGAGGCGATCGGCATGCTCACGGGTGAACTCGGTGGCACGCCGTTGATCGGGTTCGCCGGTGCGCCGTTCACCCTCGCGAGCTATCTCGTCGAGGGCGGTCCGTCCAAGAACCACGAGCACACCAAGGCCCTGATGTACGGGGACCCGGAGCTCTGGGCCTCCCTCCTGGACCGCCTCGCGGAGATCACCTCCGCCTTCCTGAAGGTCCAGATCGAGGCCGGCGCCTCCGCGGTCCAGCTCTTCGACTCCTGGGTCGGCGCCCTGTCCCCGGCGGACTACCGCCGCTCGGTGATGCCGGCGTCGGCGAAGGTCCTGGAGTCGGTCGCCTCCTACGGCGTCCCGCGCATCCACTTCGGCGTGGGCACCGGCGAGCTGCTCGGCCTGATGGGCGAGGCCGGCGCGGACGTCGTGGGCGTCGACTACCGGGTCGCGCTGGACGAGGCCGCCCGCCGGGTCGGCCCCGGCAAGGCGCTCCAGGGCAACCTGGACCCCGCCGTCCTGTTCTCCACCCCGGAGGCCGTCGAAGCCAAGACGGACGAGGTCCTGGCGGCCGCGGCGGGCCTGGAGGGCCACGTCTTCAACCTCGGCCACGGCGTCCTCCCGACGACGGACCCCGACGCCCTGACCCGCCTGGTGGACTACGTCCACACGAAGACGCAGCGCTAGCCGACCGGGACCTGGGGGAGCGGGTGCCGGCGGCACAGCTCCCCGGACCCCGTTGCGCTCGGTCGCCGGGCGGGCTGGGGTTTCGCTGCGCGAAATCCAGCCCGCGCCGGCGTTTGAGGCGCGGGGCCCGCGGGGTCTACACCCCGGCCGCCCGCACGGCGGAGACGGCCTTGCGGGCCGCCACCAGGACCGGGTCCCACACGGGAGAGAACGGCGGGGCGTAGCCCAGGTCCAGCGCGACGACCTGCTCCACCGTCATCCCCGCCGTCAGGGCCACCGCCGCGACGTCCACCCGCTTCGCGGACCCGGCCCCGCCCACGATCTGGACCCCGAGCAGCCGCCCGGTCCGCCGCTCCGCCAGCATCTTCACCGTCATCTCCGCCGCCCCTGGATAGTAGCCCGCTGTGTTCGTCGAGCGGATCGTGGCCGTCACGAAGCGCAGCCCCGCCGCCAGGGCGTCCTTCTCACGCAGCCCCGTACGGGCGATCTCCAGGTCGCAGACCTTGCTGACCGCCGTACCGACCACGCCCGGGAACGTCGCGTAGCCGCCACCCGCGTTCGAGCCGATGACCTGGCCGTGCTTGTTGGCGTGCGTGCCCAGCGGGATGTGCCGTTCGCGGCCCGCCACCAGGTCCAGCACCTCCACGCAGTCGCCGCCCGCCCAGACGTCCTCGTGGCCCCGGACCCGCATCGACAGGTCCGTCAGCAGACCCCCCGACTCCCCGAGCGGCAGCCCCGCCGCGCGGGCCAGGGAGGTGCGGGGCTCCACGCCGATGCCGAGCACCACCACGTCCGCCGGGTACTCGTCGCCGGCCGCCGTGGCCACCGCCCGGGCCCGGCCCTCCTCGTCCGTGAGGATCTTCACGACCTCGGCCCCGGAGACCGTGACGATGCCCATGGCGTTCATCGCGCTGTGGACCAGGCCGCCCATGTCCGGGTCGAGCGTGGCCATCGGCTGCGGGCCCCGGTGCAGCACGGTGACCTCGTAGCCCCGGCGGACCAGGGCCTCCGCCATCTCCACGCCGATGTAGCCCGCGCCGACCACGACCGCCCGGCGGCCCTCGGTCCGCTCCAGGGCGCCCATCAGGCGCTGGCCGTCGTCCAGGGACTGGACGCCGTGCACCCCGTGGGCGCCGATCCCGGGCAGCTTCGGCCGGACCGGGCGGGCGCCGGTCGCCAGGACCAGCTTGTCCCAGCCCGTCCAGGACTCGGCGCCGCTGTCCAGGTCCCGGGCGCGCACCCGGCGCCCCGGCAGGTCCAGCTCCACGACCTCCGTGCGGGTGCGCAGGTCGATGCCCCGGGCGCGGTGCTCCTCGGGGGTGCGGGCGACCAGGTCGTCCCGCTCGGCGACCTGCCCGCCGATCCAGTACGGGATCCCGCACGCCGAGTACGAGGTGAAGTGCCCGCGCTCGAAGGCGACGATCTCCAGTTCCCGGGGCCCCTTGAGCCGCCGTGCCTGGGAGGCGGCGGACATCCCCGCCGCGTCCCCGCCGACCACCACCAGTCGTTCCGCCGCCATCCCTCTGCCCGCCCTCCGCGCCGTGCGCCGTCGCCTCCGCTACGGGGACACGCTACGGGCGGACGGCCCGTCAGTCCTCGGCGTCCCCCGTTCCGGCCGCCGGGGCCGGCGCCGGGGCGGTGGGCTGCCGGGGCACCGGGGTCCGCCGCGGCCCCGTCCTCGGCTTCGCCGGTACGGGCCGCCGCCGCGGGTTTCGCCTCCCGGATCCCGACCCGGTTCCGATGCGGTCACGTTCCGGCTTCGCCGGTCGGTCTGAGAGCATGTGTCCATGCACGGAGCGGACACGCGTACGAACGGGGCGGGACGGCCGGGGCCGTCCCGCCATGTCGTCGTCATCGGCGGCGGCATCGCCGGCCTCGCGGCCGCCCACCGGCTGCTCGCCGACGGCATCAGCGTCACCCTCCTCGAGGCCGGCCCGCGCCTCGGCGGAAAGCTGTACGCCGGCGAGCTCGCGGGGGCCCCCGTCGACCTGGGCGCCGAGTCCGTCCTCGCCCGCCGCCCCGAGGCCCTGGACCTCGCCCGGGCCGTCGGCCTCGGCGACGCGCTCCAGCCCCCGGCGACCACCACCGCCCGGCTGTGGACCCGGGGCGCGCTGCGCGACATGCCCCGCGGCCACGTGATGGGCGTCCCGGGCGACACGGCCGCGCTCGCCGCCTCCGGCGTGCTGTCCGCCGAGGGCCTCGCCCGGATCGCCGCCGACACCTCACTGCCGCCCACCGAGGTCGGGGAGGACGTCGCCGTCGGCGAGTACGTCGCCGCCCGGATGGGCCGCGAGGTCGTGGACCGGCTGGTCGAGCCCCTGCTCGGCGGGGTCTACGCCGGAGACGCCTACCGCATCTCCATGCGCGCCGCCGTCCCCGCCCTCTTCGAGGCCGTCCGCACCCACCCCACGCTGACCGAGGGCGTGCGAGCCCTCCAGAGCGGGGCCGCGGCCCGTGCGGCCGCCGAACGGACCACCGTCACCGGCGCGGCCGCCACCGGGTCCTTCTTCGCCGGGATCTCCGGCGGCGTCGGCCGCCTCCCGCTCGCCGTCGCCGACGCCTGCCGGGCCGCCGGGGCGCGGATCCTGACCGGCACCCCCGTGCGCGGGATCGCCCGTACACCCGGGGGCTGGCGGATCACCACCGACGGCGGGGCGTTCGACGCCGACGCGGTGGTCCTCGCCACCCCGGCGCCCCCCGCCGCCCGGCTGCTCGACGCCCTCGCCCCCGCGGCCGCCGCCGGGCTGCGCGAGGCCGAGTACGCCTCCATGGCCCTGGTCACGATGGCCTTCCGCCGCTCCGACCTGCCCCCGGCCCTCGCCGACGGCTCCGCCAGCGGCTTCCTCGTACCGCCCGTGGACGGCCGCACGATCAAGGCGTCCACCTTCTCCAGCAACAAGTGGGCCTGGGCCGGCGCCGACCCCGAGCTCTTCCTGCTGCGCACCTCCGTCGGCCGCCACGGCGACGAGGGCGACCTGAAGCGCGAGGACCCCGACCTCGTCGACGTCTCCCTCGCCGACCTCGGCGAGGCCGTCGGACTGGCCGCCCGGCCGGTGGCCTCCACCGTCACCCGCTGGGACGCCGGACTGCCCCAGTACCCCGTCGGCCACCTCGCCCGCGTCGCCCGGATCCGGGCCGCCGTCGCGGCCCTGCCCGGCCTCGCGGTCTGCGGTGCCCTCTACGACGGCGTCGGGATCCCGGCCTGCATCGCGAGCGCCGGGAAGGCCGCGGACGCGGTCACCGCCTCGATGGCCACCCCTGGCACCGAGCACTGATCAGCACACGGGACAATGGACACATGACTGCACCAGAGAAGATTCCCAACGCGGGGAAGAAGGCGAAGGACCTCAACGAGGTCATCCGCTACACCCTGTGGTCCGTCTTCAAGCTGAAGGACGTCCTGCCGGAGGACCGCAGCGGCTACGCCGACGAGGTCCAGGAGCTGTTCGACCAGCTCGCCGCCAAGGACATCACCGTCCGCGGCACCTACGACGTCTCCGGCCTGCGCGCAGACGCGGACATCATGATCTGGTGGCACGCCGAGACCTCGGACGAGCTGCAGACCGCCTACAACCTGTTCCGCCGCACCAGGCTGGGCCGGGCGCTGGAGCCGGTGTGGTCGAACATGGCCCTGCACCGCCCCGCCGAGTTCAACAAGTCGCACATTCCGGCCTTCCTGGCCGACGAGGTCGCCCGCGACTACGTCAGCGTGTACCCGTTCGTGCGCTCGTACGACTGGTACCTGCTGCCCGACGAGGACCGCCGCCGCATGCTCGCCGACCACGGCAAGATGGCCCGCGGCTACCCCGACGTCCGCGCCAACACCGTCGCCTCCTTCTCCCTGGGCGACTACGAGTGGCTGCTGGCCTTCGAGGCCGACGAGCTCTACCGCATCGTCGACCTCATGCGTCACCTGCGTGCCTCCGAGGCCCGGATGCACGTCCGTGAGGAGGTGCCCTTCTACACCGGGCGCCGCAAGTCCGTCGCCGATCTGGTGGCAGGGCTCGCCTGATACCTCCCCTGGGGGGAAGGACCGGAGGACGACCGCGCTCTCGCTGAGGAGCGGCCTCCGGTGGATCGGGAGGCCATGCCCCCGAAACGACGCAGCCGGAGATCCCGCCCGGAAGTTCAGACGAGTGGTGGCAGCAGCGCCCTGGGAGCGCTCGCTGGCCCCTCGTCCAGTGTCACCGGTGCGGGCTCCGGATGCGGCGCACACGTCACGCGCCACCCCGGGGTGGCCCCCGTCAGCAGGTACCGCTCCACATGCCGGTCCACGCACGCGTTGCGTCCGCCGGCCACCCCGTGGCTGCCCGCCGTACGCTCGGAGACGAGCGCGGCGCCGCCGCCGAGCCGCCGCTGCAACTCCAGCGCGCCCGGGTAGGGCGTCGCCCCGTCCCGTTCCGCCGCCACGATCAGCGTCCGCGGCAGCCGCAGCCCCGCCGGCAGCGCCCCGACGTCCACCGGCCGCTGCCGCTCGCGCACCGGCCAGTCGGCGCAGGGCAGGTTCAGGAAGGCGTTGGCCCAGGTCTCGAAGGGGGCGCGGCGGGCCAGTCCGGTGTGGTCGCGGTCCCAGGTCCCCCAGTCGGCGGGCCAGGGGGCGTCGTTGCACAGCACCGCCGTGTAGACCGCCGTCGTGTTGGCGGCCTCCCGCGCCGTCGCGGGGTCGCGGGCCGCCTGCCGGACGAGCGGGGCCGGGTTCCCGCGCAGGTAGGCGGCGAGCGCCGCGGCCCGCTCCGGCCACACGTCGTCGTAGTACGCGGCCTGGAGGTACGCCGCCCGCAGCTCGCCCGTACCGACCACCCCGCCCGCCGGGGTGCGTGCCACGGCCGCGCGGACCTTCTCGTAACTGGCGCCCACCGCCTCCGCGCTGGTGCCCAGCCCGTACGTGGAGTGGTGCAGGGCCGTCCAGGCGCGGAAGTCGGCCCAGCGGCGCTCGAACCCCTCTGCCTGGGCGAGGTTGCCGAGGTACCAGACGCGGCGCGGGTCCGGGTCGACCGCCGAGTCGAACACCATGCGGCGCACCCGGTCGGGGTGGCGGGTGGCGTACACCGCGCCGAGGTAGGTGCCGTACGAGGCGCCGACGAAGCTCAGCCGGCGCTCGCCGAGGGCGGCGCGCAGCACGTCGAGGTCGCGGGCGTTGTCCAGGGTGGTGTAGTGGGCCAGCGCGGGACCGGTGCGCCGGGCGCAGCCCGCGGCGTACGCCCGGGCGGCCGCCAGCCGCTCCCGCTTGTACGAGGGGGAGGGCTCGGCCGGGACCTGCGTGGGCCCCTGCGGCCACTCGTCGGGGTCCTGGCAGGTCAGCGGGGCGGAGCCGCCCACTCCGCGCGGGGCGTAGCCGACGAGGTCGTAGGCGGCGGCCACCCGGCTCCAGGCGGCGCGGTCGGCGAGGAGGGGGAACCAGGTCCCGGAGGCCCCCGGCCCGCCGGGGTTGAACACCAGCGCGCCCTGGCGGACGGCGCCCCCGCGGCCGGAGGCGGGGACCCGGCTGACGGTGAGGGAGAGCTGCGGGCCGTCGGGGCGGGCGTAGTCGAGCGGGACCCGCAGCGTGGCGCACCGTACGGGCTCCGGCAGTTCCTCGGCGGCGGGGCACGGCAGGAACTCCAGCGGCCGCCCGGCCCCGGCCCCGGCTCCGGCCCCGGCGGCGCCGGGCCGGGGCATGGGGCGGGTCACGGGCCGGGCGCCCTGGGCCGGGCGCGTTCCCTGCGCCGGGGTCCCGGCCGCACCGGCGGCCGGCCGCAGGGCGGCAGCGGCGGCGGCCCGGCGGGCGACCAGCTCGGCCCCGGCGTCCTCGGCGGCGGCCCGGCCGGGAGCGGGCCCCGGGCCGCCGGCACGGGCCGCGGCGGCGGGGGCGGGGGCGCACAGGGTGAGGCAGAGGACCGCCGAGGCGGCTCCGAAGCGCGCGAGCGTCGTCCGCATGGCGACCCCTTCGTCTCATCGTCCTGTCCGATGAGATGTCAGGGCCCTGCCGCTGTACAGCCGCACCGCCGGACGCCGGGCCGGGTGGCCCCGGTCGGAGTACGGGCCGCGTCGTGCGGATCAGGCCGGCCGGGCCGCGAGGGCCGCGCGCAGGCCCGGGTCCGTACGGCGCCCGGCCCGCGGACCGCCACCGCCGCGAGGGGATCCGCCGCCGCCCGGACCGGAGCCGCGCTGTGCAGGCGGGAGCAGCTCGTGGCGCGGATGTGATGGGCGGTCAGGAACTGCTGGAGCAGCTGGAACCCGACGAACTGCTGCAACTCGAACCACTGGAGCAGCTGGAGCCGCTCGAACAGCTCGACCCGCTGGAACAGCCGGAGGACCCCGAGCAGCCCGACGCCCCGGAACAGCCGGAACCGGAACCGCCGCAGCTCGAACCGCCGCCGCAGCCGCCGGACCCGGAGGATCCTCCGGTGTCGGCGGAGGCGCACCACAGCACCGGCACCAGGTCGGCGGACGAGGAGCCGGAGCCGGAGGAATGCGAGGAGCGCCCGGCGGACGTCCGCCCCCGCGCCTGGGCCGCGGCCAGCCGCGTCCCGCGCGCCGCGGGCACCAGCTGCGCCCGCAGCCCCGGATCCCGCAGACCCCGCAGCCCGAACAGCGCGGTCCGCACCGCCGGGCTCTGGTCGGCGGCGTACCGCGCCCGGGCCCGCTCCAGCGCGACCCGGCCCGCCGGGGTCACCCGCCGCCCGGCCCGCCGGGCACACAGCGAGCCCGCCACGACGCCGGCCACCAGTACCGGCAGCACCTTGAGGACGAACGGCACCTGGGACTCCCGCGTCAGCGCCATGGCCACGAACGTCACCGGCAGCGACACCGGGATCAGCACCGCGCACACCACCGCCTGCACCACCCCCCAGCGCCGCAGGCCCCGCCCCTGCGGGCGCGCCGCGATCATCCCGCGCGCGGCGAGGGCGTCCCCGGTCTCCTGCACCGCCGGGTCCAGCATCGCGGCGTACCGCAACTGGTACAGCCACCCGGACGGCGCCGCCCGCAGCGCCGACAGCACGGCCCGCTCGGCGGGGTCCGCACCCCGGGCCGACCGCCCCTCCTGGACGATGCCCGGGCCGCCCGCCACCAGCCGGCCGTCGCCCAGCAGCGCGACGAGCGCGGCGTCGATGACCGCCCCGGGGCCGCCCGCCAGGAAGGCGGCCTCGGAAAGGTCGTGCACCTCGGGGGTCCCGGACACCCGCGCCCGGCCCCGCCGCAGTCCCAGCACCAGACCGAGGCTCGACACGGCGACGGCCACCCACACACCCACGGCCAGCACGTTCACCGTCCCCTCCCCGCCAGCGCACGGGCCCAGCGCACGATCCGCCGCGGCGGCCGCGCCCCGGCCCGCTCCCGCCACCAGGCGGTGAGCCGCCGGCGCGCGGCCGGGTCCCGCGGCAGGTCCCGGATCAGCAGGTGCTCCGCGAAGTCCAGCGCGTCGCGCCGGTACCCGTCCTTCATGGGACGCCGTCCCGCGTACTCCAGGAAGGCCGTGCGGAAGGCCTCCGGCCCGCCCAGGATCCCGGGCAGCCCGGGCGCGACCTTCGCCACCACGGAGGCCCGCTTGGCGGCCAGCGCCCGCGCCTGGACCCGCACCCGCCGCCGGTCGAAGCCCTCGGGCACGGGGGTCCCGGCGACCAGCGCCGACAGCAGCGCGGCCTGCCCGAGGCCCACCCGGGTCCGCGCGGCCTCGCCGGCGGGCTCCGGGGCCCCGTCGCGTACGGCCAGCGGCTCCCGGACCCGGACGGCACCCGTCCCGCCGCCCGTCACGACCGCGCGGATCCGCTTCAGTTCGCCGGCCAGCTCCTCGCCCTCCGGGAAGTCGTCGTCCCGTTCCAGCAGCACCCCCGGCGGGTCCACCCGCTCGCGCAGCCGGGCCAGCACGTCGAGCACCACCGGCGGCACGGGGTGCGCGTGCGTGTCGTGCCAGACGCCGTCGCGCTCCACACCCCCGGCCACGTGCACGTACGCCAGCGCCTCCAGGGGGATCGCATCCAGCACGGCGGCCGGGTCCTCGCCCCGGTTCACCCGGTTGGTGTGCAGGTTCGCGACGTCGACGAGCAGCCGCACGCCGGTCCGCTCGACGAGCTCGGTCAGGAACTGCCCCTCGGTCAGTTCCTCGCCGGGCCAGGACACCAGGGCGGCGATGTTCTCCAGCGCCAGGGGAACCGGCAGCGCGTCCTGGGCGATCCGCACGTTCTCGCACAGCACCGCCAGGGCGTCCCGGGTCCGGGGCACGGGCAGCAGGTGCCCTGCCTCCAGCGCCGGCGAGGAGGTCCGTACGAAGGCGATGTGCTCGGTGACGACGGGCGCCCCCAGCGCCACCGCCCGCTCCCCGAGCGCGGCCAGCTTCCCCGCGTCGGGCCGGTCGGCGCCGCCGATGCCGAGCGACACCCCGTGCGGCACGACTCGGACTCCGCGCTCGCGCAGCCGCAGCAGGGACTCCGGCAGGTGGCCGGGGCATACGTTCTCGGCCACCACCTCGACCCAGTCCAGGCCTTCCAGCCGCTCGACCGCCTCCGCGATCTCCGGCCGCCAGCCGAGGCCCACCCCCAGGCGTGCCATGGGTTTCATGTCCCCCTCGCCCCCTCTCAAGGACTCTGTGCGGATGTCATGGCCCGGACGGGATCGGGCCAACCACCGTGAGGGGACGTTCAGAGCAACATTTGAGGTTCCCGCCCGGCCGCACCCGTACGGCGGCCCCTGAAGCGGTACCGGCCGCCGGCCTTCGGCAGCGATCGGCGGAGGCGGCCCGTCGTCTCCGCTCCGGACAGTTCCTCCGCGCGGTGAAATGGATGCCGTCCGCCATGGATGCCGTCCGTCAACGCCTGCCCTGCACGGCCGAGATGCCGACCCCGGCGGCATGGACGCCCAGCGTGGCCAGGACGGCGAGACGGTGGCCAGTTGCGGCCGACGCCATCGCAGGTGAAGTGCGCCTCCATGCCGGTCCTCGCAGCGCGGGCTGATGCGCGCTGCGACGCCGGGCACGAGTCCCAGGCGAGGCGTTCGCGGCAGAACGAGCGGTTCCGGATCGGTGCGGCGGCCCTCAGTGCCGGTCGTGGACCGCGGGCCGGTGGCCGGGCGCCGGCCCGTGCCGCTTCACAGCCGGGCCCGCAGGGCCGGGTGGTCCGAGACGACCGTGCAGCTGCCCGGGGCGATCTCCGTGAAGCCCGCGTCGCGGACCACCGGGAGGCCGCTGGCGCTGAGCTGCGCCCAGCGGTCGCGCGGGGCGGTGCGGACGGCCAGGCGGAAGCCCGAGGCCTGCCAGAGGGCGCGCTCCGCCGCCGTCAGCTCCCACCAGGCCAGCTGCGCCGCGTGGCCCACCTGGGCCATCGCCTTGCCGGCCGACATGTCCAGGTCCGGGTTCAGCCACAGCACCGGCACCCCCGGCTCCGGCGCGGGCGTCGGCTCCGGGTCGTCCAGGTCGGTGCCCGACACCTGGAGCTTGGCCAGCTCCTTGGGCCAGCCGTCCAGCGGGACCGGCGGGAAGACCCGTACCTCGGACGCGGCGCCGTGGACCGTGACGCCCGGCAGGGTGCCGGCCTTGCGCCACTCCGCGCCGCGGGCCCGGCGGACCACCTTGCGGATCCGGGCGTCCTGCCAGTCGCGGACCGCCTGCGCCCACTCGCCCTCGCCCTGCGCGCGCTCGTCCGTGAGGAGGACCAGCACCGCCCGGGCCGCCGTCTCCAGCGCGTCCGTCCGGGCCGGTGGCTCGGTCTTCTCGATCCGCACGACCAGCGGCAGGACGAACTGCGGGGCCTCGTCGCGCAGTTCGTGTTTCTTTCGGAAGGGGCTGTCCGCCCCCACCGCGGGTACCTCTGAGGTCTGGTTCGTGTGCTGGCTGCTCATCCCGTCAAGGATGCCAGGCTCCGTCTTGGGGAGGATGCCCCGGGTGCGGGGCGCGGGTGAGGACCAAGCCCATGAAGAGCGACCTCATTGCGGCACTCGCGGTGTCCCCCGCAGGTGGCGTCTCACAGCGGCCCCGCCGCCGGTCCTGCCGGTGTCTCGTACCAGAGCGAAGCGGTGTCGCCTTCGAGGCGGCCAAGACCATAGCGGCGTGGGCCGGGGCCAGGTCACGCAAGAGCATGCAGTGACGATCGACGCCCCCAGCTGTGTGTGATCCGTCCTGCGGGGCGCCCCCCGTCCTGGGTCTGTCGGACGACCGGGGGCGGCCGAGCCGGGGCATCCGCCACGCCGTCCGCCACCGCATGGGCATGACGTCTCAATCGAGCCACCGGGAAGCCAGCCCGGCGAGGTAGGAGAGGGACAACGCTGTCGCGCTGATCTGGAATCCGGTTGTCCCTCCGGCCCAGTGGGCAACCCAGGCAGTGGCGGAAGCCACCCACATGCTCGAACACCAGCTACAGCCAACCAGGCTGGCGAGTTTGGAATCGTCGCCGAAGCGGCCGGCCACCCAGGAGCGGAACCCCGCCGCGAGCGTGTCCTTGGTGAGGAATCTGGTGATACGGCACGTAGTGCCGAGAGAAAGGAGAAACTCCACAAGGCTCATGAGATCCACCCCGTCACCGTGAATGCACCCGGACGGTCGTTACTGGTTGACGACGAGGATGGTTCCAAGGCCGCCCGCGCGCTGGTTGGCCGCGTCGGCTTCTTGCCAGGTGTAGTACTGGCGCCGGGTGCCGTCGGGAAGGTTCAGCTGGTAGATGATGACGGTCGGGCGGGTACCGCCGCCGCAGTTGCAGGCCATGTTCCGCTCCTTCTGTAACTTCCTACGGTGAGGGGCGGCGGGGCTGGTCGGCATGCCGCCGTACCGCCCCGCCTATCCTTGTACTCCAGCAGCCGTCCCCCGTACTTGCACTACGGGGGACGGCTGTTCTTCCGGGTCGCTCGTCAACTCACCTGTGAAGAAGCCCGGCTCGGGTGAGCTGCCGTACGTCTGCTGCCGCCGCGGTGTGCGGGCAGGAGCCGAGCCTCAGGAGAGGCAGATGGAGAGGGTGTTGGACGAGGAGACGCCCCCGCTGGTCGCGGTGTAGCTGGCGAACAGCACCTGTCCGATCGTTAGGGTGGCCGTGCAGCTGGCGTTGCCGCTCGCGTCGGCGACGGCGGTGCACACCACAGGGCCGGCGGGACCGTCCAGGTGGAAGATGACCGTCGCGCCGGGAGTCGCGCCACTCGCGCTGAAGGTGGCGGTGGCGAAGGCCCAGGGCAGCGGGGGAACGTTGAGCCGGTAACAGGCGGGGTGTGCTGTGAGCCCCGTCGCCGCGCCCACGGTCACGATCCCGGTTGCGGAAGTGCCGGCGCAGGAGCAGGCACCGGTGGCGGTGAGCACGGTGGCGGTAATGACGTTGCTGCCGCTCGGCAGCAGGCTGGTGGTGACGGTGGCCTGGCCGGACGCGTTGGTGACGCCGATGCCGAGTGGGCCGCTGGTGCTGCTGAACAGGACGGTCGCACCCAGGACCGGGGCGCCGCCGCAGGTGACGGTGGCGGTGAGGGTCACCGGCTGGCCTGCGACCGGCTTGTCCGGCGTGGACGACAGGGTGACCACGCAGTTCTGTGCGGCGGTGACGTTCACGGTCGTCGTGGCGGAGACACCGATGCAGGTGCAGGTGGTGGTGGCGGCGATCACGGTGGCGGTAATGATGTTGCTGCCGCTCGGCAGCAGGCTGGTGGTGACGGTGGCCTGGCCGGACGCGTTGGTGACGCCGATGCCGAGTGGGCCGCTGGTGCTGCTGAACAGGACGGTCGCACCGGAGACGGGAACACCGCCGCAGGTGACGGTGGCGGTGAGGGTCACCGGCTGGCCTGCGACCGGCTTGTCCGGCGTGGA
>NZ_JBIAWQ010000008.1:317130-364683 GCF_042895815.1 Streptomyces sp. NPDC001373
TGACGGTGGCCTGGCCCGCTGCGGTGGTGACGCCGACTCCCAGGGAGCCGCTGGTGGTGGCGAACAGGACGGTCGCACCGGAGACGGGAACACCGTCACAGGTGACGGTGGCGGTGAGGGTCACCGGCTGGCCTGCGACCGGGTTGTCGGGCGTGGACGACAGGGTGACCACACAGTTCTGTGCGGCGGTAACGGTCACGGTCGCCGTCGCGGCGCCACTTGTGGCACCGGCAGCAACTACCGCGTCCGATGTCGTCGCTGTGAAAGTGACGCTCGCATTGCCGAGGGCGTCGGCGGTTGCCGTCTGCGGGGCCACCGCGTCGTAGGTGAAAGTGATCAATTCTCCCGGTGCGGCACCGGTGACGATAGCTGTGAAGGTCTGGCCCACCGTGACGGTTGCCGGGGTGAGAGTGAGAGCGAGTGCCATTCTGGACAGCCCCTTTCGAAGGCTCCGTGAAGGAGGTGGGGAGCTGCTGCGCCCAGAGGGACAGGGAGCCGTCCGAGCGCTCGCACCTGTCGGGGGTGCCCTGAAGAACACGGCGAAGTGGCGCCATCACGCCGGCAGCCGTCCACGGTCCCCGACAGGGATGGGCACCCCACGTCGTTAGCACCGATTGAAGGGAATGGCGGAACGCCATGCTATGGCTGACGGCCAGGTTAACCCGGATGGCGCAGCGTGCGTCGGCGGCGCGTACCGCCCCGTCCCCACTCCAGCCAGGCCCGCAGTGACCGGGCGCAGGACCTCCAGGACTTCGCGGTGCCGACACCCCGCTGACGGGGAGTTCGCGGAGCCGGGCGTTTCCCGCGACGGAGGGGCGGAGGCCGTCCTCGTCCTCGAACCGCAGGCCGTCATTGAGCTTCTTCGATGTGGCCACCGATCGGGTGACGGTCCGTGAAGCGCAACGAGCGAGGTCCCCGGGCTGTTGATCGAGATGTCTGACGTCTCAATCGCGTTGCTCGGGGGCCTCGTCGGTCATCCATCCTGCCGCACTCGACCTGCCGCATGCATCCGTGGAGTGGGTCACGATGCTGATCGTCACCCGTGAGGGCGACCGGCGCTGCAAGCTTTGTTCGTCCCGGCGAGCCATGGTGGCACTGGTGTACCTGCGCGAGCACATCACTCTGGCGGAGATCGCAGCCGGGTTCAGGATGAGCGAGTCCACCGCCCATGCCTACACCAGCGCACCGCCGCCACGGCGTGAACGTGCAGGTCCCCTCACGGATCAGGGGTTTGCGGTCCAGGCCCCAGGGCTCCCGTCCGTCCCGGGTGAAGCGCGTCGGCGACATGCCCGCACCGGAAGGATTGGGACACGCTCAAGTAGACTGAATAGAAAGATAGTTGCACTCTTTCTCAACCATCTTGAGAGACAAGGTTAAAGTGCATTGATAAGCGACCTTTTCGCCGGTGAGAACCTGGCCCAGCCCGCCGCCGTCCCCGGGATGACACTGCAGAACGCCAAATCCGTCAAGTACGCCGTCAACGGCGAGATGCTCGCCCGGCAGGGCTCCATGGTCGCCTTCCGCGGGAACCTCCAGTTCGAGCGCAAGGGCCAGGGCATCGGCGGGATGCTCAAGCGGGCCGTCACCGGCGAGGGCCTCGCGCTGATGTCCGTACGCGGGCAGGGCGAGGCCTGGTTCGCGCACCGGGCCGAGAACTGCTTCATCATCGACTTCGAGCCCGGGGACGCCTTCACCGTCAACGGGCGGAACGTCCTGTGCTTCGACCCGACGCTGTCCTACGAGATACGGATGGTCAAGGGCGCCGGGATGACCGGCGGCGGACTCTTCAACAGCCTCTTCACCGGCACCGGCAAGCTCGCCGTCGTCTGCGACGGCCACCCGATCATCATCCCGGTCACCGCGCAGTCCCCGGTGTACGTGGACACGGACGCGGTCGTCGGCTGGAGCGCCCAGCTGGAGACCGGGCTCCACCGCTCCCAGTCCATCGGCTCGATGATCCGCGGCGGCTCGGGCGAGGCCGTCCAGCTGATGCTGCGCGGCGAGGGCTTCGTCATCGTCCGGCCCAGCGAGGTCACCGAGACGGCGGCGGCGCACTGAATCTGACCGGAGTGGGCCGCCGCTACGGCCGGCGGCGGCCCTGGGTGCTGCGGGGGGTCGGGGCGGAGCTGGCGCCCGGCGCCCTCGTGCGGATCGAGGGCGGCAACGGCGGCGGCAAGTCCACCCTGTTGCGGCTCCTCGCCGGCATCGACGCCCCGACCGAGGGGCGGATCACCGGCCGGCCGCGCCGTACGGCGTACGTCCCCGAGCGCTTCCCCGCCGCCCTGCCCCTCACCGCCCTGGACTACCTGACCCACCTCGGCCGGATCCAGGGCCTCACCGGCGCGGGGGCGGCCCGGCGGGCGGCCGACCGGCTGGAGCGGTTCGGCGCCGCCGCGTACGCCCGCACCCCGATGGCCGAGCTGTCCAAGGGGACCAGCCAGAAGGTGGCCGTCGCCCAGGCCCTGCTCGCCGAGCCCGGGCTGCTCGTCCTCGACGAGGCCTGGACCGGCCTGGACCCCTCCGCACGAGCCGAGCTGGACCGCGCAGTCGCCGAACGCACCGCCGCCGGAGGGACGGTGGTCTTCGTCGACCACGACCCGGCGCGGCTCGCCGGCCTGCCCGACCGCCGCTACCGGCTGCGGGACGGGGCGTTGGAGAGCGTGGCCGCGGAGCCCGTGGCAGGGGCCGGCGCGGCGGCCGCCCGGGACGGGGCGCCGATTACGGGGAGCCCGGCGCCCCTCGTACGGACCGGGCCGACGGCGGTGCGGATCCACGCGTCCGGCCCGCCCGGCAGCGTCCCGCCGCCGGGGGCCGTACCCGCCCCCGGCGGCGGGATCCTCCTGACCGTCGGCGCCAACCGCTCCGACGCCGCGCTGCGCGAGCTGCTCACCGCCCGGCCGCCCTGGCACATCCGCGCCGTGGAGGAACTTCCGTGACCGCCCTGCTCCGCTACCAGGCCGCGCTGCTGCTGCGGTCCCAGCGCTGGCTCGCCCCCTTCGCGGTCTACGCCGTCTTCACCGGCATCGGCATCCAGCCGGGCGACCGCACCCTGGACTCCCTCGGCTACGCCGCGGCCGGGCTGGTCCCGTTGGCGGCCTGGCTGGTCCGGATCTGCGTCACCGCCGAGCCCCCGGCGGCCCGCGCCTGCGCCGCGGCCGCGGCCGGCCCGGCCCGGGTGCACGCGGCGGCCCTGCTGACCGGTCTGTGCGGGGCCCTGCTCACCGGGGTCCTCGCGGCGGCCTACACCCTGCTGGTGGGGAACCTGGCCGGGCACGCCCCCGGTGCGGCGGTCCTCGCCGGGGTGGTGGCGGTGGCGGTGTGCGCGCTGACGGGGGCCGCCGTGGGCGCGGTGTGCAGCCCGCCGCTGGTGCCGGGGCGCGGCCTCGGCGTCCTCGGGGCGGCCCTGGGCTGCCTGTCGGCCTGGGTCCTGCCCCTGTCACCGGCCCGCGGCACGGTGTCCGTGCTGGTCGGGGGCGCACGGGCGGGCGCGGCCGAGCCGGCCTTCGCGGCGGGCGCGTCGGCGGGGGCGCTGCTGCTGGCCGGGGCGGCGGGGGCGGCGGCATGTCTGGCGGGCACGCGCCGGGGCTGAGTAGGCTCGCCCGCATGGACCCGTTACAGGACGCCGCCCCCTCCGGTCCCGCCCCCGCCGCGCCCGCCGGGCGGCTGCCCGGGCCGCCCTACGCGGACTGTGTGGAGTGCGGCGGGCCCACCGACTACGGAGCGGCGACCCCGGGCGTGGTGCGGTGCCCGGTGTGCGAGTGGCAGGAGGCGCAGCGCTCGGCCTGCTCCGGCTGATCCCCGGCCCGTCGGCGGCGGTGACGGGGTCCCGGCGCCGACGGTCACGCCGGTGTGATGAAACGTTACTTCCCCATCAGCTCGGACACCTTGACGAAGCGGTACCCCCGCTTGCGCAGCTCCGGCACGATCTTCTCGATGGCCTGCTCGGTGACCGGCGCCGCGCTGTGGGTGCAGTGCATGACCACCACCGAGCCGGGCTTCACCCCGGCCAGCACCTGCTCGGCCACGGCGTCGGGGTCCTTGGCGAAGGCGTCCCCGCTGACCACGTCCCACTGCACGGCGGTCACCTTGGCGGGGGCCAGGGCGCGCAGCGCCTGGTCGTCGTAGCAGCCGCCGGGGAAGCGGAAGTAGGGCACGGTGTTGACCGCCCCGGCCTTCTTGAAGGCGGCGAAGGCCCGGTCCACGTCGGCCCGGGCGGCGGGCGCTTCGAGCGCGGGCAGCCCGTAGCAGGGGGACTTGAAGGCGTGGTGGCTGTAGGAGTGGTTGGCGATCTCGAAGTCCGGGTCGGTGCCGATGGCCTTCGCCTGGTCCGGGTACTCCTCCGCCCAGCGGCCCGTCATGAAGACGGTGGACGGCACCTTCAGCCGGCGCAGGGTGGCGATCAGCTCGGGGTTGTCGAAACGTTCCCCCGAGGCGGCGCGCGGACCCTGGTCGGAGGTCATGTCGGCGTCGAAGGTCAGGGCCACGGTCTTCTCGGTCCGCTGCCGGGCCCGTTCGAAGACCGGCGTCAGGCCGCCCGGCCCGGGCGCCAGGGTCGGGACCCGAGCGGGCGCGCCGGCCTGCGGCGAGGCGGAGGGGGCGGCGGATGCGGAGGGGGTGGACGCGGCGGCGGGGCCGGAGGCGGCGGGGGTGCCCATCCGGGCCTGGCCCGCGCCCTGGGGGGCGCCGGCGCCGCTCGCGCATCCGGTGAGGGCGGCGCCGAGCACGGCCGCAGCGGCCACTGTGCGTACAGAAAGGGTCACCCACGCAAAATATATGACTATCCGGCCATCAGTCGGGCACGGCACGCCTCCACGTCGAACGCGGCCGGCGGGTACTGCGGGTCCGTCTCCTCCAGGTGCTCCAGCGGCAGCCCGCTGTCCGCCCAGTTCCGGTGCCACTTGTGTCCTGGCCCCGGCGGCGCGTGCGCGCGCCCGCCTCCGTCACCCCGCCGGGACGCGTGAGCCGGGCCCCGGCACGGCTCCGGGCCCCGGCGCGGTGTGCGCGCGGGGCCCGGAGGCGGCGGTGCGGGAGGGGGTCAGACGAGCTCGGCGCTCAGGGTGATCGTCGTACCGGCCAGGGCCTGGCTGACCGGGCAGTTCTTCTTCGCGTCCTCGGCCGCGGCGGCGAAGCCCTCGGCGTCCAGGCCGGGGACCTCGGCGCGCACCGTCAGGTGGATGCCGGTGATGCCCTCACCCGGCTGGAACGTGACGTCGGCCTTGGTCTCCACCCGGGTGGGCGGGGTGCCCGCGCCGTCGAGGCCGTGCGAGAGCGCCATCGAGTAGCAGCTGGAGTGGGCGGCGGCGATCAGCTCCTCGGGGCTGGTCCTGCCGTTCGCGGCCTCGGCGCGCGAGGGCCAGGAGACCTCGAACGAGCCGCGGCCCGAGGAGTCGAGGGTGACGGTGCCGGCGCCCTTGAGCAGGTTGCCTTCCCACTCGGTGTGCGCGGTACGCGTGGTGGCCATGGCGGGTCCCTTCATGGAAGTGGAAACGGCCGGGCCGCGAAAGCGTCCCGGCCGTGCCCAACCTACTGGGACACCAGGGGTTTTGCGTCGCGGGCGAGCGCGGTGAGCCGCGATATGGCTCGGAAGTACTTCTTCCGATAACCGCCGTTGAGCATTTCTTCACTGAACAGCCTGTCGAAGGGCACCCCGGAGGCCAGCACCGGCACCTCGCGGTCGTACAGCCGGTCGGCCAGTACCACCAGGCGCAGCGCCGTCGACTGATCCGGCACGGGGACGACGTCGGTCAGGCAGACCGCGGCGACCCCGTCCGTGAGCGCGCCGTAGCGGCTCGGGTGCACCTTGGCCAGGTGCTCCAGCAGGCCCGGGAAGTCGTCGAGGCTCGCGCCGGGGTTCGCGTACGCGGCCTTGGTGACCTGCTCGTCCGAGAAGGGCGCCGGAGCCTCGGGCAGGCCGCGGTGGCGGTAGTCCTGGCCGTCGATGCGCAGCGGCCGGAAGTGCGCGGACAGCCCCTGGATCTCCCGCAGGAAGTCGGCGGCGGCGAAGCGGCCCTCACCGAGCTTGCCGGGCAGCGTGTTGGAGGTGGCGGCCAGCGCCACGCCCTGCTCGACCAGGCGGCTGAGCAGGGAGGACACGAGCACGGTGTCGCCCGGGTCGTCCAGCTCGAACTCGTCGATGCACAGCAGCCGGTGCCCGCCCAGGGTCTGCACGGTCTGCTGGAAGCCGAGCGCGCCGACCAGGTTGGTCAGCTCGACGAAGGTGCCGAAGGCCTTGAGCGCGGGCTCGGCCGGGGTGGCGTGCCAGAGGGAGGCCAGCAGGTGGGTCTTGCCGACGCCGTAGCCGCCGTCGAGGTAGACGCCGCGGGGGCCGGCGGCCGGGGCGGGCGCCTTCTTCTGGAACCACTTGCGCTTGCCGGCGCCGCTGGCGTGGGCCCCGCCGAGGCCGGCGCCGAAGCCGCTCAGCACGGTGACGGCCTCGCTCTGGCTCGGCTGGGCCGGGTCCGGGTCGTAGGTGTCGAAGCGCACCGAGTCGAAGCGCGGCGGCGGGACCATCTCGGCCACCAGCCGTTCGGCGGGCACGCGCGGCTCGCGGGCGCACAGAGCCAGCGGACCCGCGTCGGCTATCGGGGGCTGCCCGGAGGCAGGACCGGAGGTGGAGAGTGACGTTGACACAGCTCTTAACTCTACGGGGCGTGTCAGACTGCACCGATGCGACGCCTGTTCCCTGTGACCGATCAGACATCCGGCCCCTCCGGGGCCACGGCCGACCGCGCGTGGTCGCTGGACGAGCTGGCGGAGGCCTACGCCTACCCCGGCCTGGCCCCCGGTGCGCACTGGCTGCGGGCGAACATGGTGTCGACCCTGGACGGGGCCGCCCAGCACGACGGACGTTCGCAGCCCATCTCCGGCGAGACCGACATGCGGATCTTCGGCACCCTGCGGGCCCTGGCGGACGTGGTGATCGCCGGCGCGGAAACGGTTCGTCAGGAGGGCTACCGACCGGCCCGGGCCCGCGAGGCCTTCGCGGCCCGCCGCGAGGCCGCCGGCCAGGGCCCGGCCCCGGCCATCGCCGTGGTCAGTGCGAGTCTGGACCTCGACTTCACCCTCCCCCTGTTCACCTCCCCGCTGGTGCCCACCCTGCTGCTGACCGGCGCGGGCGCCCCGTCCGACCGGGTCGCCGCGGCCGCCGCGGCCGGGGTCGAGGTCGTGGTGGCGGGCGAGGGCGCCGGGGTGGACCCGGCGCGGGCCGTGCGCGAGCTGGCCGCGCGCGGGCTGCGGCGCCAGCTGACCGAGGGCGGACCCCGGCTGCTGGGCCAGTTCGTCGCCGCCGACGCGCTGGACGAGCTGTGCCTGACGATCTCCCCGACGCTCACCGCGGGCGGCGCCCAGCGGATCGCCGGCGGCCCCTCCGTCACGGTTCCGCACCGGCTCGCACCGGCCTCCGTGCTGGAAGAGGCCGGGTTCCTCTTCACGAGCTACCGTCGGATCTGACAAGGGAGCGGAATTTCGCGTTCCGCTTAGCTTCCGAAGGGTACGTAGCTGGGCACGTATACCTGCGCAGGCCCCGCGCCACAGCAGGGGCAGGATGGTTTCCGCAGGGGCCGGCCGACCGGCCTCGGCGCATGAAGGAGAGGGCGTCCGTGTTCACGAGCGTATTGATGATCGAGCAGCCGCTGACCACGGTGGACGTGGACTTCGTCACCACCCTGCACGGAGACGAGCCGGTCTCCTTCGTCGTCCTCATGCAACCCAGGGGTGACCGGGACCGACTGCTCCGCGCCATCGACGACGTAGCGCTCGGCGAACTCCCCGAAGCCCTCCACGAGGCCGACGAACCCGAGGGGGAGGCCGCCCGCGGCCCCGCCGCCCAGGCCCTCGCCCACTCGCTCGCCTCCCTGCGCAAGCACGGCGCCCAGGCCGTCGGCCAGATCGTCGAGGAACACCCCCTCGACAAGCTCAAGGACGTCGTGGACGAGGTGAACGCCGACGAGGTGATCGTCCTGACCGCCCCGCACTACGTCGAGGAGTTCTTCCACCGCGACTGGGCCTCCCGCGCGCGGCACAAGGTCGGGGTTCCGGTGCTCAAGCTCTTCGCCCACAACGAATAGGCTGGGGGCGACAGACCCCGCGGACCCCTCCCGCGGACCCCGCGGACGACGCCTGCGGGCCCCCGCACTCGATCCTGGAGCGACCTGAATGAAGCCCGGCCTGCCGACCGCGATGGAACGGCCCCACTTCATCGGCATCGGCGGCGCCGGCATGTCCGGCATCGCGAAGATCCTCGCCCGGCGCGGCGCGCAGGTGGCCGGCAGCGACGCCCGCGACTCCGAGACCGCCGAGGCGCTGCGCGCCCACGGCGCCACGGTGCACATCGGGCACGCCGCCGACCACCTCGCCCCCGGGTCCACCTGCGTGGTCGTCTCCAGCGCCATCCGCGCCGACAACCCGGAGCTGGCCCGCGCCGCCGAGCTCGGCATCCCCGTCATCCACCGCTCCGACGCGCTCGCCGGCCTGATGGACGGCCTGCGCCCGATCGCCGTCGCCGGCACCCACGGCAAGACCACCACCACCTCGATGCTGGCGGTCTCCCTCGCGGCGCTCGGCCTCGACCCCTCGTACGCCATCGGCGGCGACCTGGACGCCCCCGGCTCCAACGCCCACCACGGCGAGGGCGACATCTTCGTGGCCGAGGCCGACGAGAGCGACCGCAGCTTCCACAAGTACGCCCCGCAGGTCGCGATCATCCTCAACGCGGAGCTCGACCACCACGCGAACTACGCGTCGATGGACGAGATCTACGAGTCCTTCGAGACCTTCGTGGGCAAGGTCGTCCCCGGCGGCACCCTCGTGGTGGCCCACGGCCAGGACGGCGCCGCCGAGATCGCCCGCCGCGTCGCCGGCCGCGACGGCCTGGACGTCGTCACGTACGGCGAGGACGAGGACGCCGACGTCCGCATCACCAAGATCACCCCGCGCGGCCTGGCCAGCGAGGTCACCGTCCTCCTCGACGGCCGCCCGCTCACCTTCACCGTCTCCGTGCCCGGCCGCCACTACGCGCACAACGCCGTCGCGGCCCTCGCCGCGGGCGTCGCCCTCGGCATCCCCGCGCACAACCTGGCCTCCGCCCTCGGCAAGTACACCGGCGTCAAGCGCCGCCTCCAGCTCAAGGGCGAGGCGGCCGGGGTCCAGGTCATCGACTCCTACGCGCACCACCCGACCGAGATGACCGCCGACCTGGAGGCCATCCGCGGCGCCGCCGGCGACTCCCGCATCCTGGTCGTCTTCCAGCCGCACCTCTTCTCCCGCACCCAGGAGCTCGGCAAGGAGATGGGCCGGTCCCTCGCCCTCGCCGACGCCTCCGTGGTCCTCGACATCTACCCGGCCCGCGAGGACCCGGTCCCCGGTGTGACCAGCGAGATCATCATCTCCGCCGCCCGCGCCGCCGGGGCCGACGTCACCCCCGAGCACGACAAGGGCGCCGTCGCCGACGTGATCGCGGGAATGGCCAAGCCCGGCGATCTCGTTCTCACGATGGGCGCGGGCGACGTCACGGACCTGGGACCCCAGATCCTCGCCCGCCTGTCGAGCTGAGGGAGCGGGAGCGTCATGGCGTACGAGGTCCAGAAGACGGACGAGCAGTGGCAGGCGGAGCTGACCCCGTCCGAGTACCAGGTGCTCCGCCTCGCGGGCACCGAGCCGGCCTTCCGCGGTGAGTACACGGACACCAGGACGGAGGGCGTCTACTCCTGCCGGGGCTGCGGCGCCGAACTGTTCCGTTCCTCGGAGAAGTTCGAGTCCCACTGCGGCTGGCCGTCCTTCTTCGACCCGAAGGACAGCGAGGCGGTGGAACTGAGAGCGGACACCTCCCACGGAATGGTCCGCACGGAGGTCCTCTGCGCGACGTGCGGCTCCCACCTCGGCCACGTGTTCGAGGGCGAGGGCTACCCGACCCCCACGGACCAGCGCTACTGCATCAACAGCATCTCCCTGCGCCTCACCCCGACCGAGGGCTGAGGCCGGACCCCAGGTGGTCCTCCAGGGTCCGGTGCGGGGTCCAGCCCCGGGCTCGGGCCCTGGACAGGTCCAGCACCACCGGACGGGACAGCTGGTCCAGCGCGTAGCGGCTCAGGGCCGGTTCCCCGCCCGTCAGGCGGGCCGCCGCCTCCGCCGCCCGGGCCGCCGCCGCGGCCAGGGGCAGCGGGAGGTGGCGGATCCGGGCGGGGACGCCGTGGGCGCGCAGGACCGCCGCGACCGCCGCGTCCCGTCCGTACGGGGCCGCGTCCGCGATGTTGTACGCGCCCGGAGCCCAGGCCGCGGCCGCCAGGCAGGCGTCCGCCAGGTTCTCCACCGCCGTCAGGCTGAGGCGGACGTCCGGGCCCGGCAGCAGGAGCGTGCCGGCGCGGACCCGGGACAGCAGGCGCGGCAGGAGCTGCGTGTCCCCCGGGCCGTAGACCGCCCTCGGGCGCAGGACCACCGCGCCCGCCGCCAGCGCCAGGGCCTCGCCCCGCGCCTTCGTACGGCCGTAGGCGTTGAGGTGGTTCCCGCGCGGATGGTCCTCCGTCACGCGGGAGCGGTCGCGCAGCGGGTCGTAGACGCTCGCGCTCCCCACCCACACCACCGGCCGGCCCGCCGCGGCCCGCAGCAGCCGCGCCGTGCCGTCCACGTTGACGGCGCGCATCACCGCCTCCGCCCGCGAGCCCGGCGCCGGATCGCCCACCGCCGCCGCGCAGTGCACCACCACGTCCACCCCCGACAGGTCCGGCTCGGCCGACGCCGCGTCCCAGAACCGCTGCTCTCCCAGCGGCCCCGGCCTGCGCCCCAGGCACACCACCGACGAGCCCGCCGCGGCGGCCGCCCGGGCGACATGGCCCCCGCAGAATCCGCTCGCACCCGTCACCGCGATCCTCATCCGCCGGTTCCTCCCGTCGTCCTGTTTCCGGTGCCGGCCGTCCGTCGGGAGGCCGGATGCGCCGGCGGTGTGGGGGCGGGAGCCGCCGGCCTCCTGGAGCGCCGTCCTCATGCGCCGGCCCCCGCCGGCCGCCCGCGTCCCCGCGGGCGGGTGCCCGGGCGGCCGGCGGGGGTGGTGGGGGCTGCGCGGGAGCCACTCGCGCCCGCCCTCACCGTCAGCTCGTGCCAGCCCGGCAGGGCCGCACGCCGGTCCGCCCGGGCGTGCGTCACCACCGGCCGGTACGGGGCCAGGGCCTCCAGGACGTCGGCCAGCTGGACGGTCGCCAGCCGGGCGCCCGGGCAGCCGTGCGGGCCCGCCCCGAACACCAGCCGCGCCGCCCCCGGCCCGGCCGGGGTCCGGCCGTCCGGGTCGCGCCGGTGCGCCCCCGCCGCGTGCCGGGCCACCAGCAGCAGCCGGTCCCCGCCGCGCACCGGGCAGCCCCCGATCACCCCGTCCGCCGCAGCCACCCGGGGCAGCACCGGCGAGGCCGCCGTCACCCGCAGCAGCTCCTCCGCCAGCCGCGGCCGCAGCTCCGCGTCCGCGGCCTGCTCCCACAGCCCGGCGTCCGCGCACCACGCCACCGCCCGCGGCAGCGCCGCCACCGTGGTGTTCACCGCCGCCACCGCGAGCATCGCGGACAGCGGGTCCGCGTCCCCCAGCAGCACCTGGAGGCGCTCCGCCGCCCGCGCCGCCTCCGCCGCCGCGCCCGGCCTCGGCAGGCCCGGCAGGTGGTCCCGTACCGAGGCCGCCGCGGCCCCGGCGGCCGCCCGCGCCAGCTCCCGCGGGTCGGCGGAGCAGTCCAGCAGGGCGCACACCACCGACCCGGCCAGTTCCCGCGCCAGCGCCACCACGTCCACCTCCCCGCCCCGCTCCAGCGGCGCCGGCCCCCGTACCAGCAGCGGCCGCCACACCTCCCGCAGCCGCTCCACCCCGGCGGCGCCCAGCCCCTCGGCCACGCCGCGCCGGCCGGTCCGGTGCCCGCCGCCCTCCTGGTCGAACAGCACGCCCCCGGCGCCGCGCAGCGCCTCCCGGGCGGCCCCGCCCGTCGTCCCCGCCGCCGTGCGGTCCAGCGGCAGCCGGGTCAGCGCCTGCCGGTACGCCTCCGCGTCGTGCACCAGCACGGTCCCGCCGAGCCGCCGCACACCGCGCCCGCGCGTCGCGGCCAGCAGCCCGAAGAGGAGGGGATGGCTGCGCAGGTACACCCGGCGGTCCCGCCTGCGGGCCCGGGTGTGGGGAGTGGTCATCGGACGTGGACCTCCTTCGTGTCGACGGGCCGGTAGCGCCGGTCCCAGTACCAGAGCAGGGTGCGCCGCGCACCCCAGGAGCGAAGCCGCCGCAGGCTGTTCTCCACCACCAGCCGCTCGCAGCGCACGATCCGCGCGCTGTGCTCCCGCGCACGGTTGAGCAGGGTGACGTCCTCCGAGCCCTCCTCCAGCCGCTCGCGCGGCGCCCCGCCGCAGCGCAGGTACAGCTCCGCCGTGATGCCGAGGTTGTGGCCGTGGCACAGCACGTACGGGGCCCGGAAGCGCGCGTCGCGGTGCGCGGCCCGCCACCGCCCGTACAGCGCGGTCAGCCGCACCAGCGCCGGCAGCAGCCGGGCCTCGGCGAACGTCGGCCGCTCGTCCCGGCGCGGCACGCTCCGCCCGCACAGCATCTGCGCCCCCCGCCCGAACTTCGCCCGGGCGACGGCCGTCCAGTCCCGGGCGGGCAGGCAGTCCGCGTCGGTGCGCAGCAACAGGCGCGCCCCGCCGCGCACCGCGTGCCGGAACCCGGTGTCGGCCGCCGTCCCCGCCCCCGGCTCGGGTTCGTGGACCAGCTCGACGGGGAACGGCGCCGAGCGCGCGAACTCCCGTACGATCCGGGCCGTGCCGTCCGTCGAGGCGTTGTCGACGACCACCAGCCGGAAGCCGGTGTCCTCCTGCGCGGCCAGCGCCGCCAGGGTCGCCCCGATCGACCGCGCCTCGTCGTACGCCGGGACCACCACCCACAGGCTCATCCCGCGCCCCTTCCCAGCCGGGCCGCCGCCAGCGCCGACACCGCCGCCCGGTCCGGTTTGCGCGAGCGCCCCGAGAGCGGGATGTCCGCGAACAGCAGGGCGTCCGGCCGGGCCGCGCCCATCGCCCGCAGCGGTTCCGACAGGGCCGCGCGCAGGGCCGGTTCGGGCACCCCGCGCTGCGGCTGCACCACCGCGACGAGCCGCTCGTCCCCGTCGCCCGCCGGCACCCCGACGAGCACGCCCAGCTCCACGCCCGGCACGTGCAGGCCCGGCTCGTACAGCCCGGGGTAGATGTTCTCGGCCCGCCGCAGCACCATGTCCTTGCAGCGGCCCTCCAGCACGATCCGCCCCGCACTGTCGCGCCGTGCCCGGTCTCCCGTCCGCACCCACGGGTCGGGTTCCTCGCCCAGGTAGCGGTCCCTGGCCGCGGGCCCGGCCAGCAGCAGCTGCCCCCGTGCGTCCACGGCCGTGCGCACCCCGGGCAGCGGGGCGCCCACCAGGTCACCGGCGCCGTCGAAGGCGGCCTTCTCCCGGGACTCCACCGCGGCCGCCGGGAACAGCTCGGTCAGTGCGTACACCCCCCATGCCTGCTCCGCCCCCGCCTCCCGCACCCGCCCCAGCAGGGCCGCGCTCGCCGGAGCCGAACCCGTCCACACCCGGCCCCCGAACCGGGCTCCCGCGCCGAGCGCGTCCCGCAGCTGCGGCGGCGTCAGGTACGTGTCCCGGGGCCGCAGCCGCGCCAGCTGCCGGGCCAGCACGGCGGGGGAGCGGGCCGGCAGCGCGACCGGCGCCCCGTGCGCCAGCGAGGGCACCAGGACGAAGAAGGTCCCGCCCAGCACCGGTTCCCCCGGGGAGCCCCCGGCCTCGAACAGCCCGGACACCGTCTCCATCCCGGCGGCCAGTCCGGCCCGGGTGTGCACCACCGCGCGCGGCCGGGAGGTGGTCCCGGAGGTGAACACCACCACCGCGTCCCCGTCGCCCCCGTACCCGGCCGGCACCCCCGCCCGGGGTGCCCCGAGGTCCAGCGCGGGCGCGCAGCCCGGCAGCCGGGGCCCGACCGTGGCCACCGGCCCCAGCGCGGCCAGCTCCGGCAGTTCCAGCCGGGCCCGCCGGGCCAGCGGCGCCGCCCACCCCGCCACCGCCTGCGCCGCCGCGTCCGCCAGCACCAGCGCCGGCCGGGCCAGTGCCAGCCGGGCCCGCAGCACCTGAGCCCCGGCACCGGGGTCCAGCACCGCCCCGCGCAGCCCCAGCCGCCACAGCGCCAGCAGCACCGCCAGCGCGCGCGGCCCCGGCCGTACGGCGACCCCGACGGTGTCCCCGGCCTGCAGCCCGCGCGCGTGCAGCGCGGCGGCGAACGCGTCGGCCAGATCGGCGAGTTCACCCCGGGTGGCCCGCACCCGGGTGGCGCCGCCGAGGGCGGCGCTGAGCACGGCGGGCCGCTCGGGCCGGGAGCGCAGCGCGTGATCCAGTCGGTCCAGCATCAGCGGGGGTCGTCCGTTCCGTGCGTGCCGCTCCCCTGGTCCAGGTACCAGCGGGCGGTCCCGGCGAGCCCGTAGGCGCGCAGCCGGCGGGTGGAGTTCTCCACGACCATGCCCCGGCAGCGGGAGATCCGGTCGGTGTGGCGGCGGACCGCGTTCAGGAACAGCCGGTCCGTGGGCGAGGGGCGCCTCGGCATCCCGCCCACCGCCAGGTACAGCTCCGCGGTGATCGCCATGTTGTTCCCCGCGTGCATCCGGTACGGAGCCCGGTAGCCGTGCCGGCGCGCGTGCCGCGGCCGCAGCCGCCCGAACAGCGCGGCCAGCCCCACCAGTCCGGCGAACCCGGCCCGGCCCAGCGGCCCGTGCTCGTCGCGCCGCGCCGTGATCCGCCCGCACACCAGCCCCGGCCGCTCCAGCAGCGCGGCCCGCGCCGCACCCGCCCAGCCGGGCCCGGGAAGACAGTCGGCGTCCGTCCGGGCCAGCAGGGTCGCGCCCCGCGCGATCGCGTACCGGAATCCGGTGTCCACCGCCGATCCGACCCCCTTCTCCGGCTCCTCGACCACCTCCACCGGGAACGGAGCTTCCGCCGCGAACTCCCGTGCGATGGCGCCCGTCCCGTCCGTCGAGGCGTTGTCGACGACCAGCAGGGTGAAGTCCCGGTCCCGTTGCGCGGCCAGCGCCCGCAGCGTTCCCCCGATCCGGGCCGCCTCCTCGTGCGCGGGCACCACCACCCACATCCGCGCGCCGCTCACGACTTCTCCCAGACCATCGTCATGATGCTGATCCCGCCGCCCAGCCCGACGAACAGCACCCGCTCGCCGGACTCCAGCCCGCCGAACACCCGGTCCAGCTGCACCCCGATGCTCGCGCTCGCCACGTTGCCCAGCTCGGGCACCGTGACCACCAGCTTCCGAGCCGGCACCCCGGTCAGCTCCGCGAACCGCTCCAGGTACGGCACTGTCACCTGGTGCACCAGCACCTTCGCGAACCCGTCCCAGCCCGTGCCCGCGCGGTGCAGCGTCCGGTCGACGACCGCCGTGCCCGCCTTCTCGAAGACCCCGCGCAGTTCGTGCCCGTCGCCCTGGAAGTAGGTGTACGCGTCCCCGCGCGGGTGCCGCGACCCGCCGCCCGGGATGCCGCCGACCTCCCAGTGCTCCGAATGCGTCTCGCTGTCCACGTCCAGGATCCCGCCGCGCTCCACCGCCTCGACGACCACGGCCGCCCCGGCGTCGCCGAAGGTGTAGCCGGCGAAACCGCGGCGGAACTCCGCGAAGTCGGCCGGGTCCTTGCGCACCGCCCGGCTCGGGGTCTCCCCGGTGACCACGAGCGCCCGCCGGGACCGGCCGGCGAGGACCATGCTCCGGGCGAGGTCGATGCCGTTGACGAAGCTGTTGCAGGCGTTGGTGACATCGACGGCGTGCGCCCGCGAACCGAGTTCCGCCTGCACGATGTGCGCGGTGGCGGGCTCGACCACGTCCCGCGAGGCGGAGGCGAACACCAGCAGGTCGATGTCGAGCGGGTCCAGCCCGGCGGAGTCCAGCGCCCGGCGGGCCGCGCCCGCCGCCAGCGTCGAGGCGTACACCCCCTCGGCCGCGACCCGCCGCGAGACGATCCCCGTGGCCTGCGTCAGGATCCGGGCGGGCAGCGCGATGCCGCTGCGGCGGGTGACCTCCCGCTGGAGGTCGTCGGAGGACAGCGCGTTCTCGGGCAGCAGGCTGCCGACGGCGGTGATGCCGACGCGCGGCCGCGGATCACAAGGCTGTATGGGCATGCGTCCACGATGGCAACGCGGGGGGCGGCCGGGCCTGAGTACGGGTGCTCAGATCCGTTGCGGGGGTGCTGAGTAGGGGATCGGTACGACGGCTCAGGTACAGGGCGGCCGTCCGTCCCCCGGCGGGCCGCCGGGCCGCCGGGCAGCGGGGCCGGCGGCGGGGGCGGGGTGCGGCTGCGCGGAGGGGATCCCCCACCCACCCTTCCACCGCTCGCCGGGGGCTCCGCCCCCCGGACCCCGCGCCTGGCGCCTCGTGCCCCGGACCGCGTGCCCCGGGCCTCGGACGGCGTGCCCCGGGCCTCGCGCCCCGTGTCGCATGCCCCGGGCCCCGGGCCTCGCGCCCCGTGTCGCGTGCTCGGGCCTCGGACCTCGGGCCTCGTGTCTCGGGCCCCGTGTCTCGGGCCCCGGACCGCGTGCCCCGGACCGCGTGCCCCGGGCCTCGGACCGCGTGCCCCGGGCCTCGCGCCCCGGGCCCTGTGCCTCGGACCTGGCGCCCCGGACCTCGGGCCCCGGACGCCGGCGGGGCGGTCCCGCCCGTCGTCCGAGCCGGGCGTCGGCCGCCGGCCGGCAGCCGGCCGGCAGCCGGGCGCGGCGAGCAGGCCGGCGCCGGGTCAGTCCGCCGCCGCAGGCGGCTCCCCGCGGCCCCCTGGGCCGGTGAGACGCCCGCGCAGGCGAGCGAGGCGACCGCGGCGGGGCCGGTCGTGGGGGGCCTGCGGCGGCGGCTCGGTTCCGGGGGCGACGCCGGAGGCCTCCGGGAGCCGCACGGCGGCCCGGGCCGCGTCCCGCGTCGGCCGCCCGGTGCGGCTCGTGTCCTCCGTCGGCCGCCCGGTCCGGGCGGGGTCTTCCGACGACGGTCCGGCGTGGTCCGCCTCCTGCGACAGCCACGCGGGGAGCTCCTGCCGCGCCCCCGCCGACGGCGTTTCCGCGCGCTCCAGGAGACGCTCCCGGAGCTCCGCCGGCAGCTCCTCCCCGAAGTGGCGCAGGACCTCCGCCGCCAGTTCCGGGGCCTCCGGGTCCGCGGCCGGGGCCTCGGCGGCCGTACGGGCCAGGAGTTCCCAGGTGCCCGCCCGGCGGTGGACCGGGGCGCCCGTCGTGGCCAGGAGGAGGCGGGCCTCCACCGGGCTCGGCACGCCCTCGTCCCACACCAGCCGCATCCCCGTCCGCAGGGCCAGCGGCTCCGCGTACGGGGAGACCCCGGCCTCCCGCAGGAGGGCGTCCAGCGCCACCACCCGGTCGCCCGCGGGCCGCCCCAGGGCGCACATCCGCAGGTGCGGCAGCGCCTCCGCCGCCCCCAGTCGCAGCGCGGTCCGCGCGAACAGCCGCTCCCCGGCGGGCGGATCGCCCGCCGCGAGGGAGTCCAGGCGGTCGAGCACGAGGGCCCGCAGCGCCGGCAGCTCGGCCAGCGCCGCGCGCACCTCCTCCCCGCACGCCCCCTCCGGATCCGTGAACAGGCCCCACGCCAGCTTCCGCGCCGCCTGGGGGAGCAGCCCGGCGGTGTCCGCGCCGAGGGCGGTGGCGGACACCAGCAGCAGCGCCGGCGCCGCCGGTTCGGCCTCCGGGTCGGCCAGGGCCGCCCGCAGTTCCGGTTCCAGCTCCGCCGCGAGCCCGTCCCGCGCCCCCGTGTCCAACGAGGCCAGCAGCCGCTCCGACGCCGCCGCCTCCGCCGCCCCACGCGGCTCCCCGCCCGGCCGCAGCAGCACTCCGGCGAGCGCGCGCAGCGGTACGCCGTCCAGCGCGTCCCCGTGCCCGGTGGCCCACTCGGCCGCCGCCGCCCGGGCGGCCGAGCCCAGCGGGACCCCGGCGGCCAGCGCGAGCGCGGCCAGCGGGCCCGCCGCATACGGCTCCCCGGGCAGCCGGCGCACCTGCGCGAACAGCTCCGCCCGCCCGGCCGACCACACCGCGGCGGCCGTCCGCGCCCACAGCGCCGCCGGGCCCCGGGGTACCTCCGGGGCCGGACCGCGCCCGGCCTCGTACACCCGGTGGCGCCGGCCACCGCGCCGGCGTCCCGGGGCAGGACGCCGACCAGCTGCTGCGGGGCGTCCAGCGGGTGCCGCGCGGACGTGGTGAAGCTCAGCCGCCGGCCGCGCGCGTGCGGCAGCACCCCGCACGCCAGCATGACCCACCGGGCCACGTCCGCGCCGTCCGCCTCCACCAGGACGATCCGCGGCGCACCGGGCTCCTCGGCGGCCCGGCGCACGTCGTCGAAGAACGCGGCGAGCCACGGCCCCCGGGCGGCGACGAACCCCGCCATCGCGGCCCGGTCGTAGGGCCCCGGCGCGGGTATCCGGTCGAGCGCCGGCGGCGGCCCGTCCTGCGGGGTCCGCTCCCGCCACTGCGCCGAACCCCAGGCGGTGATCGGCAGGGCGCCCCCGGCCTCCTCGGGCAGGTGCACGGCGTGCGCGTGGAACCCGGACGCGGTGCGGACCGCGCGGGCCAGCAGCCGGCCGCCGTCCGGGAGCAGGCTCAGGCTCAGCACCCCGGGACCCGGCGGTGGCCCGTCCGCGAGGAGCGGCTCCGCCGCGCGCAGCAGCGCCTCGGACACCCCGGGCGTCACCGCGGCGAAACCGGGCCCGCCGTCGTAGTGGAGCTGCGGAAGGCTCACGCGTCCCCCTCCGACCCGGCCGCACCCGTCACTGACGTGCCGTCAGGGTCTGTTGCGCAGAGCCCTCTTGCCCGTACCGTCATTCCCCGCACCGTGTCCCGAACCGCTTCCCGACCCGTTCCGCCGCCCCGGCGCACGGCATACCCGGCCCCGTTCCCCGCCATGCCCCGCGCCCCCCGTGCTGTGTGTGGGAGGTCATTCCACCAGATGTGCGAGCAGTTCGGGAGTTCCGCCCCGGCGGCTTCCGTTCGCCCGCTGTACGGCCCGACGTCAGACGGGGATCGCCGTCCGGTACCCCGGGCCCGCTGTCCTTGGGGCGCCCGTCTCCCCCCTCACCCCCAGAGGTCGTCCACCATGGCTGAACTGAACCGGCGCAGGTTCCTGCAGATCGCGGGCGGCACCGCCGCCGCCGCGATGCTGAACGAGAGCATCGCCCGCGCCGCCTCCATACCGGCGCAGGGCAGCACCGGAACCATCCAGGACATCGAGCACATCGTCGTCCTCATGCAGGAGAACCGGTCCTTCGACCAGTACTTCGGCTCCATGAAGGGCGTCCGCGGGTTCGGGGACCCGCGGCCCGTGCTCCAGGACAACGGAAAGCCGGTCTTCTACCAGTCCAACGGCACGAAGGACATCCTGCCCTTCAACCCGCAGGTCAACGACCTCGGCATGCAGTTCGTCGAGGGCCTCAACCACGACTGGGCCGGCGGCCACCAGGCGTACAACAACGGCAAGTACGACAAGTGGGTGCCCGCCAAGACGTCCACCACCATGGCGTACATGACGCGGAACGACATCCCGTTCCACTACGCCCTCGCCGACGCCTTCACCGTGTGCGACGCCTACCACTGCTCCTTCATCGGCGCCACCGACCCCAACCGCTACTACATGTGGACGGGCCACACCGGCAACGACGGCACCGGCGGCGGCCCCGTCCTCGGCAACCAGGAGGCCGGCTACGGCTGGAAGACCTACCCGGAGCGCCTGGAGGCCGCGGGCGTCTCCTGGAAGATCTACCAGGACATCGGCGACGGCCTGAACGCCGCCGGCGGCTGGGGCTGGATCGGCGACGCCTTCCGCGGCAACTACGGCGACAACTCCCTCCTGTACTTCAACAACTACCGCAACGCCCAGCCCGGAGACGCCCTGTACGAGAAGGCGCGCACGGGCACCGACGCCAAGGCGGGCGAGGGCTACTTCGACCGGCTGCGCGCGGATGTCATGGGCGGCACCCTGCCGCAGGTCTCCTGGATCGCGGCCCCCGAGGCCTTCAGCGAGCACCCGAACTGGCCGGTCAACTTCGGCGCCTGGTACATCTCCCAGGTCCTGGACGCGCTCACCGCGAACCCGGCGGTGTGGGCGAAGACGGCGTTCTTCATCACCTACGACGAGAACGACGGCTTCTTCGACCACGTCGTGCCCCCGTACCCGCCGGCCTCCTCCGCCTGGGGCCTGTCCACGGCCGACGTCACCCGCGACCTGTACGCCGGTGGCGGCGGCTACACGGCCGGCCCGTACGGTCTGGGCCCGCGCGTCCCGATGATCGTGGTCTCCCCGTGGAGCAAGGGCGGCTACGTCTGCTCCGAGACCTTCGACCACACCTCGGTGATCCGCTTCATGGAGAAGCGCTTCGGGGTGCAGGAGCCCAACATCTCGCCCTGGCGCCGGGCCGTCTGCGGCGACCTGACCTCGGCGTTCGACTTCACCCAGGCCGACGCGACCCCCGCGTCCCTGCCCTCCACCAGCGCCTACGTCCCGGCGGACCACAACGCGCACCCCTCCTACCACCCGGTCCCGCCGGCGACGGGCACCCTGCCCAGGCAGGAGGCCGGCTCCAAGCCCACCCGCGCCCTGGGCTACAGCCCGTACGTGGACGGCTCCCGCACCACCTCCACCGGCAAGTTCACGCTCACCTTCTCCTCCGGCCCGAAGCTCGGCGCCCACTTCCACAGCACCTCCGGCAACCGGACGGACGGCCCCTGGCCCTACACGGTCGAGGCGGGCAAGACCCTCTCGGACACCTGGAGCACCAGCAGCTCCACCGGCAACAAGATCGACCTCACCGTCTGGGGCCCCAACGGCTTCCTGCGCACCTGGAAGGGCCCGGCGAAGAAGGCCGGCCCCGAGGTCACGGCCCGCCACGTGGACGCCACCGGCAACCTGGCCCTGACCCTGACCAACGGCGGCTCGACCGCGGTGAACCTCACGGTCACCCACGCCTACGGCGGCGCCGCCCAGACCTTCAAGGTCAACCCGGGCGCCACGGTCCCCTGCACCGTCGACCTGCGCGCCTCGGGCCGCTGGTACGACGTGACGGTGGTCTCGGACACGGACAGCACCTTCCTGCGCCGCTTCGCCGGCCACGTGGAGACGGGCGCCCCGGGCGTCTCGGACCCGGCGATCAGGACCGTCTGATCCGGTCGTCCGGCGTGTGCAGCAGCCGCCGCTCCAGGACCGGCAGGTCCGCGGGGCGGTGGCTGCGGGCGTGCCGGAGCAGCAGGTCGCGGGCGGTGTCGGGGACGCGGCGGCGCTTGGGGTGGCGGGTGGTGAACTCCTCGCTCGCGAAGAACCGCACCGCCCCCTCCAGCCCGGCCCGGTCCGTCCCCCGCACCGCCCAGGCCAACTCCTCCGTGGACACCCCGGCCAGCAGCCGCCGGGGGCCCCGCTCGGCGAGCAGCCATGCCGCGTCGCGGGGCTCCGCGCGAACGGCGCCGAGCCAGCCGAACACCACCGCGTACGGCACCCCGCGCGGCGGTCCGGGCTCCTCCTCGCCCCCGGCCAGCGCCCGGGCGTACGCCCGCAGGGCCTGCGGCGCCGCCGCGGCCCACCGCTCCCGGTGCCGGGCGGGGATCCCGTCGGGGGACAGCGGGTCGAGCAGCCGGTTCGACTCGGGGGTGGGGTGCGCGGTCCCGTCGTCGTCCCCGCAGGCGCAGAAGACGACGCCTCCGGCGGCCGCCGCGGCCGCCCTCCGGCGCCCGATCCGGCGGACGGCCCGGACCTCGCGGATCTCGGCGGGGTCGGCGATCTCGTAGCGCGCGGGGTGGTGGGGGTGGCGGGCCCCGTCGGGCCGCGAGAACTCCCCCATGACCAGCGGCTTGCGGGGCGGTTTCGGCTGCACGGTGTGATCGTAGGCGCGGTGGGCAGAACGAACGGCGTCGGATTCCCCGTCCCCGTTCACCCAGGGAGAGCGCATGGCCATCGCCCACCGCAGGATCGGCACCGGACCCGTCCGCGTCATCGTGCTGCACGACTGGTTCGGGACCTCCGCCAACTGGGGCTCCGCGCTCGACTACATGGACCCCGAGGGCTTCTCGTACGCCTTCCTCGACTACCGCGGCTACGGCGAGCGCCGCGACGTCCCCGGCCGCCACACCCTCCCGGAGATCGCGGACGACGTCCTCGAACTCGCCGACCAGCTCGGCTGGGACGCCTTCTCCCTGCTCGGCCACTCCATGGGCGGCAAGGCCGTCCAGCAGGTCCTGGTCCGGGCGCCCGAGCGGGTCGAGAAGCTGATCGGCCTCTGTCCCGTCCCGGCCGCGCCCTACGCGATGGACGACGCCACCCACGCCCTCTTCCACGGCGCCGCCGAGGACCCTGCCAAGCGCCGCACCATCCTCGACCTCGTCACCGGCCACCGTGCGAGCCGCCACTGGCTGGACCGGATGGTCGCCCACTCCCTGGCCGTCTCCCGCCCGGAGGCCTTCGCCGGCTACCTCGCCGACTGGCAGCCCCGCGACCTGGCCTCCGCCGTCAAGGGCAACACCGTCCCGGTCCTGGTCCTGGTGGGGGAGTACGACCTCGCCCTGACGGCCGACGTGATGCGGGCCACCTGGCAGGCCTGGTACCCGGACTGCACGGTCGTCACGGTCCCCGGCACCGGCCACTACCCGCCGCACGAGACCCCCGTGGCCTTCGTCACGGAGGTGGAGGCCTTCCTCCGCGGGTGAACGCCGGCGGCAACGCCCGTAGGGGGTACGAGGCGGACCTCGTACCCCCTACGGGACGGAAAGGGTGAGTGACGGGACTCGAACCCGCGGCCACCTGGACCACAACCAGGTGCTCTACCAACTGAGCTACACCCACCACGAAGGGCGGCGGACCACCCGTTCGTTGTGCAAGCACAGCATAGCCGATCAGATGGGTGGTTCCGCGCCGGGTTATCCGCCGGCCCGGCTGCCGGCCAGGCTCTGCGCCAGCCGGGCGACGAGACCGTCCGCGCGGCGCGCGGCGTGCGCGACGGCCGCCGCGGCCAGGGCCCGGACCACCGGGTGCGGCCGCGTACCGTCCCCGGCGAGCTCCGGCTGGAAGAGCGTGGCCAGGAAGAAGGGGTGCCCGGGCAGCTCCGCCATCCGCACCTGCCCCTCCTCGTCGTGACCCGACAGCCGCAGCCCGTGCGCGGTGAGCACCGGCAGATGCCGCGGGGCCGGACCGTAGCTGCAGTGGTAGCGCTCCATCGACCGCTCCGCCCCGAGCACCGACTCCGCGAGCGAGCCCGGCTGGGCCCGCACGACCCCCTCGTGCCCCACGAGCGAGCAGGCGAGCGGCGCGATCAGCAGGTCCTGTGCCCCGGGGTCGTTCTCCGCGTGCGCGACCCCCGTCAGACCGCACACGGTACGGGCGTACTCCAGCAGGGCGTGCTGGAACCCGCCGCAGGTGCCGAGGAAGGGGATGCCCTCCTCCCGCGCCACCCGGATCGCGGCCAGCGCCCCCGCCTCGCTGGCGTACGGGCTGCCCGGCAGCACCCACACCGCGTCGAACCGGGCCAGCGTCCCGGCGGCGGCCTCCGCCGCGGCGTCCCCGGTCGGGATCCAGTAGGCGTCGAGGACCAGCCCCTCGCGTGCGGCCAGCGCGTCGAGGAGGAGGGGGAGCCGGGTGTGGGACTTCACGTGCGGGGAGCGGTCGCCGACCAGGGCGATCCGGGCCGGGGGCGAGGCCGGCGGGAAGGAGGACGGGTCGGCGGGAGCGGCCTGTGCGGCGGCCTGTGCGGTGGTCATGCGGATCATCCTGCGGGCCGGTCCCACTTCAGCGCCAACGATTGTTCCTGCATCCTCGATAAGCAGAGCTGATGTCCCCGGCGTCCCCGCTGCGATCATGGAGCCATGGACCCGCACCTCCTGCGCACCTTCGTCGCCGTCACCCGCCTCGCCTCCTTCTCCGCCGCCGCCCGCGAACTCGGCTACACGCAGTCGGCCGTCTCCCAGCACATCGCCGCCCTCGAAGCCGACCTGCGCACCGAACTCCTCACCCGCCGCCCCGTCGCCCCCACCCCCGCCGGGTCCCGGCTCCTCGAACACGCCGGACCCCTCCTGCTGAGGCTCGACGCCGCCCGCGCCGACGTGCTGCGCCTGGCCGCCGCCCCGCCCGGCCGGGTCGCCCTCGCCGCCTCCCCCCTCGCCGTCGGCCCGCGCCTGCTCGCCGCACTCCCCGCCACCGGCGTCACCCTGCGCGTCCTGCCCCCGGACCGGGTGCCCGCCGCCGTCGCCGCCGGGGAGTGCGACCTCGGCCTCGTGGACGGCCTCGCCGCACCCAGCGACCCCCTCCGGCTGCCCGACGTGGCCCCGCTGAAGACCACCGGCGTCGGGGAGGAGCCGCTGGCCCTCCTCCTCCCGGCCGGACACCCCTTCGCCCGGCGGGCCGCCGTCCGGCTCGACGACCTCGCCGACGCCCGCTGGCTCGACGCCCCCGACGCCGGACTCCCGCTCACCGCCGCCCACGGCTCCGCGCGCACGTCCCTGCGCTACGACGGCACCGACCTGCACGCCCTGTGCGCCCTCGCCACCGCCGGGCACGGCCTCGTCCTCCTGCCCCGTGGCGTCGCCGAAGCCGCCGCCACGGCCTCCGGCGCGGGCGTCGCCGTACCGCTCGACACCCCGCGCCTGGTGCACCGCACGGAGCTCCTCGCACCCGCGACGGTGTCCGGCGCGGCCGCTGCGCTCGCCGCACGCCTCGCGGCAGGATCCCCGTATGACCACCGCACCCCGTCCTGAGGCCGCCCCCGCCGCGTCCGCCCACCCCGACCCGGCCCCCTTCACCACCGCCGACTACGCCGCCCGCATGGCCGCCGCGGCCCGGACCGCCGCCGACGCCGGACTGGCCGGCCTGCTCATCGCACCCGGCCCCGACCTCGCCCACCTCACCGGATACCGCCCCACCGCCGAGACCGAGCGGCTCACCGTGCTCGTCCTCGCCGGCGGCCGGGAGCCCGTCCTCGTCGTCCCCGCCCTGGAGGCCCCCGACGCCGCCAGGGCCCCCGGCGCCGGCGCCCTCACCCTGCGCGACTGGGCCGACGGCACGGACCCGTACCGGACCACCGCCCCGCTCCTCGACGCCGGCGGCCGCTTCGGCGTCAGCGACAACACCTGGGCGCTCCACCTCCTCGGCCTGCAGAAGGAGTTGCCCGCCGGCTCCTACGCCCCGCTCACCGAGGTCCTGCCCATGCTCCGCGCCGTCAAGGACGACCGCGAACTCGCCCGGCTCGCGGCCGCCGGCGCCGCCGCCGACGCCGCCTACGAGCAGATCCTCCACGTCCCCTTCGCCGGCCGCCGCGAGAGCGACGTCGCCGCCGACCTCGCCGCACTGCTGCGCGCCCACGGCCACTCCCAGGTGGACTTCACCGTCGTCGGATCCGGCCCCAACGGCGCCAACCCGCACCACGAGGCCGGCGACCGGGTCATCCGGCACGGCGACATGGTCGTCCTCGACTTCGGCGGCCTCAAGCACGGCTACGGCTCCGACATCTCCCGCACCGTCCACGTCGGCGAACCCACCGCCGAGGAGCAGCGCGTCCATGACATCGTCCGCGAGGCCCAGCAGGCCGGCTTCGCGGCCGTCCGCCCCGGCGCCGCCTGCCAGGACGTCGACCGTGCCGCCCGCGCCGTGATCACCGAGTTCGGCTACGGCGACCGCTTCATCCACCGCACCGGCCACGGCATCGGCGTGACCACCCACGAGCCGCCGTACATGGTCGAGGGCGAGGAACAGCCCCTCGTCCCCGGCATGTGCTTCTCCGTGGAACCCGGCGTCTACCTGCCCGGCCGCTTCGGCGTCCGCATCGAGGACATCGTCACGGTCACGGAGGACGGCGGCCGGCGGCTCAACGAGGCCCCGCGCGAGATGGCCGTCGTGGAGTAGCCCCGCCGCGCTACGGACCCAGCACCACCGCCGACTCGCCCGGCACGTGGATGCGCCCGTCCGCGCCCGGGTGCTCCACCGGCTCCCACGAGGCCAGCACCCGCACCCCGTTGCGGCCCAGCGCGACCGTCACCGACTCCGTCCCCAGGTTGACGACCACCCGCACGTCACCCCGGCGGAACGTCAGCCACCGCCGCTCCTCGTCGAAGGCGACCCGGACCGCCGCCAGGTCCGGGTCGCGCAGGTCCGGCTGCGAGCGGCGCAGCCGCACGAGCGTCCGGTACCACTCCAGCAGCCAGGCGTGCGACTCCCGTTCCGGCTCGGCCCAGTCCAGACAGGACCGCTCCCGCGTGGCCGGGTCCTGCGGGTCCGGGACCTGCTCCGCCCTCCAGCCGTGCGCCGCGAACTCCCGGCGCCGGCCGCTGCGGACGGCCTCCGCCAGCTCCGGATCGGGATGGTCGGTGAAGTACTGCCAGGGCGTCCCCGCACCCCACTCCTCGCCCATGAACAGCATCGGCACGAACGGTCCCGTCAGTACCAGCGTCGCCGCGCAGGCCAGCAGCCCGGGGGAGAGCGACGCCGACAGCCGGTCGCCCAGCGCCCGGTTGCCGACCTGGTCGTGGGTCTGCGCGTAACCCAGGAAGCGGTGCGCGGAGGTGTGGCGGCGGTCCACCGGCCGGCCGTGGGAGCGCCCGCGGAAGGAGGACCAGGTCCCGTCGTGGAAGAACGCCCGGGTCAGGGTCTTGGCCAGGGCGCCCAGCGAGGCCGCGGCGAAGTCGGCGTAGTAGCCCTGGGATTCACCGGTCAGCGCCGTGTGCAGGGCGTGGTGGAAGTCGTCGTTCCACTGCGCGTGCAGGCCGAGGCCGCCGCTCGTGCGGGGCGTGGTAAGGCGCGGGTCGCACGCGTCGGACTCGGCGATCAGGAACAGCGGGCGCGCCGACTCCGCGGCGAGCGCGTCCACGGCCGCCGAGAGCTCCTCCAGGAAGGACAGCGCCCGCCCGTCGGCCAGCGCGTGCACGGCGTCCAGCCGCAGCCCGTCGACCCGGTAGTCCCGCAGCCAGGCCAGGGCGCTCCCGATCAGGTAAGCCCGCACCTCGTCGGAACCGGGCGCGTCCAGGTTCACCGCCGCGCCCCACGGGGTGTGGTGGGAGTCGGTGAAGTACGGGCCGAAGGCGGGGAGGTGGTTGCCGGAGGGGCCCAGGTGGTTGTGGACCACGTCCAGTACGACCCCCAGGCCCGCCGTGTGCGCCGCCTCCACGAACCGGGCCAGCCCCGCCGGACCCCCGTACGGCTCGTGCACCGCCCAGGGGGCCACCCCGTCGTAGCCCCAGCCGTGTTGGCCCGGGAAGGGACAGACCGGCATCAGCTCCACGTGCGTCACGCCCAGCGAGGCCAGGTGCCCGAGGCGGTCGGCCGCGGCGTCGAAGGTGCCCTCCGGGGTGAAGGTGCCGATGTGCAGCTCGTACAGCACCGCGTCCTGGAGCGGGACGTGCGGGGGCGCGGTGCGGGGGGTGAGCGGTTCGAAGTCGACCACGGCGGAGAGGCCCTCCGTGCCGTCCGGCAGCCGCCGGCCGCGCGGGTCCGGGCGGACCGTCGGATCGTCGCCGAGCCGGAACCCGTACCGGTCGCCGTCGGCGGCCGGGGCCTCGGCCGTCCACCAGCCCGAGCGGCCGGGGGCCGGATCGGGCGTCATCTCGTGGTCGGTGTCGCCCAGTCGCATGGCGACCCGGCCTGTCAGCGGTGCCCACACCTCGAACTGCACGGACGGTCCCCTCGGTCTCGGTCGTCGTCTTCGGCCGTGTTCCGGTCGCCGCGGCCCGGAGCGCGCCGGGCCCGGCCCTCCCGGTCGCAGCGGGCGGCGTCCTCCGGCCTGCATATCGTGCCCATCATTCCGGGACGGCCGGGGGAGTTCTGGACACTCCGCACCCGACGGGCCGACAATCACCCTGTGACGTCGAGTTTCGAGTTCCCCGCCTACCCCGTCCCGCGCGTGTCCGACGCGGAACGGGACCGGGCGCTGGGCCAGCTCAGGGAGGGCGCGGCCCTCGGGAGGCTGTCGCACGACACCTTCCTGCGCCGCATGGAACTCGCACTGGTCGCCCGCCGCTCCGAGGACCTGGCGGTGCTGCTGGCCGACCTCCAGACCCGCGAGGGGCCGTTCGGCGCCGAAACCCCTTGGACCCGCCGTCTGTTCGGCTGGGTGGGGCGGGCCTCGGCCGTCTCGGCGGGGGTCCGGCGGGCCTGGCAGACCGAACGCCTGCCGAAGCTGCTGCTCCCGCATCCGGCGGCAGGCCCGCTGCGGATCGGCCGCGACCCGGGCAACGGGCTGCGGCTCAGCCACGACACGGTCTCGCGGGCGCACGCGGAGCTGGGCCTGCGGGACGGGGTGTGGCTGCTCAAGGACCTCGGCTCCACCAACGGCACCACCGTCAACGGGCGTCGGGTCACGGGGGTGGCCGTGGTGCGGGCGGGGGACCAGGTGGGGTTCGGGCAGATGTCCTTCCGCCTGTCGGCGGACTGACGGACCGGGCGGCCGGCCCGCGCGGGACGCGGCGGCCGACGGCAGGATGTCCTCCCATGGACCACGACAGCGATCGCGACCACGACAGCGATCGCGACCACGACAGCGATCGCGACCACGACAGCGATTGCGACCGCGTTCGCGACGCGCGCATCCGCCCCGCACGGCCCGAGGACCTCCCCCGCCTCACCGAGCTCATCCACGAGCACATCGCCTACGAGAAGTCGACGCCCAGGCCCGCGGGCCTGGCCGACCGGCTCGGGCCGCCGCTGTTCGCCGAGGGCTCCCGTCTCCGGGTGCTGCTCGCCGAGACCCCCGACGGCGCGGTGGCGGGGTACGCCGCCTGTTCGGAGGAGTTCGCCTTCTGGGCCGCCGCCCCCTACCTCCACATGGACTGCCTCTACCTGGCGGAGGAGGCCCGCGGCCACGGACTGGGCGCCGCCCTGATGGCGGGCGTGGCCGGACTCGCCCGCGAGCTCGGCTCGGCCACGTCGAATGGCAGACCCCGGACTGGAACGAGGGCGCGATCCGCTTCTACGACCGCTTGGGGGCCACCGGCCAGGCCAAGCGCCGTTACGCCTGGCCCGTCTGAAGACACCGGTGGAGGGCGAGGACCGTCCGGCACTGGTGCTCCACCTGCGTGGCCACCGGCACCGGCCGGGCCCGGAAGCGGGCCGAGAACTCCTCGCACCACCCCGTCACCATCCGGTCGAGGCCCGGCCCGGCCGGATGCCCCTGGGCCCGTACCGCCCGCAGCAGCATCGCGGCGGCGCGCAGCGTCAGGCGTCGCGCGAAGGCGTCGAGACTGGCCAGGGCGGCCGTGGTCGTCCCGGTGGCCGCCCCGGACCCCGTCCAGGCGGCGGTGACCTGCGGGATGAGCCGGAGCGTCCAGTCCACCGCCCGCAGCAGCGCGGCGGAGTCCGGGTCCGCCGCCCCGACCCCCTCGCGCAGCTCGGCCACCCGCGCCGCCTCCCCGGCCAGCCGCCCGGCCAGCGCCCGCAGCGCGCCCCGCGGGTCCGGGTGCGGGGCGGGATCGGCCACCAGGTCGGAGGCCCACATGGGCACCTCGACGATCGCGGTGGTGGTCCCGCGGTGGCACCAGGTGCTGAGCCGGGTGTCCTCGGAGTGGGACCCCATCACGCCCCCGCTGGGCATCACGAAGACGCCGGGGCCGGGGGACGCCCAGCCGGCGGCGTCGGACGCCCCGGTCTCCACCGGGATCCGCAGCTCGGCGGCCGACTTCCGGAAGGGCTCGGCGAGCCCGGGCAGGTCCCGGGTGAGCTGCACCCACGAGCCGCCCAGGTCCGTGCCGTGCAGGGAGACCTGGAGGACCGGACGCAGCTCGTCGATGAGCCCGGTCAGGGCGAGGGTCTCGGGCGGGAGCCGGTCCGGGGGCAGCAGCGCCGGCGCCCACTCGGGCTGCTCGGGGCCCGGCGGACGGTAGAAGTGCCGGTGGTAGTCCAGCAGCGAATCCGGGCACGGGGTGCGGTGCAGCCCGGCGCCGTCCGGGTCGGCACACAGCAGGAAGTGCCACCCCGGACCGTCCCCCGGGGCCCCGGCCACCCGCCGCGCGAGCTCCAGCGCGGTCGCCCCGCCGACGGGCTCGTTGGCGTGCGCCCCGGCGACGACCAGCACCTCGCCCCCACCCCGCCCGCCGACGGAGAGCACCCACAGCGGCCGCCCGCCCCGCGACTGCCCGACCTGGCGCAGCCGCATCCGCGCGGGGTGTTCCCCCGCCAGCGCGCGGGCGGCCAGGGCGAGTTCGTGCGGGGCGGGGTAGCACATGTCACGGAGGAGGCTCACCCCCATGCCATGCCCGCCACACCCCCGCCTACTGCATCCGAATCTCTGTGCCGGTGCCGTACGGAGCCCCCGGCGCCGTACCGCCCGGGCGGGGAGCGGCCGGCGAGCGGCTCCCTACCCCGCCCGGACCAGGGCTGCCACCGGGCCCGTCGCCAGGAGCCGCGTCAGCAGGACCTCCCCCTCGTACGGAGCCGACGGGGCGGGGCCGTGGGCCGGGAGCCACGGGCCGGGCGGGAGGGGGAGGACGGAGTCGCGCCAGCCGCCCGCCTCCGCCAGGCGGTGGGAGAGGCGGGTGGCCACCGCCACCAGCCCGCCCGGGCGGGTGAAGGCCAGGCAGTGGTCGGACGCCGGGCCGTGCGCCGTCAGGGGGGCGTAGCCCCTGAACACGGCCGGCCGGGCGCGCCGCAGGCGCAGCAGGGCGGCCGTCAGGGCGAGCTTCTCCTCCGCGAGGGTCCGCGGGGCGCTGCCCGCGTCCAGGGCGGCCAGGGCCTCCCGGGGGAAGGCGGCCGGGCGGCGGTTGTCCGGGTCCACCAGGGCACGGAACTCGTACTCGGAGCCCTGGTAGACCTCCGGCACCCCCGGCATCGCCAGGTGCAGCAGGGTCATGCCCAGCATGTTGGCCCGGGCCGCCTCCGCCAGGGACGGCGGCAGCTCCACCGGGTCCCGGGGGACGAGGTCCGCGATGCCGGCCTCGTACGCCTCGTCGGGGTCGGTCCAGGAGGTGCGCAGCCCCGCCTCCCGGGCGGCCTTGACCAGGGCCGCCGCCAGCCGGGGGCGCCGCTCGGGGACGTCGCCCAGCCCCAGCGCGCTCTGCCGGGCCACCCAGGCCAGCTGCGGGTCGGCCCCGCCGCATGCGGCCCCGTCCATCGCCCCCGGTGCCTGCGACAGCGCCGCGATGCGGGCCCGGACGTCGGCGCTGCGCTTGGTGTCGTGGGTGGACAGGACCGTGCCCGAGGCGGGCCAGTCCCGCTCGCGCTCCGCGCAGTACGCGTGGAACTCCGCGGCCGACACCGCCGGGGACCCCGGTTCGCCGCCGACCTCCGTCGCGGACAGCAGCGGGGCCCAGCGGTAGAAGGCGCGGTCCTCCAGGGACTTGGCGCGCAGGGCCGCCGAGGTCTGGGCGAAGCGGGCGGCGAAGGCCGGGTCCCGCAGCAGCAGGTCCCGTACGCCGTCCACCGCGGCCGTCCCGGCCCGTGCGGCGGCGCGCTCCAGGGTCCGCGCGTCCGGTCCCGGGCCGCCCGGGTAGTCCCGGTACACCGGAGAGGCGATCAGCAACTCCCGTACTCCCGGGGCGAGGTCCCGCCCCGCCCGGCGCTCCAGCGTGCCGAGTTCGGCGGCCAGGTCGCCGGTCAGCACCTCCCGGGCGGCCGACGAGGCCGTCTCCTCCCAGGGGGGTGTGCCCGTCGACTCCGCGTACGCGCGTGCCAGCCGGGACGCTCCGGCGGTGTCCGTGAACACCCCGTCCACCCGGTGCAGCGCGTCGTAGCCCGTGGTGCCCGCCACCGGCCAGGCCGGCGGCAGCCGTTCGCCGCGGGCCAGGATCTTCTCGACGACCACCCAGCAGTCGGCCCCCGCGGCCGTCCGCAGGCGCCGCAGGTACTCCTCGGGGTCGGCCAGTCCGTCGACGTGGTCGATCCGCAGGCCCGCCGCCACGCCGTCCCGGACCAGCTCCAGCACCTTGGCGTGGGTGGCGGCGAAGACGGCGGGGTCCTCCACCCGTACCCCGATCAGATCCGAAATGGTGAAGAAGCGGCGGTAGTTGAGGGAGGTCCGGGCCTCGCGCCACCATGCGGGCCGGTACCACTGGGCGGCCAGCAGTTCGGGCAGCGGCAGCCCGGACGTCCCGGCGCGCAGCGGGAACTCCCTCTCCCCGCAGCGCAGCAGGCCGGCGGCGGCGTCCACCCCGAAGGGCTCGTCCGGCTCCGCGAGCACCGGCAGCAGGACCTGCCCGCCCCCCGCCTCCCAGTCGATGTCGAACCACCGCGCGTACGGCGACCGGGGCCCCTCCCGCAGCACCTCCCACAGAGGCCGGTTCAGCCGCAGCGGCGACGGGACCGCCATGTGGTTCGGCACGATGTCGAGCACCAGGGCGAGCCCCCGCTCCCGGGCCGCCGCCGCCAGCGCGCGCAGGCCCCGCTCGCCGCCGAGTTCCTCCCGCACCCGCCCGTGGTCGGTGACGTCGTACCCGTGGGCCGAACCCGGCACCGCCTCCAGTACGGGGGACAGGTGGAGGTGTGACACGCCGAGGGAGGCGAGGTACGGTACGGCTGCCTCGGCCGCCGCGAAGGGGAACGCGGGCGTCAGCTGGAGACGGTACGTCGACGCGGGAACGACGGGCGTTTGAACGTCGGATTCCGATTGGCTGATTGAATACCGCAGGCTCATGAGAACGTACGTACCCAGCCCGCGCCATTCCGTGCCATTACCCCATGCATCCGGGTGACTGCGCCGCGTTAGGGTCAATCAAGTGGTTTCAGCCCTCAGCACCTACCGAAACGTCATCGCCCTGACCGGGCCCCTCCTCCCGCTCGTCTCGTTCCTCGCCCGCCTGCCCGTCGCGACGTCCCAGTTCGGGAGCGTCCTGCTGGTGTCCGCGACCAGCGGCTCCCTCGCCGCCGCCGGCATCGTCGGCGGCACCCTCTCCGCGGGCCAGGTGGTCTGCGGGCCCGTCCTGGGGCGGCTCGCCGACCGCCACGGGCAGCGGCCCGTCGTCCTCGTCGCTGCGGCGGTCAACGCCGTGGCCACCGCCGCCCTCGTCGCCGGGGCCCTCGCGGTCGATGGCCTTCGCGGCCAGTTCGCTGGTGGCCGGGCAGGCGGTCGCGCTGGCCGTTTCCGGACGGCTCGCCGAGTCGTAGGGGTCCGCCGGGCCTTCGCCGTGGCCGTGGCGGCGGCCGCGCTGTGCCTGGCCGTCGCGCTGGTCACCCGCGTGCCGTCGGCCCGGCCCCGGGCCTCCGGCGCCTCCGCCGCGGAACCCGTCAAGGCGTTCGTCCCGGCCCCGCGCACCGGCGCCGCCGAGGGCTCGGGGGCGCGCCCGGCGGCGCCACGGGCTACGCCGGCCGCTGAAGCACCGCCAGGCACCGGCCCGTCAGCGCCACCCGGTCCCCGGCCGCGTACTGCGGCCCGGTGCCGGGTGGCAGCACCTCCGGCCGGGCGGTGTCCACGACGAGCCGCCACCGCGCGCCGTGCCCGGAGGGGATGGTGAACTCCTGCGGGTCGGGGCCGGCGTTGAACATCAGCAGGAACGAGTCGTCGGTGATCCGCTCCCCGCGCGAGCCCGGCTCGGAGATCGCCTCGCCGTTGAGGAACACCGTCAGCGCCCGCGCGTGCTGCGCCTGCCAGTCCCGGGCCCGCATCTCCTCGCCCTGCGGGGTGAACCAGGCGATGTCGGAGAGCTCGTCGTGGGTGCCCTCCACCGGCCGGCCGTGGAAGAACCTGCGGCGGCGGAACACCGGGTGGTCGCGCCGCAGCCACACCATCCGCCGGGTGAACTCCAGCAGCGAGGGCGCGGGTTTGCCCGGCTCGGGCCACTTCACCCAGGACAGCTCGTTGTCCTGGCAGTAGGCGTTGTTGTTGCCGCCCTGCGAGCGGGCGAACTCGTCGCCGTGGCTGAGCATCGGCACACCCTGCGACAGCATCAGGGTGGCGGTGAAGTTGCGCATCTGGCGCTCGCGCAGGTCCTGGACCTCCGGGTCCTCGGTCGGGCCCTCGACGCCGCAGTTCCAGGACCGGTTGTGGGTCTCGCCGTCCCGGTTGCCCTCCCGGTTGGCCTCGTTGTGCTTCTCGTCGTACGAGACCAGGTCGTGCAGGGTGAAACCGTCGTGGCAGGTGGTGAAGTTGATGGAGGCCAGCGGGCGGCGCCCGTCGTCCTGGTAGAGGTCCGAGGACCCCGTCAGCCGTCCCGCGAACTCCGCGAGCGTCCGCGGCTGCCCGCGCCACAGGTCCCGTACGGTGTCGCGGTACTTGCCGTTCCACTCGGTCCACAGCGGCGGGAAGTTGCCCACCTGGTAGCCGCCCTCGCCCAGGTCCCAGGGCTCCGCGATCAGCTTCACCTGGCTGACCACCGGGTCCTGCTGCACCAGGTCGAAGAAGGACGACAGCCGGTCGACCTCGTGGAACTGCCGGGCCAGGGTGGCCGCGAGGTCGAAACGGAAGCCGTCCACGTGCATCTCGGTCACCCAGTAGCGCAGCGAGTCCATGATCAGCTGGAGCACGTGCGGGGACCGCATCAGCAGCGAGTTCCCGGTCCCGGTGGTGTCCGTGTAGTGCCGGGGGTCCTCCGCGAGCCGGTAGTACGAGGCGTTGTCCAGCCCCCGGAACGACAGGGTCGGGCCCAGGTGGTTGCCCTCGGCGGTGTGGTTGTAGACCACGTCGAGGATCACCTCGATGCCGGCCTCGTGCAGCGCCCGCACCGCCGACTTGAACTCCAGCACCTGCTGGCCCCGGTCGCCCGAGGCGTATCCGTTGTGCGGGGCGAAGAAGCCGATGGTGTTGTAGCCCCAGTAGTTGCTGAGCCCGTCGTTGGCCAGCCGGTGGTCGTTGACGTACTGGTGCACGGGCATCAGCTCCAGCGCCGTCACCCCGAGTTTCACCAGGTGGTTGATGACCGCCGGGTGGGCGAGCGCCCCGTAGGTGCCGCGCAGCTCATCCGGGAGGTCCGGGTGGAGCATGGTCAGTCCCTTGACGTGGGCCTCGTAGAGCACCGTGTGGTGGTACTCGTGGCGCGGCGGCCGGTCGTTGGCCCAGTCGAAGTACGGGTTCACCACGACGGAACTCATGGTGTGCGGGGCCGAGTCCAGGTCGTTGCGGGAGTCGGGCCGGCCGAAGTGGTAGCCGTAGACCTCCTCGCCCCAGTTGACCCGCCCGCTGATGGCCCGCGCGTACGGGTCCAGGAGCAGCTTCGCCGCGTTGCAGCGCAGGCCCCGTTCGGGTTCGTACGGGCCGTGCACCCGGAACCCGTACCGCTGGCCGGGCATCACCCCGGGGAGGTAGGCGTGCCGCACGAAGGCGTCCGTCTCGCGCAGCTCGACGGCGGTCTCGGAACCGTCGTCGTGCAGCAGGCACAGCTCGATGCGGCGCGCGACCTCGGAGTAGACGGCGAAGTTGGTGCCGGCGCCGTCGTAGGTGGCACCCAGCGGATACGCCTGTCCCGGCCAGACCTGCATAGACAACGTCTCTTTCCATCCTGGTCCGGGTCGATCCGGCGCGGATCGCGCCTCTGCCGAATCTTCCCCGAAAGAGTCTCCGCACGCGTGGACTTGGAATGCTCCTGCCGGGTGAACCGGAGAGCTGATATGCGGATCGACGGACCGTCCGGGCATCACATAATGGTCCGACGGACAGCCGGACCGGGGTGCGCAGCGTCACCCCGGACGGCTTCGGGCTGCATCGGGCCGCGCGCGCGGAGTACCCTTCCGTGATCACTGGAGACGGGCGTCCGGACGCAGAAGGCGGTGCACGAGTGAGCTCGGGAGGTCTGGAGCTGCCCCCTGGTGACAGCGGCCACGAGGGCGGTCCGGCGGACGCCCCAGGAGGTGTGCCGGGGGCGGTGGCGGCCGGGGCGGCGGTGTCGCTGGCCCAGCCGGCGGCCGGGGCGGAGTTGGACTGGAGCGCGGACGCGTGGAGCGAGGTCCGTACGCGGGCCCAGCGCGCGGGCCGTGCGTACATCTGGCTGAACCTCATCGAGCAGCGGCTGCGGTCGGTGGTCGGCGCGGTGCTGCGGCCGGTCTACGAGCCCGTGCACGGCGGGGACGACTGGGTGGTGGCGGCCGCGGGCCCCGCCGGGCAGGAGTGGGTGCAGCGGGCGGTGGCGGTCCGCGAGGTCAGCCGGCGCAAGGGCTACCTCCTCGACCCGGCCGACGACAACGTGCTGAGCTTCCTGACGCTGCCGCAGCTGCGGGAGCTGATGGTCCAGCACTGGCCCTGCTTCGAACCGTACTTCGACGACCGGCGCGAGATCGAGCTGGCGCTCGACGAGCTGGAGGTCACGCGGAACGTGGTCTCGCGCAACCGGGCGCTGTCGCGGGCCGTGCTGGAGCAGGCGGAGCGCGCGTCGGCGCGGCTGCTCGAGGTGCTGGGCGCGGGCTCGGGCAGCCCGTCGGCGGACCGGCTGCCGATCGACGCGGTCGAGGACCTCGTCGGGGACCGGTACGCGGACGTCATCTCGGTCCACCCGGACCGGGTGCGGCTCCAGCGGCAGCTGCCGGCGGAGGACCTGTTCGGGGGCGCGCGGCGGCTCGACGCGATCGGCATAGGCCTCAACCTGCTGGTGCAGAACTTCTCGGGCCGCCGACTGGTGCGGCTGTCGGAGGCGGGCTGCCGGGTGCGGCTGCTGTTCCTGAACCCGGCGAGCAGCGCGGTCAAGCGGCGCGAGCGGGAGCTGGGGCTGCGCAAGGGCGAGCTCAGCCGGTCGGTGGAGATGAACATCCTGCACGTGCGCCGGGTGCGGGCGGGGCTCACGGACCCCTCGCGCTTCGACATCCACGTCTTCGACGAGACCCCGCGTTTCACCGCCTACCTGGTGGAGGGGCAGTCCCCGGGCATCGCGGTGGTCCAGTCGTACCTGCGCCGGGCCCGCGGCATGGAGGCCCCGGTGCTGGTGCTGCGCGGCGGCGGCCGGGGGGTGCCGAAGGACGCGGACCACGGGCTCTTCCAGACCTACCGCGAGGAGTTCGAGTCGGTGTGGGAGGACTCGCGTCCGGTGTCCTGACCCCCGGGCCCCGGGGGGCGGTCGCGTCCGGTGTCAGTGCCCCGTGGCAGGCTGAAACGCGTTGACCGGAAAACGGGGGAGGGGCGCGTCATGGAGGCGTGGCACGGGGGAGTGCTGGTCGGGTTCGACCTGGAGACGACGGGCACGGAGCCGGCGGAGTCCCGGATCGTGACGGCCGCGGTGGTCGAGGTGCGGGCCGGGGAGGTGTGCGGGCGGCGGGGCTGGCTCGCGGATCCGGGGACGCCGATCCCGCAGGAGGCGGCGGCGATCCACGGGATCAGCACGGAGCGGGCCGTCGCGGAGGGCCGTCCGGCGCGGGAGGTGGCGGACGAGGTCGCGACGGCGCTGGTCGGTCACTGGCGCGACGGCGCGGTGGTGGTCGCGTACAACGCCGCCTTCGACCTCACCCTGCTGACGGCGGAGCTCGCCCGGTACGGCCTGCCCTCGCTCGCCGACCGGCTGGGCGGGGCCGAGACGGGGCCGGTGGTGGACCCGCTGACGATAGACCGGGCCGTGGACCGCTACCGGCGCGGCAAGCGGACGCTGGAGGCGGTCTGCGGGGTGTACGGGGTCACCCTCGAAGCGGCGCACGACGCGGGGGCCGATGCGCTGGCGGCGGTCCAGGTGGCGCGGGCGATAGCCGTCCGGCACCCGCGGGTGGCCGCGCTCAGCCCGGCCGAGCTGCACGACCGCCAGGGCGGCTGGCACGCCCGGTGGGCCCGCGACTTCCAGGCGTACCTGCGGGGGCAGGGCAGCCCGGACGCGGTGATCGACACGGCGTGGCCGATGCGGGTGCCGGTCACGGCCTGAACCGGGCACGGCCCGGGGGGTGGGTGCTGGCCTCAGGCGCGGGCGGGATCCGCCTCGGGCGCCGGCGGTTCGCGGTATTCGACGTGGATGTCGCGGAACCGGGCGTCGCAGAGCACGTTGCGGCAGTAGTGCCGGTGCCGGTAGGGGCGGTCCGGGTGGGCGACGGTGTGCTCCGGGCCGTTGCGGGCCACGTCGAGGAAGACGGCGGCGCCCTGCCGGAAGGTCCTGGCGCTGCCCGTCATGAACAGCGTCTCGGCGTGGACGGCCTGGTGGAACCGGTCCCGGTTCTCCGCGTGGTGCAGGGACGCGTGGTCCTCCTCGCCGGGCTCGTCGAGCCTCAGGTCCACGGTCCGCGGGCGGCCCGGGGAGAGCCGGCCCCGCAGACCCTTCCAGTGGGAGGGGGCCACGTGCAGGGAGTGGTGCAGCAGGACGAGGTCCAGCCGGCCGGAGCCCGCGGGCGGGGCGGGGCCCCGCAGGGGCAGGTGGACCAGCGAGCGCGGCGAGCCGGCCGCCAGGGTCCACAGCCCGGCCATGAGCAGGGCCGCGTCCCGGTCGACGTACGCGTTCAGCCACCAGGCGTCGTCGAAGAGCTCGGCGCGCTCCGGCGCCCGGGCCGGGCGGACGACCCGGAGGAACTCCCCGCCGCGCCGGACCTCGTGCACGGTGAGGTGCAGCTTCAGGTCCACTAGAACGGGTACCAGCGCACTTCCGGGTCTCCGTCGCGCAGGGAGGCCACGCGGCGGCGGAACTCGGCCAGCGCCTTGGGGTTGGCCGGGGCGTGCTGGGCGACCCAGGCGCAGCTGGCCGTCTCGCGGGCGCCGCGCAGCAGCGCGCAGCCCTCCCACGCGCGCACGTCCCAGCCGTAGGCGGCGGTGAAGGCCTCGTAGTCGGCGGCGGGCAGTCCGTAGCGGTCGCGGGAGAGGGCCATCACCACCAGGTCGTGCTCGCGCAGGTCGGCCGAGACGGTCTCCAGGTCGACCAGGACCGGCCCGCCCGGGCCCACGTGGACGTTGCGGGGCAGGGCGTCGCCGTGGATCGGGCCCGGGGGCAGGTGCGGGGTGAGGGCGGCCGCCTCGCCGGCGAAGGCGTCGCGGCGGGCCCGCAGGTAGGCCGCGTCCTCCGGGTCGACGGCCTCCCCGGCCAGCCGCAGCCAGCGTTCGACCCCGCCGAGGAGGTCCCGGGCGGGCAGGGCGAAGGGCGGGGCGGGCAGAGCGTGCAGCGGTCGCAGGAGCGCGGCGAGGTCCTCCGGGCCGGCCGGGCGGACCGCCCGGGGGAGCCGGTGCCACAGGGTCACCGGGTGCCCGGCCACCAGCCGCGGCCCGGGTTCCGCTGCGCGGACCGCGGGGATCCCGGCGGCGGCGAGCCATCCGGAGACCGCCAGCTCCCGTTCGGCCCGCTCCAGCAGACCCGCCTCCCGGCCGACCTTGACGACCAGGTCCCCGAGGGCGAAGACGGCGTTCTCGCCGAAGGCGAGCAGCTCGGCCGGTGCCGTGAGACCCGCCTGCGTCAGTACGTCCCTGGCCCGTGCCTCGTCCATGCGTTCGTCTCGTCCTTCGCCGGGGGTTCGTGGTGGTCGTGCCGGTGATCGCGGATCCGCCCAGTCTCGCATCCTCCGGCGGGGAAACACCTGGTGGGAGGGGAAGGGAGGTTTTCGGCGCATGACCGCCGCGAAGGGTGTATTCGTTTTGTACGAGACGTCTCGTCTCGTTAAGGTCGCTCCCATGACCTCAGCCAAGCCCGCCCACATCGCCATGTTCTCCATCGCCGCCCCCGGGCACGTGAACCCGAGCATCGAGGTGATCCGGGAGCTCGTCGCCCGGGGGCACCGCGTCAGCTACGCGATCCCCGCCTCCTTCGCCGGGAAGGTCGCCGAGACCGGTGCCACGCCGGTGGTCTGGACGTCCGTCCTGCCCACCGAGGACGAGCCGGAGGCCTGGGGCACCGAGCTCATCGACAACATCGAGCCCTTCCTGACCGACGCCGTCCAGGCGCTCCCGCAGCTCGCGGCCGCCTTCGAGGGCGACGAACCCGACCTCGTCCTCCACGACATCACCTCCTACCCGGCCGGCGTCCTCGCCCACCGCTGGGGGGTCCCCGCCATCTCCCTCTCCCCGAACCTGGTGGCCTGGGAGGGGTACGAGGAGGAGGTGGCCGCCCCGATGACCGCCGAACTCCGCGCGAGCGAGCGCGGCAGGGCGTACTACGCCCGCTTCCGCGCCTGGCTCGACGAGAACGGCATCGACGAGGACGCGGACCGCTTCGTCGGCCGGCCGCGCCGCAGCATCGTGCTGATCCCGCGCGCCCTCCAGCCGTACGCCGACCGCGTCGACGAGTCCGTCTACACCTTCGTCGGGGCCTGCCAGGGCGACCGCAGCGCCACCCAGGGCACCTGGGAGCGGCCGGCGTCCGCCGAGGGCAGGAAGGTCCTGCTGGTCTCGCTCGGGTCCACCTTCACCAAGCAGCCCGCCTTCTACCGCGCCTGCATCGAGGCCTTCGGGGGCCTGCCCGACTGGCACGTCGTCCTGCAGATCGGCAAGTTCACCGACGAGGCCGACCTCGGGGAGGTCCCCGCCAACGTCGAGGTCCACCGATGGGTTCCCCAGCTGGACATCCTCCGCCAGGCCGACGCCTTCATCACCCACGCCGGCGCGGGCGGCAGCCAGGAGGGCCTGGCCACCGGGACCCCGATGGTCGCGGTCCCCCAGGCCGTCGACCAGTTCGGCAACGCCGACATGCTGGCCTCGCTCGGGGTGGCCCGGCACGTCCCGATGGGCGAGGCCGACGCCGCCACCCTGCGGGAAGCCGTCCTCGGACTGCTCGCCGACCCCCGGGTCGCCGAGCGCGCCGAGGAGATCCGCACGCAGATGGCCGCCGAGGGCGGCACCCGGCGGGCCGCCGACCTCATCGAGGCCGCCCTCCCGCAGGGGGTTAGGGTGCGGCCATGACGAAGCGACCGGCCCCCGGGAAGAAGTACGCGGCCCTGCTGCGCGGCATCAACGTCGGCGGGAAGAAGAAGGTCCCGATGGCGGAACTCCGCTCCGTCCTGGAGGAACTCGGCCACGGCGACGTGCGGACGTACCTGCAGAGCGGCAACGCCGTCTTCAGCAGTGCGGTCCAGGACCCCGCCGCCCTCGCCCGGGAACTGGAGGCGGCCGTCGAGGTCCGCTTCGGCTTCCCGGTGAAGTGCCTGGTGGTCGACGGCGCCTACCTGCGCGCCGTCGCCGAGGCCTGCCCCTTCCCCGCCGCCGGACTGGAGGGCAGGCAGCTGCACGCCACCTTCCTCTCGGAGCAGCCCCGCCCGGAACGCTTCGCGGCGCTCGACCCGGCCGCCTACCACCCCGAGGACTACCGCCTCGGCGACCGCGTCCTCTACCTCTACGCCCCGGGCGGCCTGGGCACCTCGGAACTGGGCGCCGCCCTCCACCGGCCGGCCCTCCTCAAGGGCATCGACGCGACCACCCGCAACTGGAACACGGTCGCCAAACTCGTCGAGCTCACGGCGGACGAGGAAGCCTAGCCCTGCGGGACCCGCAGGACGAGCGTGCCCTGGAGGCGGCCGCGGCCGGCGCACTGGGACGCCCCGCCCGCGGCAACTCGTTCTTCAGCACGGCCCGGTGGGCCTGCGGCGCGCACCGTGTGCCAGGCTCTGGACATGCGGTACATCATCATCGGCGCCGGAGCGATCGGCGCGACCATCGGGGGACGGCTCGCGGAGACCGGCCGGGAGGTCGTCCTCGTCGCGCGCGGCGCGCACGCCGAGGCGCTGCGGACGAACGGCCTGCGGCTCACCACCGCCTACGGGGAGCGCGTCCACCGCCTCCCCGTGGCCGTCGAACCGGCCGACCTCGGCGCACTGCGCCCCGACGACGTCCTGCTGCTGACCGTGAAGACCCAGGACGCCGTCGCCGCCCTCGACACGTGGGGCGCGGCCGAGGTCGCCGGCGGCGGCACGGCCGCCCAGCGGCTGCCGCTGTTGTGCGCGCAGAACGGCGTGGAGAGCGAGCGCCTGGCCCTGCGCCGCTTCTCGCGCGTCTACGGGGTCTGCGTCTGGCTCCCCGCCACCTTCCTGGAACCGGGCGTGGTCTCGGCGCTCTGCACCCCGCTGACCGGCATCCTCCACCTCGGCCGCGCCGCCGGCGGGGCCGACGAACGGATCCGCGCGGTCGCCGCCGACCTGGACCAGGCCGGCTTCGAGGCGCCCGTCGTCGAGGACGTGATGCGCTGGAAGTACGCCAAGCTCCTCGGCAACCTGGGCAACGCCATCCAGGCGACCACCGGCCCCGAACCCGACCCGGCCAAGGCGGCCCTGCTGCTGCGCGCCGTCCGCGAGGCCAGGGCCGCCTTCGACGCGGCGGGCATCGCCTACGCCTCGGACGCCGAGCAGTCGGCGGCCCGCGACGGCAAGGTCGACCAGCCGGCGGGCGTCCGCGGCGGCTCCTCCTGGCAGAGCCTGGCCCGCGGCACGGGCTCCGTCGAGGCCGACTACCTGAACGGTGAGATCACCCTCCTGGGACGCCTCCACGCGGTCCCCACCCCGGTCAACGACGTCCTGCGCCACGCGGCGAACATCTTCGCCCGTGAATCACTGCCCCCGGGCACCATGTCCATCACGGACCTGACCGCCCTCGCCGACGAGGCCGAACGCCGAGGCTAGGACGTCCCCCCGTCCACCCGACCCGTGCCGGCCGCCGGAGTGCTAGGCCGTCAGGGCCGGGCGGGCGGGGTGGGCCGCGGCGGACTCGTCGTAGCGGTGGAGGAGGAGGCGGGCCAGTTCCGGGGTCGCGCCCAGAACGGCCGCCACCGCGTCCGCGTCCGCCGAGCGGGCGCCCCCCGTGATGCGGTCCGGGAGGAAGCCCGGGGCGATGACGTACGGGGCCACCGCCACGCGGTGGACGCCCTCCGCGCGCAGGGCGCGTACGGCATCCTCCGTGCGGGGAAGGGCGGCGGAGGCGAACGCAGGCCGCACGGCGCACCAACCGGTGTGCCGCCACTCCCGCGCGATTTCAGCGATCACTGCGATCGCCTCCGGGTCCGAGGAGCCGGCGGAGGCGAGGACGACACCCGTCCTCGCGCGGTCCGCCGGGGTGAGGCCGACGCCGGCCTCGGCGAGGCGGCGCTCCAGGGAGGCCACCAGGAGGGGGTGCGGGCCCAGGACGTCCGCGACCCTGACCGAGAGGTCGGGCAGGCGGGTCGCCGATTCCGCGAGGACGGCCGGGATGTCGGCCTTGGCGTGGAAGGCCCGGGTGAGGAGCAGCGGCAGGGCCACGGCCTCGCGGACGCCCGACAGGTACAGGGAGGCCAGCGCCTGGGGGACGCTCGGGCCGTTGAATTCGAGGAAGGCCGTCTCCACCCGGAGCCCCGGCCGCAGCGACCGGACGCGCCCGACGAGGGCGTGCACGGTCGCCGCGTGCCGCGGATCGCGGCTGCCGTGGGCTATGACCAGGAGTGCGGGGGAGGACATGGGATTTCCGGATCTCAGTTCTTGACCAGCAGACCGCGGCTGCGCAGCACCCAGCGCTCGACCGGGCTGAAGATCAGCAGGTCGATGGCGATGCCCACGACCAGGATCAGGACGATCGCCAGGAAAACACCCGGCAGGTCGATGTTGTTCCGGCCGTTCTCCAGGAGCTGGCCCAGGCCCAGGCCGAGGTCGGGGGAGCTGGCGATGATCTCGGCGGCCATCAGGGAGCGCCAGGAGAAGGCCCAGCCCTGCTTGAGGCCGGCGACGTAGCCGGGCAGGGCCGCCGGCAGGACGACGTGCCAGGCGCCGCGCAGGCCGGTGGCGCCCAGGGTGCGTCCGGCCCGCAGGAACAGCGGCGGGATCTGGTCGATGCCGGAGACGAGGCCGTTGGCGATGGACGGGACGGCACCCAGCAGGATCACCGTGTACATCATGGCGTCGTCGAGGCCGAACCAGAGCACCGCCGGCGGCACCCAGGCGACCGAGGGCAGCGACTGCAGGCCCTGGAGGATCGGGCCGATCGCGGCGCGGACGAACTTCACCCGCGCCACGAGCAGGCCGAGCGGTGTGCCGATGGCCAGGGCGAGGAGGAAGCCGAGCAGGCCGCGGGAGACCGAGGTCCAGATGACGTCGAGCAGGGTGCCCTTCAGCCACATGTCGGACAGGCTGTTCCACACGGCGGACAGCGCGGGCAGCTTGGTCTCGTCGGTGACCTTCGCCGAGACGAGCACCTGCCAGACCACCAGCACCAGGCCGACGGCCAGGAGCGGGGGCAGGACCTTCTTGGTGAGGACCTCGCGCACCGGGGTGCGGTGGGTCTGGACCGCGTCGAGGGCGTCGAGGCCGGCCTCCAGGCCGGCCAGGTCCTCGCCCTTCGCCGCCTTGGGGGTGGTGTCAGTGGTGGCCATGGCGGCGGATCTCCCCACGCAGGTGTTCGGTGATCTCGAGGGACAGCTCGGCGACGTCGGCGTCCTCGATGCGGCGGGGCTGCGGGATGTCGACGGTCCATTCCCTGGCGACCCGGCCGGGGCGGGAGGAGAGGAGGACGACGCGCTGGGCGAGGCGGACGGCCTCGCGGACGTTGTGGGTGACGAAGAGGACGGAGAGGCCCCCCGCGGCGGAGCCGCTCGTGTTCGCGGCGTCCCAGATGCGGGTGAGTTCGCCGTGCAGGACGTCGCGGGTGATGGCGTCGAGGGCGGCGAAGGGCTCGTCCATCAGCAGGAGGCGGCTGTCCTGGGCGAGGGCGCGGGCGAGGGCGACGCGCTGGCGCATGCCGCCGGAGAGCTCGTGGACCCGCTTGCCGTGGGCGCCGCCGAGCCGGACCAGCTCCAGCAGCCGTTCGGCCTCCGCCTTGCGGTCGGCCTTGGCGACGCCGCGCAGCCGCAGCGCCAGCTCGATGTTCTTGCCGGCCGTCAGCCAGGGGAAGAGGGCGTGCTCCTGGAACATCAGCGCCGGACGGCCGCCGGGGGTCTCGATGGACCCCGCGGACGGCTTGTCCAGACCCGCGACCAGGTTCAGCAGGGTGGACTTGCCACACCCCGATGCCCCCAGAAGGGTGACGAACTCGCCGGGGGCGACATCGAGGCTGATGTCGTCCAGGACGAGCTGCGATCCGGCCGGGCCGGAGAAGGACTTCGAGACGTGCTCGATACGCGCGGCGTGCGTCAGTTCCGCAACCGCGCCCTCGGCGGCCTTGGCGAGAGTGGTGGCCATGGTCGTCACCTCCTGGGTTTGCTGGACTACGGGGTTACTCGGCGGCGAGGCCGGCGTCGGAGACCTCGGGCTTGCCGGCGGCCTTGAGGACCTTGTTGAGGAGGGTGAGGTCGTAGATGCCGGTGAGGTCGGGCTTTTCCAGGAGTTTGGCCTTGACGGCCCACTCGGACTCGGTCTTGAGGGTGGAGGCGAGGGGGTCGTCGGTGACGAGGATGGACTGCCAGGCCGGGTCGAGGATCTTGGCGTCGAGTTCCTTGCCGCTGTCGGCCTTGAGCCTGGCGTTGGCGGAGGCCTTGGCCTGGTCCGGGTTGGCGTTGATCCACTCGTTGGTCCTGACGGTGCCGCGCAGGACGGCCTCGACCACGTCGGGGTGTTCCTTGAGGAACTTCCGGGACACGATGACGTTCGTGATGACGAACTTCTTGTCGGGCCACAGGGAGGTTTCGTCGAGGAGGACGGTGCCGCCGTCGGAGACGAGCTTGGAGGCGGTGGGTTCGGGGACCCAGGCGCCGTCGATGGAGCCCTGCTTGAAGGCGTCGGGGGTGACCTTGTTGTCGGTGCGGACGACGGAGACGTCGCCCTTGCCGGACTCGGGGTCGACCGTCCAGCCCTTCTCGGAGATCCAGTTGAGGAACGCGACGTCCTGGGTGTTCCCCTTCTGGGGAGTGGCGATCCTCTTGCCCTTGAGGTCGTCCGGCGTCTTGATCTTCTCCGGGTTGACGACGAGCTTGACGCCGCCGGAGGCGGAGCCGGAGATGATCCGCAGGTTGGATCCCTTGGCCTTGACGTAGCCGTTGATGGAGGGCGAGGGGCCGATGAAGCCGATGTCGAGGGAGCCGCCGTTGAGGGCCTCGATCTCGGAGGGGCCGGCGTTGAAGGTCTGCGGCTTGATCGCGGTGGCGCCCAGTTCCCTGGCGATGAGGCCTTCCTGAAGGCCCACCAGCGCGGTGGCGTGGGTCAGGTTCGGGAAGTACCCGATGCGGACCTCGGACGCGGAGAGTTTTCTGCCGCCGGCGGAGGCGCCGGTGGCCTTCGGCTCGTCCTTCTGCGCCTGGGAGCCGTAGCCGCAGGAGGCGAGGAGGCCGACGAGCAGCGGCAGGGCGGCAGCGGCGGCGAGACCGCGGCGCAGGGTCTTACCGGTGGAACGGGGTGCAGGCACGGGAGGACTTCCTCTCGACGCGCCGTCTCGGGACTACGGCGCAGGTCTTCGTCTGTGGAGCGGGGGCAGGTACGGCTCGTGGGGGGTGAGGGCGCGCATGCGGTGCGCGTACGTCATCGCGCACATCGCGCCACTCCTCCCTGGCCGCTGCCGAGGGCGCCGCTGCCTACGCGGCCGCCCTCCTTCGCGAAGGTGGTGTAGATGTCGGTTCGCATGACCTAGAAGTCCCACCCTTCCTCGTCCGCCGGTACGGTCTCGGCCTTGGAGGCGAAGGACTCGCCCGCCATGCCCGCCGCCAGGGTGGTCCCGTCGGCCGGTTCGATCAGCAGGAAGGACCCGGTGCGGCGCGAGTCGGCGTACGCGTCGAGCGCGAGCGGCTCGGCGGTGCGGACGACGACGCGGCCGATGTCGTTGGCCACCAGCCGGCCCGGGTTCGGGTGCTGGGACAGGTCGTCGAGGGTCAGCCGCGAGGGGATCTCCTTGACGATCGCCTTGACCGTGCGCGTCGTGTGCTTGAGCAGCACCCGCGCACCCACGGCCAGCGGCTGGTCGGCCACGTGGCAGACCGTCGCGACGACGTCCTGCGTGGTGGCCGGGGCGCTCGCGCTCGGCGCGATCAGGTCGCCGCGCGAGATGTCGATGTCGTCCTTCAGTCGCAGGGTCACCGACTGCGGGGACCAGGCGATGTCCACGGGCTCACCGAGGGCGTCGATGCCCTCGATCACCGAGGTCCTCCCCGACGGGAGGACGGTGACGGACTCGCCGACGCGCAGGACGCCGGAGGCGATCTGGCCCGCGTAGCCGCGGTAGTCCGGGTGCTCGGCGGTCTGCGGGCGGATCACGTACTGCACGGGGAAACGCGCCGGGCAGGCGGTGAGGTCATGGCTGACCGGGACGGTCTCCAGGTGCTCCAGCACCGTCGGTCCGCCGTACCAGTCCATGTGCGCGGAGGGCTCGACGACGTTGTCGCCGGCGAGGGCGGAGATCGGGATGGCGGTGATCTCCGGGACGCCGAGCGCGGAGGCGTAGGCGGTGAACTCCTCGGCGATCGTGGCGAAGACGTTCTCCCGGTAGTCGACGAGGTCCATCTTGTTGACGGCGAGGACGACGTGGGGGACGCGCAGGAGGGCGGCGACGGCGGCGTGGCGGCGGGTCTGCTCGATGACGCCGTTGCGGGCGTCGACGAGGACCACGGCGAGGTCGGCGGTGGAGGCGCCGGTGACCATGTTGCGGGTGTACTGCACGTGCCCGGGGGTGTCGGCGAGGATGAACCGGCGCCGGGTGGTGGCGAAGTAGCGGTAGGCCACGTCGATGGTGATGCCCTGTTCCCGCTCGGCCCGCAGGCCGTCGGTCAGCAGCGCCAGGTCGGGGGCGTCCTGCCCGCGGTCCTGCGAAACCCGCTCCACGGCCTCCAGCTGGTCCTCCAGGACCGACTTGGAGTCGTGCAGCAGGCGGCCCACCAGGGTGGACTTGCCGTCGTCGACGGAACCCGCGGT
>NZ_JBIAWQ010000009.1:0-21995 GCF_042895815.1 Streptomyces sp. NPDC001373
GCAAGCTCCGCTGCTCGACCACCCGCATCACGAGCCTTGTTCAGGCTGTCCTCACCCTGCATCTGGCCAGCTCAGGCTGAAGATGGAAAAGGCTCAGTGCATGCGCAAGACCCTTGGCCGGCTGCTGCCGCTCGCGGTGCTCATCGGCACCTTCGGCTCGGCCGGTCTCACGGCGCAGGCGGCCACCGCCGCCGAGCCGCCCGCCGCCGCGCCGACCACCGCCGGGCAGGGCGCCACCGCGGACATCAAGGACCGGATCCTCGCCATCCCGGGCATGAGCCTGATCGAGGAGAAGCCCTACCCCGGCTACCGGTTCTTCGTGCTGAACTACGAGCAGCCGATCGACCACCGGCAGCCGTCGAAGGGCACCTTCAAGCAGCGCATCACCTTGCTGCACAAGGACGAGTCCCGGCCGACGGTGTTCTACACCTCCGGCTACAACGTCAACACGAACCCGCGCCGCGCCGAGCCGACGACCATAGTCGACGGCAACCAGGTGTCCATGGAGTATCGGTTCTTCAACCCGTCCCGCCCCGACCCGGCGGACTGGTCGAAGCTGGACATCTGGCAGGCCGCCAGCGACCAGCACCGCATCTTCACCGCCCTGAAGAAGATCTACACCAAGAACTGGCTGGCCACCGGAGCCAGCAAGGGCGGGATGACGGCGACGTACTTCGAGCGCTTCTACCCCCGCGACATGGACGGCGTCGTCGCCTACGTCGCGCCCAACGACGTGGTCAACAAGGAGGACTCGGCCTACGACCGGTTCTTCACCAAGGTCGGCACCAAGGAGTGCCGCGACAAGCTGGCGGCCGTCCAGCGCGAGGCCCTGGTCCGCCGCGAGCCGCTGGAGGCCAAGTACAAGGAGGCCGCCGCCGCCAACGGCTGGACCTTCAACACCGTCGGCAGCCTGGACAAGGCCTTCGAGGCCGTCGTCCTCGACTACACCTGGGCCTTCTGGCAGTACAGCCTGCTCTCCGACTGCGGCACCCTGCCGGACGCCAAGGCCGCGACCGACCAGCAGATCTGGGACAGCGTCGACACCATCTCCGGCTTCTCGGCCTACACCGACCAGGGCCTGGAGACCTACACGCCGTACTACTACCAGGCCGGCACCCAGCTCGGCTCGCCCGACATCAAGCAGCCCTGGCTGAAGGGGCTGAGCCGCTACGGCTACCAGCCGCCGCGCGACTTCGTGCCCCGCGACATCCCCATGGCCTTCCAGCCGGGAGCCATGGCGGACGTGGACAACTGGGTGCGCAACAACGCCCACCAGATGTTGTTCGTGTACGGGCAGAACGACCCGTGGGGCGCCGAGCCCTTCCACATCGGGTACGGGGCGACCGACAGCTACGTGATGATCGCACCGGGCGCCAACCACGGGGCCAACGTCTCCAAGCTCCAGGACGGCGAGAAGGCCCTGGCCACCGCGCGGATCCTCCAGTGGGCCGGAGTGGCCCCCGCCGCGAACGTGTTCAGCACGCAGAAGGCCGCACCGCAGGCGGCCCCGCCGGCGAAGCCGGACCCGGAGCTCGACCGGACCGACCTGCGCCGCGATTCCCTGCGGCCGTAGCGGTCCCCGCCGGGCCGCGGGACGGGGTACGTCAGTACGCCAGCCCGTGGCCCAGCGGGTAGCGGCCCGGGACGGGCACCGGCAGCCGGCCGGCCGGCCGCCGCGCCCCCGTCAGCACCCGGGCCGCGGCCCGCATCTCCACGTCCGTCCAGCCGTACGTCGCCACCTCCGCCGCACAGTCGGGCAGCCGCGCGGGGTCGTACGGGTTGCGGACCGCCACCAGCACCACCGGGACGCCCGTCGCGATCAGGTCCGCCACCAGCGTCCGCTGCGGACCGGCCCCCTCCGGGACGTTGTACGTGCACACCAGCACCGCCGCGTGGCCCGGCGCGGCCGCCACGGCCCGCTCCGGGGCCAGCGCCCGCGCCCGGCAGCCCAGGGCGGTCAGCTCCCGCGCCAGGACCGCCGTGGACGGTCCCGTCGTCCCCGTGGGGGAGGCCGGATCGGCGCCGGTCACCAGCAGCCGGGGACGGGCCGAAGCGTCCAGGGGGAGCAGCCCGCGCGGGTTGGCCAGCAGGGTGGTCGTCCCGGCCGCGACCGCGTCGGCCGCCTCCAGGTGCTTCCCGGTGCCCACCGCCGCGTCCACCCGCTCCTCGTCGGCGTACGGGTCGTCGAACAGGCCCCGGCGGGCCTTGACCTCCAGGATCCGCAGCACCGACTCCTCGACCCGCTCCCGCGTCAGCTCGCCCGACCCGACCGCCGCCAGCACGCTGCGGTACGCCAGCCCCAGGTCGGGCGCGTTCAGCAGCTGGTCGCAGCCCGCCTTGAGGGCCAGGACCGGGACCCGCTCGTCCCCGTACTTCTGGCGGACCCCGGCCATGTCGAGGGCGTCGGTCACCACCACCCCCCGGAAGCCCAGGCGTTCGCGCAGGAGGCCGGTCACGATCGGCCGCGAGAGGGTCGCCGGATCCCCCGAGGGATCGAGCGCGGGGAAGACGATGTGCGCCGTCATCACCACGTCCACGCCCGCCCGGACCGCCGCCCGGAACGGCGGCTCGTCCAGTTCCTCCCACTGGGCGCGGCTGTGCCGCATCACCGGCAGCCCGACGTGGCTGTCGGTCTCGGTGTCCCCGTGCCCCGGGAAGTGCTTCGCCGTCGCGGCCACCCCCGCCCCCTGGTAGCCGCGCACCTGGGCGGAGACCAGCTCCGCCACCGCGCGCGGGTCGGAGCCGAAGGAGCGGACGCCGATCACCGGGTTGGCCGGGTTCACGTTCACGTCGGCCACCGGTGCGTAGTCCTGCCGGATGCCCAGCGCGGCCAGCTCCGACCCCGCCACCCGGGCCGCCCGGCGGGCGCCGACGGGGGAGCCGCCCGCGCCGAGCGCCATCGCCCCGGGGAACAGGGTCGCGGGGCGGCCGATCCGGGCGACGGCGCCGTGCTCCTGGTCGACGGAGAGCAGCAGCGGGACCCCGGCCCCGGAGCCGGCCGCGGCCCGCTGGAGGCCGTTGGACAGGGCGGCGATCTGCCGCGGGGAGCGGGTGTTGTGCGCCCAGGCGAAGTAGACGACACCGCCCAGGTGGTAGCGGGCCACCAGTTCGGCGGCGGTCCGCACCCCGAACTGGGCCCGGTTCAGCTCCGCGTCCGCCGGGTCGGGATCGGTCGCCGAGTGCCCGTAGGCCCGGGACACGAACAGCTGTCCCACCAGCTCGGGCAGCCCCATCGAGGCCACCAGGGCGCGCAGCCGCTCCCGGTCCGGACGGCCGCCCGGGGGACCTTCGGGGGAGCGGGGGTCGTCGGGGGTGCGGCGGGAGCCCACGGCGGCCGTGGCGGCGCCGGCGGCCGTGGCGGCGGCCATGGCCGCGGCGGCGAGCAGGGACCGGCGGGAGGCGTGGTACGGCACTCCCGGGACCCTACTCCCGGACCGCGCCCCGCGTCCCCGGGACACCCGCGGCGTCCCCCGGAAGCAGGCCGGACACGGCCGGCCAGTGCTCCCGGAGAGTGCGCACGGTCTCGGTGATCGCCGGCCGGCGGGACGCGCCCGTCCGCCACAGGGCGTACAGCCGGCGTACGGGGACCGGCTCCAGGGGGACGGCCACCGCGCCGGGCGGCAGCGGGCCGGTGCCCAGCCGGGGCACGATCGCGATCCCGAGCCCGGCCGCGACCAGCGCGACGATGGTGTGGTTCTCCTCGGCCATGTGCGCCACGTCCGGTTCGAACCCGGCCGTGCGCAGGGTCCGCATCAGCCAGTCGTGGCACACTCGCCCCGGCGGCTGGCAGACCCACCGCTGACCGCCCAGGTCCGACCGGCGGAGCTGGCGCCGGGCGGTGAAGGGGTGCCCCGCGGGGACGATCAGGTCGCAGCGGTCGTCGCCGATCAGCGCGTGCTCCACGCCCTCGGGAGCGGGCAGCGGGGCGATGTCCCAGTCGTGGGCCACCGCCAGGTCGGTGACGCCCCGGGCCACCAGGTCCACGGAGAGGTGCGGGTCCACCTCCGTGAGGCGTACGTCCAGCGCCGGATGGCGGGCGGCGAGGTCGGCCAGGACCCCCGGCAGCAGTCCGCGCGCCGCCGAGGCGAAGGCTGCCACGGTCAGCAGCCCGCCGGGCAGGCCGCGCCGCTCCTCCAGGGTGGTCTCGGCCCGCTCGACGATGGCCAGCAACTCCCGGGCCGTCTCGGCCAGGTGGCGGGCCTCCTCGGTGAGGGCCACCCCGCGCCCGCGCCGTTCCAGCAGGGTGGTGCGGGTCTCCCGCTCCAGCTTGCCGATCTGCTGCGAGACGGCGGAGGGGGTGTAGCCGAGGGCGGCGGCCGCGGCGGCGACGGAGCCGTGGACGGAGACGGCGTGCAGGGCGCGCAGCCGGGGCAGGTCGAGCATCCGCCCATCGTAGGGGCGCGGGACGGGAACCGTAAGCAGTGCTTCATCCGTACCGGAAGAGATCGGCGCTGGTGCTACATCGTCGGGGCGTCGATGCTCGGAGCATGCGTCCCGTACACACCGCTCTCGCCGTACTCGTCGCCGCCGTCTGGGGGTTCAACTTCGTCGTCATCCAGATCGGGCTCGGCCACTTCCCGCCGCTGCTGCTGTCCGCCCTGCGCTTCCTCGTGGCCGCGCTGCCCGCCGTGTTCTTCGTGGGGCGGCCCAAGGTCGCCTGGAAGTGGATCGTGGGGGTCGGGGCGGCCCTGGGCATCGCCAAGTTCGGGCTGCTGTTCACGGGCATGGCCGCCGGGATGCCGGCCGGGCTGTCCTCGCTGGTGCTCCAGATCCAGGCCGTGTTCACCGCCGTCCTCGCCGCCGCCGTGCTGCGCGAGCGGCCCGGGCGGGTGCGGATGCTGGGCATGGCCGTGGCGCTGGCCGGGATCGCGGTCGCCGCCATGGAGCGGGGCCTGTCCGGCCCGGCGACCGGGTTCACGCTGGTCGTGGCGGCCGCCGCCTGCTGGGGCGTGTCCAACGTGCTCACCCGCAAGGCCGCCCCGCCCGACGCGCTGAACTTCATGGTGTGGGTGTGCACGGTCCCGGTGGTGCCGCTGCTCGTGCTGTCGCTGCTGACGGAGGGGCCCGAACGGGACCTTGCCGCGCTGCGGGCCCTGGACTGGTCCGGGGCGGCCGTCATCGGCTATGTCGCCTGGGTGTCCACGGTGTTCGGCTTCGGCGCCTGGGGCTACCTGCTGCGCCGCTACCCGGCCTCCGCCGTCGCCCCGTTCTCCCTGCTGGTACCGGTGTTCGGGATGTCCTCGGCCGCGCTGGTGCTCGGGGAGTCGGTCTCGGGGCTGCGCTGGCTGGCGGCCGTGCTGCTGGTCGGCGGAGTGGGGCTGACCTCGCTGGCGCCGGCGGGCGGGAAGCGGGGCGCTCCGGCCACCGGCGGCGCCCGCGCGGGGGCGGCCGCCGCCGGTCCCGGCCCGGTCGAGGCGGCCCGCTAGGGGTTGCCGTCGAACTCCCGTCTGCCGCGCGGGCGACGACAGGACTTCGACGACAGCCCCTGGCGGCCGTCCCCGCCGCTACTTCTTGCCGCCGCCGTCGGCCTTCTCCTGGAGGCCGCCGGCCATGGTGCCGACGGTCGTCGAGACCACGTCCTGCGCGCCGGCGCGGTCGGTGCCGAGCAGGCCGGCGATCTCCTGGAGCCGGTCGTCGCCGAGCTCGCGCATCACGTCGTCCTGGAAGGAAGGTTCGCTCATGCCGGGAACGCTGTGTGTGCGCTGGCTTGTCGGCATCTCAGAGCGACCTGCGGACCACCGTCGGTCATGGAAAGGTAAAGCCGTGATTCCGCATGCAACCCTTCGGGCCGCACGCGGGTCGTACGGTGCGTCGGGACTTCCGGGAGGGGATCCGGGGGGATCGGGAAGTCCGACGAGGGAGGGGTAACCGTGAGGGGGTCCGGCCGTGAGGCCGGACCCCCTTTCGTTCGTCCACAGGGTCGGCCCGCTGTCGGCGCGGGACGGTAGCTTCGTGCCATGGCGAACAACGGGGCGGGGCAAACGGCGGTGGTCGAGGGGGTGCTGGAGCGCATCACCTACGCCAACGAGGAGAGCGGCTACACGGTCGCCCGGGTCGACACGGGCCGGGGCGCCGGAGATCTGCTGACCGTCGTCGGCTCGCTGCTGGGCGCCCAGCCCGGCGAGTCCCTGCGCATGGAGGGCCGCTGGGGCTCGCACCCGCAGTACGGCAGGCAGTTCAGCGTCGAGAACTACACGACGGTCCTGCCCGCCACCATCCAGGGCATCCGGCGCTACCTGGGCTCCGGCCTGATCAAGGGCATCGGGCCGAGGATCGCCGACCGGATCGTGGAACACTTCGGCACCGACACCCTCGACGTCATCGAGGCCGAGCCGAAACGGCTGATCGAGGTACCGGGCCTGGGCCCCAAGCGGACGAAGCTGATCGGCGCCGCCTGGGAGGAGCAGAAGGCCATCAAGGAGGTCATGGTCTTCCTCCAGGGCGTCGGGGTCTCCACCTCCATCGCCGTCCGCATCTACAAGAAGTACGGGGACGCCTCCATCTCGGTGGTGCGCAACCAGCCGTACCGGCTCGCCGCCGACGTCTGGGGCATCGGCTTCCTCACCGCCGACCGCATCGCCCAGGCCGTCGGGATCCCGCACGACAGCCCCGAGCGGGTCAAGGCCGGGCTCCAGTACGCCCTGTCCCAGTCCGCCGACCAGGGCCACTGCTTCCTCCCCCAGGAGCGGCTCATCTCCGACGGGGTGAAGCTGCTCCAGGTGGACACCGGGCTGGTCATCGAGTGCCTGGCCGAACTGGCCGCCGATCCGGAAGGGGTCGTACGGGAGTCCGTGCCCGACCCCCAGGGCGGCCCGGACCCCCTCACCGCCGTGTACCTGGTCCCCTTCCACCGGGCCGAGCTGTCGCTGGCGGGCCAGGTCCGCCGGCTGCTGAACACCGAGGAGGACCGGATGCCCGGCTTCCGGGACGTGGACTGGGAGAAGGCCCTGGGCTGGCTCGCGGCCCGGACCGGGGCCGCCCTCGCCCCCGAGCAGCGGGACGCGGTCCGGCTGGCCCTGACCCGCAAGGTCGCCGTCCTCACCGGCGGCCCGGGGTGCGGGAAGTCCTTCACCGTGCGCTCCATCGTGGAGCTGGCCCGGGCCAAGAAGGCCAGGGTGGTCCTCGCCGCCCCCACCGGCCGGGCGGCGAAGCGGCTGTCCGAGCTCACCGGCGCCGAGGCCTCCACCGTGCACCGGCTGCTGGAGCTGAAACCGGGCGGGGACGCCGCCTACGACCGGAACCGGCCGCTGGACGCCGACCTGGTCGTGGTCGACGAGGCCTCGATGCTGGACCTGCTGCTCGCCAACAAACTGGTGAAGGCGGTGGCCCCCGGTGCGCACCTGCTGCTGGTCGGCGACGTGGACCAGCTCCCCTCCGTCGGCGCGGGCGAGGTGCTGCGGGACCTGCTCGCCGAGGGAGGGCCGGTGCCCGCCGTCCGGCTGACCCGGATCTTCCGGCAGGCCCAGCAGTCGGGCGTGGTCACCAACGCCCACCGCATCAACACCGGAGTGCCGCCCCTCACCGACGGCCTGCCGGACTTCTTCCTCTTCCCCGAGGAGGACACGGAGGCGGCGGGAGTGCTCGCGGTGGACGTGGCCGCCCGCCGGATCCCCGCCAGATTCGGGCTCGACCCGCGCCGCGACATCCAGGTACTGGCGCCCATGCACCGGGGACCGGCCGGCGCGGGCAACCTGAACGGCCTGCTCCAGCAGGCCATCACCCCGGCCAGGCCGAACCTGCCGGAGAAGCGGTTCGGCGGCCGGGTCTTCCGCGTGGGTGACAAAGTCACGCAAATCAGGAACAACTATGAGAAGGGCGCCAATGGCGTCTTCAACGGCACCGTCGGCGTGGTGACCGCTATCGACCTGGACGAGCAGCGCTTGACGGTCCGTACGGAGGAGGACGAGGAGGTGGGGTACGAGTTCGCGGAGCTGGACGAGCTGGCGCATGCCTACGCCGTCACCATCCACCGCTCCCAGGGGAGCGAATATCCGGCGGTCGTGATCCCGGTCACGACCGGGGCTTGGATGATGCTCCAGCGGAACCTGCTCTACACCGCTGTGACCAGGGCGAAGAAGCTCGTCGTCCTGGTCGGGTCGCGCAAGGCCCTCGGCCAGGCCGTGCGGACCGTTTCCGCAGGCAGGAGGTTCACGGCGGTGGCGGCCAGGCTCGCCGGAAGGATACCGGTGGGAAACATCACCTAGATGATCGATCATTTGGGTTCCCACAAGCGGCACGCGCAGGGCAGGATGTGCAGGTTGACGGCACTCAGTGCCGCCAAAAAGACCAAAGGCCGACCCCGAGTGCACTCTCCTGCGCCAAATGGGGGAAGGTAGAGGCAGTCAGGGCACCTCGAAGAAGAGGCACTACGTCGGTGAGGGATGACGTGAGCGACAACTCTGTAGTACTCCGGTACGCGGACGGCGAATACACCTACCCGGTGATCGAGAGCACCGTCGGTGACCAGGGCTTCGACATCGCGAAGCTGAGGGCCCAGACCGGGCTCGTCACTCTGGACAGCGGCTACGGCAACACCGCCGCGTACAAGTCCGCGATTACCTACCTCGACGGTGAGCAGGGCATCCTGCGCTACCGCGGCTACCCGATCGAGCAGCTGGCGGAGCGCTCGACCTTCATCGAGGTCGCCTACCTCCTGATCAACGGTGAGCTGCCGACCGTCGACCAGCTCGCGTCCTTCCGCAACGAGATCACCCAGCACACCCTGCTGCACGAGGACGTCAAGCGGTTCTACGACGGCTTCCCGCGCGACGCCCACCCGATGGCCATGCTGTCCTCGGTCGTCAGCGCGCTGTCCACCTTCTACCAGGACAGCCACAACCCGTTCGACGAGAAGCAGCGCAACCTCTCGACGATCCGCCTGCTCGCCAAGCTCCCGACGATCGCGGCCTACGCGTACAAGAAGTCGGTCGGCCACCCCGTGGTCTACCCGCGTAACGACCTCGGCTACGTCGAGAACTTCCTGCGCATGACCTTCTCCGTGCCGGCCCAGGAGTACGAGCTCGACCCGGTCGTGGTCTCCGCGCTCGACAAGCTGCTGATCCTGCACGCGGACCACGAGCAGAACTGCTCGACCTCCACCGTCCGCCTGGTCGGCTCCTCGCAGGCGAACATGTTCGCCTCGATCTCCGCCGGCATCTCGGCCCTGTGGGGCCCGCTGCACGGTGGCGCCAACCAGTCCGTCCTGGAGATGCTCGAGGGCATCAAGAAGGACGGCGGCGACGTCGACGCCTTCATCCGCAAGGTGAAGAACAAGGAGGACGGCGTCCGCCTGATGGGCTTCGGGCACCGCGTCTACAAGAGCTTCGACCCCCGGGCGAAGATCATCAAGGCCGCGGCGCACGACGTCCTCTCGGCGCTCGGCAAGAGCGACGAGCTGCTGGACATCGCGCTCAAGCTGGAGGAGCACGCGCTCGCCGACGAGTACTTCGTCTCGCGCAACCTCTACCCGAACGTGGACTTCTACACCGGTCTGATCTACCGGGCCATGGGCTTCCCGACCGAGATGTTCACCGTGCTGTTCGCGCTCGGCCGCCTGCCCGGCTGGATCGCGCAGTGGCACGAGATGATCAAGGAGCCCGGCTCCCGCATCGGCCGCCCGCGCCAGATCTACACCGGCGAGGTCCTGCGCGACTTCGTCCCGGTCGAGGCCCGCTGAATCTGAGCCCCCAGGGCCCGGACACGCGAAAAGCGCCCCGCCGTCGATCCCCCCACGGGTCGACGGGCGGGGCGCTTTCCTTTCCCCGGCGGCGGATTCCCCCCACGGGACCCGCGCCGGGGCGTCGGTGTGCTGCCGGGACCCGTTCGGGTCGGGAGGGCCGCTCAAGGCTTCCCGAGGGCACGCGTCCCGGCCGGCGAATGCCGCGGACGTCCCCCAAGACCTCCGTGAAACATCCCCCAAGATGTTTCCGGCATCGCCCCATTAGACCCGGGACGACCCCGGATGGTTACGTTGTCATCACTGTGATCTGCGTCTCCAGTGAAGGAGATGTGGAGGCCCCGAGGAGGCCCTCCGTCAGCGGAACGAGCGCAGCCGCAGGCTGTTGGTGACGACGAAGACCGAGGAGAAGGCCATCGCGGCTCCCGCGATCATCGGGTTGAGCAGGCCGGCCGCGGCCAGCGGCAGCGCCGCCAGGTTGTATCCGAAGGCCCAGAACAGGTTGCCCTTGATGGTGGCCAGCGTCCGGCGCGAGAGCCGGATGGCGTCGGCCGCCACCCGAAGGTCGCCCCGTACGAGGGTCAGGTCGCCGGCCTCGATGGCGGCGTCGGCGCCGGTCCCCATCGCCAGGCCCAGGTCGGCCTGGGCCAGGGCGGCCGCGTCGTTGACCCCGTCGCCGACCATCGCGACCGTACGGCCCTCGGCCTGGAGCCGGCGGACCACGTCCACCTTGTCCTGCGGGAGCACCTCGGCGATCACCTCGTCGATGCCCACCTCCCGGGCCACCGTCTCGGCCACCGCCCTGTTGTCGCCGGTCAGCAGGACCGGGGTCAGGCCGAGCGCCCGCAGCCGGGCCACGGCCTCGGCGCTGGTCGGCTTCACGGCGTCGGCCACGGTCAGCACCCCGCGGACCTCGCCGTCCCAGGCGACCAGCACCGCCGTGCTGCCGGCGGCCTCGGCGGCCGCCCCGGCCCCGGCGAGGGCGCCGGACAGGGCGATGCCCCGCTCGGCCAGCAGCCGTTCGCGCCCCACCAGCACGGAGCGGCCCTCGACCACCCCGCGGACGCCCAGCCCGGCGATGTTCTCAAAGGACTGCGGTGCCTCGAAGGACTCCGGGACCGGCAGCCCGCCCGCGGCCTCGGCCGCCTCGGCGGCTCCGGCGGCGATCGCCCGGGCGATCGGGTGCTCGGAGGCGTGCTCCAGGGCGCCCGCGAGCCGCAGCAGCTCCTTCTCGTCCACCCCCTCCGCGGGGTGCACCCCGGACAGGGCCATGCGGCCGGTGGTGACGGTGCCGGTCTTGTCCAGGACCACGGTGTCCACCCGGCGGGTGGACTCCAGCACCTCCGGGCCCTTGATCAGGATGCCGAGCTGCGCGCCGCGCCCGGTGCCGACCATGAGGGCGGTGGGGGTGGCCAGGCCCAGGGCGCAGGGGCAGGCGATGATCAGGACGGCCACGGCGGCGGTGAAGGCGGCGGTGGCGTCGTCGGTGACCAGCAGCCAGGCGACCCAGGTGCCGAGCGCGAGCAGCAGGACGACGGGCACGAAGACGCCGGAGATCCGGTCGGCGAGCCGCTGCACCTCGGCCTTGCCGCTCTGCGCCTCCTCCACCATCCGGGCCATCCGGGCCAGCTGGGTGTCGGCTCCGATCCGGCCGGCCTCCACGACGAGCCGCCCGGAGGCGTTGACGGTGGCGCCGGTGACGGCGTCCCCGACCGCCACCTCGACCGGGACGGACTCGCCGGTCAGCATCGAGGCGTCCACGGCGGCGGAGCCCTCGACGACCGTGCCGTCGGTGGCGATCTTCTCCCCGGGCCGGACGACGAACCGGTCGCCGACGGCGAGGTCGCCCACCGGGATCCGGACCTCCCGCCCGCCCCGCAGCACGGCCACGTCCTTGGCGCCCAGCTCCAGCAGCGCCCGCAGCGCGGCGCCCGCCTTCCGCTTGGAGCGGGCCTCCAGGTAGCGGCCGAGCAGGATGAAGGTGACGACGCCCGCCGAGACCTCCAGGTAGAGGGCGGAGGAGCCGTCCGTGCGGGTGATCGTCAGCTCGAAGCCGTGCCGCATGCCGGTCATGCCCGCGTGCCCGAAGAACAGGGCCCACAGGGACCACGCGTAGGCGGCCAGCGTGCCGACCGAGACCAGGGTGTCCATGGTCGCGGCGCCGTGACGGGCGTTGGTCCAGGCGGCCCGGTGGAAGGGGAGGGCGCCCCACACCACGACGGGGGAGGCCAGGGTCAGGCAGAGCCACTGCCAGTTGTCGAACTGGAGGGCGGGCACCATCGACAGCAGGACGACGGGCAGGGCCAGGGCGGCGGACACCAGCAGCCGCTGCCGCAGGGCGGCGAGCGCGGGGTCGGCGTCGGCGCCGGACGGCGCGTGCGGCCCGGTGCCGGGTGCGGGCTCCGGCTCGGGCGGCGGGGGCTCCTCGGCCGTGTACCCGGTGCGGACCACGGTCTCGATGAGGTCGGTCACCCGGACGCCGTCGCCGTAGGAGACGTGCGCCTTCTCGGTGGCGTAGTTCACCGTGGCGCTGACCCCGTCCATCCGGTTCAGCTTCTTCTCGATGCGAGCCGCGCACGAGGCGCAGGTCATCCCGCCGATGGTCAGCTCGATCTCCGCCGGGCCGCCGCCGGCCGCGGTTATGGGCCCCTCGTGCACTGTGCTGCTGCTCATGTCCCGCTCCGGGGGAAGGGCCGGGCCGCACGGTCCAGGCGGGGGCTGGCGGGTGCGGCCCGGCGGGGTGCTGCGGAAGGAAGGGGGGCTCAGGCCTGGCCGGCGAGCTCGTACCCCGCCTCGTCCACGGCGGCGCGGACGTCGGCCTCGGCGAGCGGGGCGGCGGACACCACGGTGACCTCACCGGTGGCGGCGACGGCCTTGACGGAGGTGACGCCCGGCAGGGCGGTCAGCTCGGCGGTCACGGCGCCCTCGCAGTGCCCACAGGTCATTCCGGTGACCTTGTACACGGTTTCCGTCACGGCGGTCATGTCGTTCTCCTATCAGGGGGTGTCTCTCTCTACCAGAGACTATACCCCTAGGGGGTATTGACTCGGTATCGAGCCGCGCTCCGGCCCCCCTCCAGTGTGTGCCCGTGCGCCCGGCGGTCGTGTGCGGCCGTCGGGATCACTCCTCGCGCCGCCCCCGGTTGCCGGGCCGGCGGGCCACCCATGCCCGGATCGTGTCGGGAAGCCAGTAGGGCTTGCCGCCCTCCACGTGGTCGGGGGCCGGAAGCAGCCCGTGCTTGCGGTAGGAGCGCACGGTGTCCGGCTGCACCCGGATATGGGCGGCGATCTCCTTGTAGGACCACAGCTGCCGGTCGCTCATCCACGACACCTCCTCGTCCACGCCCCGGGGCCGGCCGGGAGGCCGTCGGGGGAGCCGGCGCGCGGACACTGACGATCACTCGCTTTGTGCCCGGAGAAACGACGGCCGGTGGGGGCGGGGGAGGGGCTGTGAACCGCCTGTGACGAAAGACCCGCGTAATCCGGATATGTGTGACACGGGCGCGACACCCGTGACGAACACGGCACAGGAGCCGTCCCGAGGATCCCGGACGCGGGCGGAGGCTCAGCGGTAGAGTTCCGGCCGCTCCACCAGCCGCACCTCGGTCCGCGCACCGCTGCGCGCGGCCGCCAGCCCCGCCTCCGAGACGGCGGCGGCGGCGTACCCGTCCCAGGCGTCCGGGCCGTCCACCCGCCCCCGCGCGGCCGCCGCCACCCACCGCCGCACCTGGCGGTCGTAGGCGTCGGCGAAGCGGACGGTGAAGTCCTGGGTGATCTCCCCGCCCCACCGGCCGCCCGACTGGACCACCATCGCGTGGCCGTCCCCGATCCGGGCGCTGCCGGACTCCCCGACCGCCTCGCACTGCACCTGGTAGCCGAACCCGCAGTTGACGAAGATCTCCACGTCCACGATCACCCCGCCCGAGGTCTCCAGCAGCACCATCCGCGGGTCGCGCAGCCCCTCGGGCGCGGCCGAGGACGGCGTCGGCGAGAGCACCGTCACGGCGGTGACCTCCTGGCCCAGCAGCCAGCGGGCCGCGTCCACCTCGTGCACCACGGAATCGCTGATCAGCATGTCGCTGGTGAAGAAGGACGGCGAGGCGGCGTTGCGGTGACGGCAGTGCAGGAACAGCGGCCGGCCGATCCCGCCCCCGTCCAGCAGCTCCTTGAGCCGTTCGTACTCGGCGTCGAAACGCCGCATGAACCCCACCTGCACCAGCCGCCTGCCCAGCCGCCGCTCCGCCTCCAGCACCCGCAGCGCCCCCTCCGGATCCGGGGTCAGGGGCTTCTCGCAGAGCACCGGCAGCCCCCGCTCCAGGGCGTGCAGAATCGCTTCCTCGTGCGCCGGGCCGGGCGAGGCGATCAGTACGGCGTCCACCCCCGGGGCCGCCACGGCCGCCGCCGGGTCCGTGAACGCGGCCGCGCCCTCCACCCGGTCCGCGACCGCCTTGACCCGCTCCCCGTCCGGATCGGCGACGGCCACCACCCGCGCCCCCCCGACCGTGTCGCCGATCCTCCGCACGTGGTCGGCGCCCATCTTCCCGGTGCCGAGGACGGCGATGCCGAGCGTGTTCATGATGTGTCTTCCTCCGGGTTCAGCGGGCGCCGCAGGAGCGCAGGTAGGCGCGGGTGCGCCGGGCGATGGGCAGCGGACGGTCGGGCGGGCACGGGTACATGTCCTGTTCCACGATCGCGAACAGCTCCACCCCGAGCCGCTGAGCGGCGGCCAGCACGGGCTCCAGCGCGGGCACCCCCGACGGCGGCTCGCACATCACCCCGCGCTCCACGGCCCGCCCGAACGGGATCCCGCCCGCCACCACTTCGGCGAGGATCCGCGGGTCCACCTGCTTGAGGTGCAGGTAGCCGATCCGCTCGCCGAAGGTCTCGATGGCCTCGACGCTGTCCCCGCCGCAGTACGCGTAGTGCCCGGTGTCCAGGCACAGGGAGACCAGATCCGGGTCGGTGGCGTCCAGGAACCGGGCCACGTTCTCCGGGGTGTCGACATGGGTGTCCGCGTGCGGGTGGACCACGATCCGCAGCCCGTACCGCTCCCGGACCTCCCGGCCCAGGCGCTCGGTCTGGGTGGTCAGTTCACGCCATTGGGCGGGGGTGAGGACCGGATCCTCCAGCATGCCGCCGGTCTTGTCGTCCCGCCAGAACGAGGGGATGACCACGAGGTGCTCCGCGCCCGAGTCCCGGGCGAGCCCGGCGATCCGCGACACGTGCGCCCAGGTCTGCTCCCAGACGGCGGGGCCGTGATGGAGTCCGGTGAAGACGGTGCCCGCGGACACCCGCAGGCCCCGCTTCGCGGTCTCCTCGGCGAGCCGGACCGGATCGGTGGGCAGGTAGCCGTACGGGCCGAGCTCGATCCACTCGTACCCGGCGTCCGACACCTCGTCGAGGAACCGGTCCCAGGGGGTCTGCAGCGGATCCTCCGCGAACCAGACACCCCAGGAGTCCGGAGCCGAACCGATGCGGATACGGGTCAACGCGGGCGGGGAGGAGGTCATGACGGCCACCTTAGGGTGCGAGGTCCGAGGGGAAAGGGAGGACGAGTGGGAGTGGGAGGAGTGCCCGACGTGACCACGGGGGACGCTGGGAACGGGGCCGGGGACGGGTCCGCGTACGACCTCATCACGATGGGGCGGATCGGGGTGGATCTCTACCCCCTGAAGACGGGCGTACCGCTCGCGGAGGCCGACACCTTCGGGAAGTTCCTCGGTGGCTCGCCGGCGAACGTCGCCGTCGCCGCCGCCCGGCTCGGGCGGCGCACGGCCGTGATCAGCCGGACCGGCGCGGACCCCTTCGGGGCGTATCTGCGCGGTGCGCTGCGGGGGTTCGGGGTCGACGACCGGTGGGTGGGGGAGGTGGCGCGCTACCCGACACCCCTCACCTTCTGCGAGGTCTTCCCGCCGGACCGCTTTCCGCTCTACTTCTACCGGCTCCCGAAGGCCCCCGACCTGGAGATCGAGCCCGGCGAGATCGACCGGGAGGCGGTGCGGGCCGCGCGGGTGTTCTGGATGACCGGTACGGGTCTCAGCGCCGAGCCGAGCCGAGCCGCGACCCTGGCCGCGCTGGAGGCCCGCTCGAAATCCGGCACGACCGTCTTCGACCTGGACTGGAGGCCGATGCTGTGGGACGGCGACGCGCCAGGGCCCTGGTACGGGCGGGCGCTCGCGCTGGCGACGGTGGCCGTCGGCAACGCCGAGGAGTGCGTGGTCGCCACCGGCGAGAGCGAGCCGTACGCGGCCGCGCGGGCGCTGCTCGCCGCCGGGGTGGAGCTGGCGGTGGTCAAACGGGGGCCGGAGGGGGTGCTCGCCGTCCACCGGGACGGGACGGCGGTGGAGGTCCCGCCGGTGCCGGTGACGGTGGTCAACGGGCTGGGAGCCGGGGACGCGTTCGGTGGGGCCCTGTGCCACGGGCTGCTGGCGGGCTGGGAGCTGGAGCGGGTCCTGCGGTACGCGAACGCGGCGGGGGCGATCGTCGCCTCGCGGCTGGCCTGTTCCACGGCGATGCCGTTCCCGCACGAGGTGGAGGAGGTGCTGGGCCGTGCCGGTGCTGTCTGAGACGGGGATGGAGTGGACGAGGCTGCGGGTCCTCGACCTCGCGCCCGGGGAGACGTACGCGCACGACTGCGGGGACGCGGAGTGGATCGTGCTCCCGCTGTCGGGCAGCTGCGAGGTCCGCTGCGCGGAGCGGTCCCCTACCCGCCCTTCCCCCGTTCCCCGGGGCTCCGCCCCGGACCCCGCGCCTCAAACGCCGGCGGGGCTGGAAAATCCAGCCCGCGCGGCGTTTGAGCGCACCGGGTGCGCAGCGCCCGGTCTTCCCGCCCCGCCCGCGTTTGAGGCGCGGGGGTCTGGGGGCGGAGCCCCAAGGGGGCCGGGGGCGGAGCCCCCGGTTTCGGGAAGGGGCGGGGTGGGGGAAGGCCCCGCAGGGGTCTTTCGGCTGCGCGGGCGGGACTCGGTGTTCGACGGGCCGACCGACTTCGTCTACCTCCCGAGGGACGCGTCCGCCCGGCTGGCCTCCGCCCGAGGCGGCCGGTTCGCGCTCGTCGGGGCGCGGTGCGAGCGGCGGCTGCCGCCCCGGTACGGGCCCGCCGCGGAGGTGCCCGTCGAGCTGCGCGGCGCCGGGCAGTGCTCGCGCCAGGTGCACAACTTCGCCGCCGCCGACGCCTTCCCCTGCGACCGGCTCATCGCCGTCGAGGTGCTGACCCCCGGCGGCAACTGGTCCTCGTACCCGCCCCACAAGCACGACGAGCACCACCCGGGCGAGGAGTCCCGCCTGGAGGAGGTCTACTTCTACGAGATCGCCCCGCACGGCGACACCCCCGGCGTCGGCTACCAGCGCGTGACGCCCTCGCCCACCGGGAAGACGGACGTGCTCGCCGAGGTCCGCTCGGGTGACGTCGTCCTCATCCCCGACGGCTGGCACGGCCCGTCCATCGCGGCGCCCGGCCACGACATGTACTACCTGAACGTGATGGCCGGCCCGGACGCGACGCGGGAGTGGCTGATCCGCGACCATCCCGACCACGCGTGGATTCGCGGGGCGTGGGCCGGGCAGGAAGTCGATCCCAGGCTCCCGTTGAACCGGCCCGCCCCCCGACCCGAGGAGACCCCTTGACCGCGCCGCGCAGCGTCCGGCTGACCACCGCCCAGGCGCTCGTCCGGTTCCTGAGCCGCCAGTACACCGAGCGCGACGGCCGCACACAGCGGCTGATCGCCGCCACCTGGGGGATCTTCGGGCACGGCAACGTCGCCGGCATCGGGCAGGCCCTACTGGAGTGCGGGCCCGCTGCCATGCCCTTCCTCCAGGGACGCAACGAACAGGCCATGGTGCACGCCGCCGTCGGGTACGCACGCCAGCGCGGCCGGCTCTCGGCGCACGCCGTGACCACCTCCATCGGGCCCGGCGCGACCAACCTCGTCACCGGGGCCGCCCTCGCCACCGTCAACCGGATCCCCGTCCTCCTGCTGCCCGGGGACACCTTCGCGACCCGGCCCGCCGACCCGGTGCTTCAGCAGCTGGAGGTCCCCTACGCCGGGGACGTCTCCGTCAACGACACCCTGCGGCCCGTCTCCCGCTGGTTCGACCGGATCAGCCGGCCCGAGGCCCTGGTCCCGGCGGCCCTCCAGGCGATGCGGGTGCTCACCGACCCGGTGCAGACCGGCGCCGTCACCCTCGCGCTGCCGCAGGACGTGCAGGCCGAGGCGTACGACTGGCCCGAGGAGTTCTTCGCGGAGCGGGTGTGGGCGGTGCGCCGCCCCCGGCCCGGCACCGCCGAGCTGCGGGCCGCCGCCGAGGCCGTACGGGAGGCCCGCCGGCCCCTGATGATCGTCGGCGGCGGCATCCGGCACAGCGGGGCCGAGGAGGCGCTGCGGGCCTTCGCCGAGGCCACCGGCATCCCCGTCGCCGCCACCCAGGCGGGCAAGGGCGCCCTGCGCCACGACCACCCGGCCGAGGTGGGCGCCGTCGGCCACACCGGCACCGCCACCGCCGACGACCTGGCCCGCGCCGCCGACCTGGTCATCGCGGCCGGCACCCGGCTGACCGACTTCACCACCGCCTCCTCCACCCTCTTCCAGGACCCCTGCGTCCGCTTCCTCGGCCTCAACCTCGACCCGTACGACGCCCACAAGCAGGCCGCCCTGCCGCTGGTCGCGGACGCCCGCGAGGGCCTGGACGCCCTGCGCGCCGAGCTGGCGGGCCATCGGGTGGACCCCGCGTACGAGCGGACGTACCGCAAGGCCAAGGGCTACTGGGAGGCCCTGGTGGACCAGGCCTTCCACGCCCCCGACGAGGACGCCGTCCCCACCCAGGCGCAGGTGCTCGGCGCCCTGGACGCCGTCGTCGACGACACCGACGTGATCGTCAACGCGGCCGGCTCGCTCCCGGGCGACCTGCACCGGCTGTGGCGGGCCCGTTCGCCGTACCAGTACCACGTCGAGTACGGGTACTCCTGCATGGGCTACGAGATCCCGGGCGCCCTCGGAGCGGCCCTGGCGGCCCCGGACCGGCCGGTGTGGGCGCTCGTCGGCGACGGCTCGTACCTGATGAACCCGACCGAGATCGTCACCGCCGTCCAGGAGGGCGTCCCGCTCAGGGTGGTGATCCTCGACAACCACGGCTACGCCTCCATCGGCGGCCTCTCGGGCGCGGTCGGCGGCGAGGGCTTCGGCACGGCGTACCGCTTCCGGGGCCCCGGCGGCGCGTACACGGGCGACCCCCTTCCGGTGGACCTGGCGGCCAACGCCGCCTCCCTCGGGATGGCCGTGATCCGTACCCGCACCATCGGTGACCTGCGAAAAGCCCTGGCCGAGGCGCGCGGGGCCGACCGTCCCACATGTGTCTACGCACAGACCCGAACACCCGACACTGTGTCGGGCCCACCCCCGGCACAGGCGTGGTGGGATGTTCCCGTGGCCGAGACCGCGACCCGTGCGTCGGCGGCCCAGGCCCGCGAAGAGTACGACCGGCAAGCCGCGCAGCGACGTCGCCATCTGTGAAGGAGCAAGCATGAAGACCGTCAACCACTGGATCGGTGGCAAGACCGTCGAGGGCGCGTCGGGCAACTACGGCCCGGTCACCGACCCGGCCACCGGCGAGGTCACCACGCAGGTCGCCCTGGCCTCCGCCGAGGAGGTCGACGCGGCGGTGCGGATCGCCAAGGAGGCCTTCCTGTCCTGGGGCCAGTCCTCGCTGGCCGCCCGCACCAAGGTGCTGTTCGCCTACCGCGCCCTGCTGGACGCCAACCGCGACGCCATCGCCGAACTGATCGTCGCCGAGCACGGCAAGGTGCACTCCGACGCGCTGGGCGAGGTCGCCCGCGGCCTGGAGATCGTCGAGCTGGCCTGCGGGATCACCACCCAGCTCAAGGGTGAGCTGTCCACGTCCGTGTCCAACCGCGTGGACGTGGCCTCCATCCGCCAGCCGCTGGGCGTGGTCGCGGGCATCACCCCGTTCAACTTCCCGGCCATGGTGCCGATGTGGATGTTCCCGCTGGCCGTCGCCTGCGGCAACACCTTCGTCCTCAAGCCGAGCGAGAAGGACCCCTCGGCCGCCAACAAGCTGGCCGAGCTGGCCACCGAGGCCGGCCTCCCGGCGGGCGTGCTGAACGTCGTCCACGGCGACAAGGTCGCCGTCGACGCCCTCCTCTCCCACCCGGACGTGGCCGCCGTCTCCTTCGTCGGCTCCACCCCGATCGCCCGCCACATCCACACCACCGCCTCCGCCAACGGCAAGCGGGTCCAGGCCCTGGGCGGCGCCAAGAACCACATGCTGGTCCTGCCGGACGCCGACCTCGACGCCGCCGCCGACGCGGCCGTCTCCGCCGCCTACGGCTCGGCCGGCGAGCGCTGCATGGCCATCTCGGCCGTCGTCGCGGTCGGCGCCATCGGCGACGCCCTCGTCGAGAAGATCCGCGAGCGCGCCGAGAAGATCAAGATCGGCCCCGGCAACGACCCGGCGTCGGAGATGGGCCCGCTGATCACCGCCGCGCACCGCGACAAGGTCGCCTCGTACGTCAAGGGCGCCGCCGACCAGGGCGCGGAGGTCGTCCTCGACGGCACCGGCTACACGGTCGACGGCCACGAGAACGGCCACTGGATCGGCCTGTCCCTCCTCGACCACGTCAAGACCGACTCCGACGCCTACCGCGACGAGATCTTCGGCCCGGTGCTGTGCGTGCTGCGCGCCGAGACCTACGAGGAGGGCGTGGCCCTCATCAACGCCTCGCCGTTCGGCAACGGCACCGCGATCTTCACCCGCGACGGCGGCGCGGCCCGCCGCTTCCAGCTGGAGATCGAGGCGGGCATGGTCGGCGTCAACGTGCCGATCCCGGTGCCGGTGGGCTACCACTCCTTCGGTGGCTGGAAGGACTCGCTCTTCGGCGACCACCACATCTACGGCAACGACGGCATCCACTTCTACACGCGCGGCAAGGTCGTCACCACCCGCTGGCACGACCCGTCCGAGGACCACGCGGGCGTCGACCTCGGCTTCCCCCGCAACCACTGACGCCTTCCGCCGCACCCCCTCGGCGCGCCCTCGGCACACCCCCGGGCACGCCCCCGAACAGCAGGCACCCCCGGCCAACCCTCACCGGCCGGGGGTTCCTGCCGTGCGCGGTCAGCGTGCCCCCGCCAGGTCCGGTACGGGTTCCGCTGCCTGCGGGGCCGCGCGGCGGCGCCTGCGCAGCACGAGGAGGGCGACGCCCGCTCCGGACAGCAGGAGGAGCGTGCCCGCCGCCGGCCAGGGGACGGCCAGGAACTCCGTACCGGCCCGCGAGTCCAGGCCGGGGTAGGCGGCGGCGCTCGCCCTGACCTCCACCCCGACCCGGTCCAACTGGGGGGAGTCCGGCCACGGTTCGGTCAGCGTGATCCGCTGGCCGGGCAGCAGCGCCGGCTTCGGGCCGCGGGCGGGCCGGTCCAACACTCGGCGCCCGAACAGGCCGCGCGCCGAGACCGCCACCTTCGGCTCGACCACCACGTTGCCCCGGTTGACCAGGGTGTAGGTGACGGTGGCGCGGGCGTCCTTCGTCCAGGGCAGCAGCGGGGCGCCGCGGGCGACCCGTACGTCCTCCACGCTCAGCGCCGGGGTCAGCGGACCCGGCACCCTCAGGTACAGCCGGGCGCCCACCTGGCGCTTCACCCCGACCTGCACCCTGCCCTCCCGCTGGATTCCCTCGACCTGCGTGTTCAGCGCGACGATCCCGCCCACGTGGTCGCCCGGGGCCGCGTCCTGGGGGACCTTGACGGTGAAGGGGATGTCCTTGCGGCCCTTGGGCGGGACGGTGACGGTGCCCGCCGCCTCCGGCCCCAGCGCGATCCAGGCGCCGACGTCCCGCGGCTTCGTCTCGGCGGGCAGGAGGGCGAACGCGCCGCCCGAGGGGGTGTTCACCGCGTCCGTGGCGAAGACCCGGAAGGTCAGCTCCCGGTCCGAGGAGTTCAGGAGCGTCACGCTGTCGCCGATGGCGGCCCCGGCGGCGCCCTGGTGGAAGAAGTACGCCCGGTCGGTCATCGCCGCACCGGCCGGCGGTGTCGGGAAGACGCCCCAGGTGCCGTTGTCCGCGGCCGCGGCGGGGCCGACGGGAAGCAGCAGCAGCCCGCACAGGCCGAGGAGGAGGGTGCGGAGGACGGTCGTGCGCATTCGCATGGGCGGTCTTCTCCAGGGTCGCGGCGGGAGAGCGGGGAGGGTGGTGGGGGGGGGGGGGGGGGCCCCCCCCCCCCCGCGCGCGCGGGGGGGGCCGACGGGAATGTGGGGTGACGCCACAACGTGGGGGTGGGGGGGGCCCGCCACGCGGCCCGGGTGGAGCGGCGCCC
>NZ_JBIAWQ010000009.1:22005-127739 GCF_042895815.1 Streptomyces sp. NPDC001373
GGGGGGGGGGGGGGGCGGGCGGGGGGGGGGGGGGGGGGGGGGCGCCGCGGGGGGGGGGGGGGGGGGGGGGGGGGGGGGGGGGGGGGGGGGGGGGGCCCCCCCCCCCACCCCGGGGCTGCGCTGGCGGGATCAGGCGATCGAGAAGGTCACGACCGACTGGTAGGTGTCGGCGAACGCGAACGGCGGCAGCTGGAGCATCGCCGCGCCGCCCACGGCGAACTCGCCGCCGGTCAGCTCGTCACCGCCGGCCGCCTGCGAGGCGACCTTCATCGGGGTCTCCGTGATCGCGCCGGGCGCGCCCGCGGTGCAGGTGCTGGGGCTGTCGGGGTTGGTCACGGTGCAGGACGGCTGGATGCCGATCTGCGCCTTGGCCATGGCGTGACCCGTCGTCGGGTTCAGGAACGGCGTACGGGTCGCCGTCACGTCCCAGCCGAGGGTGCCGCCGCGGAAGTCCTGGACGGTCGCGGCGTTGAACGCGCCGAACACCGACTGGGCCTTGCCGTTGATGGTCACCGAGCCGAAGCTGACGGCGGGCTGGCCGTCCTTCGGGCCGAGGGCCAGCGGGCCGGGCAGCACCTCGACGTCGACCGGGTTCTTCACGCCGGCCTGCTCCTCGACGAACACGAAGGGCTTGGCCGGCGGGACCGAGCCGTCGATCTTGATGGCGTCGGCCTTCTTCGTGACGGTGATGTTGCAGGTGGCGGCGCCGGAGGCGTCCGCCGTGCCGGTGCCGGTGTCACCGGTGGCCGCGCCCGCGAGGAGGGCGGAACAGGTGACGGGGCCGGCCGGGAAGTTGGCGCCGGTGGCGACGACGGCGGTGCCGGCCTTGCCGCTGTTGGGCGTCAGCCGGGTGGTGACCGGGTCCTTCGGCAGGGCCTCGACGGCGATCGAGCCGACGGAGGCGCTGGGGCGCGGGTCCGGGGTGCAGGTCGTGGTGTAGACGGTGCCGCCCAGGTCGGCGTCCGTGACCACCTGGTCGATGGTGATCTGGACCGTGGTGCCCTCGCTGCCGTCCGGGATCTTGACCGTGCCGGAGAAGGCGGGCGGGTCGGACTTCTTGCCGGCTTCCTGGTGGCTGGGGACGGCGGGGCTGGTGACCGTCTGGGCGACCCCTCCGACGAGCAGCTTCGCCTTGATGGTGTTGACGGTGTCGATCGTGAACATCGGGACGACCGGCGTCTCGCCCGGGTCGATGGTGATCGGTACGGTCTCACCCGCCTTGGCGGTGTCCGGCACCGTGATCGTGTAGTCCTGGGTGCCGTCGGCGCCCGGCTGCGGGGCCGGGGCGACGCACTTCACGGGGACGGGGGTGGTCCTGGTCGCGGCCTGCGCCGGTCCCGTCAGGGCCACGACGCCGCCCGTCAGGGCCAGGGACAGGGCGCCCGCCCCGGCCAGCACTCTTCGTTTGAGGGTTCTGGAACTCACTGGGTCGCGACTCCTTCGTCATGACGAACGAACCCCTCCCCCCACCCGCTGTGTGGGGGAGGCCGAGCCGGTGCGGATGGCCGTCATTGACGCGTCGCGGTGTCGAGAAGTCAATGGATTGCCCGGGTCGGAAGCACACAGACATTGATGTCCCATCAGGCCCGGTCTGATGGGACATCGGATACCGGCCGGTCGGTGAAGCACTGCCGGCCGGGCGGGCGGGTCAGCCCGCCGAGGGGACCTGGAGGAGCAGGTTCGGGGTGCCGGCGGGCAGGCCGGTGATCAGGTCCGGGGCGGCGGCCCGGAGCAGGGCCGCGCGGACCTGCTCCGGACTGCGCGCGGTGCCGCCCGCCAGGACCAGCGCGGCGGCGCCCGCGACGTGCGGGGCGGCCATGGAGGTGCCGGTGGCCCGCGCCAGCGCGGTCGTGGAACCCTTCCAGGCGGAGACGACGGCCACGCCCGGGGCCGAGAGGTCCACGCAGGGGCCGTGGTCGGAGAAGGGCGGGTGGTGGTCGGCGGCGTCGGTGGCGGCGACCGTCAGGGCCTGCGGGACGTTGGACGGGGAGCCCGAGCAGGCGTCGCGGCCCTCGTTGCCGGCGGCCACGGTGACGGTGATCCCGTAGGCGGCGGCGCGGATGACCGCCGCGTCCATGGAGTGGCTGCGGGAGCCGCCCAGGCTCATGTTGGCGACGGCGGGGCGCAGCGGCAGACCGCCGCGCGTGGCGTCCTTCACCATCCAGTCGAGGCCGCGCAGGATGTGCGACAGCCGTGCGTCGCCCCGGCAGTCGGCCACCTTCACCCCGACGAGGGAGACCCCCTTCGCGACCCCGTACGTGGCCCCGCCGACGGTCGCCGCGACGTGCGTGCCGTGGCCGTTGCAGTCGGCGGAGCCCTCCGTCCACAGCGCGTTGTAGCCGTTGCGGGCCCGGCCGCCGAACTCCTGGTGGAGGGTGTTGATCCCGGTGTCGACCACGTAGACCGTGACGCCCTCGCCGGTGGCGGGGTACGTGTACGAGCCGTCGAGGGGCAGTGTGCGCTGGTCGAGGCGGTCGAGGTGCCAGGGCGCCTGCGGCTGGCTCCCGGGGGCGGCGGCCGGGGGCCGCTCGGGGGCGGGGGGCCGGCCGGGCCGCCGGTCGGGGATCCGCTCGGCGGTGTCGGAGATCCGGTACACCGTGTCGGGTTCGACGGAGGCCACGCGGGGGTCGGCGGCGAGCGCCGCGGCGCGGGCCGCGGTGGTGCGTACGGCGAAGCCGTTGAGGGCCGTGTCGTAGACCGCGTCGACCCGGTCGCCCGCCCGCGCCGCCTCGGAGGCCAGGGCGCGGGCCGGGGCGCGGGTGGTGGCGTCCTTGAGGACGACGACGTAGGGGGCGGTGGGCGCGGTGGCGCCGTCGGCGTGCGCGGCGGGGTGCGGTGGCAGGACGGTGGTGGCCGCCGCCAGCAGGGCTGCGGCCGGGAGGAGTGCGGTCATTGCGGTCATGCGCCCGATGCTCGGCCCGCCCGCGCGGGCCCGCGCGGAGGGTGCGCCGACTGGCCCCGCGACACGCCGCCGCGGCGGGCGCGGCGCGCCGGGGCCAAGGGGGCACGGTGCCGCGACGGCGGGCCGCCCCGCCAGGGGTGCGGGCCGTGCGGTTCCGCCGACGGGGGATGCCCGCCCGCTGCCGCCCGCCGGCCGCGCGGCGGCGGGGGCACTCACGTCGTCAGGGTGCGCGAAGGACCAGGGCGGCGGCGTAGCCGGACGGGGCCGGGAGGTCGCGCAGGGTCCAGCCCGGCACTTCGGCGGGCGTGATGGCCGCGCCCACGTAGGGCTCGACCAGACCCTCGGCGAGGCCTGTGCCGGTGGCTTTGAGGAAGGCCTCCTTGCGGGACCAGACGCGGGCCAGCGCGGCTTGGCGCCCGTCCTCCGGGAGGGCGGTGATCTCGGCCGTCTCCGCCGGGTGCAGGCTGCTCAGGACGTCGGCCACCGCCCCCGCGCTCGGTAGCCCCTCGACGTCCACCCCCACCGGTACACCGGCGAAGGCGAAGTACGCCAGGCCGTCGCTGTGGGACAGCGAGAAGTGCACCCCGCCCCCGGCCACCGCGGGCCGGCCGTGCGGGCCACCGCAGTTCGGGCAGTCCTCCCGGACGAACGCCACCTCCCCGGGCGCCATCCCCAGATACCCGCCGAGCAGCACCCGCAGCCCCAGGTGCGAGGCCAGGTAGGTGCGCCGGTCCCCGGGCCGCAGCAACCGGGCCGCCCGCTTGCGCTCGTCGGCGTCCAGCAGCTCCGCCGCCCCGCCGGCGTCGTATCCGCCGATGACCTCGCGCGCGGTGTCCAGCGACCACACCGCCGCGCCGGAACCCGTCGGCAGGTCCCCGGGCCGCGGTGCCGCACCGCCGAGTTGGTTCAGTTCCTCGATCACCTCCCGAGAGTAGTCGGGGCAGTTGGCGTCCCGGTTAACCTCGTGCCCGATCCACCGTGGACGATTCAGGGGGAAACACACCGTGCACCATGCCGTCGTGACGCCGGAAGGCGACCGGATCCGTTGGGTCGAGCTCCCGGGGGAGGAGCCGGCCCGCGTCTACCTGCACGGGCTCGGCTCCACCGCGCCCGCCTACTTCGCGGCGAGCGCCGTGCACCCCCGGCTCGCCGGGCGGCGCTCGCTGCTGCTCGACTTCCTCGGACACGGGCACAGCGACCGCCCCGAGGCATTCCCGTACACCCTGGAGGCCCACGCGGACACCGTGGCGCGGGCGCTCACCGCCGCCGGCGTGGACGCTGCCGAGGTGATCGCCCACAGCATGGGCGGGGCGGTGGCCATCGTGCTGGCCGCCCGGCACCCGCACCTGGTCTCCCGCCTGGTCCTGGTCGACGCCAACCTGGACCCCTTGCCGCCCACCCCGGGCGCGGCGGGCAGCAGCGGGATCGCCTCCTACACGGAGGAGGAGTTCCTGGCAGGTGGCTGGGCCGAGGTCCGCGACCGGGTCGGTGACCACTGGTGGTCGACCATGCGGCTGGCCGGCCGCACCGGCCTGTACCGCAGTGCCATGAACCTCGCCGCGGGCACCACGCCCACGATGCGCGAGCTGCTGCTGGAGCTGGAGGTCCCGCGCAGCTTCCTCCACCCGGAGGCGGACGGATCCCCTGCCGGGGCCGAGGATCTGGAGGCCGCCGGGGTCGCCGTCGTCCCCGTGCCGGAATGCGGGCACAACATCATGCTCGACAACCCCGAAGGCTTCGCCCGGGCCGCGGCCGAGGCGCTCGCGCGGGACTGACCCGTCAGCGGCTCACGGCCGGGACGGCCCCCGGCTGGGGGACGGCCGGGACGCCCTCCGGTATCCGCGCCCCCGGGGAGGGCGTCCCGTCGGTCCAGGCGTAGACCTTCCTGCCGCGCACCGCCACCTGGTACTGATAGCGGTCCCGGCACTCGGGCCGCTCCTCGCCCCGGGTGTCGCGCGGCCACCAGCGGGCGCCCAGCCGCGGGCCGCCCGTCTTCTTCGGGGTCTCGGCGGCGCAATGCGGTCCGTCGAGGGGCGTCCTGCCGAGGGTGAACCGGATGAGCCGGGCCTTGCCGTCGGTGCGGGCCTGTATGCGTATGTCGGTGGCGTCCCTCGGCATCCAGCTGGGCAGTGCGAGGGTCCGGTCCCCGCTGGTGTGCGCCTCGGCGACGCCGGCGGTGGCGAAGTGCCTGCCCTTCTCCTTGAAGAACCGGTCGTTGAGGGCGTTGCTGACCGGGTTGGGCGGGAGGTTGGGCAGGGCGAAGGCGGCGGTGGCGAGGGCTCCCACGATGGCGGCGGCGATCACGAGCGGACGGCGGTTCATGCCTACAAGTGTTCGCGCCGGGGGGCGTTCGCGCGTCCCTCCCCGGTACGAACCTCGGCTCTGCCGCAAGTCGCATACGGAGTCATACCTGAGAGTGGTTCCCGATGCGGTCGGCCCGCCGCGGGCACGAACACCCGTGCCCGGACCACGCCGTAGGAGCATTCCCGGTCAACTCCCGTCCCGGCGGCGGCCCCCAACTCCCGGAGCGGCGCCCGGCGTGCCGGTGCGCCCGTCCGGGCGACGGCCGTTTTGCGCCTGCAAGGGTCCGGTCGGGTGATTTTCCGCCAGTGGTGGACGGCATTCCCCGGGGTGCCCGTGAAGGGCCCCTCGGGGAGGAAGAGGAAGAGTGCCCCCGGCAGGACTCGAACCTGCGGCCAAGCGCTTAGAAGGCGCCTGCTCTATCCGCTGAGCTACGGGGGCCGGTGGTGACCGTGTTGGCCTGGAGCCCCTTGGTGGGGGTGGGACTGCGGTCCGTGCCGGGTCAAGGATAGGGCTCCGGTTGCCTTGTCCCGGTTGCTTCGCTGGCGTGCCACGTTGTGGAGGTTCGGTGAAGCGGTCCCGATAATCGCAGGCAGGTGCGATTCTCGCACCGCTTTTGCGCCGCGGCGGCCTGGGTGTTGTGCACTCGTTATGCCTGCGTCCCACTCGTCCTCCGTGTCCATGATGTCCCTGTGGAGTCGCGGTCGGCGCGCAGAGGGCGTATAAGCTTCAAAAATGGTCCCAAATTGGGCATTCTTCGCATGTGGTGACCTTGGATGTTCGGCCTCAGCTGCTCGATGCCCTGTCCGCCCTGCGCGACCGGGTCGCGTCCGTGCGTCTGCCGCTGCCCCTGCCCGGCGCCCCGCGCGCCCGCCAGACCAGAGCCGAGCTGCTCGCGCAGCTCGACGACTACCTCGTCCCCCGGCTCAAGGCGCCCGAGGCGCCGATGCTCGCCGTCGTCGGCGGGTCCACCGGAGCCGGTAAGTCCACCCTCGTCAACTCCCTCGTCGGCCGCCAGGTCAGCGAAGCCGGAGTGCTGCGCCCCACGACCCGCACCCCGGTGCTCGTCTGCCATCCCGACGACCACCACTGGTTCGCCGGAATGCGGGTCCTCCCCGACCTCATGCGCGTGTGGGCGCCCCAGGACGAGGACGACCTGCTCCCCGCCCGGAAGGGGCGCCCGCCCGGAGCGCACCGCGGCCCCGCCACCCGCGAACTGCGGATCGAGACCGTCTCCACCCTCCCGCGAGGACTCGCCCTCCTCGACGCCCCGGACATCGACTCCCTCGTCGTCGAGAACCGGACCCTCGCCGCCCAGCTGATCTGCGCCGCCGACGTCTGGGTCATGGTCACCACCGCCTCGCGGTACGCCGACGCCATCCCCTGGCACCTGCTGCGCACCGCCAAGCAGTACAACGCCACCCTGATCATCGTCCTCGACCGGGTCCCGCACCAGGTGCTCGCCGAGGTCTCGCGCCAGTACGGGGCACTGCTCAACCGGGCCGGACTGGGCGACGTACCGCGGTTCACGGTGCCCGAGCTGCCCGAGTCGGCCGGCGGCGGCGGTCTGCTGCCGGCCAGCGCCGTCGCACCGCTGCTCGCCTGGCTCGGCCACCACGTGCAGGACCCCGCCGCCCGCCAGTACGCCGTCGGCCGGACCGCGCTCGGCGCGCTCGACTCCCTCCGGCGCCGGATGCCGGAACTCGCCTCCGCCGTCGCCGCCCAGCACGCCGCGGCCGTCCGGCTGACCTCGGCCGTCGAGGACGCGTACAGGAGGGAGGGCAAACGGGTGCAGGGCCGCCTCGACAGCGGCGCCGTCCTCGCCGGGGACGCCCTCACCCGCTGGCGCGGCTATCCCCTCGACACCAGCGCCGACGAACTGCTCGACTCCCTCGCGGAATCCCTCGCTGCGCTGCTCCAGTGCGCCGTCGCCGCCGCCGACGAGCGCATCGCCGAGGTGTGGCGCCGCGAGCCGGCAGCCGGGGCGGTGCCGCTGCCCGGGCCCGACCGGGAGGCGGCGGAACGTATCGGCATGGCCGTGCGGCGCTGGCGGCGCGTACTGGAGGAACTCGCCGAGGAGGAGGTCGCCAAGCTCGACAGACAGCCCGCGCCCGACCCCGACGGCATCGCCGCCCTCCTCGTCGCCGCCCTCCTCGGCGGCAAACGGGCACGCCCGGCGGGGGAGAAGCTCGCCGAGCGGATCGGCGTCCAGGCCGCCCTGCGCCTGCGCGACCGGGGCGGGGAGGCGGTCAGCGACCACCTCGACCAGATCCTGCGCGCCGAACGGGACCGCCGGCTCGCACCGCTCCAGGCGCTCGAAGTGACCCCGGAGCCACAGGCCGAACTGATTGCGGCGCTGTCCGTACTGCAGAAGGAGAGGTGACGGGGTGACCGCCTTGACCGACCGCGATCAGGCCGGAGACCGTGACCACGTCCACGACCAGGCCGGGGACGGGGTACGCGTCCGCAGCCGGGCCGCCCGCCGCAGCGCCGAACCGGCCACCGGCCACCCGGACGGCGCCGCGGACGGCCGTACGGGCGACCGGGCCGCCGACCGCGCGGCCGACCGCTGGGACGACGGGTTCATCGCCCGCTCGCGCCATCGGACGGTCCGCAAGGCCGGCTTCGGCAGGGGCCGCTCGCGCGCCGCCGGGGGGGAACTCCCGGCCGAGGAACCCGACGAGGAGCCGGACGTGGGCGAGGAAGCCCTCGTCCGCGCCGTCTCCGGCGCCGGGAGCGACGGCGGCAAGGCCCCCGCGCCCCCGCTCAGCCCCGAGGCCCAAGCCCTGCGCACCCGCCTCGACGCACTCCGTCAGCTGGTCGGGCTCTCCCGCACCCGCCTCGACGGCAAGACCCTCGCCGAGGCCGGCCGGGTCCTCGACGAGGCGGCCGCGCGCCGGAACCTGTCCGCCCAGCACACGGTCGTCGCCGTCGCCGGAGCCACCGGAAGCGGCAAGTCCACGCTCTTCAACGCACTCGCCGGAGTGCAGATCTCCGAGACCGGGCTGCGCCGGCCGACCACCGCCGCGCCGATCGCCTGCAGCTGGTCGGACGGGGCCGCCGGACTGCTGGACCGGCTGGAGATCCCCGGACGGCTGCGGCGCCGGCCCCGCGAGACCTCGGAGGCAGAGGCCCTGCGCGGAATGGTCCTCGTCGACCTGCCCGACCTGGACTCGGCACTCGGCGTCCACCGTGAGCACGTCGACCGCGTGCTGGCGCTCGTCGACGCCGTCGTCTGGGTCGTGGACCCGGAGAAGTACGCGGACGCCGTCCTGCACGAGCGGTACCTGCGGCCGCTGGCCGGACACGCGGAGGTGACGTTCGTCGTGCTGAACCAGGTGGACCGGCTGCCCGGCGAGGCCGCCGACCTCGTCCTGGACGATCTGCGCCGGCTCCTGGACGAGGACGGCATCGCGCTCGGCGAGCACGGCGAGCCCGGGGCCACCGTCCTCGGGCTGTCCGCCCTGACGGGCGAAGGGGTCGGAGAACTGCGCGAACTCCTCGGCCAGTTCACCCAGGAGAAGGGCGCCGCGACCCGGCGGATCGCCGCCGACGTCGACCGGGCCGCCGCCCGCCTGCGCCCGCTGTACGTCGCCCACGGGCCCAACGGCCCCTCCGGGCCGGAGATCGGCGAGACGGCGCGCGCCGAGTTCGAGGACCGGCTCGCCGAGGCGGTCGGGGCGTACGCGGCCGGTCTCGCCGCCGAACGGGCCTGGCGGCGCAACGCCGGAAAGGCCTGCGGGACGCCCTGGCTGCGGCTGTGGCGCTGGTACGAGAACCGGCGCGCCCCCCGCGCTCTGGCCGGGCTGTCCGCCCTCGCGGTGATCGGCCGCTCCTCGACGGCCGCCCCGGCGCCGGTCGAGGAGGAGGTGACCGCCCGGCAGCGGGTGGAGCAGGCCGTGCGGACCGTCGCGGACGAGGCGGCCGTCGGACTTCCCGAACCCTGGGCGCAGGCCGTACGGGAGACCGCCGTACGGGGGGCCGCCCGGCTGCCGGAGGCGCTGGACGAGCTGGCGGTGACCCTCGGCGCGCCCGCCCAGCTGCCCGGCACGAAGCCGCCCCGGCCCGCCTGGTGGCCGGCGGCGGTGCTGGCACAGGCCGCCATGACGCTGGTGCAGGTCTTCGGCGGGCTGTGGCTGGTCGGGCAGATCGCCGGGGTCCTGGAACCGAGGCTGCTGCCGCCCGTGCTGTTCATGGTGGCGGGCATCGTCGGCGGGCCGCTGGTGGAGTGGGCCTGTTCGCTCGCGGCCCGCGGGCCCGCACGCCGGTACGGGCAGGACGCCGAGCGGCGGCTGCGGCAGGCCGCGGCGGGCTGCGGGCGGGCCAGGGTGCTGGAGCCGGTGGCGGCGGAACTGCTGCGCTACCGGGAGGTCCGGGAGCAGTACGCGACCGTCTCCGCAGGGGGGACGAGGTTGTCCACAACCCGCCAGTAGTCCACAGGCCGGAGCGGCGGGTCGGGGGCCCGGGCCAGCATGGTCGTACCTCGCGCGGACCGTCCGTGCGGGCCGTACGAACGTGGGGAGGGCGGCCGGGATGAACGACACCTTGGTGACGCTGGTGGGGCACGTGGCGACGCAGATCGACTTCAAGGAGACGGCCACCGGCCCGTCGGCGAGGTTCCGTTTCGCGGTGACCCCGCGGTACCTCGACCGGCGGACCGACGTCTGGACGGACGGCACCACCAGCTTCTACACCGTGTGGGCCCGACGGGTGCTCGCGGTGAACCTGGCCAGCTCCGTCTCGGTCGGGGAACCGCTGGTGGTACACGGGCGGTTGCGGGTCAGGGAGGGGCCGCCGGACGGCGACGGGGTCCGCTGGTTCTCCGCGGACATCGACGCGTTCGCCGTCGGACACGACCTGAACCGCGGAACCGCGGCCTTCCGCCGTGTGGTCAAGACGGAGGCTCCGCTGATGGGCCCTCAGAAGGCGGCGGTGGTATGAGTGTTCGATGAGGCTAGGATTCCCCGGTACTCACGGGCACCTGGGTCTTTGGCCCGAAGGGGAAGACTGTGTCGATTGCTGTTCCCGCGTCCTGCGCGTCCTTCGAGTCCCACGCCGCGTCCACGGACGGACCGGCCTCCGTCCCGGCGGCCGCCGACGCCGCCAGACCGGCGGTTCCGCTTCCGGGCGTGCGTGCCGCTTCCGGCGCCGCCCCGGCGGGCCCTGTTCCCGACTCCCGTCCCGGCCCAGGCGCGGGTGCCTCCCGTCCCGGGGCCGCTCCGGCCGCCGCGGGCGCCGCGGTGCGGGGTTCCGCGCGGCGGCCGCTGGCGGTGGCTTTGCTGGCCGCGGCTCTCACCGCCGCCCCGGGCGCCCGGGCCTCGGCCGAGTCGGGTCAGGCGGTGGCGAGCGCGGCGGCCGGCGGGGCGAGCGCCGTGCTCGACGGCCTGAAGACCTACGGCCAGGCGGTCCTGCACGCCGGGGACGGCTCGGTCCGTCAGATCCCCGCCGGGCTGTACGAGATGCGGGTCGACGGCGGCGGCACGCTCCAGACGTACGGGGTCGGCGTCGCGGGCAACGCGCAGCCCCAGGCCCGGTTCACCGAGAGCGGCTGGGGCGGCATCCCCCTCAGCGGGAACACCGAGGCCGGCGGCCGGATCCGCTGGGTGCTGGAGCACTCCTACCCGCAGCACAACGACCTGGCCGGACTGGCGAAGGCGGCCGGGGCCGGGGCGCTGACGGCGGAGAGCGCCGCCGCCGGGACGCAGGTGGCGATCTGGCGGCTCGCGGACGGGGCCCAGGTCGACGCCACCGACCAGGCGGCCGAGAAGCTGGCCGACTACCTCCAGCGGGAGGCGGGCCGGCTGCCGGAGCCGCCGGCCTCGCTGGGGCTGGACCCCGGCCGGGTGACCGGAACGGTGACGGGGCCCGCCGGCACCCGGCTCGGCCCGGTGACCGTGCACACGGGGGCGCAGAGCGTGACCGTCACCCCCGACGCGGGGGCCGTGGCCATGGGCGTGCGGGTGGTCGACGCCGACGGGCAGCCGGTGGGCTCCGCGGCCAACGGCAGCCGGCTGTACTTCGAGGTGCCCGCCGGCACCCCGGACGGGACGGCCTCGGTCATCGTGCAGGGCTCGACGAAGGTGCCGGTCGGGCGCGTCTTCAGCAGCGGGATCCCGGCCGAGGCACAGGTCGTGGCCGGCTCCAGCGAGTCGGCGGCCTCCGCCACCGCCACGGCGGTCTGGCCGCAGCCGCCCGCCGGACCGGCCGGGAAGGTGGGCACGCTGGCGGGCAGCGCCGAGGTGGCCCCGGCCCCCGACGCCGTCACGGAGACGCAGTCACCGGAGGAGGAGCGGCTGGCCGTCAGCGGGAGCTCCGCCGCCACCCCGGTGATCGCCGCCCTGGCGGTGGGGCTGGTGGTGCTGGGCGGAATGGTGGTCCTGATGGTGCGCAGGCGTCCGTTGGAAGGGTTGGAAGGGGAGGAGGGGGAGAGGGAGGGCTGAACGAGGGGTGGGGTGCTTCATCCGGCCGGGGCCGGGTAAGGGCGTGAAATGGCAGATCGGGATCAGCAACTGACCTGGCGGGGCACCGCCGCGCAGTGGGACCGGCGGCTGTTCGACGCCGTGGCCCGGCGGCACTGGCCGGCGGCCGAGCGGGCTCTGCCCGCGCTCGGGCAGGCCGCCAACCACGGGGTGCTGTGGGGCGGGGTCGGGGCGGCGCTCACCGCCTTCGGCCCGCCGCGCACCCGCAAGGCGGCGCTGCGGGCGGCGGCCTCGCTCGCACTGGCCTCCGCGACCGTCAACACCGTCGGGAAGTGGACCGTGCGGCGGCCCCGGCCCCTGCTGGAGGGGGTGCCCCTGGTGCGGCAGCCGGCCGTGCCGCCCTGGACCACCTCCTTCCCGTCCGGGCACTCCGCCTCGGCCTTCGCCTTCACGGTCGGGCTGGCGCTGGAGTCCCCGGTGTGGGGGGCCGTGGTGGCACCCCTGGCCGCGGCGGTGGCGTTCTCCCGCGTCTACACCGGGGTGCACTATCCGTCCGACGTGGCGGCGGGCGCGCTGCTCGGGGTCGCGGCCGGGTTCGCCGTCCGCGGGCTCGCGCGGCGCGCGCAGCAGGCGCGGGCCGTCCCGGGTGACGAGCGGCCTGCGGCAGGCGTGCCGGCGCTGCCGGACGGGGACGGGCTGACGGTGGTGGTGAACACCGGCGCGGGAACGGTCGGCGCCGACGTGCTCGGAGTCCTGCGGGAGAGGCTGCCGCGGGCGGAGGTCGTGGAGTGCGGGGGCGACGCCCTGGAGGAGGAGCTGGCCGCGGCCGCGGACCGGGCGGCCGTGCTCGGGGTGTGCGGGGGCGACGGTACGGTCAACGCCGCCGCGACCGCCGCCCTGCGGGCCGGCGTGCCGCTGGCGGTGTTCCCCGGGGGCACCCTGAACCACTTCGCCCTCGACCTCGGCCTCAGCGGCCCGCAGGACACCTGCCGGGCCGTCGCCGAGGGCCAGGCGGTCCGCGTCGCGGTGGGCCGCTTCACCCCGGCCCCCGGCCTCCGCGCCGCGCCCGCCGGAGCCCGTCCGCCGTCCGCCGCCCCCCGCCCCCCGGCCACCGGCGCGTCCGGGCCCCCGCCCGCCGGTGGCGCGGCGCCGACCCCCGCCCCGGACCCCGGTCCGGCACGCGCCGCCGCTCCGGCTCCGGCTTCCGGCGGGGTGTCCGCCTCGGTCTCGGGCCCGGTTCCGGTTTCCGGCGGGGTGTCCGCCTCGGTCTCGGGCCCGGTTCCGGTTTCCGGCGGGGCGTCCGCCTCGGTCTCCGGCGCGGCCCCGGCTTCCGGCGCGGCGTCCGCCTGCGGATCGGGCTCCGGGAGGGTGCCGGCCGATGCCCCGGGAGGCGGTCGCGGGGAGGGGGGGTACTTCCTCAACACCTTCAGCTTCGGGGTCTACCCCGAGCTGCTGCGCCACCGGCTGCGCTGGGCCCCGCGGATCGGGGGCGGGCCCGCCGCGCTCCTGGCCGCCTGGCGGGTGCTGCGCGCCGAGCGCCCCGTACGGCTGACGCTGGCCGGGCGGCCCCGGAGCGCCTGGCTGCTCTTCGCCGGCAACGGCACCTACCACGGCTCCGGGCCCACCCCCCGCCGCCGCGACGGCCTCGGTGAGGGCCTGCTCGACCTGCGCCTGGTCCACGGCGGCGGCCGCCCCGGCCCCCGCCTCCTCGCCGCCGCCCTCGCCGGACCGCTGACCCGCTCCCCGGCCCACGTGGCCATCCGCGTGCGCCGCCTGCACATCTCCGACATCCCGCCCGGCACCCCGTTCGCCTACGACGGCGAGTACGCCCAGGCCCCGTCGGCCCTCGTCCTCGACACCCTCCCCGACGCCCTCCCCGTCTACCGCCCCCGCTGACCTCACGGCCCGGCCGGGCCCCGCTCCACCCCCAGGTCCGCCCGCATCGCGGTCCGCATCCCCACCCACTGGTCGTTCGCCCGCAGCAGCATCACCCGTATCTCCTCGAAGGCCCCGTCCGCCCCGTCCGCCCCGTCCGCCCCGGGGACGCCCTCGTGCAGGCGCATGACCTGGTTGTACGCGTGGGCGAGGGTCTGCGCCATGGAGTCCAGCTCGGCCAGGACGGTGTCGGAGGCGGCCATCTGGGCTTCGGCGAAGGAGGCGTGCATCGAGTGCCGCGCGTCCTCCAGCGCCGCCCGGGCCTCCGGGGTGACCTCCCCCTTGTGGACCCGCCACAGGTAGTTCATCAGCTCGACCCGGTGCCGCCGGTAGCCGGAGTTCGCCGCCACGTAGCACGCGCGCCGCTTGTCCAGCTCGGCGACGCGCTGCTCGCGTGCCCACTGGGCGTCGGCCGCCCGCTCCTGCCGCTCGAACTGGTCCGACTGCGCCCGTGACAGCAGCCGCTGCGACAGGACGGGGGCGAGGAGGGTCCCCGCCACGGCGATCGTCGTACCGGCGAGCGCGATCACGGTGCTCTCCATGGCTGCTGCTTCCTCCGGGGGTGCGGCGGGACCGGGACCGGACGCCATCCTGCCGCGCGTGCGCGCCGCCCGCGGGGGAATCCCCTCCCCGGTGGGAGCGAGGCGCTGATCAGGGCCCTGACCACGTACGTTTTCCCCGGGGGATGGACGTACGGCAGTATGGGGTGTATCTGCCCACCATCGATCTGCCGGACGGTTTCTCTTGGCTGAGTTCATCTACACCATGCGCAAGACGCGCAAGGCGCACGGCGACAAGGTGATCCTCGACGACGTCTTCCTGAACTTCCTGCCCGGAGCGAAGATCGGCGTGGTCGGCCCCAACGGCGCCGGCAAGTCCACCGTTCTGAAGATCATGGCGGGCATCGAGCAGCCGTCCAACGGTGACGCCTTCCTGTCGCCCGGCTACACGGTCGGCATCCTCATGCAGGAGCCCAAGCTCGACGAGTCCAAGACGGTCCTGGAGAACGTCGAGGACGGCGTCGGCGAGATCAAGACCAAGCTCAACCGGTTCAACGCGATCGCCGAGGAAATGGCGACGAACTACACCGACGAGCTGATGGAGGAGATGGGCAAGCTCCAGGACGACCTGGACCACGCCAACGCGTGGGACCTCGACGCCCAGCTGGAGCAGGCCATGGACGCCCTGGGCTGCCCGCCCGGCGACTGGCCGGTCACCAACCTCTCCGGTGGCGAGAAGCGCCGCGTGGCCCTCTGCAAGCTGCTGCTGGAGGCCCCCGACCTGCTGCTCCTCGACGAGCCCACAAACCACCTCGACGCCGAGTCCGTGAACTGGCTGGAGCAGCACCTGGCCCAGTACAAGGGCGCCGTCGTGGCCGTCACCCACGACCGCTACTTCCTCGACAACGTCGCCGAGTGGATCCTCGAGCTCGACCGCGGCCGCGCGCACCCCTACGAGGGCAACTACTCCACCTACCTGGAGAAGAAGGCCGAGCGCCTCAAGGTCGAGGGCAAGAAGGACGAGAAGCGCGCCAAGCGCCTCAAGGAAGAGCTGGAGTGGGTCCGCTCCAACGCCAAGGGCCGCCAGGCCAAGTCCAAGGCCCGTCTCGCGCGCTACGAGGAGATGGCGGCCGAGGCCGACAAGATGCGGAAGCTGGACTTCGAGGAGATCCAGATCCCGCCGGGCCCGCGTCTGGGCTCGATCGTCGTCGAGGTCAACAACCTCACCAAGGCCTTCGGTGACAAGGTCCTCATCGACGACCTGTCCTTCACGCTGCCGCGCAACGGCATCGTCGGCGTCATCGGTCCGAACGGCGCGGGCAAGACCACGCTGTTCAAGATGATCCAGGGCCTGGAGACCGCGGACTCCGGCGACATCAAGGTCGGCGAGACCGTCAAGATCTCGTACGTCGACCAGGGCCGCGCCAACATCGACCCCAAGAAGACCCTCTGGGCGGTCGTGTCGGACGAGCTGGACTACATCAACGTCGGCAACGTCGAGATGCCGTCCCGCGCGTACGTCAGCGCCTTCGGCTTCAAGGGCCCGGACCAGCAGAAGCCGGCTGGCGTGCTCTCCGGCGGTGAGCGCAACCGCCTGAACCTCGCACTCACCCTCAAGCAGGGCGGCAACCTGCTGCTCCTCGACGAGCCCACCAACGACCTCGACGTCGAGACCCTGGGCTCGCTGGAGAACGCGCTGCTGGAGTTCCCCGGTGCGGCCGTGGTCGTCTCCCACGACCGCTGGTTCCTGGACCGCGTCGCCACGCACATCCTGGCGTACGAGGGCGACTCGAAGTGGTTCTGGTTCGAGGGCAACTTCGAGTCCTACGAGAAGAACAAGGTCGAGCGGCTCGGCCCGGACGCCACCCGTCCACACCGCGCCACCTACAAGAAGCTCACCCGGGGCTAGGTCGCGCACATGGCCAGACACCACTACCGGTGCCCCCTCCGCTGGGCGGACATGGATGCCTTCGGGCACGTCAACAACGTGGTCTTCCTCCGCTACCTGGAGGAGGCGCGCATTGACTTCATGTTCCGCCTGGCGCCCGGGGAGGGCAGCGAGTCCTTCACGGGCGGCTCCGTCGTGGCCCGTCACGAGATCGACTACAAGCTGCCCCTCGTGCACCGGCACGAGCCGGTGCTGATCGAGTCCTGGGTCACCCGGATAGGCGCCGCGTCCCTGACCATCCGCTACGAGGTCAAGGACGAGGCGACCGAGGACGCGCCCGAGACGGTCTACGTCCGGGCCGAGACGGTCGTCGTTCCCTACAACCTCGCCGAGGGGCGGCCCCGCCGCATCACCGACGAGGAGCGGGTCTTCCTCCAGGAGTACCTGGAGGAGCCCGCCGGCCGTGTCACCGGACGCTCCGGCGGCGCGGAAGGGCGCCTCGCGGCATGACCGACCAGCTGCACTTCGCCGACTCCGGGGAAGCGGCGGACCTCGCCGCCTTCCTGGGCCGGCTGGTGCACTACGACCGCGCCGCCGCGGTCCGCCTGCAGGCGCGGGCGGGCGGCGGCGCGCTCGCCGTCTTCGGGCGGCCCCCGTCCTTCGAGGTCCTGGCCGTCCGTGCGGTGCGCCTCGCCGCGCCCCTCGCGACGCCGCTGGACGTCACCGTGAGCGCGGGCGAGCTGCTGGAGTCGGTCGACGAGACCGGCGCCGGGGCCCGGGTGCCCGGCGCCGTCACCGGCCCGCCCTGGACGGGCGTCCTGCCGCCCCAGGGCGGCTGGCGGCCCGTGCCCGGACTGCCCCGCCCCGAGGCGGTACGGGCGGTCCTGGCCGCTGCCGTCGCCGAGTTCCGGGCCCGGGACGAGGCCCTGCCCCCGCAGCACCGGACCCGCTCCGAGCGCGACCGCATCGGCCGCGAGATCTGGTCGCGGACGCTCGGCGACACCGAGCTCCCGCTGCGCGCCGCGCACGCCGCCCAGTCCCTGGGCTTCCTGCGGCCCGTCCGCGCCGCCGTGCCGGCCCCCGCGTCCGCAGGCGGCCCCGGCGCGCCCGCCCCCGTGGCGTTGTTCGCCTCCGGCGGGTGGCTCCGGCTGAGCACCCCGTACGGATCCGTCGCGACCCGGACGCCCGGTCCCGGCGGCGGCCTCGGCGCCCTCCAGGTACGGCCGCTCCAGGCCTGATCCGAAAGACACGCCGAAGACCCCGCGACCCCTCCCGGGGCGGCGGGGCCTTGGGCACGCGGGCCGCTAGCCCGCGGTGTTGATCATCGAGGCGGCCGCGTAGGTCAGGTACCGCCACAGCTGCGCCTCGTGCTCCGGTGCCAGGCCCAGCTCGTCCAGCGCCTCCCGCATGTGCTTCAGCCACGCGTCGTGCGCCGCCGAGTCCACCTGGAACGGGGCGTGCCGCATCCGCAGGCGCGGGTGCCCGCGGTTCTCGCTGTACGTGCCCGGGCCGCCCCAGTACTGCATCAGGAACAGTGCGAACCGCTCCTCGGCGGGCCCGAGGTCCCCCTCCGGGTACATCGGACGCAGCAGCGGGTCCTGCGCGACACCCTGGTAGAAGCGGTGGACCAGGCGACGGAAGGTCGCCTCGCCGCCCACCTGCTCGAAGAAGGTCGTCTCCTGGACGTTGCTCTGCGGATCGTCATTCACCCGACCATCGTCTCAGACACCCGGACGGAGGACCCCGGTCCTAGGACCGCTCTCCGGCGGCGGGCCGGGAGGGCTCGCACGCGGCGGCCGCCCGTCGCACAGTGGAGACATGGGCACGGGAGGCAGGCGCGCGCACACCGCACACACCGCGCGGGAACCCCAGGAGCCGGCTCGCGATCTGCGGGAGATCGCGCACGCCGCCCAGGTGCGTGAGCTCACGGCCGCCGGGGTGCTGGAGGACCCGGCCTGGCGGGCCGCCTTCGCGGCCGTGCCCCGGCACGTCTTCGTGCCGTACTTCTGGACCGGCCGCGGCGCCGGCCACGAGCGGCTGTGGGGCGAGGACCCGGACCCCGAGCGCCGGGCCCGCTGGCTGCGCGGTGTCTACACCGACGAGCCGCTCGCGACCCGGCTGCGCGACGGGGAGCTGCTCTCCTCCAGCAGCCAGCCCTCCCTGATGGCGAGGATGCTGGAGGCCCTCGACGTCCGCGACGGGGACGACGTGCTGGAGATCGGCGCGGGCACCGGCTACAACGCCGCCCTGCTCTGCCACCGGCTCGGGGAGGAGCACGTCACCACCGTGGACCTGGACGAGGAGATCACCGAGTCGGCGCGGGCGCACCTGGCGCTGCTGGGCTACCGGCCCGCCGTCGTCACCGGGGACGGGGCGCGCGGCTGCCCCTCCCGCGCCCCCTTCGACCGGATCCTGGTGACCTGCACCCTGCCGCTGATCCCGCACGCCTGGCTCGGCCAGTGCAGGCCGGGGGCGCGGATCCTGGCCCCCCTGTCGACCGGGCTGATCGCGCTCACGGTCCACGACGCCGACTTCGCGGAGGGCCGCTTCCTGCACACCTCCGCCTACTTCGTCCCGCTGCGCGGGGCCACGGCGGGTCCGCCGCGGCCCGGCGAGGGAGGGCCGCTGCACGGGGTCCCGTACGAGCTGGTGGAGAACGAGCGCCTCCAGTTCCTGCTGATCCTGACCGCGGGCGCACTGCGGCCCCGGGAGGCGCTGGACCTGTGGCGCGGCGAGGGCAGGCCGCCGCGCGAGCGGTTCGGCGTCACGGTCACCCGCGAGGGGCAGTGGGCCTGGCTCGACGACCCCCAGGGGCCTTACGTGTGGCCCCTGGGGGAGGCCGCCGGAGCGGCGGAAGGCTAGCCGTCCGGGCGCTCAGCCGCGCCGGATGGTGATGGTGGTCCAGGCGCCCAGGTGGACCCGGTCGCCGTCGGCGAGGGGGACCGGGACGTAGGGCTGGATCGGCTCCTCGCCCATGTTGACGGTGGTGCCGTTGGTCGAGTTCTGGTCCACCACGGCCCAGCTGAGGTCCGGCTGCTGCACGAGCACCGCGTGGCTGTGCGAGACGCCCGGGTCCTCCGGCGGCACCGAGAGGTCGATGTCGGGGGACTCGCCCGTCGAGGCGCGGCGCCGGCCGATGGTGATCTGGCCGCCGGAGAGCGGAAGGTGCAGCTCCGGGGAGTAGGCGGGCAGGTTGAGCCCGGCCGCCTCGGGGCCGCTGCGCCGCATCATCGCCATGAAGTACGAGCGGTCGGGCCCGATCGTCGCCGTCCAGGAGGCGCTGCCCTGCTGCTCCGGGACGGGGTGCGGCGGGTAGTCGGGCCGGGCGGCGGGCTCCGACGGGGCGTACTCGGGCACGGAGGGCGGCGGGGCCGGTGCCGCCACCGGCGGGGCGGGCGGCTCCGGGGCGGCGGGCGGCGGCAGCAGCCAGTCGTCCTCGGCCTGGAGCGGTTCGGCTGGGCGGTTGACCCGGGAGGGCCGGGAGCCCTGGTACTCGAAGTGGTCCTGGGAGTACACCGGCTGCGGGGGGAGCGGCGGCGGGGGCGGCGGGGCCCCGCCGCCGGCCGGGCCCGCGACGGGCTGCGCACCCGTGCCGGCCGGGGCCGCGTCCGGGGCGGGCGGCGGGGTGTACGGGGTCGCCGTCCGCGTCAGGAAGTTGTACCGGCACTCCTCGCAGAACGGGGCCATGGCCTCGCGCGGGGTCCGGCACTGCGGGCACAGCTCCGCCTGGGCGGTCGGCTCACCGGTGGTGGGAGGGAAGCCGTAGCCGTAGGAGGGCGCCGGAGGGGGGCTCGTCGGGGCGGCCATACGGTGGCCGCAGACCTCGCACCAGTCGTCGGAGGCGGACTGGTGCCCGTTCGGGCAGGTCGGCATCGCGGCGCTTCCCCCTTCTCCCTGCGGCATCGCGGCAGGCTTCTTCTCAGGTCTTCTTCACTCGGACGGTCTGTGTCGAACGCGTTTCAAGGGTCATCTCGTCGGCATCGGCGACCTTGGCTTTCAGGCGCACAGTACCCGCCGCCGCGTCCACCACATCCACCACCTTGGCCAGCAGCCTGGCGGTGTCGGCGTTCCCGGAGACGCTCGCCAACTGCACGGCACGCCCGAGTTTGGCCGTGGCGCCGTCGACATCGCCCATTTTGCGGGCTTCCAGGCCCTGTTGGATAGCCTGCGCGAGCTCCGCCTGTCCCGTGTAGTGCGCGACCTGCGGACTGATCGCGGTCGACGCGGCGAGGTCGTTCGTCCACACCGCCCGGACCAGCCCCTGGGCGAGCGGGGGCCGCGGCTCGCCGTCCGGGCCCGGGAGGACGAGCGAGGCGCGGGCGGCCAGCATCTCCTGGCCCACCGAGGCGCCCGGCACCCGCACGCACACGTGGTAGTCGCGGGACTCGTCGCCCCAGGAGCCCGTCGGGTAGTCCCCGGCGCGGGGACCCGCCTCGGTACGGCGGCCCGTGAGGTCCTGGACGGACGGCGAGACCTGCTTGACGTACCGGATCTCCGCCCCGACCGGGGTCCACACGCGCAGCGCGACGTCCGCGACCTCCTTGCCCATGGCCTTCTCCATCAGGAGCGTGAAGTCCTCGGCGAGGTGGGCCGGATCGGCGACGATGTCGGCGGAGCCGAGCAGGGCGCTCGCGATACCCGTCACCTCCTTGACCTCCCAGTCGGTGCCCACCCCGCGCGCGTCGCAGGTGAAGCGGCCCGCGCAGGCGTCGAGGACGGCGCGCAGCGCGGCCGGGTCCTCGTGCTCGTTGCGGCCGTCGGTGAGCAGGATGCCGTGCCGGATGGCGGCCCGGGACCGGCGCAGCAGGCCGTCGGCCAGCCGCAGCCAGGTGCCGATGGCGGTGCCGCCGCCGGCGCTCAGGCCGCGCAGGGCCTCCTTGGCCCCGGCGCGGGTGGCCGGGCCGGCGGTGGCGAGGAGGCCCTGGCCGGGGTAGACCTCGCGGGCCTCGTGGGTCCCGGCGATCACGGCGAAGGCCGTGCCGTCGCGCAGGGTGTCGATCGCGGCGGCGGTGGCCTCGCGGGCCCCGCGCATCTTCTCCGGCGGGTACTCCATCGAGCCGGAGCAGTCGACCATGATCACGACGGCCGCGTCCTGGCCGAGTGCCCGCGCGGAGGTGGCGGTGGCGCCGCCGGTGGAGGTGACCGTCAGGATGGCGTGCACGTCCCGCCCGCCCTCGGGGAGGAACTCGTTCTGGTACACCTCCACGCTGAAGCGCGGGGCGCGCGGCTTGGCGAAGTTCGCCATCGGGGTGACTCCTCGGGGGCTCTCGGGGCGGGCGGACCGGGCGCCCGTGGCGTGGCTCGGGCGGTGGCGCGGGCTCGGGCCGACGGGCTCGGGCCGGCGGGCTCGGGCCCGGGCGTGGGCCGGGGGCTCGGGCTCGTACCGGGGGCGCGTGCTCAGGCCGGGGGGCGCGGCCGCTCGGCCACGGAGCCGGGGCCCTCTTCCGCGGCGGCTTCCGGTTCCGGTCCGCGTTCGGGTTCCGCTTCGTGCTCCGTCTCCTGTTCCGCCGCAGGGGGCGCGAACGGCACGACGGCGACGGTGATGTTGTCGTGCCCTCCCCCGTCGAGGGCGTGCCCGACCAGGACCTGCGCGCAGTGCAGGGGGCGCTCGGCGGCGTCCGGCGGAAGGATCCGGGCCAGGTCGGCCGCGGACTCGGCGTAGTTCCACAGGCCGTCGGTGCAGACGACGACCACACCGGGGTGGTCGGGTCTGAAGCTGGCGGTGTGCGGGTCGAGTTCGTACGCGTCGGCGCCGAGCCAGCCGGTGATGGCGTGGGCCCGGACGTCGGCGTAGGCCTCGGCCTCGCCCATCAGGCCCGCCGCGACCATCTGGGCGGCCCAGGAGTCGTCCTCGGTCAGCCGGCGGGGGAGGGTGGTGCGGTCGTCGGGGATCCAGTAGGCGCGGCTGTCGCCTACCCAGCCGATGGTCAGCAGGCCGTTGCCGACGACGGCGCCGACCAGGGTGCAGGCGGGCGCGTTCTGTGCGCCGGGGGGCTGCGGGGCCAGGGCGCTCACGGCGGCGCCCGCCGTGAGGATCGCCTCGTGCATGGCCTCCGCCGGGTGCGCGCCCCGTGGCAGCGCGTCGAGCAGTGCCTCGCTGGCGGCGCCGGCGGCGGCCGCCGACGCGTCGTCGGGGCGGCTGGCGGAGGAGACGCCGTCGCAGACGATGGCGACGGTGGCGGCCGATCCGTCGGGCAGGGCCGTGGCCGCCACAGCGAAGGAGTCCTCGTTGCGGTGGTGGCGCAGGCCCCGGTCGCTGACGGCGGCCACGCTGCAGAGCTCCTCCTCCAGGTGGTCCCGCTCGCGCGGCTGGGCGTGGCCGCAGTGCTCGCAGTACCCGTCGGTGTCCACGTACCCGGCGCGGCAGGCCACGCAGGTCCGGCCGCCGCCGCTCCCCTGCGGGGTGCCGGTGCGGGGGCCTTCGTGCGGGGTCCCCTGCGGGGCGCCGCCGTACGGGTCCTCGTGCCGGGTCCCCTGCGGGGTGGCGGCGTCGGGGTCCGGTTGCGGAGTGTCATGGGCGTCCGGATGCGCCGCCGTACGGGGGGTGCCGCCGTACGGGGTCTCGTGCGGGTCGCCCTGCGGGGCGGTGCCGTACGGGGTTTCGCGCCGGTCGCCCTGCGGGGTGGCGCCGAACCCCGCCCCGGGCGCGGTGCCGCCGGCCGGGCCGTGGGCGCCGTCCGGGGCCTCGAACCCGGCCGCCGGGGCGCCCCAGGGGGCGTCGTCGGCGGACGCGGACGCCCGGGGGGCGGCGGATCCCGGGGCCACGGGCGTGCCCTCCCAGCCGGGTGCGGGGACCCCGACGGCCGAGCCGAAGCCCGGCCCGGCCTGCTGCCCGGGGGCGCCGGAGTACCCGCCCACCGGTGCGCCGTGGCCGCCGTGGGCCTGGGCGCCCGCCCGGGCGCCGGCGTTCCCGGCGGCCATCGCGCCGGGGCCCGGCCCGCCGGCGGTGCCGCCGGTCGCCGGAGCCGGGACGCGGGCCGCGTACGCGGCGGACCCGGTCGGGCTGCCGAAGCCCGGCGTGGGATCGGGATCGCCCCCTGGACCGGGGCCGAAGGGGGCCGGGTTCCCGCCTGCCGGGCCGCCGGGGCCCCCGGGCGCGGCGCCGGACGCGCGCCCGGCGGCGTGGACGCCCGCCGTCCCGACTACGGCCCCCGGTGCCACGCCCGGCCCGAAGCCCCCGCCCGGCGCCCGGTCGGGCAGGGTCGGCGCGTGGTCCGGGGGAGGGGGCGGGGCGGAGAGGGCGTAACCGCACACCCCGCAGAAACGGTCACCCTCTTCCAGGGGCTCCGCACAGCTGGGGCAGCCCGACGGCCGATGCATCGACATCACTCACACCCACGTCCGGGGACGGAAACGGTTGGCCCGCTCCACCAGTTCGATCCTCTCCTCGCCCCGCTGTGCCAGCCGGGCGAGGACGCGGTAGGAGCGCTCCAGGCCGAAGCGCAGCCCCCGCTCGTCCATTTGACTGCCGAGCAACGAGCTCCGGCCGGGGTCGGCACCCCGGCTGCCCGACAGTACCCAGTCCAGGGCCGCGCCCAGAACCTCCGTCGCCAGCCGCTCCTGCCGCTCCGGGTCCAGCCCGAACCGCCGCAACGCCTCGACCTGGTCGGAAGCCGCTCCGAGGTCGGCCAGCAGCCCCTCCTGCGGGGACCGGTCGCGCAGGCGTGCCCGTACGGCCGCCACCCGTGCGGCGGTGTAGTGGATCGAGGACTCCGGTACGGATTCCAGCGTCCGGACCGCGGCGGCCCGGTCCCCGCAAGCCAGTTGGACTCGGGCCAGGCCGAACGCCGCGCTCACGAAACCCGGATCGGTGATCCAGACGAGCCGGTAGTACTCGGCCGCGTTGTCCAGCTGGCCCAGGATCTCCGCGCACAGCGCGAGCGCCAGCTTCGGCGCGGGCTCCCCCGGGAAGGCGTCGTAGACGGCGTCGAAGGACAGGGCCGCTATCTCGTTGTCCCCGGTGGCCAGTGAGGCGACGCCGCGCGCCCACACCACCCGCCAGTCGTCGGGGTACTTGGCCTCCAGCTCGGCCAGGGCCCGTGCGGCCGGGACCAGTTCGCCCAGCTCCAGCCGGGCGCGCAGCTCCCGCAGCCGCAGCTCGGCGGAGTCGGCGGGGGCCGCGCCCAGGGCGCCGAGCAGGTCGGCGGGGGCGGAGGCGAGCAGGCCGGCCAGGAACCCGGCGTTCGGGTCGGCCGGGTCCACCAGCGGTACGGGCAGGGCCAGGGCGGTGTCGGCGGCGTCGAGCGGAGCCAGCCCGCCCGCCGCCTCCGGTGCCGGTCCCGCGGCCGGTGTGAAGGGAGCGGAGACGGCCGCAGCCGCGGGTGCCGCCGGTGCCTGCCGGGGTCCGGGCAAGCCGGCGCCACCCACGTGCGTGGCGGTGGTCCCGAGCGCGGAAACCCCGGCCGCGGCCCCGCCGGACACCGGCATGCGGCCGCCTGACACGGGGCCCGGCTCGGCGAGCCCGAACGCCCGGGGCGCCGCCCCGGCGGGTCCCGCCGCCCCAGGGACCCCGGACCCGGCCGGGCCGGACCAGGGGCCCTCGGGGGCCGGTCCGCCGGAGGCGCGTCCCCCCGCCTCCGGTGTCCCGCCCCCGCAGGCCACGGACCCGGGGCCTGCTGCCTCCGGTGCCGGAGCGCCCTGTTCCGCGAGCCCCTCCGGCTCCGGACCCGCCGCGGAGCCCGCGACCGCGACCGCGCGCGCTGTGCGGCGGCCCAGGGCGAAGCCCCGGCGGGGAAGGGGACGGGGGCCCAGGCGGGAGACCTCCGCGTCCGGGGCGTCCTCGTACAGCTGGGTGTCCGGGACGCGCAGCTCCGGGCCGAACAGGGTCGACAGCTGCGGCCGCGGCCGGCCCGTCTGGAGCGCGACCACCTCCCGCAGCACGCCCGTCAGCTGGTCCGCCATCTCCTGCGCGGACGCGAACCGCCGCCCCGGATCGGGGTCGGTGGCGCGCACCAGCAGCCGGTAGAAGGACTCGTACCGCTGGAACACCTCGATGTGCTCCGGATTCGGCAGGGAGTCCACGAACACGTTCGTGTAGCCCTGGAAGTCGAACGTCAGCACCGCCAGCGTCCGCGCCACCGTGTACAGGTCCGAGGCCACCGAAGGCCCCAGCTCCGCGACCTCCGGTGCCTGGTAGCCCACCGTGCCGTATATGGCCGACTCCCCGTCGTCCATCCGCCGCACCGCGCCCATGTCGATCAGCTTCAGCTGGTCCTGCTGCTGGATCGCGTTGTCCACCTTGAAGTCGCAGTACAGCAGGTTGCGGCTGTGCAGGTGACCGAGGGCCTCCAGGGCCTCGATGCCGTACGCGCACGCCTGCTCCACCGGCAGCGGATCGCGCCGCCCGTCCGGCCGGCGCCGCTCGTTCGCGATCTCCTTCAGCGACTTGCCGCCCACGTACTCCATGACGATGTACCCGTCCAGCGAACCCGTCCGCTGGTCGAGGTGCTCCACGAAGTTGTAGATGCGCACGATGTTGGAGTGCTCGATCTCCGCGAGGAAGCGCCGCTCGGAGATCGCCGCCTCCATCGCGTCCTGGTCCCCGGTGTCCAGGAGGCCCTTGAGCACCACCCAGCGGTGCGAGACCGCCCGGTCCACCGCCAGGTAGACCCAGCCCAGCCCGCCGTGCGCGAGGCAGCCCGCCACCTCGTACTGGCCGTGCACCACGTCCCCGGAGCGCAGCTTCGGGACGAAGGAGTACGGATGCCCGCACTTGGTGCAGAACCCTTCCGTCCGGCCCGGCCGGTCCCCCCGCGCACGGCCCACCGGAGCCCCGCAGTCCGAGCGCGAGCAGAACCGCTTGCGTTCCGGCACCTCCGGGTTCTCCAGCACCGCCGACGAAGGGTCCGGACGCGGCACCTCCGGCACGCTGACCAGGCCCGCGCCCAGTCGGCTGCGCCCCGACGAGCCGGGTGCCGATCCCGAACTGCGCACCGAGACCGACCTGCTGGACCCCGAGCCGGGCAGGGAGCGTGACAGCCGCCCGGATACCGAGCGGCGCGAGGACGAGGACCGGGAGGACGCCGAGCGCGCCGACGCCGAGGACCGGCCGGAGCCGTGCGAGCCCGCCGACCCCCGGGAGTCCCCGTGCCGGGCGGCGCTCGTCATCCCCGTCGGCGGGGACACCAGCTCCTCGGCGCCCGCCGCGACCGCACCCACCGGGGCCAGCCCGCAGGTGTCGCAGTACACCTCGCCGCCGCCCATGTCCTCGTAGGCGCCCGGGCAGCCGGAGCGCAGGCAGGGTGTTCCGATCAGGCTCATGCCTCCTCGTCCCCGGGCCCGTCGGGCCGTCGGTCCTCCTGCGGGGCCAGCGCCTCGGCCGCCGCCTGCTGGTAGCGCAGCACCGCCCCCTCCGCCGCCCGCAGGTCGCACGGCGCGCTCCACAGCATCCGCCGGGCCGTGTCGTAGCGCTCGATCAGCAGCGGATCCTCCGCCAGGCCGTGCCGGGCCACCTTCGCCCGGTACGCGTCGAGGCGCCCGCGCAGCTCGGCCCGCACCGCCAGGGGCGCCGTCACCGCGGTCAACGATTCACGGGCCCGCCGCAGTTCCTCGTCGGCCCGGTCCTCCAGGGCGTCCAGGAGCGGGGACAGCCGGTGCCACTGCGACTGCCGCCGGTACTCGGCCGCCGCCGCCAGATGCTCCTGAAGGGCCGTCGGCGGGCCGCTGACCGCCGGGACCTCCGACGCCGCGATCTTCGCCAGCACCTCGCCCCGTGCCGTGCGCGCCTCCGCCAGGGTCCGGTCGGCCCGCGAGAGCACGTCCCGCAGCGCGATCAACCGGGCCTCCGCGTCCTGCCGTACGGTCAGGACCGCCTCGACCTCCCGGCGTACGTCGTCCAGGGCACGGGCCGCCCGGTCGTAGCGGGCGGTGTCGGGGCGGCCGCCGCCCGGGGCGGAACTCCCCGCCGCCGGCACCCAGAAGGCCAGCGGGTCCGCGATCACCGCCTCCCGCAGCTGCACCAGTTCGGCAGTGATCTCCTCCAGGTCGTCCCCCGCGGGGTGTTCGCCCGGCCGGACCCCCACCGAGTGCGCCAGCGAGCGCGTCCGGTGCAGCTCGGCGGCGAGCAGGTCGATCCGCGCGGGCAGCGCCGACCACACCGTGTCGGCGGCGACCACCACGTCCAGCGAGGCGGCGTACAGCTCGTTCATCCGGGCCACCAGCTCGGCCAGGGAGAAGCGCTCCGCCAGCGCGGCGCCCTCCGCCCCGGCGCCGGCGATCGTCACGCCCGGCCCGCGCAGCCGCTCCGTCAGCTCGGCCAGGTCCTCGCGGCTCGGCCAGCGCCGCCGCTCACGGATCTCCCGGGCGGCCGCCAGCGCCCCGCTGTAGGCGTCGAAGTACGTCCACAGCCGGGTGACGGCCGCGTCGGCGGCGGCCCAGCGCTCCTTGGTGACCCCGCTGAGCGCCGCGCCCTCCAGCAGCCGGCGCCCGGCATGGTCCTGGAGCGCGAGCAGCGAGGTCTCGACGGCCTCGTGCTCGGCGCCCAGCCGCGTCAGCGCGCGGTCGACGTCGTCCCGGTCCATCAGCCCCGTCTGGCTCACGTACGGTTCCGATCCTGCCCCGTGAGCGGGCGGTACCCCCACCACCGGCCTCAGCCCTCCCGGTACTTGGGCGCGGGCGGCACCGCGGCCTTCGGCAGCACGTCCTCGAAGTGCTTGCGGTAGGACGTCGCCCACGGGCTCTGGTCACCGCCCGCGCGGTAGTTCTCCAGCACCTTGTTGACCCGGCGCACCAGGTCCGAGGCGTCCTTGTTCATCGCCACACCGTAGAACTCGCGGGTGAACGGCGCGCCGACCAGCTGCACCGACGGGTCCTGCGCCGCCTGCCCGGCGGCCAGCGCGTTGTCGGTGATGATCCCGTCGACCTCGCCCAGCTGGAGCCGCACCAGGCAGTCCAGCTGGTTCGGCACCGAGACCGCCACCGCGCCGTACCCCTGGGACCTGAGGGCCGCCTCCGCGGTGGAGCCGGCGGCCGTGCAGATCCGGCGGCCCTTCAGCGAGGCGTCGTACCCCGTGATCGGGGAGCCCTTGGGCGCCAGGACCTGCTGGCCCGCCTCGAAGTAGGCCGTGGAGAAGGCCACGTCCTCCAGCCGCTGGCAGTTGATCGTCATGGTCCGCACGACGACGTCGACGCGGCCCTCCTGGAGCGCCGGGATCCGCTGGCTGGTGGGAATGGCCCGGTAGATGACCGCCTCCTCGTTGCCCAGGATGTCCTTGGCTATGGCCTTGACCAGGTCGATGTCGAAGCCGTCGAGGTGCCCGTCCGGATTGCGGTAGCCCCACTTGAAGCTGTTCTGGTCGACGCCCGCGACCAGCTTGCCCGCCTTGCGGATCCGCTCGATCGTCGGCCCGTCCAGCGCGGACGGGCGCAGGCTGGCCTCCGGGTCCGGGCAGGTGTCGGCGGGCACGAAGGGGGCCGCCGCCATCGAGGCGGGCTCGTGCACCACGCCCGGGTGGTGCGCGGTGCCCGGTGAGGACCGCGCCAGCGGCAGCAGCACGGCGGCGGCCGTCATGGCACAGGCGGCGGCCATCGCGCTCACCCCGCCCCAGCCGCGCAGCCGCCCCGCCGCACGCCGCAGCCGGCCGGCCCGCTCCGCCCGTGTCCGCCGTATCCGCATCGCACTCACCTGTACTCCGAAAGCCTGCGACCGATGCCGAGGAGGGCCGCGCCCGCACCGACCACCGTCAGCGCCGCCGAGCCCGTCACCAGCCCGCCCAGTGCGCCGAGCCCGCCCCGGGCGGCCCGGGTGAACTGCTTCTGCTCATGGGCCACGGCCTGCTCCAGGGAGGCGTCCACCGTGTCGAACGAGGCACCGCTGCTGTCCTTGCGCCCCTTGCCCCCGATCACCTGGGTCAGGGCGAGCTCATAGTCGCCCCTCATGTCCGCCTCCCGGGCCGCCGCGTGCCGCTGCTTCCACTGCGCCGCACCCGCCAGCGCCTTCGACACGGGATCCCGGCCGCTCGCGTCGTCGGCCAGCTCCAGCGCCCGCGCCAGCCCGGCGTCGAGCTGCTTCATGTTCTTCTCGTAGTCGACGTCGTACTTGTCGGACTTCTTGTCCGCGGCCAGCACGGCACCCCGCGCGATCAGCGTCAGGTTCTCGTTCGCCCGCGCCTGGAGGGAGGCGATCCGGGCGTCGTTGAGCACCTTCAGCGACTCCTGCCCGCCCGCCCGGGCCTCGCCCAGCCCCGACCGGGCCACCGCCTGCCCCACCGTCAGCCACAGCAGCACCACGGCCGCCGCCGCCGTCGCCGCCAGCAGACCGTGGTTGAAGACCCGGTGGGTGAGCAGGTAGTCCCGCCGCTGCGCCCACACCAGCGCGGCGAGCGCCAGCAGCCCGGCGCCCGTCGCGGCCAGCGGCCAGCCCCGGGCCTCGTCGTAGTCCGTGTACAGCCGGCCGGTCTCCGCCTCGTACAGCCGCTGGGCGGCCGGCAGCAGCACCGTGCTCATCTGCTCGTTGGCGTAGCGCAGGTACGCGCCGCCCAGCGGCAGGCCCTGCCGGTTGTTCGCACGGGCCTGCTCGATCAGGCCCGTGTACCGGGGCAGCTGCTCGCCCAGCAGCGCTATCTCCTTGCGGGACTCCCCGCCCGCCCCGGTGTTCGCCGCGGCGCTCACCAGCAGGCGGGAGGCGTTCGCCATGTCCTTCTCGTAGCGCTGGCGGACCTCGCGGGGCTCCTGCGCGCCCGCGAGGAACCCGCTGGAGGAGGCCGTGTCGGCATCGGCCAGGGAGCGGTAGATACTCGCCGCGTCCGCGCTCAGCGGCTGGCTGCGGCCCACCACGTCCTGCGCGGCGGTGACCCGGCCGGAGACCTCCCAGACCGCCACCGCGCCGAACAGCAGCACCAGCGCCGCCATGACCGCGCCGATGATCCGCAGCCGGCCCGGCTCGGTCGTCGCCGCCGCCCGCAGCCGCTCCACGCCCTCGGCCCAGGCGGTACCCCGCCCGGCCGGCCCGGCGGGTGCCCCGGAGGCGCCGCCCCCGGGCGCGGACGGGCGTGTCGTGATGGCCACCCTGCCTCCCCCTCGGTCCCTCTGCTCCGCAGCAGTATGGCCGTAGTGGCGCCGGACCACAGCACCCGGCGCTCGATCTTGGGCGATCCCCTCCCCGGACCGCCCCGGCCACCCTCCCCCGGCATCCCCACCGCCCCTTCACCGTGAATACGCCCGGCCCGCCCCCGCGGTTCCGCCCGGACCCCTCCCCGGCACGGGTTCAGCCGAATTGGGTACGGAGCCTGCCGTGCGCCCCCGCCGCCGCGCCCAGGGCGTCCAGGCCGAGCAGGGCCGCGCCCAGCACCGGCGGGGCGGTGACCACCGAGACCCGGGCGCGCGGGGCCCGACCGGACAGGAGCTCCCCGATCCGGCCGTTGAGCTGCGGATGCCGGGCCGCGAGCACGCTGCCGCCCAGCAGCACCGGCACCTCCTCCTCCAGCAGCCCGAGCCGCTCCAGCGCCACCGACACCAGCGCCACCACCTCCTCGGCCTGCCGCTCCACGATCGCCGAAGCCACGGCGTCGCCCGCCGAGGCCACCGCGAACAGCACCGGCACCAGCTCGTGCAGCCGCCCCCGGGGGATCCCGCCCAGGTGCACCGCCTCGATCAGCCCGGCCATCTCCGCCAGCCCGAAGTGCCCCGGCAGGGCCCGCGCCAGCGCCGTGGGCCCGCCGCGCCCGTCCTCGGCCCGCGCCGCCCACCACACGGCCTCCTCCGCCAGGCCGCCCCCGCCGCCCCAGTCCCCGGAGAGCCGCCCGAGGGCGGGGAAGCGGGCGGTGCGCCCGTCGGGCAGCATCCCCACGCAGTTGATGCCCGCCCCGCACACCACGGCGACCCCGCGCGGCCGGTCCACCCCGGCCCGCAGGACCGCGAAGGTGTCATTGCGCACCTCCGTGGCCGCGCCCCAGCCCCGCGCCGCGATCGCGCCGGCCAGCTGCCGCTCCTCCACCGGCAGGTCGGCGTTGGCCAGACAGGCCGACACCCGCTCGGCGAAGGGCGCCGCGGCCAGGCCGGCGGCCGCGGCGGCCGCCGCCACGGCCTCACCGAGGACGTCCACGGCCGCCTCCACCCCCGCCCGGGGCGGCTGGAAGCCCCCCGAGCGGCCGGCGCCGAGGACCGTGCCGTCGGCGCCGACCAGGACCGCGTCCGTCTTGCTGTTCCCCGCGTCCAGCGCGAGGACCGCGGCCGGGGAGGGGCGGTTCACGCCCATGGCAGGTGCTCCTTGTTGTGCGCGAGCAGCCGGTCCGTCAGCGCCTCGGCCAGGTCGAACTGCCCGACCAGCGGGTGTGCGAGCAGCGCCCGGGCGACCCGTTCGCGCCCGCCGCGCAGCGCGGCGTCCAGCGCGAGGTCCTCGTACGCCGTCACGTGCGCGAGGAGCCCGGCGTACAGCGGGTCGGGGCGGGGTACGGCCAGCGGTACCGGGCCGGAGCCGTCGACGGCCGCCTGGACCTCGACGACCGCGTCGTCCGGGAGGAAGGGCAGCGTGCCGGCGTTGCGGGCGTTGACGACCTGGACGGACGGGCCGCCGCCGCCCAGCAGGGCCGCCGCGAGGTCCACGGCCGCCTCCGAGTAGAAGGCCCCGCCCCGCTTGGCCAGCAGCGCGGGCTTCTCGTCGAGCGCGGGATCCGCGTACAGGGCGAGGAGCTCGCGCTCCATCGCGGCGACCTCGGCCGCCCGCGAGGGCTTCGCGCCGAGCTCGCGCACCACCTCGTCGTGGGCGTAGAAGTAGCGCAGGTAGTACGAGGGCACCACGCCGAGCCGGTCCAGCACCGCACGCGGCAGCCGCAGGTCGGCGGCGATGGCCTCCCCGTGCTCCGCCAGCAGCCGCGGCAGCACGTCCGTGCCGCCCGGCCCGCCGAGGCGTACGCCGAACTCCCAGGTCAGGTGGTTCAGCCCGACGTGGTCGAGGTGGACGTCGTCGGGCGCCGCGCCCAGCAGCGCGGCGAACTTCCGCTGGAGGCCGATGGCGACGTTGCACAGCCCGACCGCCCGGTGCCCGGCCTGGAGCAGGGCCCGGGTGACGATCCCGACGGGGTTGGTGAAGTCGATGATCCAGGCCCGGGGGGCGGCCCGCCGCACCCGATCCGCGATGTCCAGCACCACGGGGACGGTGCGCAGGGCCTTCGCCAGCCCGCCCGCGCCGGTGGTCTCCTGGCCGACGCAGCCGCACTCCAGAGGCCAGGTCTCGTCCTGGAGACGGGCCGCCTGCCCGCCGACCCGCAGCTGGAGCAGCACCGCGTCCGCGTCGGCGACGCCCGCGTCCAGGTCGGAGGTGGTGGTGATCCGGCCGGGGTGCCCCTGCCGGGCGAGGATCCGCCGCGCCAGCCCGCCGACGAGCTCCAGCCGCTCGGCGGCGGGGTCGACCAGGACGAGTTCGGTGACGGGCAGGGTGTCGCGCAGCCGCGCGAACCCGTCGACCAGTTCGGGGGTGTAGGTGGAACCGCCGCCCACCACTGCGAGTTTCATCGGGCTCAGCCTTTCACTCCGGTCAGGGTGACGCCCTCGACGAACGCCTTCTGGGCGAGGAAGAAGAGGAGGATCACCGGTGCCATGACGAGCACCGTGGCCGCCATGGTGAGGTTCCAGTCGGTGTGGTGCGCGCCCTTGAACGACTCCAGCCCGTAGCTGAGGGTCCAGGCGGCGGGGTTGTCGGAGGCGTAGATCTGGGGGCCGAAGTAGTCGTTCCAGGCGGCGAAGAACTGGAACAGGGCGACGGCCGCGATGCCGGGCTTCGCCATGGGCAGGACCACCCGCAGCAGGGTGCGCAGCTCGCCGCAGCCGTCGACGCGGGCCGCGTCGAGGTACTCGTCGGGGATGGTCAGCAGGAACTGGCGCAGCAGGAAGACGGAGAAGGCGTCGCCGAAGGCCATCGGGACGATCAGCGGCCACAGGGTGCCCGACAGGTCGAGCTGTCTCGCCCAGAAGAGGTACAGGGGAAGAACGACCACCTGCGGCGGCAGCATCATCGCGGCGATGACGAGCAGCAGGGCGAGCCGCCGGCCCCGGAAGCGGAACTTGGCGAGGGCGTAGGCGACGGGTACCGAGGAGACGACGGTGAGCAGGGTGCCCAGGCCCGCGTAGAGCAGGGTGTTGCGCCACCAGGTGAGGAACCCGGGGGTGTGCCAGACCTTCGCGTAGTTGCCCCATTCCCAGGTGCGCGGCCACAGGTCGCGGGTGAGGGCCTGCTGGTCGCCCATCAGGGAGGTGAGCAGGAGGAAGACGAACGGGAGGACGAAGAACAGGGCGGCGGCCACGGCCAGCGCGTGGACGGCGATCCAGTGCAGTACGGCCCGGCGTCCCGTGCGTACGGTCATCCGTCCGCTCCCGTCAGTCCGCCGCGGCGGCGCATCAGCAGCGCGGTGAAGGCCATGGACAGGGCGAACAGGACCAGCGCGAGCACACTGGCGGCCCCGTAGTCGAACCGCTGGAAGCCGAGGTTGTAGACCAGCTGGGGCAGGGTCAGCGTGGACCCGTCGGGGTAGCCCGGCTCGAACTGCTGCCCGGAGCCGCCGATGACGCCGGCGGCGGCCTTCCCGGCGACGAACGGCTGGGTGTAGTACTGCATGGCCTGGATGACCCCGGTGACCACGGCGAACAGGATGATCGGGGAGATGTTCGGCAGGGTGATGTGGCGCAGGCGCGCCCAGGCGCCGGCCCCGTCCAGCGCGGCGGCCTCGTACTGCTCCTTCGGTACGTCGAGCAGCGCGGCCATGAAGATCACCATCAGGTCGCCGACTCCCCACAGCGCGAGCGCGGTCAGCGCGGGTTTGGACCATCCGGGGTCGGTGAACCAGCCGGGGCCGGGCAGTCCCACCCCGTCGAGGAGGGTGTTGACGGGGCCGGTGCCGGGGTTGAGGAGGAAGACGAAGGCGAGGGTCGCGGCCACCGGCGGGGCCAGGTAGGGCAGGTAGAACAGGGTGCGGAAGATCCCGGCCCCCGTCCTGACCTTCGTGACGAGCAGGCCGACGCCGAGGCCGAAGACGACCCGGCAGGTCACCATGACGGCGACCAGCCACAGGGTGTTGCGCAGGGCCGGCCAGAACAGCGGGTAGTCGGTGAAGACGTAGCTCCAGTTGGCCGTGCCGCTGAAGGCGGGCGGCCGGAAGCCGTCGTAGCGGGTGAAGGAGAAGTAGGCGGTGGACAGCAGCGGGTAGGCGAAGAAGACGGCGGAGCCGATCAGCCAGGGCGAGAGGAACGCGAGGGTCCGCAGGGCGGAGCGGCGGCGTCTGGCCGCGAGGACGGTCGGGGCCATCGGACTACTCGGCCTTGGCGATGTCGGTGTCGATCTGCCGGTCGGTGGCGGCGAGTCCGGCCCGGAGGTCGGGCACGTCGCCCTTCTCGGTGCGGTACGCGAAGTTCTGGAAGGTCAGCTGGTAGGTGCCGCCGTCCGCGCGGGCCGGGGTGGTGCTGGACTTCGGGTGGCGGGCGATGTCGAGGAAGGTCCGGAACCCGGGGGTCACCTTCAGCTGCGGGGAGGCGAGGGCGGCCAGCGTCGAGGGCACGTTGTGGATGGCGTTGGCGAAGGAGACCACCGCCTCGGTGTCGGTGGTCATGTACCGCACCAGTTCCCAGGCGGCGTTCTGCCTGCGGCTCGCCGCCGATATCCCCATGACGGTGCCGGAGAGGTAGCCCTTGCCGTAGTCGGCGGCCTGGTCGTCCGGTACGGGCAGGGGCGCGGTGCCGATCTCGAAGCCGACCCCGGCCTCCTCGGCCATCGAGGCCCGCCACTCCCCGTCGATCTGCATGGCGACCAGTCCCTTGTGGAAGGGGTGTTCGGCGCTCCACTCGTCGCCGAAGCCGGCCCGGAACCGCTCCAGCTTCTCGTACCCGCCCAGCTGGTCGACCAGGTCCTTCTGTGCGGTGAGCATCTTCGCGAAGGCGGGGTCCCCGGCCAGGTTGGAGCGGCCGTCGGGGGTGAAGTACGAGGGGCTCCACTGGGCGGCCAGGCGCATGGGGGCGGTCTCGTAGCCGTGGAAGACGGGCATCACGCCGAGCTGTTCGTACGAGTCCCCGGCGGGTTTGGTCAGCTTCCGGGCGTCCTCGGTGAACTGGCTCCAGGTCCGCGGCGGTTCGGTGATGCCGGCGGCGGCGAAGGCGGTCTTGTTGTAGACGAGCCCGTAGGCGTCGCTCAGCAGGGGGAGCGTGCACTGGTTCCCCTTGAACTGCGTGTACTCCAGCAGGGGCGCGGGGAAGACCTTCGTCTTGTCGACCCCGGACTTCCGCAGGAAGGGGTTCAGGTCGGCGAAGGCGCCCGAGTTGCAGAACTTGCCGACGCTGTCGGTGCTGAAGGAGGAGACCACGTCGGGGGCCTTGTCGCCGCCCGCGCGCAGCGCCTGGTTGATCTTGTCGTCGGTCATGTTGCCGGTGACCTTGACCTTGATGTTCGGGTGGGCCTTCTCGAAGCGGGCGATGTTCTCCTCGATCGCCCTGACCTCGCCGGGCGCGGACCACCCGTGCCAGAAGGTGAGGGTGGTGTCCGCCTTCGGGTCGTCGGAGGCCGTGGCGGCTCCCTGTCCGGTGCAGGCGGTGGCGAGGAGGACCAGGGCGGACACGGCGGCCAGTGCGGTGGCCGCGGGGGTCGTTCGTCCGGCTGTGGGCATGGCGGGGCTCGCTCTCTGGGGGGAGGAACTTCCGAGGGGGGATGCCGGTCGGGGCTGGACGGAGGTGGTGCTACCGGGAGGTGTCGAACACTTCCTCGCGGGTGGCGGCCAGGGCGCTCTCCAGGGCGCCGCGCAGGACGGGCCGTTCGAGGACCTCGCCGGAGACCAGCCGGGGCCGGGAGGGGGCCAGCTCGGCGAGCTCGGCCTCCAGCAGTGCGCGCAGCGGGTCGCCGCCCGCGGCGATCGCGTCGCCGGCCAGGACCACGATCTCCGGGTCGAGTACGGCGACCAGCGAGGCCAGGCCGGTCGCGAGCGCGGTGGCGTACGACCGGAGGAAGTCCAGGTACGCCCCCTCGGGCTCGGCGGCGGCCCGCCGCAGCAGCCCGACGGCGGCGGGTACCTGGGCCTCGTGGGGGAGGCCCGAGGTGTCGACCCCGGCCCGCGCGGCGAGCGCGGGCAGCGCCTGGACGCCGGCCAGCTCCTGGTAGCCGCCGGTGTTGGCCCGGGTGACCTGCCGGACCAGAGGGTGTCCGGGGACGGGCAGGAAGCCGACCTCGCCGGCGCCGCCGGTCCAGCCCCGGTGCAGCCGGCCGCCGAGCACCAGGGCGGCGCCGAGGCCCTCCTCGTTCCACAACAGGACGAAGTCCTCGTGGCCGCGGGCCGCGCCGAGGCGCTGCTCGGCGACGGCCGCGAGGTTGACGTCGTTCTCGTATTCGACGGGGACGGGCAGGGCGGCCGCCAGCTCGTCGAGGAGGGTGGGGGAGTGCCAGCCGGGGAGGTGGCTGGCATAGCGCAGCCGGCCCGAGCGGGGGTCGAAGGCTCCGGGGGTGGCGATGACCACGCGGTGCAGGGCGTCCCGGTGGAGTCCGGCGTCGGCGAGGGCGCCGGCGAGGGCGCCGGTGACCTGGCCGACGGCGTCGGCGCCCTCCGCGTAGGGCAGTTCGAAGCGGCCGACGACGGTGCCGGTGAGGTCGGCGACGGCGGCGAGCACCCGGTCGGGGGTCACGTCGAGGCCGCCGACGTGGGCGGCGCGGGCGTCGAGCGCGTACAGCTGGGCGTTGGGGCCGGGCCGGCCGCCGTCCGTTCCGGTGGCCACGACCAGCCCGGCGGCCTCCAGTCGCGCCAGCAGCTGGGAGGCGGTGGGCTTGGAGAGGCCGGTGAGCTGTCCGATGCGGGTCCGCGACAGGGGGCCGTGCGTCAGCAGCAGCTCCAGGGCGGCGCGGTCGTTCATGGCGCGCAGCAGGCTGGGCGTTCCGGGCGTGGCGGCGGGCATGACGAGGCTCTCCCTCACCGAAGCGAACTGTTAGGTAAGTTTCCTATCGCTTGCCGGGCGGTGTCAATGAAACCGCCCCGCCGGAAGCCCGGCGGGGCGGTGGTGCCGTGGTGGCGCGGTGCGGGCTACTTGGGGAGCCGGGGGGAGGCCGGAGCCGGGATCGGGGTCGTGGCCAGGGACTGCGGCGAGGCCGGGTTGGCCAGCGCCGACGGCGGGGCGACCGAGGCCGACGGGTCGGCCGGGGCCTCCTCCTCGTCGGCCGCCTGCAGGCCGCCGACGATCCGGATGCCGGCGGCGTCGAAGGCCTCCTTGATCCGCCAGCGCAGCTCGCGCTCCACGGCGAACTGCTGGCCCGGCATCGTCTTCGCCGACACCTTCACGGTCATCGAGGCCAGCAGCACCTCGTCCAGGCCCAGCACCTCCACCGGGCCCCACAGGCGCTCGTCCCACGGGGACTCCTTGGCGAAGGTGTCCGCCACCTCCTGGAGGGTCGCGCGGAGCCGGGGGAGGTTCTCGGTCGGCTTGACCTGCACGGCCACGCCCGCGGTCGCCCAGCCCTGGCTGAGGTTGCCGATCCGCTTGATCTCTCCGTTGCGGACGTACCAGATCTCACCGTTGTCGCCGCGCAGCTTGGTCACGCGCAGGCCGACCTCGACCACCTCGCCGGAGGCCACGCCCGCGTCGATCTTGTCACCGACGCCGTACTGGTCCTCCATGATCATGAACACGCCGGACAGGAAGTCCGTGACCAGGTTGCGGGCACCGAAACCGATCGCCACGCCGGCCACACCGGCACTCGCCAGCAGCGGGGCCAGATCGATCTTCAGAGCCGCCAGCACCATCAGCGCCGCCGTGCCCAGGATCAGGAACGAGGCCACCGAGCGCAGCACCGAGCCGATCGCCTCGGAACGCTGGCGCCGCCGCTCGGCATTGACCAGCAGCCCGCCGAGCGCGGTGCCCTCGACGGCCTCCGCGCTCGTGTTCATCCGGCTTATCAGCTTGGTCAGGGCTTTGCGGACGACCGAGCGGAGCGCGGCCGCGATCACGATGATCAGCAGGATCCGCAGGCCGATGCTCAGCCAGGTGGCCCAGTTCTCCTCGATGAAGCTCGCGGCGTTGGTCACGCTCTCGGCGGCGTCGTCGGTGGTCGCTGCCAACGGGAGCAGGGTCGCGGGCGAGGGCACGGGGGAACCTCCAGGCATGGCGTCCTGCCCGCGGAAACGGAACGGGATGTGCGGGCAGGCCTTCCACACTAACCGGGCACGGGCCCGACCTCGTTGCCGTGTTCGAGGGAGAGACCATCCTCACCTGGGGATGAAGGGAGTGTGGTTGAAAACACCCCGGGCCCGTTACCGGCGCGTGGTGGCGTTTCGACCAGCCGTAAGGGGAGACTGGAGAACAGATCGTCCCGGCGCGAGCCACGCGCCGCCGGCGTACAAGGAGGCAGTCCGTGCCGCACGTCCTGGTCCTCAACGCGTCGTACGAGCCCCTCGGCGTCGTACCGCTCCGCCGCGCGCTCGTCCTCGTCCTGGAGAACAAGGCCATCTCCCTCGAGGAATCCGGCGCCTTCCTGCACAGCGCGACCCAGGCGGTCCCCGCTCCCAGCGTGGTCCGGCTCAAGCGCTTCGTGCGGGTCCCCTACCGGGGGCCCGTTCCACTCACCCGCCGCGCGCTGTTCGCCCGGGACGGCGGCCGCTGCATGTACTGCGGGGCCGTCGCCACGAGCGTGGACCACGTCATCCCGCGCAGCCGCGGGGGCCAGCACGTCTGGGACAACGTGGTCGCCGCGTGCCGCCGCTGCAACCACGTCAAAGCGGACCGCCACCTGCTGGAACTCGGCTGGCGGCTGCGGCACCAGCCGGCCCCGCCCTCGGGGCTGGCCTGGCGGATCATCGGGACCGGGCACAGGGATCCGCGGTGGATGCCCTACCTCCAGCCGTACGGGGCGGACGACGCGCTGGAGCGCATCGGGGTGGGGGCGACGGCCGCCGCCTCCTGACGGGCCGCCGCCGCGCGGGCACCGACCCGGCGCGGCGGCGGGCCGCCGCAGGGTTACGGAGCCACCGCGAAGGCCGTCGCGGACCAGAGGCTGCACCCGTAGGGGGTCGCGCGCCGATCGCAGGTGACGCGGAGGTAGCGGGTGTCCGCGGACGGGTCCAGGCGCACCGTGTCCGTACCGCCCCGGGAGGAGACGGAGGCGGCCGCCCGCCAGGTGACCCCGTCCGACGAGGTCTCCACGCGGTACGACGACGCGTACGCCTCCTGCCAGTGCAGGGTCAGCAGCCCCACCCGGGCCGGGGCGGCCAGCTCCGCCTGCCACCACGCCCCGTCCACCGCCTTCGAGGACCAGCGGGTCCCCTCGTCGCCGTCCACCGCCGCCGACGCCGGGAACCGCGCCGACTCGTCCCCCGAGGAGGTGACCCGGGCCGTGCGCAGCAGGTCCGGGCCGCCGGTGCGCGGGACCGCCCGGACCGTGAGCGTGCGCACCTGCCCGTCGAAGGTGACGGGGATCGCGTAGGTGCCGGCCGGGGTGGACGCCGGCAGGCGGATCTCGACCGGGAGGGAGAGCCGGCCGCCGCGCGGGAGCGTGACCTGGCCCGGGAGGCGGACCTCGATGCCCGCCGGCGGAGGGCCCGAGAGGGACAGCGCGCCCCGCACCTCGCCCGGGCGGACCGCCGACAGCTGCGCCGACACCGTCCGCGCGGCCCCGCCGATCTCCAGGTCCACCCGGCCCCCGTCGGCCAGTTCGAATCCCGCCTGCGGCTCGTCCGCGAACCACGGGACCACCTGGTGGACCACCGGGTCCTCGCCCGCCCACGACAGCCGCACCGCGTCCGCCCGGACCCCGCCCGCGTCGGCCTGGGTCCACCCGGAACCCGCGGCCTCCCCGATCCGGCGCCAGCCCTCGCCCGGTACGTGCACCTCCACCGCCGCGCCCCGCGAGCCCGGAGCCAGCGGGTCGGTCATCACCGTCACCGCCGCCAGCGGACGCGGCTCCTCCAGCGCCACGGTCCAGGAGCCGGGCTCCCGCCGCACCGCCCCCGCCGGCCGGGACGCACCGGTCCAGGCGTCCGACTCCGCCGCGGCCTTCGCCAGGAACGGGTCCAGCACCGAGGAGTCCACCCGGACCCCGTCCCGCTCCGCCAGCGCGCCACGGGCCGCCGCCAGGTCCCGCGAGGCCTGCCAGGCGGCCGCCCCGTCGCCCCGGGCCTCGGCCCGCAGCAGGTCCACCGCCAGCTCGCCCGCCGCCCCGTACCGCGACAGCCGCTCCAGCCACGGCCCCGCCTCCCCGGACAGGGAGGGCAGCCGCGCCGGGGCCTCGCGCAGCACGGTGAACGCCGCACGCAGCCTTTCCCCCGCGGCCTTGTCGCCGGCCGCGCGGGCCCGCCAGAACTCCTCCATCAGCGGCTTCAGGTACGCCGACTCCTCCAGCTTCAGCCCCGAGGACGCCGTGTTCCCCGCCAGCGCGGCCAGCGCCGCCCGGGTCCGCTGGTCGGGGCCCGACAGGTCGCGCACCGCCGCCGCCCACGACTCCCCGGGCCGGTACCCGCTCGGGTTCCAGGCGTAGTCCGCCGCCGTGAACAGCGGGATCCGCGACAGGGTGCCCTGCGGCATCGCGTTGGCCAGCACCCCCGCCGAACCGCTCGCCACCGCCGGATCGCGCCCGGCGTACGGGCCGAGGAAGATGCGGTCCGGGTCCCAGTCGTTGACCGGGTAGTTGTCCATCGTGACCAGCGGGTGCCCGAACGCCGACCGCGCCCCGGCCAGCTCCTTGCCGGTGATGGTGCGCGGCACCACGCCCACGCCCGTCCACGCCACCTCCACCCGCGCGTCCAGCGCCCCGGCCAGGGCCGTCCGATAGGCGGTGGCGCCGTCCTGGAAGTACTCGGTCGGCAGCAGCGACAGCGGGGCCGCCCCGGGGTGCCGCTCGGCCAGGTGCGCCGCCAGCTCGCCCGCGACCTCCGCGTGCGCCTTCGCCGCCGCCACGGGCCCCGTCCCGTACCGCACCCGGTCGGCCCGGCAGCCCCACTCCGCGTAGCTGACGTCCTGGAACTGCAGCTGGAACGCCCGGAAGCCCAGGTCCCACATGGCGTCAACCTTGCGCAGCAGCGCCGCCCGGTTCTCCGCCGACGCCAGGCACATGGACTGCCCCGGCGACACCGCCCAGCCCAGCGTCACGTGGTTGGCGCGGGCCCGCTCGGCCAGCTCCCGGAACTCCTCGCGGGCCGCCGCCGGGTACTCCTCGCGCCAGGCCGTCGTCCGGTACGGGTCGTCACCGGGCGCCAGCAGCAGCCGGTTCTGCTTGGTGCGGCCCAGGAAGTCCAGCTGGGCGAGCCGCTGGTCACGGGTCCAGGGCTGCCCGTAGAACCCCTCGGTGACCCCGCGCACCGGCGCGACGGGCCAGTCCCGCACCAGCATCCCGGGCACCTTCCCGCCCCCGGCGGCCAGCAGCTGACGCAGCGTCTGCGCGCCGTGGAACAGCCCGTCCGCGCCCACCCCGGCCAGCGCGACCGTGTCCCGGCCGCCGGTCCTGCCCACCGCCAGCCGGTAGCCGCCCTCGGGCAGGTCACCGGCCGGGGCCGCGCCCAGCGCCCGCAGCGCCACCTCCGCGTCCGGCCCCTGGAGCCTGACGACGAGCGCCCCCTCGGGCAGCACCGCCCCCGGCGGCCGGTCGTGCAGGGTCCGTACGCCGGCCGCGCGCAGGGCGGTGCGCACCACGTCCGCGGCGTACGGGTCCACGTCCTCCGGCACCACCAGCACGGCCTCCGCCGCCACCGGCACCTCGCGGGCCGGATCGGCCGACGCCGACTGCGGTCGCGGCCACACTGCCGGACCCTGGGAGGGAGCTCGCGGAACGTCGTACGCCGGGTCGAGCAGCGGTCCCGAACCGCCGGAGGCGACGGTGGCGGACCCGCCGTCGGGACGCGGCACGGTCGGGGACTTGGGCATCGCGGCCAGCATGCCCTCCGGGACCGAGGCCACCGCCCCGCCCAGCAGCGAACCTATGACGGCGACCGCCGCGGCGGTGCTCCGCTTCCTGCCCCTGAGCTGCACGGAGCCTCCCCGTTCCGAGTCGTCACCCGCCCGTACGAATGAGCCCGAGCCCACCACCCGTGCGGCTGAAGTGTCAATCCGGGTGGGGTGATCTGACCAAGATCGGCCAGGAATGCGGTGCCCCGGACTGGGTATGGCTGCGGTGTCCGGAGCACGTGTTGCATGGGCGCGTCCGCCGGACCGGCCGGATCCGGAGCACCGGTCCGAAGCACGTACGAGGGAGCCCCCATGACCGCCCGCACCGCGCCCGCCGCCCGCAGCCGCGCCCCGCTCGCCCACCTGCCCCTGCAGTCGGGCCCCGGGGACGTGCCCCCGGCGGGCACATCCCCGTTGTCCGGGTGCGCGGACGCGCCGCTGACCAGTGAGACCCCGCTGCCCGGAGCGGCGTACGCCCCGCTGACCAGCGAGACCCCGCTCGTGCACGAGGCCCCGCTCACGAGCGAGGCGATCTCCTAGCCCTTCCAGCCCCAAGGATGCAGATGGACGACCTCGCCCGGCTCGCGGCCCACCACGGCGTCGCCACCTCCTACCAGCCCGCCGAGGACGTCACCGTCCAGGTGCCCCCGGCCACGGTCCGCGCCGTGCTCGGCCTGATCGGCGTCACCGTCACCGCCGACACCCCCGAGGACGTACGGAGGACGGCCGAATCCGCCGAACGGGAGGCGGCCGGGCGGCTGCTGCCGCCGACCCTGGTCCAGTGGCGCGGCGAGCCCGATCCCGCGGCCCTGGCCGGGCTGCCGGACGGGACCCGGCTGCGGGTGACCCTGGAGGACGGGGCCGGGGAGACCGCGTGGGACCCGCGCCTGCCCCTCGGGGTGCACCGGCTGACCGCCGAGACCCCCGACGGCCGCACCGCCGGGGCCACCCTCATCGTGGCCCCGGACCGGGCCCCGGGGGCCCCGGAGCGGGCCCACGGGCTGCTCGTCCAGCTGTACTCCCTGCTCTCGGAACGCTCCTGGGGCATGGGCGACCTCGCCGACCTCGCGGAACTGGCCCGCTGGGCCGCCTCCGCCCACGGCGCCGGGTTCATCCAGGTCAACCCGCTGCACGCGGCCGTCCCCGGCACTCCGACCGACCCCTCCCCCTACCGGCCCGCCTCCCGCCGCTTCCCCGACCCGGTGTACCTGCGCGTCGAGGACCTCCCCGAGTGGGAGGCCTGCCCGGACCGCGAGGCCCTCGCCGAACTGGCCGCGCGGGGTGGTGAGCTGCGCCGCGAGGTGCTGGAGAAGGGCGCCCTGATCGACCGCGACGCCGTGTGGGCCCTGAAGAGGGCCGCCCTGGAACTGCTGTACGCCGTCCCGCGCACCCCCGCCCGCGAGGCCGCCTACCGGGCATACCGCGCCGCCCAGGGCCAGGGGCTCGACCTGCACGCCGCCTGGTGCGCGGCCGCCGCCGGCGAGGACCGCGAGGAGCGGGCCGACTTCCACGCCTGGCTGGTCTGGCTGACGGACACCCAGCTGACCGCCGCCCAGCGGGCCGCCCGGGAGGCCGGGATGGAGGTCGGCATCGTCCACGACCTGGCCGTCGGCGTGCACCCCGAGGGCTCCGACGCCCGTTCCGGCCCCTTCCACGCCCGGCACGTCTCCGTCGGCGCCCCGCCGGACGCCTTCAACGCGCGCGGCCAGGACTGGGGGCTGCCGCCCTGGCGCCCCGACGTCCTGGAGGCCCACGCGTACGCCCCCTTCCGGGCCCTGCTGCGCGGGGTGTTCCGGTACGCGGGCGCGGTGCGCGTGGACCACGTCATGGGCCTGTTCCGGCTCTGGTGGATCCCGGAGGGCACCCCGCCCGCCGGGGGCACGTACGTCTCCTACGACGGCGAGGCCATGCTCGCGGTCCTGGTCCTGGAGGCCCACCGGGCGGGCGCCGTGGTGGTCGGCGAGGACCTCGGTACGGTCGAGCCCCGGGTACGGGAGGCGCTGGCCCGGCGCGGGATCCTCGGCACCTCGGTGCTCTGGTTCGAGCGGGACTGGTCCGGCGACGGGCTGCCGCTGGCCCCGGAGGCCTGGCGGGCCGACTGCCTGGCCACCGCCACCACCCACGACCTGCCGCCCACCGCAGCCAAACTGGCAGGTGCCCACGTCGAACTCCGCGACCGGCTGGGCCTGCTGACCCGCCCCCTGGAGCGGGAGCGGGCCGAGGACGCCGCCGACACCGCGCAGTGGCTGCGGATGCTGGACCGGCTGGGGCTGGAGGCCAAGGGCGAGGAGCAGGCCGTACGGGCCCTGTACGCCTTCCTGCTGCGCACGCCGGCCCGGCTGGTCGGCGTATGGCTGCCGGACGCGGTGGGGGACCGGCGGCCGCAGAACCTCCCGGGTACCTGGGACCAGTACCCCAACTGGCGGCTGCCGGTGGCCGACGCGGCGGGCCGGCCCCTGACCCTGGAGGCGCTGACGGCCTCGCCGCGGGCGAACGCCCTGCTGGGCGCGGTGCGGGAGGGCGTGCGGACCCGTACGGCACCCCCGGGCGCGCGCCTGCTTTAGGTGTTCGCTACGTTTGCACCGTGGACAAGAAGAACGCTCTGCGCGCCGGCGCCGTCTCGGCCGGAACTGCGCTGATGATGCTGCTGATGACGTCTCCCGCCCTCGCGCTGACCCGCGACGACGGCGACGACCCGGGCCCGGGACTGAGCATCGGCGAGACGCTCGGTCTGTACGTGGCCCTGCCGATCGTGATCTTCCTGATCATCACGGGCCTCGTGATGATCGGCGACAAGTCGCGCAAGCAGCAGAACCAGGGCTGAACCGCCCCCCCGCGCGGTCCCACAACTCCATCGCTTCCGGGCGCCGGAGGTCCGCGGAGCCGGCCTGAGCCGGACCCGTGGCGACCTCCGGCGCCTTGGCGTACCCGGACGCGGGGTGCCCGGTCCCGGCGGCCTCACGGCATGTCGGCGAGGAGCCTGCGCAGCAGCCCGCCGAGCGCCTCGATTTCCTCGGGGGCGAAGTCGGCGAGGGCGGCCCGGTTCACCTCGATGCCGGCGGTGACCGCCTTGTCCACCAGGGCCAGCCCGCGCTCGGTGAGCGTCACCTGGAGCCCGCGCCGGTCGTGCGGGTCGGGGCTGCGGGTCAGCAGCCCGGCCTTCTCCAGCTTGTCCAGCCGCCCGGTCATACCGCCCGTCGTGAGCATCAGCGTGGCCGACAGCTCGCGGGGCGAGAGTGTGAACGGGCTCCCCGACCGCCGCAGCGTGGCGATGACGTCGAACTCCCCGCGGGACACCCCGTGGCGGTTGTACACCCGCTCCACCGCGTCCCCCATGGCCTTGGAGATCCGGTAGATCCGGCCGAAGACGGCCATCGGCGTGGTGTCCAGGTCGGGGCGCACCGCGTACCACTGGTCGGTGATCGCGTCGACGGCGTCCGGGGCAGTGTCCTTCTTCAGTGCGGTCATACCCGCAAGTATCCGGGTTCCGGTTAGTCGCCCACAAGAAAGTAGCTTGCTTAAAAGTAGCTTAGTGCTAAGCTACTTACGAGCGACCTACTCGGGGAGGCCGGGACGGGCCCCCGGGTAGGTCGCCTCCCAAGCCGCCGCCCGCGCCCTGCCCGAGGAGTGACCGTGAACCGTGTCACCACGATCGTCCTGACCGCACTCGCCCCCGTCTCCTGGGGCTCGACCTATTTCGTCGCCAGTGAGCTGCTGCCGCCGGACCGGCCGCTCTTCACCGGCGCCATGCGGGCCCTGCCCGCCGGTCTCCTGCTGGTCGCCCTCTCCCGGACCCTGCCCAAGGGCGCCTGGTGGTGGAAGTCGGCGGTCCTCGGCACCCTCAACATCGGCGCCTTCTTCCCGCTCCTCTTCCTCGCCGCCTACCGCCTCCCCGGCGGCGTCGCCGCCGTCCTGGGATCCGCGGGCCCGCTGTTCGTCGTCGGACTGGCCGCCCTCCTGCTGGGGGAGCGGGCCAGGCTGCGGACCGTGCTCGCCGCGGTCGTCGCCGCGCTCGGCGTGAGCATGGTGGTGCTGACCTCGCAGGCCCGGCTCGACCTCGTCGGCGTCATCGCCGGCATCGTCTCCTCGGCCTCCATGGGCGCGGGCACCGTGATGACCAAGCGCTGGGGACGCCCCGAGGGCGTCGGCCCGCTGGCCGTGACCGGCTGGCAGCTCACCGCGGGCGGCCTGGTCATCATCCCGATCGCCGCCCTGGTCGAGGGCGCCCCGCCGGCGCTCGACGGCAAGGCCTTCCTCGGCTACGGCTACATGATGCTGATCAACACCGGCGCCGCCTACCTCCTCTGGTTCCGCGGCATCGGCAAGCTCTCCGCCACCTCGGTCACCCTGCTCGGCCCGCTCTCCCCGCTCACCGCCGCCGTCATCGGCTGGGCCGCCCTGGGCCAGGCGCTGACCCCCGTACAGGTGCTGGGCATGGTGATCGCCTTCGGCGCCACGGTCTTCGGCCAGCTCCCGGGCCGCGCAGCGAAGACGGACGCGGCAAGGGCGGACGCGGCGAAGACGGACGCCGCGAAGGCGGACCCGGCCAAGGCGGAGACCCTCCAGCCCCAGGCCCCCCAGGCCGAAGCCCCCAAGGTCCAAGTTGCCTGAGACCCCACCCGCTGCCAAGCGCCCCCTCACCCCCTCACCCCTTTCACCCCCCTCCCCAGGTCCCCGGAGAGGTCGGCCCCCGACCTCCCCGGGGACTCTTCATTTCCCCTGAACCAACCCGTCGAAATCTTTCGATGGACCTGGACGGTCAGGGATGCGACGGTGATCCCACCACACCCACCACCGCCCGGAAGGGGACCCAAGAAGTGGCCGTCACGGACCGCGCCCGGACCACACCTCGAGAGGACCGGCAGCAGACCACGAGCAGCACCGGGAAGAAGGGGGCCGTGGGACTCGGTGTACTCCTCGCCCTGCTGGCCACGGTCGTCTGGTCCGGCAGCTTCGTCGCCACCCGCGGCATGGCCGGCACGGTCCCGCCCGTCCAGGCCGTCTTCTGGCGCTGGATCATCGCCGCCGTCGCGGTCACCCCGTTCGCCGCCCGCCAGGCCTGGCAGCAGCGGGCCCTGCTCCGCAGGCACTTCGGCTACATCAGCCTGGCGACCCTCTTCGGCGTCACCCTCTACAACACCCTCGTCCACCAGGCCGGCCTGACCACCTCCGCCTCCAACATGGGCATGATCATGGCCGCTTCGCCGGTCATCATGGCCCTGTACGCCCGCCTCGGCGGCGAACGGCTCGGCGCCCGCCGCACCTTCGGGATGCTGCTGGCGGCCCTCGGAGTGCTGCTCCTCGTCGGTGACGGCTCCCTGGGCCTCGACCTCGGCGCCGGCGACCTGTGGATGTTCGCCGCCGCCCTCTCCTTCGCCACCTACAGCGCGCTCCTCAAGCGCAAGCCCGCCGAGGTCGGCGGCCTCGCCTTCCTCCTGACCGCCTTCGTCCTCGGCGCCCTGATGCTGGCCCCCGCCTACGCCGTCTCTCTCACCGTCCAGGGCGGCTTCGAAGCGACGCCCGCCACCATCGGCCCGCTCCTCTACGTCGGCGTCTTCTCCTCCGCCGTCGCCTTCTTCGCCTGGAACAAGGCCGTCTCCCTGATCGGCGCGGCCCGCGCGGGCGTCGTCTACTACCTCCAGCCGGTGTGCGTCGCCGGCCTCGGCCTGCTCCTCCTGGGCGAGCGGACCGGCCCGGCCCAGCTGCTCTGCATGGCCCTGATCCTGGGCGGTGTCGCCATGGGCAGCGCGGCCCGCCGGTAGTTTCACCCCGTGACCGACTGGGACATCAAGAAGCTGCGGATCCTGCGGACCCTGGCCGACCGGGGCACCGTGACCGCCACGGCCGAGGCGCTGCACATGACGCCCTCGGCCGTTTCGCAGCAACTGACCAACCTGGCCCGCCTGTTGGGCGTTATCCTGCTGGAGGCCCAGGGCCGGGGCGTCCGCCTCACCGACGCGGCCCACCTCGTACTGCGGCACACCGAGGCCGTCTTCGCCCAGCTCGAACGAGCCGACGCCGAGCTGGCCGGCTACCTCGCGGGCGACGTCGGCGAGGTCCGCGTCGGCGCCTTCTCCACCGCCGTCCCGTCCCTGGTCGTCCCGGCCGTGGCCGCCCTGAAGCGCGACCACCCGGGCATCGAGGTCCACATCCGCGAAACCGAGGCGGCGGAGTCGTACGACCTGCTCTCCACCGGAGCCGTCGACCTGGCCCTCTCCCTGGCCGCCCACCCCCCGGGCACCGCCGACGCCCGCTTCACCCGGATCACCCTCCTCGAAGACCCCCTGGACGTGGCCCTCCCCCCGGACCACCCCCTGGCGGACGCCCCCGTCGTCCGCCTGGCCGACCTCGCGGGCGAGGGGTGGATCTACGGGGGCAGCGGCCCCTGGTCGGAGATCACCCGCAGCGCCTGCGAGGCGGCGGGCTTCCTCCCGCAGCAGGCGCACTCGGCGTCCGGCTGGACCGCGATCCTGGCGATGGTGGAGGCGGGCATGGGCGTGGCCCTCGTCCCCCGCATGGTCTCGGCCCGCGCGACGGGCGTCGCCCTGCGCGTCCTCCCCCACGACCACCCGACCCGCCACGTCGTAGCGGCCCTCCGCCGCGGCGCGGAAACCTCCCCCACCACCTCCCGCGTCCTGCAGGCCCTCCGGACCACCGCGTCCACCCGCCCCTGAGGCGACGCCGCCCGGCCGTAGGGTGCACGAACCTCAGGTCAGTCCAGCGGGATTGCCTGATGGGCGGCGACGATGGCATCAATACGGCGGGCGAGGTCGAAGTCGGCCGCGGTGAGCCGGTGTCCCGCGTCGTGCGTCGTGACGGAAGCCCGCAGGTGGTCGATGCGGAGGTCCAGGTCCGCGTGGTGCTGGACGCGCCGGGACCGGTCGGCGATGGTGACGATGGCTGCCACGGCGGCGTGGTAACGGATCTCGTAGGTGCGGGTGATCCGGTGGCCCTCGCGCTCCCAGCCGGGCAGATCGGCCAGGCCCGCGGCGAGCTCCTGCTCGGACAGCACTCTCGGTACGCCCATGTCAGCTCCCCTTGCCAACCGGCGCCAGGACCTCCGTGAGCTCCCGGCCTGCGGGTGCATCGTGCCATGGCCGCATGGCCCGTTCCAGTGTGATCAGTTCACGGAGCATGCGTGCGGAGCGGGTCTCAACCGCGCGCAGCGAAGGCGGCCCCGACCCGCAGGAGCCCCCCGGCGCACCTCGCCTCTCGCGGACCGGATCAGTTTGTCGATCAGCTGGTACTGCGCGCTCACGGTACCGATCAGGTCGTGAGGACCCAGGTACATGTCGGCCCGGTAGTGCCCTTCGAGCTGCTGCTCGAAATAGTCGATCAGTGCCGGGTCTACGTGTTGGGACGACATCGGCCCAGGAACGAGTGCGGCGGCGGTGACAGTGGCGAACCGTCTTCTGTTCACGTCTTCCCCTTGAGGGGCCTCGGGGCGGATCCATCCGGCAGGCGTTGTGAATCCCAGGTCCTCGGGCCACCGGCCGAGAGCGTCATGCAGCACGATGGCGGTCTCCTCCGGCGGCCAGCCCGGCCGCTCACCTTCCCAACGTCGCCACGTACGCGGTGACACATCGAAGTGCCGGTCCTGGAGAAGCCGCCGCCCGTGCTCGGACAGGCCCTTCGCGGCCTGATCCATGGTGCGCCAGCCGACGCGGAGTCTCGCCGCCCGCAGTGCGTCATTGCGTTGACTCATGGGCCCAGCTTGAGGCGTCATCGCGTCCATCCCCGGCCGTGGCCGCCACATGACCACCGATGGCCACGCGATGGCCTGTCTGCCCGTCCGCCTGCCAGCCCATCATCTCCGCACGAACATGAACAGCGCGGACGAACGCCCCGATTCGCAGGGCTGCTGCCATCCCAGTTCCGGACTGCTGGCCCGCGCGGCAGCTGGGTGGGCGAGGTTTCTGCGCAGCGCACCCGAGCAGACGGAGCCGGACGATGAGTGAGACGTACGCGTACGTCCCCCGCCGCCTCCTGCGGCGTCGCGTTCGCGATATTGCGTCCGGCGTCGAGGGCGTGCTGATGGCCGTGATCAACGAGAACGTCTCGGACACCGGCGTCGAGCGCTGGATGGAACTGGCCTACATCCGTAAGGCGTCCGGCCGCGAGTTCACCACCGCCGTCGCCAACGTCGAGCCCGCTTATGACCAGCCCCAGACGGGCCGCAGACGCCGGGACCCGGGCAGCGCGTAGCGATCTGGCGCGCTTGGAGGCTCCGCAGGGCGGTCTGATCGTCCTTTGGTGCAGGTATCAGCCCCGGGCGGCCGCCGGACGCTGGGAAATGAGGAGCGCGTAGCGATCTGGGGCGAACCGCGGCCCCGCCTTCCCCCGGCCCCGGCCAGCCGTCCAGGTCCCGCCCTGCGGGGCACCGCCCCCGGCCCCGCCCCCCCCCGCAGGGGGGAGGCGGGCCCAGGGGGAAGCGTCAGGCTCCCGCTGCCGCGTCTGCGGCCTGGGCCTTCAGGGCGCGCTCGACGCCCGACCGGGACTCCGACACCAGGCGGCGCAGGGCCGCGTTCGGCTCGGCCGAGGCCATCCAGGCGTCCGTCGCCGCAAGGGTCTCCTCGGACACCTGGAGCGCCGGGTACAGGCCCACCGCGATCTGCTGCGCGATCTCGTGGCTGCGGCTCTCCCAGATGCCCTTGACCACCGCGAAGTACTTCTCCGCGTACGGCGCGAGCAGCTCACGCTGGTCGGTCTGGACGAAGCCGCCGATCACGGCCTCCTGCACCGCGTTCGGCAGGTCGGCGGAGTCCACCACGGCGGCCCAGGCCTCGGCCTTGGCCTCCGCCGTCGGACGCGCGGCCCGAGCCGTCTCCGCGTGGCGCTCGCCGGCCGCCGTCGCGTCCCGCTCCAGCTCCGCCGTGATCTCGGCCTCGTCGGCGCGCCCCGTCGCGGCGAGCCGCTCCAGGAACGCCCAGCGCAGCTCGGTGTCCACGACCAGGCCCTCGACCGTCTCGGCACCGGACAGCAGCGCGCCCAGCAGGTCCAGCTGCTCCTCGGTGCGCGCCGTCGCCGCGAAGGCACGCGCCCACGCCAGCTGGTGGTCGCTGCCCGGCTCGGCCGCGCGCAGGTGCTCCAGCGTGGCCCCGGTCCAGGAGGCCAGGCCCTGCTCCCGCCACGCCGGGTCGGCGTACAGGTCGATGGCCAGCTTCACCTGGCGGTGCAGAGACTGCACCACGCCGATGTCGGACTCCTTGCCGATGCCGGACAGCACCAGCGCCAGGTAGTCGCGCGTGGCCAGTTCGCCGTCACGCGTCATGTCCCACGCCGACGCCCAGCACAGCGCCCGCGGCAGCGACTCGGTGAAGTCGCCCAGGTGCGCGGTGACGTTGGCCAGCGAGACCTCGTCCAGGCGGACCTTGGCGTACGAGAGGTCGTCGTCGTTGAGCAGGACCACCGCCGGACGGGCACGCCCGACCAGCTCCGGCACGGCCGTCAGCTCGCCGTCGATGTCCAGCTCGATCCGGTCCGTACGGACCAGCTTCCCGCCGTCCAGGTCGTATAGGCCGATGGCGATGCGGTGCGGCCGCAGTACGGGCTCGCCCTTGGCGCCCGCCGGCAGGGCCGGGGCCTCCTGCCGCACGGCGAAGGAGGAGACGACGCCGTCGGCGTCCGTCTCGACCTCCGGCCGCAGCACGTTGATGCCGGCCGTCTCCAGCCACGCCTTCGACCAGGCGGTCAGGTCGCGGCCAGAAGTCTCCTCCAGGGCGCCCAGCAGGTCCGACAGGCGCGTGTTGCCGAACGCGTGCGCCTTGAAGTACGCCTGCACGCCCTTGAAGAAGGCGTCCATGCCGACGTACGCGACGAGCTGCTTGAGCACCGAGGCACCCTTGGCGTACGTGATGCCGTCGAAGTTGACCAGGACGTCGTCCAGGTCGCGGATGTCGGCCATGATCGGGTGCGTGGACGGCAGCTGGTCCTGCCGGTACGCCCAGGTCTTCATGGAGTTCGCGAACGTGGTCCAGGCGTGCGGCCACTTCGAGCCCTCGGCGTAGGCCTGGCAGGCGATCGAGGTGTAGGTGGCGAACGACTCGTTCAGCCACAGGTCGTTCCACCACTCCATGGTGACCAGGTCGCCGAACCACATGTGCGCGAGCTCGTGCAGGATGGTCTCGGCGCGCACCTCGTACGCCGCGTCCGTCACCTTCGACCGGAAGACGTACTGGTCGCGGATGGTGACCGCGCCCGCGTTCTCCATCGCGCCCGCGTTGAACTCCGGCACGAAGAGCTGGTCGTACTTGGCGAACGGGTAGTCGTACGCGAACTTCTCCTGGAACCAGTCGAAGCCCTGCCGGGTCACGTCGAAGATCGCGTCCGCGTCGAGGAACTCGGCCAGCGAGGGGCGGCAGTAGATGCCGAGCGGGACGACCTGGCCGTCCTTGCCCTCGTAGGAGCTGTGCACCGCGTGGTACGGGCCCACGATCAGGGCGGTGATGTACGAGGAGATGCGCGGGGTCGGCTCGAAGGACCACACGCGGTCCTCGGGCTCCGGTGTCGGGGAGTTCGAGATGACCGTCCAGCCCTCGGGGGCCGTCACCGTGAACTGGAACGTCGCCTTCAGGTCGGGCTGCTCGAAGCTGGCGAAGACGCGCCGCGCGTCCGGCACCTCGAACTGGGTGTACAGGTACGCCTGCTGGTCGACCGGGTCGACGAAGCGGTGCAGGCCCTCGCCGGTGTTGGTGTAGGCGCAGTCCGCGACGACGCGGAGCTCGTTGGCCCCGGCGGCGAGGCCGTCCAGGGCGATCCGCGAGTCCTTGAAGACGGCGGCGGCGTCCAGGGCCGTGCCGTTCAGCACGACCTCGTGCACGGCCGGCGCGACCAGGTCGATGAAGGTCCCGGCCCCCGCCTCGGCCGACTGGAAGCGCACGGTGGTCGCGGACCGGAAGGTACCGCCCTCCTGCGCGCCGCTGAGATCGAGTTCGATCTCGTACGAGTCGACGGTGAGCAGCTTCGCCCGCTGCTGAGCCTCTTCACGGGTGAGATTCGTGCCAGGCACGCGTTCATCTCCTTTGATGGTGACGTTGCCCCGCCATCCTTCCATGCGGGCCGCTTCACCGGGCCGGAGTAATCCAGAGGCGAACACGGGCGGACAAGCGGAAGGGGCGGCGCCGCAATGGCACCGCCCCTTCCGGCCGCAGCGGCACGGTCAGCCGCGCAGCTCCTCGGCCACGAGCTCCGCGATCTGTACCGCGTTCAGCGCCGCGCCCTTGCGGAGGTTGTCGTTGGAGAGGAACAGCGCGAGGCCGTTGTCGACCGTCTCGTCCACCCGGATGCGGCCCACGTACGAGGCGTCCTTGCCGGCGGCCTGGAGGGGGGTCGGGATCTCGGACAGCTCGACGCCCGGGGCGTCCTTCAGCAGCTCGTAGGCGCGCTCGACGCCGATCGGGCGCTCGAAGCGGGCGTTGACCTGGAGGGAGTGGCCCGAGAAGACGGGGACGCGCACGCAGGTGCCGGAGACCTTGAGCCCGGGGATCTCCAGGATCTTGCGGGACTCGTTGCGGAGCTTCTGCTCCTCGTCGGTCTCGAAGCTGCCGTCGTCGACCAGGTTGCCCGCGAGCGGGACCACGTTGTACGCGATCGGGCGCTTGTAGACGGCCGGCTCGGGGAACTCCACCGCCTCGCCGTCGAAGGTCAGCTGGTCGGCGGCCTCGGAGACCGCGCAGGCCTGGCCCTTGAGCTCGGCCACGCCGGCCAGGCCGGAGCCGGAGACGGCCTGGTAGGTGGTGGCGACGAGCGCGGTCAGGCCGGCCTCCTCGTGGAGGGGGCGCAGGACGGGCATCGCGGCCATGGTGGTGCAGTTCGGGTTCGCGATGATGCCCTTGGGGCGGTTCTTGATCGCGTGCGGGTTCACCTCGGAGACCACGAGGGGGACCTCGGGGTGGCTGCGCCAGGCGGAGGAGTTGTCGATCACGACGGCGCCCTGGGAGGCGACCTTCTCGGCGAGGGCCCTGGAGGTCGCGCCGCCCGCGGAGAAGAGCACGATGTCCAGGCCGGAGTAGTCGGCCGTGGAAGCGTCCTCGATGGTGATCTCGCGGCCCTGCCACTCCAGGGTCGTGCCGGCGGAGCGGGCCGAGGCGAAGAGCCGCAGCTCGTCGACCGGGAACTTCCGCTCGGCGAGGATGCTGCGCATGACTCCGCCGACCTGTCCGGTGGCTCCGACGATTCCGACCCTCACGGTGACTCCTTCGATACGTGGACGCGGGCGCGCGTGAAGCCATCATGCGTTCGACCCCACGAGGCTTGTCCAATCCATTGTCCGAGGTGCGGACAGTGTCGGACCCGTGAACCCCGGTGGCGAGTCCGTGACGGCCGTGTTCCAGGGCGGCCGACGGTCCGTTTTGCCTGGTCGCGGGCGGTTGGTGTCCGTTCAGTCGTGATCGTTGTCCGAACGCGGCGCACCAGGAACCAGAACACCGGAAACCGGATCACATGCGGAAGGGGCGGGTGCTCGTCGAGCACCCGCCCCTTCGTCATGCCTTCAGCTCACGCCCTTACGGGGTGACCTTGTCGATCTGCACGCTGCCGGTGCCGGCGGCGGTGCCGCGGCCGTTGAGCAGCTGGACCTGGCCGAAGAACTGACGGCCCTCGGGGGCCGCGCTGGAGACCAGGACGTTCGCCGAGACCTGCGCGGAGGCGCCGTTGGCGAGGTTGACCGCGGCGGCCGCGTCGACCTGGACGGTGCCCAGGGCGGACGAGAAGTAGACGTCACGGTAGTCGTACGTGGTGGAGCCGGACGGGACCGCGTAGCCGATGACCTTGACGGTGTAGGTGCCGGCGGCGGGCTTGTCGATGCTCACGGACTCGTCGGAGTCGCCGTCGGCCGAGGAGGCGACCTTCACGCCGTCCTTGTAGACCTCGAGGTCGAGGTCGGCGCCGGCGTCGGAGGTGTGGTTGATGGCCACGTCCAGACGGGAGACGCCCTCACCGACGGTGACCTCGGTGGTCTTGGTCTCGCCGGCCGCGATGGTCGGCTTGTCGACCTTCGCGGAGCCGAGCGGGCCGCCCTGGAGCTTGCCGCCGGAGATGGCGGCGCCGGTGTTCTTCACGGTCCACTGGACCGGGGCCGGGGTGCCCTGCTTGACCTCGGGGAGGACCTTGACGGCCGGGTCGAAGCCCGCGCCGAGGACGGAGACGTCCAGCTTGAACGGGTTGTCCAGCAGCGGCGACGTGCGGCGCGACTCGACCTCGATCTCCCAGACGCCCGGCTGCGGGTTGTCGTACGAGCGCAGGTCGGGGCGGCACTTGTTGGCCGGGTTGTCGTAGTTCGGGTAGCACTGGGTGGTGGCGCTGTCCTCGACGCCCGTGCCGTACGGGTGGATCGAGATGAAGCGCGTCTGGCTGCCCGCGGCGAGACCGCCGAGCGCGACCTCGAGGGTCTTGGCGCCCTGCGGGACCGTCACGAAGTACGACTTGTGGCTGTTGCGCTGGACGGAGGAGGTGTCCGAGAGCGCGAAGGACGGCTGCGCCAGCGGGGTGGAGGCGACGACCGTGGCCAGGATCTGCTTGTCGATGCCCTCGGTGGTCGGGTCGTCGAGCTGCAGGATGCCGCTGTGGACGCCGGCCGACTTGACGTTGGCCTCGACCTTGATGGTGACGGGCTTGTTCAGCGGCAGGGTGACGTAGTCGTAGCCGCCACCGCCGACGACCTTGAAGGTGCCGTCGTTGTTGCGCCAGCTCAGGTTGTGGCGGGTGCCGTACTTCGGGCCGGTGGTGCGGGTGACGACGACGTCGTAGACCTTCTTCTGGCCGACCTTCAGGCCGCCCTCGCGGTCGTAGAGGCCGGTGCCGAAGCCCGGGGTCTTCAGGAACTGGTCGAGCGCGGTGTCGACGGGGGCCTTGACCGTGAACTCGTTGGCCTTGGCGCCGCGCTGGATGGACTCCCACGCCTTGTTGATGTCGATGAGGCCCGCGCCCTGGGCGTGCGCCGGGACGCCGTCGATCTTCTTCGCGGTGCTGGTCAGCGCCACGCGCAGGTTGGCCGGGGGCAGGGCGATCTTCGCCTGCTTGGCGGCCGAGATCAGCAGGGCGCTGGCGCCCGCCGCCTGCGGCGAGGACATCGAGGTGCCCTGGAGCATCGAGTAGCCGGCCGGCAGGGAGTAGCCCGCCTCCTTGACCGGGCTGCCGGGCAGCCAGGTCTGGGTGGTGTTGATGGCCGCGCCGGGGGCGGTGATGGTCGGCGTGAACCCGCCGTCCTCACGCGGACCGCGCGAGGAGAAGGGGAACATGTTGTACTTCTTGGTCACGCCGGAGCCGTAGTTGGCGGCCCAGGTCTCCTTGGAGACCGCGGCGCCCACCGAGATGACCTTGTCGGCGAGGCCGGGGTCGCCGATGGTGTTGACACCGGGGCCCTCGTTGCCCGCCGAGATGACGAGCTGGACGCCGTAGGTGTCGATGAGGTTCTTGTACAGCTCGGAACGGGCGTTGTTGCCGTCGTTCAGCGCCGGGAGACCGCCGATCGACATGTTGACGATGTCGACGCCGCGGTTGACGACGAGGTCGATCATGCCCTCGGTCAGCGCGATGTTGGTGCAGCCGCCGGACCAGGAGCAGGCGCGCGAGGAGACGATCTTCGCGCCGGGCGCCTCGCCGTTCATCTTGCCGCCGAAGAGGCTGTTGGCGGCGGTGATGCCGGCGACGTGCGTGCCGTGCTCGGACTCGATGATGCCGATGTTGACGAAGTCGGCCTTCTTGCCGACCCAGTCCCCGCCGAACGGGTCCATCGGGACGTCCTTGCGGATCTGGATCACGAAGGGGATCCGCTCGGCGACGTCGGTCGCCGGGTTGTCCGTGCCGAAGTAGCCGATCTGGTAGCCGTCCTTGTACGGCTTCATCGGCTCGTTGTTGGTGAAGTCGCCGTCCTGGTCGGTGTCCACGCGGACGGTGCCGGCCACCGGGTCGTACAGCATGCCGAACTTGTCGGTGGTGTCGCCGTCCCGGTTGACGTCGCCCTTCATGTCACCGGTGGCGGTGATCGACTCGCTGAAGCGGCTCCACTGGAAGGTGCCCTCGGGGGCCTTCCAGCTCTGGCCGCCCGCGGTGAAGCTGCCGCCGGTGGAGGTGACCGGGGTGACCTGGGGGCGCCAGGTGGCGTCGTTGTCCAGGATCGGGTCGGTCGCGGTGACCCAGTCGACGATCTTGCGCTCGCCGGTGGTGGTCTTCTGCAGCGCCGGGTGGGCGATGTCGACGCCGGAGTCCAGGATGCCGATGGTGACGCCGCGGCCGTCGGCCTGCGGGTTCTTCTGGACGAAGTCCACCGCACCGGTCTCGAAGGACGGGTTGTACGGGTTCTTCGCCGGGGTGTTCCTGTCCGGACCGGGGTAGGTCTCGGCGGCGGTCTTCTTGCCGGCGCCGTCCTTGCCCGAATCGGGGCGCGGGTCCGGCAGCTGGATCTCCTGCTTGAGGTCCATGCCGTGCACCGACTCCAGCTTGGCGGCCGCCTTCAGCGCCGCCTCCGCCTTGTCGGTCGGGAGGGTGGCGCGGACGTAGCCGAGCTTGTCGTACGTCTGGCCCACCGAAGCACCCTGGACGGCGTGCAGCTGGTCGGAGACCTGCTTGGTCTGGCCCGGCGCGGTCGCGACCATGACGGTGACGGTCGCGTCACCCTTGGCCTTGGCCTCCTGAAGCAGTTCGGCGTCCGCCGAACCGAGCTTCTGGTCGGCCGACTTGGCCGGAGCCGGGGCCGACGGGTTGTCGCCGGTCGCCGCGAAGACGGGTACGGCGCCGGTGGCGCAGAGCGCGGCCACCAGGCCCGCGGCCGCCGCGACGCGCGCCGCGCGCCGGGCGCCGGGTATGGCCCCGGTGGTGCTGGGGGATTCGAGGGTCATCAGCATCCCTGGCTAGAGATCGATACGGTCCGGATTTCGGTGCCGGATGACCGGTCAGCTTTGCGCAAGTGACAGCTGTTTGGGGAGGGTTGTCATTGACCGAGACCTGACATGGCGGACACTCGCCAGGGTGGAGTTTCCGCCATCGGGAACATGTCGGGGCAAGGCCGGGCGACTCGCGTCGGTCGGGTAGTGGATTTATCGACTTACAGGCCGTGGGACAGCGGCGTGCCGCGGCCGGTTCGTGCCCCGGGTGTGACAGATTCCGGGCGTTCAGCGCTCGCGCGTGCGCGCGTAGTGGCGCGAGGCCTTGGCGCGGTTTCCGCAGGCGGCCATCGAGCACCAGCGCCGGGTGCCGTTGCGCGAGGTGTCGTGGAAGTGCAGCACGCACGTCTCCGAGGCGCACTTGCGGATCCGGTCCGGCGCCGAGCCCAGCAGGCCGAGGTAGTCCCGGGCCGCGGTCCAGGCCGGTCCCCACGAGGGGTCGTCGAACTCGGCGCGCTCGCCGGGGCCTTCGGCGGTCAGGGTGGCCCGGATGCGGCCGTGCTCCAGTACGGCGTCGACCAGCTCGCGGGCGGAGGCGTCGGCCGGGTCCGCGACGGCGCGGGCCAGCGCCTCGCGCGCGGTGAGCAGGTGGACCAGGGTCGACTTGTCGGCGCGGAAGCGCCCGGCCAGGCCCGCGCTCTCCAGCCACAGGGCCAGTCCCTCCAGCCGGCTCAGCCCGAAGGCCCCGGCGAAGAGGTCGGCGAGTTCGCCCTCCCGCATCCAGCGCGTGTTCAGCAGGTCGAGGGAGACCGGCTCTCCGGTGAGCGGACGGGGGTCCGTCGTCGGTACTGCCGTCATGTCCGCCTCCTCGCGCCGCTAACCCCTCAAGGGTACGTGACCGGTTGACGCCCGGATCTCTAACCTCTAATCTCAATATAGAAGGTTAGAAAATCCGGAACGCCCCGGGAAGGGGAACTCTCATGACGACCGCTGTCAGCACGCTCCGCACGGGCCACGTGGGCCTCAACGTCACCGATCTGGACCGCTCGCTCGCCTTCTACCGCGACGCCCTGGGCTTCGGGCTCCTCGGCGAGGGCAAGGAGGACGGCCGCCGCTTCGCCTTCCTGGGCCACGACGGGGAGCTCGTCCTCACCCTCTGGCAGCAGGCGGACGACCGGTACGCCCCGCGGGCGGCCGGACTGCACCACCTGGCCTTCTCCGCCGGCGCCATCGAGGAGGTCCGGGCGTACGAGGACCGGCTGCGCGGCCTGGGCGTCGACTTCGCCTACGAGGGCGTCGTCGCCCACCGCGAGGGTGCCGCCTCCGGCGGGATCTTCTTCCACGACCCGGACGGCACCCGGCTGGAGATCTCCGTGCCGACCGGTGCCGAGGGTGCTCCCGCCCCGACCGCAGGTGCTCCGACCTGCGGATTCTTCTAGGCCCTCACAGAAGGGGAGCCGTCATGGACCGGTACCACCAGGGCTCGCTGGCCGTCCAGGAACGGATCGGCGTCCGCGAGCTCGCCGAGCACGTCGGCCGCTCCATCGGCCCGGGCATCCGGGACGTGGCGGCCGCCTTCCTCGCCCTCCAGCCCCACCTCGTCGTCGGCGCCGCCGACGGCGCGGGGCGGATGTGGGCCTCGCTGCTCACCGGCGCGCCCGGGTTCGCACGGGCCACCGGACCGGACCGGATCGCGGTCCGCGGCGGCCTGCCGGACGGGGACCCCCTCGCCGGCGCGCTGGCCGCCGACGGCACCCGGGTCGGCACGATCGCCCTCGACCCGCGCACCCGGCGCCGGATGCGGCTCAACGGAACCCTCGCCGTGACCCCCGGGGGCTTCGCGGTGGCCGCCGAGGAGGTCTTCTCCAACTGCCCGAAATACCTGCAGAAGCGGCAGCCGCTGACCCTGGCGGCCGAGGGGCCCGGGGTCGTACGGCGCTCCTCGGCGCTCACCCCGGACCAGGAGCGGGCCGTGCGCGCCGCCGACACCTTCTTCGTGGCCACCACCGCCGGCGCGGGCGGAGCCGACGCGAGCCACCGGGGCGGGATGCCGGGCTTCGTGGAGGTGCTCTCGCCCACCGGGCTGCGCTGGCCGGACTATCCGGGCAACGCGATGTTCCTGACCCTGGGCAACCTGGCCGTCGACGACCGGGCCGGACTGCTCTTCCCCGACTGGGAGGGCGGCGGGCTGCTCCAGCTGAGCGGGCGGGCCCGGACCGAGTTCGGGGCCGACGGGAGCCGTAGCGTCCGGTTCCGGGTGGAGTCGGTGGTGGAGAGCCTGCATCCGGGGCGGCTGCTGTGGAGCGCTCCGGAGTACTCCCCGGCGAACCCGGCCGTCCCGGCGGTTCCCGGTGGGGCGGCCGACCGGCCTCACCGGGGCAGGACGACGAGGTAGGCGGCGGCCTCGCGGTCGCAGGCCGCGGCCAGGGCGGTCCGGACGACCGCGGCCTGCTGCTCGGGCCAGTCCCGCAGCTTGCGCGGGGTCAGGTGGAGGACGGTCACCCCGAGCCGTTCCAGGGCGTCCCGCTTGCGGACGGTCTCGGCCCAGTCCTCGTCCTCGCCCTGGCGCGGGGCCCGGGTGTCGATCTCGACGGCCACGGCCTGCTCGGGCCAGTACGCGTCCACCCCGCCCAGGTGCGGGCCGCCGGGCAGCCGCAGGTCCACGTTCCAGACCGGCTCGGGGAGCTCGTGGCCCCGTACGAGCTGGTACAGCCGCTCCTCCGCGATGGTCCGGCCCTCGGCGAGCAGGCCCTCGACGGCCTCGACCACGTGCGGCCGGTTCAGCAGCCGGGCCACCGTCAGCTCCCTTACGACGGCAGCCGGTTCGCAGTGGCCGCCCCGGACGGCCTCGCCGAGGACGCGGCGCACCGCGTCGGCGTCTTCGAGCTGGGCGACGGCGTCGGCGACGGCCCGTGCCACCGGTGCCACGGGCACCCCGGTGACCTCCAGCGGGCGGGGCGGGGTGTGGGCGCGCACGATGCGCACGTCGCCGGTCGAGCGCAGTCGGCGGGTGTTCGGGACGAGGACGTCGATGTACGCGAGGGAGAGCAGGGCGGGGGTGGAGGCGAAGCGGTAGAGCGCGAGTGCGGCCAGCCCGGTGATCATGGCCTCGCCGTTGCCGCGCCGGCCCGCGTACAGGAGGGCGGCGTGGAGGCGCTCCTCGCTCGTCGCGGGCCCGGTGTGCAGCAGGAACACCCCGGGCAGCACCTGCTGCCACGGCCGGCCGGCGGCCTCGGAGGCCCTGACTCCGTGCTCGCGCAGCTGCGCGAGGGTCAGCACACGGGGGCGGCTGGCGGTGAGGTGGGCGAGGGGGAGGGGCGCGTTCTGGTTCATGACGCGGTGATTCCCTCAGGCCATGGCCTTGCTAACCCCTGTTACACACTCGTCGACAAATCCGGACAAGACGGGGCTAAAGTACGGACGTTCGACTGCCGATGGCGCTGCCGCTGCGCGGGTGCCGCTGCGCGGAGCAAGCCCCGCGCAGCGGCACCCGCAGGGCTACGCGTCGCGCGACTGGGCGCGCAGGGCGCGGGCCAGGTCGTCGCGGGACTCCAGCACCAGCCGGCGCAGCGCGGGGGCCGCGTCCGGACGGGCCTCCAGCCAGGCGTCCGTCGCGTCCAGAGTGGCCTGCGAGTCCTGGAGCACCGGGTACAGGCCCTTCACCACGTCGATGCCGATCTGGATCGAGCGCTCGGCCCAGATCCGCTCGATCACCTCGAAGTACCGCCCGGTGTACGGGGCGAGCAGCTCCCGCTGCGAGGGCTGCTGCATACCGTTGATGGTCGCCTCGACCAGCGCGTTCGACAGCGCGTCCGACTCGACCACCACCGCCCACGCCTGGTCCTTGACCGCCGCCGACGGCCGCGCGGCCAGGCAGCGCACCTGGTGCCGCTTGCCCGAGGCGGTGTCGTCACGGACCAGCTCGGCCGCCAGTACGGCCTGGTCGACCACGCCGTGCGCGGTCAGCGGGAGCAGGAAGTCCCAGCGCAGCTCCTGGTCCACCTCCAGTCCGTCGATCCGCGCCGATCCCTCCAGCAGCCCCAGCAGCAGCTGGAAGTCGCCCTCGCTGGCGGCGCTCGCCGCGAAGAACCGGGCCCAGGTCAGCTGGTGCTCGGAACCCGGTTCGGCCAGCCGCAGCTCGTGCAGCGCGCCCGCCGCCAGCTCCCGGCCGCCCTGCTCGCGCCAGTCGGGCGCCGCGTAGAGGGAGACCGCGGCCAGTGCCTGCGCGTGCAGCTGCTGGAGCACGCCGACGTCGCTCTCGCGGCCGGCGTGGGCCAGCACGAGCGACAGGAAGTCCCGGGCGGGCATCAGCGCGTCCCGCGTCAGGTTCCACAGCGCCGACCAGCACAGGGCGCGGGCCAGCGGGTCCGTGAGGTCGCCCAGGTGGCCGCGGAGGGTGGCCAGCGAGCCCTCGTCGAAGCGGATCTTGCAGTAGGTGAGGTCCTCGTCGTTGACCAGGACCAGGTCGGGCCGCTCCAGCCCGGTCAGCTCCGCGACCACCGTCCGGACGCCCGCCACGTCGGCCTCGGCCCGCGCGTAGCGCACCAGCGCCCCGTCGGCCTCCAGCCGGTACAGGCCGACCGCGACCCGGTGGGGGCGCAGTTCGTCGCCCTCCTGGACCACGGCCAGCTCGGTCAGCCGCCCGCCCGCGTCCGTGGTCACCACCGGCGTCAGCGCGTTGACGCCCGCCGTCTGGAGCCAGGCCCGCGACCACTCGGCCATGTCCCGCCCGGAGACCTCGCCGAGCACCGACAGCAGGTCGTCCAGGGTGGTGTTCCCGTACGCGTGCGCCTTGAAGTAGCGCCGCGCGCCCTCCAGGAAGGCCTCCCGGCCCACGTAGGCGACGAGCTGCTTGAGCACGGCCGCGCCCTTGGCGTAGGTGATCCCGTCGAAGTTCAGCTTGGCGTCCTCCAGGTCACGGATGTCGGCCGTGATCGGGTGGGTGGACGGCAGCTGGTCGGCCCGGTAGGCCCACGCCTTGCGGTTGTTGGCGAAGGTGACCCAGGCCTGGTCGAAGCGGGTGGCCTCGACCAGCCCGAAGGAGCCCATGAAGTCGGCGAAGGACTCCTTCAGCCACAGGTCGTCCCACCACTTCATGGTGACCAGGTCGCCGAACCACATGTGCGCCATCTCGTGCAGGATGACGTTCGCGCGCCGCTCGTAGGAGGCCTGCGTGACCTTCCCGCGGAAGATGTACTCCTCGCGGAAGGTCACCATGCCCGGGTTCTCCATGGCGCCGAGGTTGTACTCGGGCACGAAGGCCTGGTCGTACTTCCCGAAGGGGTACGGGTAGTCGAAGATCTCGTGGAAGAGGTCGAAGCCCTGCTTGGTGACGAGGAAGACGTCGTCCGCGTCGAAGTGCTTGGCCAGCCCCTTGCGGCACATCGCGCCCAGCGGGATCGTCAGGTCCCCGCGGGTGTAGGTGTCCGTGACGTAGTGGTACGGGCCCGCCACCACGCAGGTGATGTACGTGGAGATGGGGGCGGTCTCGGCGAAGCGCCACACCCCGCCCTCGCGGGACTCCTCCGCCCCGTTGCTCCACACGGTCCAGCCCTCGGGGGCCGTCACCTCGAAGCGGTAGGGGGCCTTCAGGTCGGGCTGCTCGAAGTTCGCGTACACCCGCCGGGCGTCCGCCGGCTCGTACTGGGTGTAGAGGTAGACCTCGCCGTCCTCCGGGTCGACGAAGCGGTGCATGCCCTCGCCGGTCCGGCTGTAGGCGCAGTTCGCGTCGACGACCAGGACGTTCTCGGCGGCCAGCCCGTCCAGGGCGATCCGCGATCCGTCGAACACGGAGGCCGGGTCCAGGGCGTGCCCGTTCAGGGTGACCGAGTTCACCGAGGGCGCGATCAGGTCCGCGAACGAGGAGGCGCCCGGCACCGCCGACCGGAAGCGCACGGTCGTCACCGAGCGGAAGGTCCGGGGACCCTCGGCCGGTTCGGCATCGTCCACCGCGGAGGTCAGGTCGAGGACCACCTCGTACCCGTCGACGGACAGCAGCTCGGCCCGCGCGCGGGCTTCGTCGCGGGACAGATTCTCACCGGGCACGTGGCACTCCTTCGTGCGTGATCGCTTCTTCGGCCGAATCCTCCCACGGGGGAATGCGTGCGGATCCGGCCCGGTTGGCCAGAAGGAGCATGACGGCAGACGCCCCGTGCGACGTGAGGAGAGACATGACCGACACCCAGGTGCGCGAGAAGAACCCGGTGGACTTCTGGTTCGACCCGCTCTGCCCCTGGGCGTGGATGACCTCCCGATGGATGCTCGAGGTCGAGAAGGTCCGCGACGTGGAGGTCCGCTGGCACGTGATGAGCCTGGCCGTGCTCAACGAGGACAAGCTGGACGAGCTCCCCGAGCGCTACCGTGAGCTCCTCGGGCCCAAGGGCTGGGCCCCGGTGCGCGTGGTGGTCGCCGCCCAGCAGAAGTTCGGCGACGAGGTCACCGGCAAGCTGTACACGGCGCTCGGCACCAGGATCCACAACGAGGACCGCGGCGCGACCCGGGAGGTCATCGCCGACGCCCTGGAGGCCGTCGGCCTGCCGGCCGAGCTGCTCGCCTACGCCGACTCCGACGAGTACGACCAGGTGCTGCGCGACTCCCACAACGACGGCATCGAGCGCGTCGGCCAGGAGGTCGGCACCCCGGTGATCTCCGTACCCGGCGCCGACGGCGAGGAGGTGGCCTTCTTCGGCCCCGTCGTCACCCCGGCCCCGCGCGGCGAGGCCGCCGCCCGCCTGTGGGACGGCACCCTGCTGGTCGCCTCCACCCCGGGCTTCTACGAGATCAAGCGCACCCGTACCAAGGGCCCCAGCTTCGAGTAGTCCGCGCGTCGGGATCCCTTCCCGGACCACAGAAGACCCCCGTGAGTCACTCCCCCAGCTACCGCTGGGAGGTGCCCCCACCCACGGGGGTCTTCCGCTGGAAACGCCCGTACGCGAAGGCTGAGAAGACGATCACGAGGCGGGCGGTCTACGGGTGCCGGTCAACCCTTGGCGGGGATCAGCAGCGGGGTGTTCGCCTTGGCGTCGGCGTAGCGGCGGGACACGTCCTGCCAGTTGACGACGTTCCACATGGCCTCGATGAAGTCCACCTTCTGGTTCTTGTACTGCAGGTAGAAGGCGTGCTCCCAGGCGTCGAAGACCAGGATGGGCGTGCTGGCCACGCCGACGTTGCCCTGGTGGTCGTAGACCTGCTCGACGACCAGGCGGCCGCTGACGGGCTCGTACGCCAGGACGCCCCAGCCCGAGCCCTGCGTCGCGGAGGAGGCGAAGGTCAGCTGCTTCTTGAACTTCTCGAAGGAGCCGAAGGACTCGGTGATCGCGTCGGCGAGGTCGCCCAGGCCGTCGGCCGCGGTCGGCACGCCGCCGCCCTCGCCGGTCTTCGGGCTGGCCATGTTGTGCCAGTAGATGCTGTGCAGGATGTGGCCGGAGAGATGGAACGCGAGGTTCTTCTCCAGCCCGTTGAGCGCGCCCCAGTTCTCCTTGTCGCGCGCCTCCTCCAGCTGCTCCAGCGTGGTGTTGGCGCCCGTGACGTATGCCGCGTGGTGCTTGTCGTGGTGCAGCTCGATGATCTGCGGGTTGATCACCGGTTCGAGCGCCGCGTAGTCGTAAGGAAGTTCAGGAAGCGTGTAGATGGCCATGCGTGTGTCCGGTCCCCTCAGCGCGCCAATCGCTTATTGCAATTAATGCGCAACTGCACGCTAGCAGTATCTGTTCCAGGTCACACGCAAGGGTCGCCCGGGTGCGAAGAGAGGCGGATCCCGTGTCGCACACGAGATCCGCCTCCGAGGGGGCCGGGGGGCTGTCGGGCCGTCAGCCCCGGCGCGCCGCCCGGCGCTGCATCACGTACCCGGTCGCCGCCAGGGCCACCGTCAGTCCGCCCGTGAAGAGCACCTGCGTCCGGGTGTCCTCGCCCGCGGCCATCAGCACCAGCACCCCGGCCACCCCGGCCAGCGCCAGCCACGTCAGGTACGGGAAGCCCCACATCCGCACGGTCAGCTTCCCGGGCGCCTCCCGCTCCAGCCGCCGGCGCAGCACGAACTGGGAGACCGCGATGAAGCCCCAGACGACGAGGATGACCCCGCCGACCATGTTCAGCAGCCAGGCGAACAGGGTGTCCGGGTACCAGTACGACAGCAGCACCGTGACGAAGCCGAACCCGCAGGAGGCGAGCACCGCCCGGCGCGGCACCCCGCCCGAGACCTTGCCCAGCCCCTTGGGGCCCTGGCCCCGGGAGACCAGCGAGTGGGCCATGCGGGAGGAGCCGTAGATGTTGGCGTTCATCGCGGACAGCAGGGCGATCAGGATGACCGCGTTCATGATCTGGCCGGCCGCCGGGATGCCCAGGTGGTCCAGGGCCGCGGCGTACGGGCCCCGCTCGGTGACGGCCGGGTCGTTCCAGGGCAGCAGGGTGACGATGACCAGCATCGAGCCGACGTAGACGATCGCGATCCGCCACATGGTGGTCTTCACGGCCTTGGCCACGCCCCGCACGGGGTCGTCGGACTCGGCGGCCGCGATGGTCACCGTCTCCAGTCCGCCGTACGCGACGACCGAGGCCAGCACGCCGACGAGCAGGCCGTCGACCCCGTTGGGCAGGAACCCGCCCGCGTGCGCCAGGTTGGCGGCGCCCGGGGCGGCGGTCCCGGGCAGCAGGCCGAGGACGGCGAGCACGCCCAGGCCCAGGAAGAGGGCGATGGCGCCGATCTTCAGGGCGGCGAACCAGAACTCGAACTCGCCGAAGTTGCGCACCGCGCCCAGGTTGCTGCCGCAGAACAGCGCCATGAAGACCAGCACCCACAGCCACGACGGGGTGCCCGGGAACCAGCCCGCCATGATGTGCGCCGCGCCGATGGCCTCGATGGCCACGCCCACGCACAGCAGGGTCCAGAACATCCAGCCCGCCGTGAACCCGGCCCAGGGGCCGATCGCCCGCTCGGCGTGCACCGAGAAGGAGCCCGACGCCGGATCGGCCGCCGACATCTCGCCGAGCATCCGCATCACGAACATCACCAGCAGGCCCGACACGGCGTACGCGAGCACGATCGAGGGGCCCGCGGCCGCGATACCGGCGCCCGAGCCGACGAAGAGACCGGCGCCGATGACCCCGCCGAGGGCGATCATCGAGAGGTGGCGCTGCTTGAGGCCGTTGCCGAGGGGGGATCCGGGCGCGGACGGCCGCAGTTCGGGAGGCGTGACGGTGCTCTGACTCATGGGCCCCAGTCTGCCGACCGTCCGCTTATCGGACGTTCGCTGTTCGCCATCCGGACACTCGGCTCACGCGCCGTGACCGCGCCCCCGCACAGAACGCAAACGGCCCGGGACGCAGGTCCCGGGCCGTCCGGCCTCCGTGCGGCGGTGACGGGGCCTCAGCCCCGGCGCGCCCGCACTTCCCGGTACCAGGCCACCAGCAGCACGACCGCCGCCGCACCGGAGGACCACAGCAACTGCGGCCGCGCCGAGTCGTCGAGCAGCATCAGCACCAGCACCGCCGCCATCCCCGCCAGCGCCGCCCACGTCAGGTACGGGAACGCCCACATCGGCAGCGTCAGCCGCTCCGGCATCTCCCGCTCCAGCCGCGGCCGCAGCCGCAGCTCCGAGACCGCGATCAGCGCCCACACGAACAGCAGCACCGCGCCGACCGCGTTGAGCATGTAGAGGAAGACCGTGTCCGGCCACAGCAGGTTCAGCACCACCGAGGCGAACCCGAAGACCACCGAGGCGAGCACCGCCCGCCGCGGTACCCCGCCGCCCGAGACCTTCAGCAGCGCCTTCGGCGCGTCGCCCCGCTCGGCCAGCGAGAACACCATGCGCGAGGACCCGTACAGGTTGGCGTTCAGCGCCGACAGCAGCGCCACGAACACCACGATGTTCATGATCTGTCCGGCCCCCGGGATCCCGATCGAGTCGAGGACGGCCACGTACGGGCTCTGGCCCGGCTGGATCGAGTCCCACGGCAGCAGGGTCACGATGACCAGCATCGAGCCGACGTAGAAGAAGAGGATGCGCCACACCGCGCTGCGCACCGCGCGGGACACCGACCGGGCGGGGTCGTCCGACTCGGCGGCCGCGATGGTGACGACCTCCAGGCCGCCGAAGGCGAAGACGACCGCGAGCATGCCGGCGACCACCCCGCCGATGCCCTTGGGGAAGAACCCGCCCTGACCGGTCAGGTTGGCCAGGCCCACCGGGTCCGTGTCGGGCAGCAGGCCGAAGACCGCCAGGGTGCCCAGGACCAGGAACAGCACGATCGCGCCGACCTTCAGCGCGGCGAACCAGAACTCGAACTCGCCGAAGTTCCGGACGGCGGCCAGGTTGGCGAGGGTGAAGACCACCATGAACAGCAGCACCCACACCCACTGGTCGACCGACGGCAGCCAGCCGTGGGCGATCTTCGCTGCGCCGGTCGCCTCCACGGCGAGCACCACGACCAGCAGGAACCAGTACAGCCAGCCCGCCGAGAAGCCCGCCCAGCGCCCCAGGGCCCTCTCCGCGTAGACCGAGAAGGAGCCGGAGGCGGGCATCGCCGCCGACATCTCGCCGAGCGCCCGCATGACCAGCATCGCGAGCGCGCCCGCGAGCAGGTACGAGCAGATGATCGCGGGGCCGGCGATGGCGATGCCGGCGCCGGAGCCGACGAAGAGCCCGGCGCCGATCACGCCGCCGAGGCCGAGCATGGTCAGGTGGCGCTGCTTGAGGCTGTGGCTCAGGGGTTCCGGGGGCAGGCCGCCCTCGGTGACGGACGGTTCGGGCAGATGGTCGCGCATGAGGAGGTGCTCGTACTCTCGGTCGGCCAAGCGGCGCTGGGGGCTGCGCAAGGGATTGGCGGGACCCTACAGTCTTGCTGGAGGGCACCCCTGGGAGCAAAAAGGATGTGTCGCCGGATGTTCCCCGTGACGGGGATCACTTCAAGTCGGGTGTAAGACATGGGCTTTGTGTGGTCCCCACCAAACCGGACAGTATGCCTTTGTCCCGGCCGGAGGTGGGGCGGCGCAGCGGGGCGCACTAGCGTCACGGTGTCCTGTCGATCACCACCCCGCGGAGCCCCCTCATGAGCACTGCTTCCGTCTCCTTCCGGCCCGGCGCCGTCCTCGCCGACCTGCTGCCCGCGAGCCGCGTCCGCGACGTCGCCCTCGTCGTCGGCGGAGCCGCGCTCACCGGTCTCGCCGCCCAGATCTCCGTACCCGTTCCCGGCTCGCCCGTGCCGGTCACCGGCCAGACCTTCGCCGCCCTGCTCGTGGGCACCGCCTTCGGCGCCCGCCGCGGTTTCCTCTCGCTCGGCCTGTACGCCGCCCTGGGCGCGGCCGGCCTGCCGTGGTTCGCGGGCGGCACCTCCGGCGCGGGCGGGGCTTCCTTCGGCTACGTCCTCGGCATGCTGCTGGCCGCCACCGTCGTCGGCGCCCTCGCGCGGCGCGGCGCCGACCGCTCGGTGCTGTTCACGGCGGGCACGATGGTGCTCGGCTCGGCCGTGATCTACGCGGTGGGCGTGCCGTACCTGATGGCCGCCACCGGGATGTCCCTCTCCGCGGCCGTCGCGGCGGGCATGACCCCGTTCCTGATCGGCGACGCCCTCAAGGCCGCGCTGGCCATGGGCGCGCTGCCGGCCGCCTGGAAGCTGGCCGGCCGTCGCGGCTGACCCCGAGGGGATTCCCCTGACGGAGCCTGCGCAGCAGCCCCGGACCGCGAGCGGGCGGTCCGGGGCTGCTGACGTGTGCGGGGCGGGTCAGGCGGCGTCGACCGCGGCGTCGGCCGCGGCCTCGACCGCGTTCTTGCGGCGCATGTTGCGCGCCACGCCGATCACGATCACGACGGCCGCGACGAGCAGGGAGTACAGCACCGTCTCGCGGTTGTCCTTGTCGTAGACCATGTAGCCGAGGACGAAGGTGATCATCGCGGCGGTCGCCCAGGTGAGGTACGGGAAGAGCCACATCTTGACGGTGACCTTCTCCGGGGCCTCACGCATCAGGATCCCGCGCATCCGCAGCTGGGTCAGGCAGATGACCAGCCACACGAAGAGGGCGATGGCACCGGAGGAGTTCAGCAGGAAGTTGAACACCGTGTCCGGGGAGGTGTAGTTGAAGTAGACGGCGATGAAGCCGAAGACCACCGAGCCCAGGATGGCGACCGTGGGGACGCCGTTCTTGCTGGTCTTGGCGAAGGCCTTGGGCGCGTCACCGCGCTCGCCCAGCGAGAACGCCATGCGGGAAGCGGTGTAGAGGCCCGAGTTCAGGCAGGACAGGACGGCCGTCAGGACGATCACGTTCATGATCTGGCCGGCGTGCGCGATGCCGATCGAGTCCAGGGCGGCGACGTAGGAGCCCTTCTTGACGATCGACTCGTCGTTCCACGGCAGCAGCGTCAGGACGATGAAGATCGAGCCCAGGTAGAAGACGCCGATGCGCCAGATCACCGAGTTGGTGGCCTTGGTGACCGCGCGGCGCGGGTCCTCGGACTCGCCGGCCGCCAGGGTGACGATCTCGCTGCCCATGAAGGAGAAGACGACCATCAGCACACCGGTGAGGACCGAGCCCCAGCCGTTCGGCATGAACCCGCCGGCGTCGGTGAGGTGGGCGAAGCCCGCGCCCGGGTTGTCCGAGCCCGGCAGCACGCCGAAGACGGCGAGCATGCCGATGACTACGAAGGCGCCGATGGCGACGACCTTGATGCCCGCGAACCAGAACTCGAACTCGCCGTAGGAGGCGACGGAGCCGAGGTTGGTGGCCGTCAGGACGACCATCACGATCAGGGCCCAGGCCCACTGCGGGACGGCCGGGACCCAGCCCTCGAGGATCTTCGCGCCGGCGGTCGCCTCGACGGCGAGCACGACGACCCAGAAGAACCAGTACAGCCAGCCGATGGAGAAGCCGGCCCAGCGGCCCAGCGCCCGGTCGGCGTAGGCGGAGAAGGAGCCCGAGTTCGGGCTGGCGGCGGCCATCTCGCCGAGCATCCGCATCACGAAGACGACCATGGCGCCGACGAGGAGGTACGAGATCAGGATGGCGGGGCCGGCCTTGGCGATACCGCCGCCGGAGCCGACGAACAGGCCGGCGCCGATGACGCCGCCGATGGCGATCATGGAGAGGTGGCGGTTCTTGAGACCGGCCTTGAGACCGTCGGAGGGCTGTGCGGAGCCGGGTTCGCCGGTCGGGCCGCCTGCCTTCTGCAGGGTCGTCGTCGTGCTCATGGACGAATCCTTAGGTTCTCGGGTGGAGAGTTCCGGCATTCAAACCCGATTTCCGGCCAGTACGGAAGACCTTCTTCCGATGGTTACCCAAGGCCCCCATCCCGGGATCAAGGTCCCGACCCCTCCCGTCTGCGTTCTTTGGGTTTACTTGAGGTTTAGAAGTGATTTATGCGACACCCCTCCGACCTCTCTCGAGGTCGCGCATGCCACACTCGACCCATGCGCGTGTATCTCGGATCCGACCATGCCGGCTTTGAGCTCAAGAACCACCTCGTGGACTGGCTCAAGAACAACGGCCACGAGCCCGTCGACTGCGGGCCCCACATCTACGACGCCGTGGACGACTACCCGCCGTTCTGCCTGCGTGCCGCGGAGAAGACCGCCGCGGACGCCGACAGCCTCGGCATCGTGATCGGCGGCTCCGGCAACGGCGAGCAGATCGCCGCCAACAAGGTCAAGGGCGTCCGCGCCATCCTCGCCTGGAGCGTGGAGACCGCGAAGCTCGGCCGCGAGCACAACAACGCCAACGTCATCTCCGTCGGCGGCCGCATGCACAGCCAGGACGAGGCCACCAGCTTCATCGAGGCCTTCCTGGCCACCCCGTACTCCGACGAGGAGCGCCACACCCGCCGCATCGACATGCTCTCGGCCTACGAGCAGACCGGCGAGCTCCCCCCGATCCCGGCCCACCACCCGCAGGACCAGTAAGGCCCCCCGTGCCGCCGGACGCCCGTCGTCCGGCGGCACGCGGTCCGCCGGACCCCGAGACGAAGCGACGTAGGAGCAAGGCGTGCCCGAGGGCCATACGATCCACCGCCTCGCCCAGGACCACACCGAGCGCTTCGCCGCCCGCCCGGTCCGGGTCAGCAGCCCCCAGGGACGCTTCGCCGACAGCGCCGCCCTCCTCGACGGACGCGTGCTGGAGAGCGCCGAGGCGCACGGCAAGCACCTCTTCCTGGAACTCGGCGACGCCTGGATCCACATCCACCTCGGCCTCTTCGGCAAGCTCGGCTTCGGCCCCGCCCCGGCCCCGCCGGCCACCGACACGGTGCGGCTGCGCCTGCTGAACGACGACCACCACGCGGACCTGCGCGGACCCACCGCCTGCGCCCTGGTCACCGGGGCCGAGAAGAAGGCGATACACGACCGCCTGGGCCCGGACCCCCTGCGCCCGGCCGACGACCCCGCCCGCGCCTGGTCCCGCATCTCCCGCAGCCGCACGACCATCGCCGCCCTGCTGATGGACCAGAAGATCATCGCGGGCGTCGGCAACGTCTACCGCGCCGAGGTCCTCTTCCGGCACGGCATCGACCCCTACCGCCAGGGCAGGGACCTCACGCGCACCGAGTGGGACGCGATGTGGACCGACCTGGCCGAGCTGATGCGCGAGGGCGTCCGCAGGAACCGCATCGACACCGTCCGGGACGAACACCTCCCGGAGGCCATGGGCCGCCCGCCCCGCGTCGACGACCACGGCGGCGAGGTGTACGTCTACCGCCGGGCGACGCTCCCGTGCCACATCTGCGGCACGGAGATCCGCACGGCCGACCTCGCCGCCCGCAACCTCTTCTGGTGCCCCGCCTGCCAGCAGCGCTAGTGCTCTGACCGGAGAGGTTTGCCGGTTCGCGGCGTCCGGTGCGGTGCATCGCAAGGCGGAGGGCCACGACTCGTACCGGACGTACGCGTGGCCCGACAACGCGGCGAGGTGCCGTGCCGGGCGTCGTGAGGCGGTGAACCTTTCCGGCCAGAGCACTCAGCCGCGCGGCAGGGGGCCGCCGAGCCGGGCGGCCCCCTGTTTGCGGACCCGGGTCAGAAGCCGTGCGGGAGCCACGGGGCGACATCCCCCGCGAAGGCCCGCGAAGCCTCCCGCACCGCCCCCGGCCGGAGCTCCCGCACCCGGCCGGCCGCCGCGAGAGAGGCCAGCGTCACCCCGCCCAGGTACGCCGAGCCCAGGTCCCGCACGGACAGCGCCAGCTCCGCCGCGTCGTCGCTGCGCACGCACCGCGCCCCGGACCCGTCGGCCGTCAGCCGCCACCGCCCCGCGTTCCAGGGGCAGAACGCGTCCTCCACCTCCATCACGACGTCCACCGCGGCCCCGTACCCCCGCGCCTCCAGCGCCCCCGGCAGGTCCACCAGACGCAGGTGCAGCGCGTCCCGCTGCCGCGCCCGGATCCGGCGGACGTCGTTGACCAGATGCAGCAGCGGATCGTCCACCGGCCGCCCGTGCACCTGTACGTGCCAGGTCAGGTCGATCTCGAACAGGTACCGCCACAGCGCCGCGTACGCCGCCGGAACCACCGCGTTCACCTCGCCGACCAGCACCTTGCCGTCCGACCCGGTCGGCTCCCAGTCCGGCCGCACCCGATAGCGCGCGTAGCCGACGACCCGGCCCTCCGCGTCCTCCGCCACCACGCACTTCAGCGGCGACGCCCCCTGCCGCAGCGACTCCGGGTCCAGCAGCCCCTGCCGCTCCCACCCCGGCTGCCGGGCCGGCATCCCCGGCCGGCCCGGGACCAGGGCGGCGTACACCCGCTCGCAGTCCGCCAGCGCCTTCACCGGGTCCACGAGCCGCAGCCGCACCCCGTCCGTCCCCGGCGGCACGTCCAGCCGTACCCGGGTGGTGTCGATGTCGAACGACAGGGCGTGGGCGGCCGTGCCGTAGCCGAAGCGCCCGTAGATCTCCGGCTCCGAGGCCGTCAGCACGGCGACCGGCTCGCCGCCCGCCCGGACGTCGTCCAGCTGGCGCCGCATCATCGAGGTCAGCACGCCGCGCCTGCGATGGGTCGGCGCCACGCCGACCATGGTCACGCCCGCCGCCGGTACCACCGCCCCGCCCGGCACCGACAGCCGGAAACCGAACGCCCCGGCCGAACCGACGCAGGTCTCCCCGTCCCAGACGCCCAGCGAACGGTCGAACTCCGTCAGGGACCGGTAGAGCGACCGCTCCTCCGGCGATTCCGGCACGCCGCCGAACGCCAGTTCCAGATGGTCGTACCAGACATCCCACTCAGCAGCCTGCAATACGCGCGTATCAAGAGCCATGGGTCCATCCCTACCAGGGCAATACGGTCCGGTCGAACAGTTTTCGGGCGTGCGGGGACCGGCGGAACGGGGGTACCCCTGCGCGCACACAGCCGTGATGGATAGGGTCCCGATGCAATGGCCGGAGCACGTGTCGAGACGCTCGGGGCCCGGACGCGCATGCTGTCGCACCGGGCTCGCACCGCCCTGCGCAAATCCGCCGTCGACTACTTCCGCGGGGACGCCTCCGACTGGCTGGCCTTCGCCGGGCTCCTGCTGACGGTGCCCGCCTTCGCCTGCGGCACCCTGATGCTGCCCGTCTGGTTCTCCCCGTCGGTGCTCGTCCTGCCCATCGTGGCCGGCGGCCTGCTGCTGCGGCCCGCCAGCCTGCTCGGGCTCTACGCCGCCTCCGCGGCCGCCCTGATCGTCGAGGCCCTCGTCCTCGGCCCGTACACCGAGGGACCGGCCCGGGTCACCCCCGGAACCGTCCTCGTCGTCGCCGCCTGCGGCTTCTTCGGGCTGATCATCGCCCAGTTCCGCAGCCGCGTCGGGGTGCCCTGGCGGCGCGGCGGCACCATGCTCTTCGACCTGCGCGAACGCATCCGGGTGCAGAGCAAGCTGCCCGCCCTGCCACCGGGCTGGCACCGCGAGATGGCCCTGCGGCCCGCCGGCGGCCAGTCCTTCTCCGGGGACTTCGTCGTCGCCGCCCGCACCAACGGCGGGCGCACCCTGGAGGTCGTCCTCACCGACGTCTCCGGCAAGGGCATGGAGGCCGGCTCCCGGGCCCTCCTCCTCTCGGGCGCCTTCGGCGGCCTCCTCGGCGCCCTTCCGCCCCAGGACTTCCTGCCCGCCGCCAACGGCTACCTGCTCCGCCAGGACTGGGACGAGGGCTTCGCCACCTCCATCCACCTCGTCCTGGACCTGGAGACCGGCGACTACGAGCTCCTCTCGGCCGGCCACCTGCCCGCGCTCCAGCTGTCCGCCGGCACCGGCCGCTGGCAGGAGAAGTCCGGCGAGGGCCCGCTCCTGGGCGTCTACGACGGCGCCGAGTTCGAACCGGCCCGCGGCAGCCTCCGCCCCGGCGACGTCCTGATGCTCTTCACCGACGGCCTGGTCGAGACATCGGACCGCGAGATCAGCGAGGGCATCGACCGGCTGACGGGGGAGGCCGACCGGTACGTCGCGGCGGGCTGGGAGGGTGCGGCGTGGCACCTGATCGAAAAGGTGGCCAAGGACGTCAACGACGACCGAGCCCTCCTCCTGCTCCGCCGCGCCCCCTTCTGACCGCGCCCCACGCCTCCCCCCCCCGCCCGCCGCCCGCCGCCCCTGCGCCGGGGCGCCCCGCCTCTCGCCGCGCGGCTCGCGCGGCTCGGCGCCGGGGCGCCGCACCGGCTTCGCGGCGCTGATATCGCCGCTGCGCGGCAATCCCAGCCCGCGCGGCGTTTGAGCGCACCGGGCGCGGAGCGCCCGGAACGGGTCCGGGCGGCGCCCGGGGAACGGGGAAGGGCGGGGAGGGGACCGCTCCGCGCAGTGGCAAGCCGTCCGCCGCCCCGGCCCGGCAGGGATGCCGGCAGGCGGCGGCCGCCGGCCCCGCCGCGCAGTCGGATCGTGCCCTGGCTCCGGTCGGACCGGGCCCCTCCACCGGCGCCCCGGCTTCGGTCGGACCGGCGCCGCCGCGGCGTCGGCCCGGGCCCCGGCGCGGACCGGCCGCCCCCGCGGGGGCGGTGCCCCGCGCCCCGGCCCGCCGCACCCCCCGCGGGAGCGGGCCGGCAGGGCCGCCGTGGTCCGGGCCACTGCGTGGCGATTGGCACGTTTCCCCCGCCCCCGCCGGGGTTACCGTCCGCGCATGGACGCCACGCTCGCCGCCGATCTCGCCCGTCTCCCCGCCCTCCTCGACGCCACCCGGCACGCCGCCGTCGAGGCCCTCGAAGCACTGGACGGGCGGCCCGTCGTGCCGGTGCAGGACGGGCCGCCGCACCCCCGTCCCCTCCCCGCGCACGGCTCCGGCGCCGAGGCCGCGCTCGCCGACTTCCGGGCCCGCTGGGAGCCGCTGCTCTCCGCCTCCGCCGGCCCCCGCTACCTCGGCTTCGTCACCGGCGGAGCCACCCCCGCCGCCCTCGCGGGGGACTGGCTGACCGCGGTCCACGACCAGAACTCCAACTCCGCCATGGACGGCGCCGGCCAGCACCTGGAACGCGAGACCGTCGCCTGGCTGCGCGAGCTCTTCGGGCTCTCCGGCGCCCACACGGGCACCTTCGTCAGCGGCGCCACCCTGTCCAACACCGTCGGCCTCGCCATCGCCCGGGAGTGGCTCGGCGAGCGCCTCGGCGTCTCCCCGGCCCAGGACGGCGTGAGCGCCCTCGGCCCCGTCCGCGTCCTGTCCGGCGCCCCGCACTCCTCCGTCGCCAAGGCCCTCTCCGTCCTCGGCCTCGGCCGCGCCGCGCTCGTCCCGGTGCCCACCCTGCCCGGCCGCGAGGCCGTCGACCCCGCCGCCCTGGACCGCGCCCTCGCCGACACCCCCGGCCCGGCCGTCGTCGTCGCCAACGCCGGCACCGTCAACACCGTCGACTTCGACGACCTCCGGACCGTCGCCGCGCTCAAGGACCGCCACGACTTCTGGCTGCACACCGACGCCGCCTTCGGCGCCTTCGCGGCCCTCTCCCCGGAGCACGCCCACCTCACCGAGGGCCTCGACGCCTCCGACTCCGTCTGCGTCGACCTGCACAAGTGGCTCAACGTCCCCTACGACAGCGCCGTCCAGTTCACCCGCCGCCGCGACCTCCAGACCCGGGTCTTCGCCAACTCCGCCGCCTACCTCGGCCCCCTCGGGCCCGACCCCGACCTGGTCCACCTCACCCCGGAGAACTCCCACCGGCTGCGGGCCCTGGCCGCCTGGTTCACCCTGCGCGCCTACGGCCGCGAGGGCCACCGCGAGATCGTCGAACGGGACACCGCCTGCGCCCGCGAGCTCGGCGAGATCCTCGGCCGCGACCCGGCCCTGCGCCTGCTCGCCCCCGTCCGCCTCAACGTCGTCTGCTTCACCCTCGCCCAGGACCCCACCCCCGAACGGCTGGCCGCCCTGCGCGCGGCCGTCTCAGCCGAGGTCTTCGTGACCCCCACCGTCCTCGGGGGAACCCCCGCCCTGCGCGCCGCGTTCTCCAACTGGCGTACGACGCCGGCCGACGTGCGCCGGGCCACCGAGGCCCTGCGCAGGGCAGCGAAGGAGATCGCATGACGGACCGGAACCGCTTCCTCAGCCTCGCCGAGGTCGAGGCCCTGGCCCGCTCGGCGCACGAGGGGCAGACCGACAAGGCCGGCCGGCCCTACGCCGAACACCTCGCGGCCGTGGCCGAGGGCGTCCGCCTGCGCGGCGGCAGCCCGGACCAGCAGGCCGCCGCCTGGCTGCACGACTCCGTCGAGGACGACGCGCTCAGCGACGGGCAGCTGGCGGCGGCCGCCCTGCCCCAGGAGGTCAAGGACATGGTCCTGGCGCTCACCAAGCGCCCTGGAGAACCGCTCGAGGAGTACACCGCCCGCATCCTCGCCACGCCCGGGGCCGTCCTCGTCAAGGAGGCCGACCTCGCGCACAACGCGGATCCCGTACGCCTCTCCGTGCTGGACGCCCCCACCCGCGACCGGCTGACCGCGAAGTACGCCCGCGTCCGCTCCCTCCTCGGCATCACCGCCCCATGACCCCGAAACGTGCCCGGTTCATGTCCGATTGGCGGGAAATACATGTTGTCGATTCGTCACGGGGCGGATAGGAGGGCCCGGTTGGTGGGAGGATGGTCCATGTGGGGGTGTGCACGGGCGTGACCCCCGGGCCGACCAGGGGACGACCGAAGGTGTGATCAGAAGTGGCCATTTCGCTGTCAGTGGTGGTTCTGTTGGCGGTCATCCTGGTGATCCTGATCCGCGGCAAGCACATGAAGGCGGGCCCGGCGATCGTCGCCGTCCTCTTCGGCTTCTTCCTGGCGTCCAGCTCCATCGCCCCGGACGTCAACCGCTTCCTGAGCTCCCTCGCCGACACCATCGCAGGCATCAAACTCTGAGGTCCGGGGCCCGCCGTCCCGGCTCCGCGCATCCGGGACGGCGCCGCACAACGCGTCAGGGCCGGGCCGAGGAGACGTCCTCGACCCGGCCCTGAGCCGTACAGAGCGGGTGACGGGAATCGAACCCGCGTAGCTAGTTTGGAAGACTAGGGCTCTACCATTGAGCTACACCCGCAGCGCGCGCCGCAGGTCCGAGGACCGCGGCAACGGACAGCATCCTAGCGGGTCGCACCGGGGGAGTGCACACCGCTTCCGAGTGCCGTGTCCCCGCCCGCGACGCGCTCGCGTGCGCCCGGCGGGAAAACAGGGGGCGTCGGAGGGTTTTCGGGCGTGTACCCTACGTGTCGCACCGACGGGGTGTGGCGCAGCTTGGTAGCGCGTCCGCTTTGGGAGCGGAAGGTCGTCGGTTCGAATCCGGCCACCCCGACCACCAGCAGTGCCACCACGAAGATCGCGTTGTGGGCTGATTGCCGCTTGCGGTTACTATGCAAGCTGCGTGCCCGTGTGTCTGATGTACCGGGCCGAATCCGCCGAGGCCGCTGAACAGCAGCGTTCCGGCAGAACCCCCAGCAGTCAGCCACAAGGAGACCGAACCGTGAAGAGCGCCGTGGAGACCCTGAACCCGACTCGGGTTCGGCTCACTGTCGAGGTGCCCTTCGAGGAGCTCAAGGACAGCCTCGACGCGGCGTACAAGAAGATCAACCAGCAGGTCACGGTGAAGGGCTTCCGCAAGGGCAAGATCCCGGCCCGCGTCATCGACCAGCGCTTCGGCCGCGGTGCGGTGCTGGAGGAGGCCGTCAACGACGCCCTCCCGAAGTTCTACACCGAGGCGGTCAACGAGGCCGACCTGAACCCGCTGGGCCAGCCCGAGGTCGACATCACCGAGCTGAAGGACGGCGAGCTGCTGGCCTTCACCGCCGAGGTCGACGTCCGCCCCGAGATCGAGATCCCGGACTACTCCGGCATCGAGGTCGAGGTCGACGCCATCGAGGTCTCGGACGAGGACGTCGAGAAGTCGGTCGAGCAGCTGCGCAGCCGCTTCGCGTCCACCAAGGACGTCGAGCGCGCCGCCGCCGAGGGTGACGTCGTCACCATCGACCTCGAGGCCAAGGTCGACGGGGAGGTCCTCGAGGACGGTGTCGCCACCGACGTCTCCTACACCATCGGCTCGGGCGAGCTCCTCGACGGCATCGACGAGGCCGTCAAGGGCCTCGAGGCCGGCGGCGAGGCCACCTTCACCTCGCAGCTGAAGGGCGGCTCCGCCGAGGGCAAGGACGCCGAGGTCACCGTCAAGGTCTCCAAGGTCTCCGCCCGTGAGCTGCCGGAGCTGGACGACGAGTTCGCCCAGATGGCGAGCGAGTTCGACACGCTCGACGAGCTCAAGGCCGACAGCCGCAAGCGCCTCGAGAACATGAAGCAGTACGACCAGGCCACCCAGGCCCAGGAGCGCGTGCTGGAGAAGTTCCTCGAGCTCGCCGAGATCCCCGTCCCGGAGAAGCTCCTCGAGGACGAGGTCAACACCCGCAAGCACAACCTCGAGCACCACCAGCTCGGCCAGATGGGCCTGAACCTCGAGAAGTTCCTCGAGATCCAGGGCAAGACGGTCGAGGAGTTCGACGCCGAGACCCGCGAGCAGGCCGTCAAGGGCATCAAGACCCAGTTCCTGCTGGACGCCCTGGTCAACAAGGAGAAGCTGGGCGTCAACCAGGAGGAGCTCACCGAGCACCTCATGCGCCGCGCGCAGTCCTCCGGCATGTCCCCCGACCAGTTCGCCCAGGCCGTCGTCGAGGGCGGCCAGGTCCCGATGCTGGTCGGCGAGGTCGCCCGCGGCAAGGCCCTCGCGGTCGTCGTCGAGGCCGCCAAGGTCGTCGACACCAACGGTGAGGTCATCGACCTGTCCGACGACGAGGACGAGGTCGAGACGGCCGCCGAGGTCGTCGAGGCCGCCGTCGAGGGTGACGACGAGGCGAAGGCCGACGAGGCCGAGTAACACCCCGGGCGAAGCCCGCTGAGCAGTGCCGTGAAGGGCCCGTACACAGGCGTGTACGGGCCCTTCCGCGCGCCCCCGGAAGGCCCCCGGGAGCTTGCGCTCCGAGCGAACAGTTCGGGAAGCGGGATGGCGTTGTCCGACCTGCGCGTTAGGGTCCATGAATACGAGGGCACGGGACTACCCCTGGCCGGCGGCGCATCGCACCACCGGCCGGTCCGCGCCCCAGAACGAGACGCTGAGACGGCATGTGGCCGTCGGAGACGAGCAGGTGGATACGTGACGAATCTGAAGCCTTACGCCGCGGGTGAGCCGTCCATCGGTGGCGGCCTCGGCGACCATGTCTACAACCGGCTGCTCGGCGAGCGCATCATCTTCCTCGGCCAGCAGGTCGACGACGAGATCGCCAACAAGATCACCGCGCAGCTCCTCCTCCTGGCGGCGGACCCGGAGAAGGACATCTACCTGTACATCAACAGCCCCGGCGGCTCGGTGACGGCCGGCATGGCGATCTACGACACCATGCAGTTCATCCCGAACGACGTCGTCACCATCGGCATGGGCATGGCCGCGTCCATGGGCCAGTTCCTGCTGACCGGCGGCACCGCGGGCAAGCGCTTCGCGCTCCCGAACACCGACATCCTGATGCACCAGGGCTCCGCCGGCATCGGCGGCACCGCGTCGGACATCAAGATCCAGGCCCAGTACCTGCTGCGCACCAAGCAGCGCATGGCCGAGATCACCGCCCACCACTCGGGCCAGACCGTCGAGGCGATCATCCGCGACGGCGACCGCGACCGCTGGTTCACCGCCGAGGAGGCCAAGGAGTACGGCCTCATCGACGACATCATCGCGGCCGCGTCCCTCGCTCCGGGCGGCGGCGGCACCGGGGCCTGACCGTCCCGGGCCCGGCGTACGGCCCCGTACGCCCGCAGGCCGCTCCAGGCAACCCCAGCCCGCTGAACGCCACCAGGATGGTGAACACCCAGATGCAGAACAACTTCTCCGCGAGCGGCCTCTACTCCGGCCCGCAGGTGGACAACCGCTACGTCGTCCCGCGCTTCGTCGAGCGCACCTCGCAGGGCGTGCGCGAGTACGACCCGTACGCGAAGCTCTTCGAGGAGCGCGTGATCTTCCTCGGCGTGCAGATCGACGACGCCTCCGCCAACGACGTCATGGCCCAGCTGCTGTGCCTGGAGTCGATGGACCCGGACCGCGACATCTCGATCTACATCAACAGCCCCGGCGGCTCCTTCACGGCGCTGACGGCCATCTACGACACGATGCAGTTCGTGAAGCCCGACATCCAGACGGTCTGCATGGGCCAGGCGGCCTCCGCCGCCGCGGTCCTGCTCGCCGCCGGCACCCCGGGCAAGCGCATGGCCCTCCCGAACGCCCGCGTGCTGATCCACCAGCCGTCCGGCGGCACCGGCCGTGAGCAGCTCTCCGACCTGGAGATCGCGGCCAACGAGATCCTGCGCATGCGCGACCAGCTGGAGACCATGCTGGCCAAGCACTCGACCACGCCGATCGAGAAGATCCGCGACGACATCGAGCGCGACAAGATCCTCACGGCCGAGGAGGCGCTGGCCTACGGGCTGATCGACCAGATCGTCTCGACCCGCAAGATGAACGCGGCCTGATCCTTGCTGTCAGTTGGCGTGGCCGCACCGCAGGATTCTGCGATGTGAACCGCGTCAAGGGGGCCCCGTACGGGGCCCCCGGCAAGGTACCGTCGGATATGAGGCACCAGGAGCGCTGAACCAAGCGTCTCCCAGGCGAAGGGGAAGCACCTCGTGGCACGCATCGGTGACGGCGGCGACCTGCTCAAGTGCTCGTTCTGCGGGAAGAGCCAGAAGCAGGTGAAGAAGCTCATCGCAGGACCCGGTGTGTACATCTGCGACGAGTGCATCGACCTCTGCAACGAGATCATCGAAGAGGAACTCGCGGAGACCTCCGAGGTCCGGTGGGAGGAACTCCCCAAGCCCCGTGAGATCTACGAGTTCCTGGAGAGCTACGTCGTCGGCCAGGAGCCGGCGAAGAAGGCGCTCTCGGTGGCGGTCTACAACCACTACAAGCGCGTCCAGGCCGGCGAGAACGGCGGCGCGCAGGGCCGTGACGACGCGATCGAGCTCGCGAAGTCCAACATCCTGCTGCTGGGCCCCACGGGCTCGGGCAAGACCCTGCTCGCCCAGACGCTGGCCCGCATGCTGAACGTCCCGTTCGCCATCGCCGACGCGACGGCGCTGACGGAGGCCGGGTACGTCGGCGAGGACGTGGAGAACATCCTCCTCAAGCTGATCCAGGCGGCCGACTACGACGTCAAGAAGGCCGAGACCGGGATCATCTACATCGACGAGATCGACAAGGTCGCCCGCAAGAGCGAGAACCCTTCGATCACGCGCGACGTCTCGGGCGAGGGCGTGCAGCAGGCCCTCCTCAAGATCCTGGAGGGCACGACGGCGTCGGTCCCGCCGCAGGGCGGCCGCAAGCACCCGCACCAGGAGTTCATCCAGATCGACACGACGAACGTGCTCTTCATCGTGGGCGGCGCCTTCGCCGGCCTGGAGAAGATCATCGAGTCGCGCGCGGGCGCCAAGGGCATCGGCTTCGGGGCGACGATCCGTTCGAAGCGGGAGATCGAGGCGAGCGACCAGTTCCAGGAGGTCATGCCGGAGGACCTGGTGAAGTTCGGGATGATCCCCGAGTTCATCGGCCGTCTGCCCGTCATCACCTCGGTCCACAACCTGGACCGCGAGGCGCTCCTCCAGATCCTGGTCGAGCCGCGCAACGCGCTGGTGAAGCAGTACCAGCGGCTGTTCGAACTCGACGGCGTGGAACTGGACTTCGAGCGCGAGGCCCTGGAGGCCATCGCGGACCAGGCCATCCTCCGCCAGACGGGCGCGCGCGGTCTGCGCGCCATCATGGAAGAGGTCCTGATGTCGGTGATGTACGAGGTCCCGTCCCGCAAGGACGTGGCCCGCGTGGTCATCACGGCGGACGTGGTCCGCTCGAACGTCAACCCGACCCTCGTCCCCCGCATCGTCCCGAAGGACCAGGGCCCGCAGGAGAAATCAGCGTAGCCGCAGGCTTGTTGCACGCAGAAGGGGCGCTCCGATCGGGAGCGCCCCTCTTCGCATTTAGGACTACCTTCACCGTTAATCGGACAAAGATTCTATTTGATCTGGCGTGGGGTCCGCTTCCTTGATCGACTGCATCGCGACATCGTCATCTATGGAGGGGGAGCAAGGCATGAAGAAGAAGCGCGCAGGAGGAGTTCTGGCGGCGGTATTCGTCGCTGCCGCACTGCCGATGGTGGCGGCTTCGCCCGCCTCGGCCGATCAGGGTGATTGTCAGTATTCCCTGCATGAAGCGGGCTACAACATCGGCCCGAAGGTGGAGGCTGCGTGCAAGCTGGGCGCCGACTTCAATCCCGGGGCCTACCCTGCGTGTTACTTCGGCCTGATCAACATCGGGGTCAGGATCGGCGATGCAGGTAATGCGTGTTCCGCGGCGCAAAACTGATGCAGCTGCGGCCGGCCGGCGCGGTGACATGCGCGCTGGCCGGCCGCCGAGTTGATCAGGCCCTGACGCGGGCGGTGTTGTAGAGCTTCGCGGCGAAGTCCGCGTCCTGCTCCAGGGTGTAGCCCGGCTTGCCGGTGAGGAGGGCGGCCACGTCGGTGGAGGTGACCGTGGCCAGGGTGCTGTAGTCGGCCCAGATGCAGACCGGGACCGTCGCCTCCTTGGGGCCCTTGGCAGAGGGGTCCTTCGAGGTGGCCTTGACCTCCTGGCACTTCATGACGGCGCCCTTGAACCCGGCGGGGGTCATCTCCTTCGGGCTGCCGATCAGCTGAACGTCCGTCTTGCCGTCCTTGGAGAGCTTCAGCTTGGCCATGGCGAAGTACCCGTCAACGGTCTTCTCCGGGTCGGCGATGTCGCCGTAGAGGCCGTTGAAGCTGATGACCTTGAGGGTGAGCGGGTTCTTCTGGTCGCCGGACACGTAGTCCATGCCCACCGAGGAGGCGTTCTTGATGCCGGCGGCCTCGGCCTCCTGCTTGTCCTTGTCGGTGAAGGCCTTCGGCTGGTACTTCGGGTCCTTCTGGAACTCACCGACCGACTCCGGCGCGACCAGCTTGTAGCCCTTCGTGGCGTCTGAGACGCCGCCCGCGCCGCCGCCCAGGAACCACCAGCCGGCGCCGCCGATGACGGCGACGGCCGCGACCACCGCGATGACCGGGCCCGCCTTGGACTTCTTCGGGGGCGTCGGCGGGGGCATGTAGCCCTGCTGCGGGGGCTGCTGGTAGCCGTACGCGGGCTGTGGGGGCTGCTGCGGGTAGCCGCCCTGCTAGGGGAAGGCCGGCGGGGGCGGCGGCGGGGGCGGGGTCTGCTGGGGGTAGCCGTAGCCCGGCTGCGGGGCGGGCTGGCCGTAGGGGTTCGGCGGCGGCGGGGGCTGCTGCCCGTAGGGACCCGGCTGCTGCGGCTGCTGGCCGTACGGCCCTGGCTGGTTGTAACTCATCCCGAGTCCCCCTGTGAGGTTCCTTATCCGTTTCACACATCCTGGCGGAAGGCCTGTTCGGCCGGGGCATCGGGGTCCGGGCCGTTACCGAATCACGACCGCGCCGGGACTTCCATCGCCGCCCGCAGGGCGCGGGTCTGCGCGGCCAGGGCCCCGATCGCCACCGGCGCGTTCTCGACCGGGACGCTGACCGTCACCAGCGAGCTGTGGTCGGCCCACATGCACAGCGCCACCGGCCCCGCCCCGGAAGCCAGGGTCCCGCACTGTATCGCCCCGCCCGCCGGCGTGCCCGCGTCCTGCGGGGCGGTCCCGTCGGCGCCCATCTCGTGGAGGCCGCGGACGAGGACGTGGCCGGGGTCGTCGTCCGTGAAGGCGCCCGCGGCCCCGCTGACCACCAGCTGCGCGGTCCCCGCCTGGTCGGCGTAGACCACGGCCACCGGGGCGGTGCCCTCCTTCGGGGCGCCCTGGCCCCGCTTGATCGCGTCCACCCGCGGCCCGGTCTCCTGGAGGGCCAGCCCCTGGAAGGACGCGGGCGGGGCCAGCCGGTACCGGCCGGCGTCCCCGGGCCCGGCGAGGGCCGCGTTCACGGCCCACCTGCCGAGGAACGCCCCCGCCGCGAGCACCAGTACGGTCCCGGCCGTACTGATGAAGCGCCTGCGCCTGCGCCGTGCCGCCGATACGGGCTGGTAGGGGAGGGCTGCGGGCGGGTCGATCTCGTTCATGGGCGCATGAGACGTCCCCGTACCGGCCGGGGTCAACGGCAGCGCCCCCGGTGGAATGGATTCGTGACGCGGGCGGGGCCCGCCGTATCCTGTGCCCCGTGACCGAGAACACGCAGACACCCAGTGCCCCCAACTCCGAACTGCCGACCCAGTACGCGCCGGCCGAGGTAGAGGGGAAGCTCTACGAGCGCTGGGTAGAGCGTGGCTACTTCACCGCGGACGCCGCGAGCGAGAAGCCCGCGTACACCATCGTCATCCCGCCGCCGAACGTCACCGGCTCGCTCCACCTGGGCCACGCCTTCCAGCACACGCTCATGGACGCCCTCACCCGCCGCAAGCGCATGCAGGGCTACGAGTCGCTGTGGCTGCCCGGCATGGACCACGCCGGCATCGCCACCCAGAACAAGGTCGAGCAGCAGCTCGCCGAGGAGGGCAAGTCCCGCCACGACCTGGGCCGCGAGGAGTTCGTCGACCGGGTCTGGCAGTGGAAGGAAGAGTACGGCGGCAAGATCCTCGGCCAGATGCGCCGCCTCGGCGACGGCGTCGACTGGTCGCGCGAGCGCTTCACCATGGACGAGGGCCTGTCCAAGGCCGTCCAGACCATCTTCAAGAAGCTCTACGACGACGAGCTGATCTACCGCGCCGAGCGCATCATCAACTGGTGCCCGCGCTGCCTCACGGCCATCTCCGACATCGAGGTGGAGTACCAGGAGGACGCCGGCGAGCTGGTCTCCATCAAGTACGGCGAGGGCGAGGACACCCTCGTCGTCGCCACCACCCGCGCCGAGACGATGCTCGGTGACACGGCCATCGCCGTCCACCCGGACGACGAGCGCTACAAGCACCTGGTCGGCAAGCTCATCAAGCTGCCGCTCACCGACCGCTCGATCCCGGTCGTCGCGGACACGCACGTCGACCCCGAGTTCGGCACCGGCTGCGTCAAGGTGACGCCCGCCCACGACCCGAACGACTTCGCCATCGGGCAGCGCCACGGCCTGCCCAACATGACGATCATGGACGAGCACGGTGTCATCACCGTCCACGGCCCCTTCCTCGGCCTGGACCGGTTCGAGGCCCGGTCCGCCGTCGTCGGCGCCCTGCGCCAGCAGGGCCGGATCGTCGCCGAGAAGCGTCCGTACCTGCACTCCGTCGGGCACTGCTCGCGCTGCAGCACGACGATCGAGCCCCGCCTGTCCCTCCAGTGGTGGGTCAAGGTCGAGACCCTCGCCAAGAACGCCGGTGACGCGGTCCGCGACGGCCGGGTCAAGATCCACCCCCAGGAGATGGAGCGGCGCTACTTCGACTGGGTCGACAACCTCAACGACTGGTGCATCTCCCGCCAGCTGTGGTGGGGCCACCGCATCCCGGTCTGGTACGGCCCGGACGGCGAGGTCGTCTGCGTCGGCCCCGACGACGAGACGCCGACGGGCGAGGGCTGGACCCAGGACACCGACGTCCTCGACACCTGGTTCTCCTCCGGCCTGTGGCCCTTCTCCACCCTCGGCTGGCCGGAGAAGACCCCGGACCTGGCGAAGTTCTACTCCACCGACGTCCTGCTCACCGGCCACGACATCATCTTCTTCTGGGTCGCCCGGATGATGATGTTCGGTCTGTACGCGATGGACGGCGAGGTCCCGTTCAAGACCATCGCCCTGACCGGCCTGGTCCGCGACGAGCGCGGCAAGAAGATGTCGAAGTCCTTCGGCAACGTCGTCGACCCGCTGGACTGGATGGACAAGTACGGCTCCGACGCCGTCCGTTTCACCCTGGCCAAGGGCGCCAACCCCGGCACCGACGTCCCGATCGGCGAGGACTGGGTCCAGGCCTCTCGCAACTTCGCCAACAAGATCTGGAACGCCACCCGCTTCGCGCTGATGAACGGCGCGACGATCGAGGGCGAGCTGCCGTCGGTCGAGAAGATGTCGGCGACCGACCGCTGGATCCTGTCGCGTCTGAACAAGACCGTCGCGCAGGTCGACGCGTACTACGAGGACTTCCAGTTCTCGAAGCTGAGCGAGGCCCTGTACCACTTCGCGTGGGACGAGGTCTTCGACTGGTACGTCGAGCTCTCGAAGACGACCTTCTTCGCGGGCGGCGAGGGCGCACAGGTCTCCGGCCGGGTCCTCGGCGAGGTCCTGGACACCATGCTGCGCCTGCTGCACCCGGTCGTCCCGTTCGTCACCGAGACGCTGTGGACCACCCTCACGGGCGGCGAGTCCCTCGTGGTCGCCGACTGGCCGAAGGACAGTGGCTTCCGCGACGAGGCCGCCGAGGCGGAGATCGAGAACCTCCAGGCCGTCGTCACCGAGGTCCGCCGCTTCCGTGCCGACCAGGGTCTGCAGCCCGGCCAGAAGGTCCCGGCCCGCCTGGACCTGGCCGGTACGCCGCTCGCCGCGCACGAGGGGGCCATCCGTCAGCTGTTGCGCCTCCAGCCGGAGGGCGAGGGCTTCAGCGCCACCGCCACCCTGCCGGTCGCCGGCGCCACGGTCGCCCTCGACCTGTCCGGCACCATCGACGTGGCCGCCGAGCGGGGGCGCCTCTCCAAGGACCTCGGCGCCGCCGAGAAGGAGAAGCAGCAGGCCGAGGCGAAGCTCGGGAACGAGGCCTTCCTGGCCAAGGCCCCCGACAACGTCGTGGACAAGATCAAGGGCCGGCTGGCCAAGGCCGAGGCGGACATCGCCAGGATCCAGGCGCAGCTGGACGCCCTGCCCGCCGCCTAGCGGTCCGCGGAGCACCCGGTGACAGGCCCCCACCCGCCCGGTGGGGGCCTTTCCCGTGCCCGGAGGGGACGTCCGGCACCATCCGGAGTGCCGTTTGTCACGTGATATGTCCAGATGGCCGAGCCGGATTCAGGTACGGACCAAGCATGATGGGGGGCATGCACCTGAAGCCCTCCGTCCCGGCGTTGAACCGGGCCGTGGCCTGCGGGCGCCGGCTCGTCGAGGGCTGGGGTGCCTCGCCCCGGGCGCAGGACGCCCTCGTGGCACTGAGCTGCCTGGGCCTGATGGCGCTGGACCTGCCGGGCCTGGCCGCCGCGGACAACTCGCTGACCGGCTGGCAGGCCGGCCTGGTGCTCACGGCAGGCTGCGCGACCCTGCTGGTGCGGCGCCGGACGCCCTGGGCGGCGTACGCCACCGCCCTGCTGTTCATCGGCTGGCTGCACGAGCTGACCCTGATCCAGTTCGCCCTGTACTCCGTCGGCCGCCACCGGGGCCGGCGGGCCGCGGTCCTGGCCACCGCCGGCTACGTGTCCTTCGCGCTCGCCGTGTTCTGCCTGCCGGGCTGGCCCGAACCCAGGGCCGCGACCCTCAGCGCCTTCCTCAGCCTGGTCGTGCCCATCGGGGTCCTCGCCTCCGCCGTCGGGATCGCCGCCTACCGGCACGACCTGGTGCGCGAACTGGAGGCCCGGCACGCCGAGGCGGCGGTGCTGCACGCCGTCCAGCAGGAGCGGACCTCGGTCGCCCGCGACGTCCACGACTTCGTCGGGCGCGAGCTGACCCTGCTGACGGTGCGTTCCGAGGTGCTGTCGATGCGGGCGCGCGAGACCCCGTACGCGAAGGACTTCGAGGAGCTGTCCGACACGGCCCGGCGGGCCCACCTCGTGCTGAACGACATCATCGTGCAGCGCGGGGAACGGGCCGCGACCCCCGGTGTGGAGGGGCTGGAGGCGCTGGCGGAGGAGAGCGGGCGGGCCGGCTCCCCGGTCCGGCTGGCCCTGGACCCGCAGGCGCACGCGCTGTCGCCGCTGCGGCAGGCGGCGGTCTACCGGGTGGTGCAGGAGTGCCTGACGAACGCGGCCAAGCACGCGCAGGGCGAGACCATCGACGTGACGATCCGCACGGACGGCCCGCACCTGAGGATCGCAGTCAGCAACGGCCTGCCGGCCCGCACCCCGGGCCGGGCGCCGGTCTCGGCTGGCTCGGGGACGGCGAGCATGGCCGAGCGCGTCCGCAGCCTGGGCGGGACCCTGACGGCGCGGCGCGGCGAGGACGCGTACGAGGTCGTCGCCACCCTGCCGCGCGGCTGACCCCTGGCGGGGTCCGCGCCGCCCGGGCCCTCGTCGGCCCCGCGCCGGCCCGCCGGCGCCGCGTCAGGCCTTCGCCGGGCCCACCCCGGCCTGTCGGCGCCGCGTCAGGCCTTCGCCGGGCCCGCGCCGGCCTGTCGGCGCCGCGTCAGGCCTTCGCCGGGGACAGCAGGGAGCCCAGGGTGTCCAGGTCCTCCACGCAGCGCCCCGAGCCGAGGGCCACGCAGTCCAGGGGGGCGTCGGCGACGAAGACCGGGATGCCCGTGGCGGAGGCCATGCGCAGGTCCAGGCCGGGCAGCAGCGCGCCGCCGCCGGTGAGGACGATGCCGTGCTCCATGACGTCCCCCGAGAGCTCGGGAGGGCACTCCTCCAGGGTGGCGCGGACGGCCGCGATGACGGCCTCGACCGGCTCGTCCAGGGCGGCCCGCACGTCGGCCGCGGTCAGCTCCAGCGTCTTGGGCATCCCGCCGACCCGCTCCCGGCCGCGCACGGTGGCCGTCCGGGTCTCCAGCTCCGGCCGCTCGGGCACGGGCCAGGCCGAGCCGATGGCCACCTTGACGTCCTCGGCGGTGCGTTCCCCGATGAGCAGGGAGTGCTCCTTGCGCACATGGTCCGTGATCGCGGCGTCGAACCGGTCCCCGCCGATCCGCAGGGACCGCGAGGTGACGATTCCGCCGAGGGAGATGACCGCCACCTCCGAAGTGCCGCCGCCGATGTCCACGACCATCGAGCCGCGCGGCTCGGCCACCGGCAGCCCGGCGCCGATCGCGGCCGCCATCGGCTCCTCGATCAGGTGGACGGACCTGGCGCCCGCCCGGGTGGAGGCGTGGACGATGGCCCGCCGCTCGACCGGGGTGACCCCGGACGGGACGCAGATCACCATCCGGGTGCGCGGCCGCCGGCCGGGGACCGCCTTGCGGACGAAGTGCCGGATCATCTCCTCCGCGGCCTCGTAGTCGCAGATCACCCCGTCCTTCAGGGGGCGGATCGCGGTGATGGAGCCCGGGGTGCGGCCGATGGTCTCCTTGGCCTCCGCGCCGACGGCGAGGGCGGTGGTCGTGCCCGCCTTGACCGCGACCACGGACGGCTCATTGAGGACGATCCCGTGTCCGCGGGCGTAGACGAGGGTGTTCGCGGTCCCCAGGTCGATGCCTATGTCGCGGCTGGAGGCGGTCCTGTCGGTACTGGCCTGCGGCATTTGTTCCCCAATCTCCCGTCCGCAAGGCTTCCATAACGATCCGGTCGCTTTCGCCGTCGAAGGTCCCGAAACGGCCGGGCCGAAAGTCCTCGGGGCCCGCGTCCGTAGACTGGGCCTGTGAGTGAGCAGCAGCCCGAGGGCCAGGACCGCGACCGCGACGGCACGTTCGACGAGTTCGACCAGATAGTGGCGGAAGAAGCCGACCGAGACCCCGACCTGGCGGTGATCGAGGCCGGGAGCCGCACCCTGCGCGCCCAGGCCGGCCCGCCCACGGGCGACCCGGTGCCCTCCCGCCCCGAGGACCCCGAGGTGGCCAAGGCGCTGCAGGAGGTGGAGCAGGAGCTCTCCACCCGCTGGGGCGAGACCAAGCTGGACCCGTCCGTCAGCCGCATCGAGGCGCTGATGGACGTCCTGGGCCAGCCCCAGCGCGCCTACCCGACCATCCACGTCACCGGCACCAACGGCAAGACCAGCACGGCCCGCATGATCGAGGCCCTGCTGAACGCCTTCGAGCTGCGCACCGGCCGCTACACCAGCCCGCACGTCCAGTCCGTCACCGAGCGGATCAGCCTGGACGGCGCCCCGATCACCGCCGAGCGCTTCATCGAGACCTACCACGACATCAAGCCGTACGTGGAGATGGTCGACGCCGCCGAGGACTTCCGGCTGTCCTTCTTCGAGGTCCTCACGGGCATGGCCTACGCGGCCTTCGCGGACGCGCCCGTCGACGCGGCCGTGATCGAGGTCGGCATGGGCGGCACCTGGGACGCCACCAACGTGATCGACGCGTCCGTCGCCGTGATCACCCCGATCAGCCTGGACCACACGGACCGGCTGGGCTCCACGCCCGGCGAGATCGCGGGGGAGAAGGGCGGCATCGTCAAGCAGGGCGCCACCGTCATCCTGGCGCAGCAGCCGGTGGACGCGGCGCAGGTGCTGCTGAAGCGGGCCGTCGAGGTCGACGCGACCGTGGCCCGCGAGGGCATGGAGTTCGGCGTGGTCTCCCGTGAGGTGGCCGTCGGCGGCCAGGTGCTGACCCTGCGCGGGATGGGCGGCGAGTACGACAACATCTTCCTGCCGCTGTACGGCGCCCACATGGCGCACAACGCGGCGGTCGCGCTGGCCGCCGTCGAGGCCTTCTTCGGCGTCGGCGGTCGGCAGGCGCGCGAGCTGGACGTGGACACGGTGCGCCAGGCCTTCGCCTCGGTGACCTCGCCGGGCCGCATGGAGGTCGTGCGCCGCAGCCCGACGGTGATCCTGGACGCCGCGCACAACCCGGCCGGGGCGCAGGTGACCGCGGACGCCGTCACCGAGGCGTTCGGCTTCAGCCGGCTGATCGGCGTGGTGGCCGCGAGCGAGGGCAAGGACGTCAAGGGCGTCTTCGAGGCCTTCGAGCCGATCTTCGCGGAGGTCGTCGTCACCGAGAACACCAGCCACCGGGCCATGGGCGCGGACGAGCTGGCCGCGATCGCGGTCGAGGTCTTCGGCCCCGACCGGGTGCAGGTGGAGCCGCGGCTGGACGACGCCCTGGAGGCGGCCGTCACCCTGGCGGAGGAAGAGGCCGAATACGGAGGGGCCGGTGTCCTCGTGACCGGTTCCGTGATCACGGTGGGCGAGGCGCGCCTGCTGTTCAAGAGGGGCTGAGGGATCGATGCGCACGCTCTGCGCGAGCACGCTGATCGGTGAATTCTTCGTCGTCGGCTTCGCGGGCCTGGTGGCCATGAAGAACCCGGACCTGACCCAGGCCGAGGTGTGGACGGTCTGCGGCGTGACGATGCTGCTGTCGGTGCTGCTGTGCGGGATGCTCTCGCGCCGCGGCGCGGTGGAGCTCGGCTGGGCGCTGCAGATCGGGCTGATCGCGAGCGGTTTCGTGGTCCCGATGATGTTCTTCCTGGGCGCGGTCTTCGCGGGCCTGTGGTGGTGCTCGGTGCACTACGGCCGGCGCATCGACGCGATCAAGGCGAGCTGGGCCGCCCGCCAGGCGGAGGCTGACGCTGCGTGACGGGTCCCCGTGGCGGCCCTGTAGATTCGCCCTACCGCACCCGTATGCCGCAAGGAGTTGGAACATGACCCAGCGCACGCTCGTCATCCTCAAGCCTGACGCCGTCCGCCGTGGCCTGATCGGCGAGATCATCGGCCGGATCGAGCGGAAGGCCGGCTGGACCATTCCGGCGCTGGAGCTGCGCACGCTGGACCAGGAGACCCTGGAGACCCACTACGGCGAGCACAAGGGCAAGCCCTTCTACGAGCCCCTCATGGGCTTCATGGCGAGCGGCCCGGTCGTCGTCCTCGTGGTGGAAGGGGAACGCGTGATCGAGGGTGTCCGCCAGCTGGCCGGACCCACCGACCCGATCGCCGCCGCGCCCGGCTCCATCCGGGGCGACTTCGGGTCCATCACCCGGGAGAACCTGATCCACGCCTCGGATTCCGAGGAGTCCGCGGAGCGCGAGCTGAAGCTGTTCTTCCCCGCCCTCTGAGCGGCCGCGAACACTCCTTTCTGACGCGACATCAGCCGAATAGCGCTCATGACCTGGGGCGACCGAAGTAATTTCGGTCGCCCTTCGGTATGAAAGGCGGCGTCCGGGAACGCATGGACAGGACACGACGTCACCACTAAGGGGGCGGGTGTCCGTTCCGGCGGGATCGCCGGAGTCCCGTCGCGCGATGTCCGTACCTGCGGGACTACGATGGGGCCTCCACCCACACCCACCTCGCCGACCTGACAGCATCCGCTATCAACTGGAAGGCCAGACGCTCCTCATGGGGAACAAGGGGAACAACATGTCGTTCATCGGCCGTGACATGGCGATCGACCTCGGGACCGCCAACACGCTGGTGTACGTGAGGGGCCGGGGAATCGTCCTGAACGAGCCGTCCGTGGTCGCCATCAACACGAACACCGGTGGCATCCTGGCGGTCGGCTCCGAGGCGAAGAAGATGATCGGGCGCACGCCCGGCAACATCGTCGCCGTACGCCCCCTCAAGGACGGCGTGATCGCCGATTTCGAGATCACCGAGCGGATGCTCCGGTACTTCATCCTCAAGATCCACAAGCGTCGCTACCTGGCGCGCCCGCGCGTGGTGGTCTGCGTGCCCTCCGGTATCACCGGAGTGGAGCGCCGCGCCGTCATCGAGGCGTCCACGCAGGCCGGCGCCCGCCAGGTGCACATCATCGAGGAGCCCATGGCCGCCGCCATCGGCTCGGGCCTGCCCGTCCACGAGGCCACCGGCAACATGGTCGTGGACATCGGCGGCGGCACCACCGAGGTCGCCGTCATCTCCCTCGGCGGAATCGTCACCGCCCAGTCCATCCGGGTCGCCGGCGACGAGCTGGACAACGCGATCATCCAGCACATCAAGAAGGAGTACTCGCTCCTCCTCGGTGAGCGCACCGCCGAGCAGATCAAGATCACCATCGGGTCGGCCTACGACCTCGACAAGGACGAGCACACCGAGATCCGCGGCCGCGACCTGGTCTCGGGCCTGCCCAAGACCGTGGTCATCTCCGCTGCCGAGGTGCGCAAGGCCATCGAGGAGCCCGTCAACGCCATCGTCGACGCCGTCAAGACCACCCTCGACAAGTGCCCGCCGGAGCTCTCCGGCGACATCATGGACCGCGGCATCGTGCTCACCGGCGGCGGAGCCCTGCTGCGCGGGCTCGACGAGCGGCTGCGCCGCGAGACGGGCATGCCGATCCACATCGCCGAGGACCCCCTCGACTCCGTGGCCCTCGGCTCCGGCAAGTGCGTCGAGGAGTTCGAAGCCCTCCAGCAGGTGCTGGACGCCCAGCCCCGGCGGTGATCAAATCCCCTGAACGGGGCATGTGGAACACAAGGATCCGCCGTACGGGTGCTGCCGCGCCCGTGCGGCGGATCGTTGATATACAGGCACAGTCCGGTGCAGCCCCGGCTCCGCCGGAACGGTTCCGCCGTACGAGTTTCTACGAGGAAGGCACGGCCGCCGCACGTGAGGGACACACGAGAGAGCCGGCTGCTCCTGGTGCTGCTGATCGCCATCGCGTTCGCGTTGATCACGGTGGACATCAGAGCGGGAGAGGCTTCGCCGGTCGACGGCGCCCGGCGGGCCGCCGCCGCCGTCTTCGGCCCCGTCGAGATGGGCGTCGCGACCGCCGTGGACCCGGTCGCCAACGCCATAGGGGCCGTCCGCGACTCCGACCGGCGCCACAACCGCATCGCGACGCTGGAGCGCGAGAACACCGCGCTGAAGACCAGGCTCGGCAGCGACGAGCGGACCCGCAGCCGTATCCACGAGCTGGACGAGATGCTCAAGCGGGCCGGAGCCGGCCAGTACGGCATCAAGGGCGCGGAGGTCATCGGGATAGGAGCGGCCCAGGGCTTCTCCTGGACCGTCACCATCGACGCGGGCAGCAAGGACGGCATCGAACGGGACATGACCGTCCTCAACGGGGACGGACTCGTCGGGCGCATCGCCACCGTCGGCCCCGACACCTCCACCGTGGTCCTCGCCAACGACCCCGGCTTCACCGTCGGCACCCGGCTGGAGAAGACCGGCGAACTCGGCTTCGCCACCGGCCAGGGCGACCGCGCCCTCTCCGTCCAGATGCTCAACGGCCGCGCCAAGATCAACCCCGGCGACCGGCTCGTCACCTTCGGCTCCCGCGCCAACAAGCCCTTCGTCCCCGGAGTCCCGATCGGCGAGGTCGTCAAGGTCGACCCCTCGCACGGCGACCTGACCCGCACCGTCTGGGTCCGGCCCTTCGTCGGCTTCTCCCGCCTCGACATCGTCGGCGTCGTCGTCATGCCCCCGCGTGAGGACCCCCGTGACGCCGTCCTGCCCCCCAAGCCCGAGCCGCCCAAGCCCACCCCGACGGTCACCGTCACGGTCACCCCGTCGCCCTCCGCCAACGTCTCCGGCAAGCCGGCCGACGAGTAGGAGCTGACCGCCATGCGCATCAACCGGATCCTGCTCGCGGGCTCGCTCGTCTCCGTCGCGCTCGTCCTCCAGGTCACCGTCCTCGGACGGCTCCAGCTGCCCGGAGCCGTCCCCGACCTCGTCCTGCTGACCGTCGTCGCCCTCGCCCTGGTCTACGGGCACGTCAGCGGGGCCCTCATCGGCTTCACCGCCGGCCTGCTCACCGACCTCGCCCCGCCCGCCGACCACGCCGCCGGACGGTACGCCCTCGTCCTGTGCGTCATCGGCTACCTCGTGGGCCTCGTCCGCCCCGACAACGGCCGCTTCCGCTCCGCCTGGGGGCCGATGCTGACGGTGCTCGCCGCCGCGGTCGTCTCCACCCTCCTCTACGCGGGCGTCGGCGCCCTCGTCGGCGACACCGCCGCCCGCCACGTGGGCCTGGTCGGGCTGCTGTTCACCGCGACCCTCTACGACCTGCTGCTCGCGCCGTTCACCGTGCCGTTCATCATGGCCCTGGCCCGCCGCGCCGAGAACGACCCGATGGCCGTCGAGGCCAACGGTGGCCCGCCGCAGGGCAAGGACGTCGCCTCCGGCTGGCTGGCCGGCGGCACCGGCCTGCGCATCGGCAGCCAGCGCGGCGGCCTGCGGATGATGACCGCGCGCGGCCGCGCCAACCGGGCCGGCCGCATAAAGGGCCTCAAGGGCGTGAAGAGCGTCAGGAAGCTGTGACGGGGGAGCAGTAGTGACCAACATTCCGGAGACCGGCCGCACCCCCCGGGTGCAGATCCGGCTCGTCATCCTCCAGGTGCTCGTCTTCTCGCTGCTGCTCACCCTCGGCGGGCGGCTGTGGTACCTCCAGATCCGCAACGGCGCCGAGTACTCGAACGAGGCCAAGAACAACCACGTCCAGCAGGTGGTCCAGCCCGCCGTGCGCGGCTCCATCCTCGACGCCCGCGGCATCCCGCTCGCCGACAACGAGACCCGCCTCGTCGTCTCCGCCAGCCGCACCGAGCTGATGAAGATAAAGGACAAGGGCAAAGGCGTCCTGACCCGGCTCGCCGGGGTGCTGGACATGAAGCCGCAGGACGTCATGGACAAGGTCCGGCTCTGCGACTCCAAGACCCCCCAGCCCTGCTGGAACGGGTCCCCCTACCAGCCGATCCCGGTCACCCTGGAGGCCACCACCCAGCAGGCCCTCCAGATCCGCGAACGCCCCGAGGACTTCCCCGGCATCACCGCCGAGCCCACCGCCGTACGCCGCTACCCGGCCCCCGGCGGAGCCAACACCGGCCAGGTCCTCGGCTACCTCTCCCCGGTCACCGACGACGAGATCATCAAGGCCAAGAAGACCAACTCGCCGTTCCTGCGCTCCGACCAGGTCGGCCGCTTCGGCCTGGAACGCACCTACGACAAGCAGCTGCGCGGCAAGTCCGGCGTCACCCGCTACGAGGTCGACAACCTCGGCCGCGTCATCGGAGAGGCCGAGAACGACCCCGCGATCCCCGGCGCCCACCTCGTCACCAGCATCGACGCCCGCGTCCAGGGCGTCGCCGAGTACGAGCTCAACGCCGCCATGGTCGAGGCCCGCAAGCAGGTCGACCGCAACACCGGCGTCCCCTACAAGGCCGACGCCGGAGCCGTCGTCGTCCTCGAATCCAAGACCGGCCGCGTCGTCGCCATGGCCTCCAACCCCACCTACGACCCCAACGTCTGGGTCGGCGGGATCTCCGCCAAGGACTACGCCAAGCTCACCGCCAAGGAATCCAACGTCCCCCTGATGAACCGGGCCATCCAGGGCCAGGCCGCCCCCGGCTCCATCTTCAAGGTCATCCCCACCACCGCGGCCGTCAACGCCGGATACCCGTTCGACGGCAGCTACCCCTGCCCCAGCTCCTACTCCATCGGTGGACAGGTCTTCAAGAACTTCGAGTCCCAGGGCCACGGCAGCATCACCCTCGGCCAGGCCCTCGAAGTCTCCTGCGACACCGTCTTCTACGCCCTCGGCCACCAGCAGTGGCTCAAGGACGGCGGACTCCACCCGGTCAAGAACCCGGCGGAGATCTTCTACAAGACCGCCCACCAGTTCGGCCTCGGCGCCGAGACCCACGTCGACCTCCCCGGCGAGGAGAAGGGCCGCGTCCCCGACCGCGCTTGGAAGCAGCGGTTCTGGGAGGCCAACAAGGACCAGTGGTGCAAGACCGGCAAGAAGGGCGGCACCTACGTCGAGCTGCTCTCCTACGAGAACTGCCTCGAAGGCAACCTCATGCGCGCCGGTGACGCCGTCAACTACTCCATCGGCCAGGGCGACACCCTCGTCACCCCCATCCAGATGGCCACCATCTACGCGGCCATCTCCAACGGCGGCACCCTGTGGAACCCGACCATCGGCAAGGCGGTCGTCAGCGCCGACGGCAAGAAGGTCGAGGAGATCAAGCCGCAGGCCCACGGCAAGCTCCCCATGGACGAGAAGACCCGGCAGCAGATAAGCGATGCACTGGAGGGTGTCGCCACCCGCGGCACCGCCGCCTGGCGCTTCGGCGGCTGGCCGCAGAAGCAGATCCCCATGCACGCCAAGACCGGCACCGCCGAGGTCTACGGCAAGCAGACGACCTCCTGGTTCGCCACCTACACCGACGACTACACCATCGTCATGACGATCTCCCAGGGCGGTACCGGCTCCGGCGCCTCCGGCCCCGCCGTGCGCAACATCTACAACGCCATCTACGGCCTCGACATGGCCGGCAAGCAGGACACCTCCAAGGCCCTGCTGCTCAAGCCCGAGGCCGGCCTGCCCGCCATCCAGCCGGACGGCTCCATCGACGCCCCCGAGATCCGGCCCTACGTGCCGCCGTCCCCCGAGGACGCACCGCCCGCCCTCGCCGGCCCGCCGGCCCCGCCCGCGCACAAGCAGGACTGAGGCCCGATGCAGACCGCCAACAAGTTCTCCGTCTCCCGGTACGCGCCCCAGCCCGGACCCGTCGCCCGGCTGACCGCCCGGGACTCGGTACTGCGCCGGCTCGACTGGCCGATCCTCCTGTCCGCCCTCGCCCTGTCCTTCCTCGGCGCCCTCCTGGTGTGGTCGGCCACCCGCAACCGCACCACGCTCAACCAGGGGGACCCGTACTACTTCCTGACCCGGCACGCCATGAACACCGGCATCGGCCTCGTGCTGATGATCGGCACGGTCTGGCTCGGCCACCGCACCCTGCGCGGAGCCGTACCGATCCTCTACGGGCTCTCCCTGGTCCTGGTCGTGGCCGTGCTCACCCCGCTCGGCTCCACCATCAACGGCGCCCATGCCTGGATCGTCATCGGCGGCGGCTTCTCGCTCCAGCCCGGCGAGTTCGTCAAGATCACCATCATCCTGGGCATGGCCATGCTGCTGGCCACCCGGGTCGACGCCGGCGACCTCGAACACCCCGACCACCGCACCGTGGTGAAGGCCCTGTGCCTGGCCGCCGCCCCCATGGGCATCGTCATGCTGATGCCCGACCTCGGCTCGGTCATGGTCATGGTCGTCATCGTGCTCGGCGTCCTGCTCGCCTCCGGCGCCTCCAACCGCTGGGTCGTCGGCCTGCTCGCCTCCGGCGCCGCCGGAGCCGTCCTGATCTGGCAGCTCGGCGTCCTCGACGAGTACCAGATCAACCGCTTCGCCGCCTTCGCCAACCCCGAGCTCGACCCCGCCGGCGTCGGCTACAACACCAACCAGGCGCGCATCGCCATCGGCTCCGGCGGTCTCCTCGGCTCCGGGCTCTTCAAGGGCTCACAGACCACCGGCCAGTTCGTCCCCGAACAGCAGACCGACTTCGTCTTCACGGTCGCGGGCGAGGAACTCGGATTCGTCGGAGCCGGACTGATCCTGGTCCTCCTCGGCATCATCCTCTGGCGGGCCTGCGTGATCGCCCGCGAGACCACCGAGCTCTACGGCACGATCGTCTGCGCCGGGATCATCGCCTGGTTCGCCTTCCAGGCCTTCGAGAACATCGGGATGACCCTCGGCATCATGCCGGTCGCGGGCCTGCCCCTGCCCTTCGTCTCCTACGGAGGCTCCTCGATGTTCGCCGTCTGGGTGGCCGTCGGACTGCTCCAGTCGATAAGGGTGCAGCGGCCGATGTCGGCCTGAACCCCGGGGGCGGTGGGCGGGGCCGGTGCCCGCCGCCCGCCGCCGCCCCCGATTCGGCGCTAGATTCGATGCATGGCGGACACCCAGCGCGAGATCGAGCGGAAATTCGAGTTCACGGGGGACCGGGGAAAGGCGCGCGCCGACGGGAAGCCGCCCCGCGAGACGGACGACGCCCGGCGCCGGGTGCCCGACCTGACCGGAACCGCCGGGATCACCGCCGTCCGCGACCGGGGCACCGCCCAGCTCGACGCCGTCTACTACGACACCCCCGAACGGGCCCTCGCCGCCGACGGCCTCACCCTGCGCCGCCGCACCGGCGGCGACGACGCCGGCTGGCACCTCAAACTCCCCGTCGCCCCCGGCGTCCGCGACGAGGTTCGCGCCCCCCTCTCCGACACCCTCCCGCCCGACCTCGTCGCCCTCGTCCGCTCCCGGACCCGGCGCTCCCGCCTCGAACCCCAGGTCCGGCTGCGCTCCGAACGCCACACCCGCGACCTCCTCGACGCCGACGGGCACCTCCTCGCACAGCTGTGCACCGACTCCGTCCGCGCCGAACGCGGCCGGGCCGCCACCGCCTGGACCGAAGTCGAGGTGGAACTCGCCGACGACGGCGCCCCCGCCCTCCTCGACGCCGTCCAGGAACGCTTCGCCGCGGCCGGCCTGAGCCCCTCCGACGCCCCCTCGAAACTCGCCCGCGCCCTCGACCTCACCGGAGCCGCCCCGCCGCCCGGCCGCCCCGCCCCCGGACCCGCCGACGGGACGGCCGGCGCGCACGTCCTGGCGTACCTGCGCGAACAGCGCGACACCCTCGTCGCACAGGACCCCGCTGTACGCCGCGACCTGCCCGACTCCGTCCACCAGATGCGCGTCGCCACCCGCCGCCTGCGCAGCGCCTTCGCCACCTACCGCAAGGTCCTCGACCGCACCGCCACCGACCCCCTCCGCGAGGAGCTGCGCTGGCTCGCCGCCGAACTCGGTGCCGACCGCGACCGCGAAGTCCTCCTCGAACGCCTGCGCAGCCGCCTCGCGGAGCTTCCGCCCGCCCTGCGCCCCGGCCCCGTCCGCGACCGGCTGCGCGCCTGGAACACCACCCGCCGGGCCCGCACCCGCCGCCGCGCCGTCGCCGCCCTCGACGACGACCGCTACCTCGCCCTCCTCGACTCCCTCGACGCCCTCCTCGACGCCCCGCCCCTGCGCCCCGCCGCCGCCCGCCCCGCCGCCAAGCTCCTGCGCAAGGCCGTCCTGCGCGACTGGGACCGGCTCGCCGACCGCGTCACCGCCGCCCTCGACCTGGAGCCGGGCGAGGGGCGCGACCGGGCCCTGCACGAGGCCCGCAAGGCCGCCAAACGTGCCCGCTACGCCGCCGAGGCGGCCGCCCCCGCCCTCGGCAAGCCCGCCCGGCGCCTGGCCAAGGCCGCCAAGTCGGTGCAGACCCTGCTCGGCGAGCACCAGGACGGGGTCGTGGCCCGCGAGGCCCTGCTCGGCCTCGGCTCCCAGGCCGCCGACGCGGGGGAGTCCGCCTTCGCCTGGGGCCTGCTCCACGGCCGGGAGGAAGCCCGCTCCGCCCGCCTGGAACACCGTCTCCCGGCCGTCTGGGCCAAGGCCGCGTCCCGCAGGTCGCGGGCGGCCGCGAAGTGATCATGTGGAGAAGGGGAGCCGGGCCTCAAGGTACGCTTGAGAGTCGCCCCCTGCCCGCTTCACGAAAGTCGCGTGATGTCCGAGTCGGTCTTCCCACAGCTCGAAGCTCTGCTCCCGCATGTGCAGAAGCCCATCCAGTACGTCGGCGGTGAACTGAACTCCACCGTCAAGGACTGGGACGCGTGTGACGTCCGATGGGCGCTCATGTACCCCGACGCGTACGAGGTGGGTCTGCCCAACCAGGGCGTCATGATCCTGTACGAGGTACTGAACGAGCGCGAGGGCGTCCTGGCCGAGCGCACCTACTCGGTGTGGCCGGACCTGGAAGCCCTGATGCGCGAGCACAAGGTGCCGCAGTTCACGGTCGACAGCCACCGCCCGGTCTCCGCCTTCGACGTGTTCGGCCTGTCCTTCTCCACGGAGCTGGGCTACACCAACATGCTCACGGCCCTCGACCTCGCGGGTATCCCGCTGGAGGCCAGGAACCGCACCGTCGACCACCCCATCGTCCTCGCGGGCGGCCACGCGGCCTTCAACCCCGAGCCGATCGCGGAGTTCATCGACGCGGCCGTCATCGGCGACGGCGAGCAGGCCGTCCTCGACATGACCGAGATCATCCGCACCTGGAAGGCCGAAGGCCGTCCGGGCGGCCGCGAGGAGGTCCTGCTCCGCCTCGCGAAGACCGGAAACATCTACGTCCCGGGCTTCTACGACGTGGAGTACCTGGAGGACGGCCGTATCGGCCGTATCGTCCCGAACCGCTCCGGCGTGCCGTGGCGGGTCTCCAAGCACACCGTCATGGACCTCGACGAGTGGCCCTACCCCAAGCAGCCGCTGGTCCCGCTCGCCGAGACCGTCCACGAGCGGATGTCCGTCGAGATCTTCCGCGGCTGCACCCGCGGCTGCCGTTTCTGCCAGGCCGGCATGATCACGCGCCCCGTGCGGGAGCGAAGCATCACCGGCATCGGCGAGATGGTCGAGAAGGGCCTGAAGGCCACCGGCTTCGAAGAGGTCGGCCTGCTCTCCCTCTCCTCCGCGGACCACACCGAGATCGCGGACATCGCCAAGGGCCTCGCGGACCGCTACACGGACGACAAGATCGGCCTCTCGCTGCCCTCCACCCGCGTCGACGCCTTCAACGTGGACCTGGCCAACGAGCTGACCCGCAACGGTCGCCGCTCCGGCCTCACCTTCGCCCCCGAGGGCGGCTCCGAGCGCATGCGCAAGGTCATCAACAAGATGGTGTCGGAGGAGGACCTGATCCGCACCGTCGCCACCGCCTACGGCAACGGCTGGCGCCAGGTGAAGCTGTACTTCATGTGCGGCCTGCCGACGGAGACCGACGAGGACGTCCTCCAGATCGCCGACATGGCGATCAACGTCATCGCCAAGGGCCGCGAGGTCTCGGGCCAGAACGACATCCGCTGCACGGTGTCGATCGGCGGTTTCGTCCCGAAGCCGCACACCCCGTTCCAGTGGGCCCCCCAGCTCTCCGCCGAGGAGACGGACGCCCGCCTGGCGAAGCTGCGCGACAAGATCCGCGGCGACAAGAAGTACGGCCGCTCCATCGGCTTCCGCTACCACGACGGCAAGCCGGGCATCGTCGAGGGCCTGCTCTCGCGCGGCGACCGCCGCATCGGCGACGTCATCCGCGCCGTCTACGAGGACGGCGGCCGCTTCGACGGCTGGCGCGAGCACTTCTCGTACGACCGCTGGATGCAGGCGGCGGAGAAGACCCTGCCGGCGTACGGCGTGGACGTGGCCTGGTACACCACCCGCGAGCGCACGTACGAGGAGGTCCTCCCCTGGGACCACCTGGACTCCGGCCTGGACAAGGACTGGCTGTGGGAGGACTGGCAGGACGCCCTCGACGAGACCGAGGTCGAGGACTGCCGCTGGACCCCGTGCTTCGACTGCGGTGTGTGTCCTCAGATGCAGACCAGTATCCAGATCGGACCCACGGGCAAGAAGCTGCTGCCGCTGTCGGTCGTGAAGTGATCTGACGTCCGCCCCGTGTGCCCCTCACCGGTTTCGGTGAGGGGCACACGTGCGTGAGCACCGCATTCGCCGGGGAGCGGCGCAACGGCCCGCCGGGTTCTGGTGTCCTTAGCGGCATGGAAATCGAGAAGCCGCAGGCCCCGCTGGGTGGGGACGGGTGTCTGGCGGGGGTCGTCAGGGTTCCCGTGAAGGTCGTGGCCGTGCTGGTGGTGCTGCCCGTGCGGGTGGTGTGGGACCTGGTCGCGGCCTGTGCGCGGGGGCTGGGCCGGCACGTGCTCGCGCCGTTGGGGAACGGCCTCGGGTGGCTGTTCGTACGGCTGTGGCGGTACGTGCTGCGGCCGCTGGGGGCGGCCGTCTTCTACTGGCCCTGGGTCGGGCTGTGGCGGTACGCCGTCGCCCCGGCCGGGGGTGCGCTGTACCGGTACGTGCTGCGGCCCCTCGGGCTGGGGGCCGCCTGGCTGGTGCTCGGGTTCGGGCGGTACGTGCTCGCCCCGGTGGGGACCGGGCTCGGGTGGGTGCTGCGGGACCTCCTCGCGCCGCCGCTGGCCTGGACGTACCGGCGGGTGCTGACCCCGCTCGGGCACGGGGTGCGGTGGCTGGTCCGGGGCGTCTGCCTGCTGGTGTTCGTCTGGCCCTGGGTGGGGCTGTGGCGGTACGGCGCCGTGCCGCTCGGGCGCGGGGCCGGCTGGGTGCTGGTCCACGTGGTCGTCCCGCCGGCCGTCTTCCTCGGGCGGCACGTCCTCGTGCCCGCCTGGCACCTCGCCGGACGGATCACCGCCGCCCTCGGGCGCGGACTGCGTTGGCTGTGGCGCGGCTGCGTCGCCCGGCCCGCCGCCTGGGTCCACCGGCAGGTGGCCACCCCGGTCGGACACGCCCTGCGCCAGGTGTGGCGCACCTCCCGCGCCGCGGTGCGGGAGGCGCGGGCCGAGGTGCGGCGGGCGCTCTTCGGCGGGCCCGCCCGGGAACCGGCGAGGTCACGGGCGCGTACTCTGGGTAGTACGACAGCCGCCGACGCGGCACCCGCTGCCGAGATCTCCCTGCCCCACCGGCGGAGGTGAGCCGGACGGGTCGACAGACCTCAGGGCGGCGCGCGAGCCGCGACGCCCCGCACAAGGAGAAGAACCACTGGGCAAGCGACAGCCCGAAGGCCCGCCCCCCGCACCGGTGGTGCAGCGCATCCGACTGCGCTACACCAAGCGCGGCCGCCTCCGGTTCACCAGCCACCGAGACTTCCAGCGCGCCTTCGAGCGCGCCCTGCGCCGCGCCGAGGTGCCCATGGCGTACTCGGCCGGCTTCACCCCGCACCCCCGGGTCTCGTACGCGAACGCCGCGCCGACCGGCACCGGCAGCGAGGCCGAGTACCTGGAGATCGCCCTCGCCGCGCCGCGCGACCCCGAGACGCTGCGCAAGCTGCTCGACGAGTCGATGCCGCTCGGCCTGGACATCGTCGACGCCGTCGAGGCCCGTACCTCCGGGCTCGCGGACCGGCTGACGGCCTCCGTCTGGGAGCTGCGCCTGGAGGGCGTGGAACCCGCCGAGGCCCAGCGTGCGGTGGAGGTGTTCCTCGCCGCCGAGACGGTGGAGGTGCAGCGCCGCACCAAGAACGGGATGCGGACCTTCGACACCCGCGGCGCGGTCGTCAGCCTGGAGGCGCTTCCTGCCCAGGTTGATAGGCCGCTGGACAATGCCTGTGCGATACTGCGGCTGGTTGTTCGGCATTTGACACCTGCCGTGCGACCCGACGACGTCCTGTCCGGTCTTCACGCTGTGGCCGACCTGGCGCCGCCGGTCCCCGCTGCGGTGACCAGGCTGGCGCAGGGGCTCTTCGACGAGGAGTCCGGCACGGTGACCGACCCGCTCGCGCCCGACCGCGAGGCTGTCACGGCCGCCCCACCCACGGCCGCCGTGAACGCCGACGCGAAGGCGCCGGAAGGTCCCGCCGCGTAGGGATCGTCGTCGTCGCGCCGCCCTGGCACTCGGGAGCCACCTGGGTCGGGCAGCGCACAGACCTGAAGACTTCCGCCAGGCCGTACGACAAGACGTACGGAACCGGCGGCCATGGACTACAGCTCCCGTGTGGCGAACGCGCCCCGGAGGCCGGCTCCGCGCATCTCGTGCGGAGCCGTGCCGGACCGGATGTCAGCCGCGGCGCCCGGGAGCGTGACGGGAGAACCGCCCGCATGCTCGAGAACGAGAACGAGAACACCCCCGCCGACAACGGCAGCCCCAGCGACAACCTGCCCCCGCGCAGGCGTCGTCGCGCGGCTTCCCGGCCGGCGGGCCCGCCCGGCGGTGCCGCCGCCGAGGCGCCCGCCGCCGAGGCCGCCGCCGCGCCCGCCGTGGCCGAGGAGGAGGCTCCGGCCGCTCCGGCTCCGCGTGCCCGTCGCCGTGCGACCCGTGCCGTGGCCGCTCCGGCCGCCGTTGCCGCCGAGCCGGCCGAGGCCGTGGCCGAGCCGGCGCCCGCCGTGACGGAGGAGGCTCCGGCCGCTCCCGCCCCGCGTGCCCGCCGCCGTGCCACCCGTGCCGTCGCTGCCCCCGAGGCGCCCGCCGCCGAGGCCGCCGCCGCGCCCGCCGTGGCCGAGGAGGAGGCTCCGGCCGCTCCGGCTCCGCGTGCCCGCCGCCGTGCCACCCGTGCCGTGGCCGCTCCGGCCGCCGCTGCCGCCGAGCCGGCCGAGGCCGTCGTGGAGGCCGCCCCCGCGCCCGCCGTGGCCGAGGAGGAGGCTCCGGCCGCTCCGGCTCCGCGTGCCCGCCGCCGTGCCACCCGTGCCGTGGCCGCTCCGGCCGCCGCTG